>NZ_JBFAAR010000001.1:0-252434 GCF_040639855.1 Actinoplanes sp. NPDC023714
AACACCCCCTACAACCCGGCCGAACACCGCGCCCTGCAAAACCTACTCAACCAAACCCAACCCGCCGGTTGACACAGGGCACTCACGCCGAGGGCCCACCCCGGTCCGCTGGCCGCTACGCGTCCATCCCGCGCCCGCGGGCCGGGCGTCCTGAGTGAGTGGTTGCGCCCTCCTCCTGTCAGTCCCCACCACCGCAGGACTGTCTGGCCGCCCGTACCCGGCAGCAGCAGTCCCGGGCCGCACGCCGGCGCTGCGCCCGTTTTGTCGCTCTCCCGCGCGGCCGGTCTGTCCGGCTGTACGCCGCGGTTGTATGGACGCCCGTTTTGTCGCTCTCCCGCACAGCCGGTCTGTCCGGCTGTACGCCGCGGTTGTATGGACGCCCGTTTTGTCGCTCTCCCGTGCAGCCGGTGTGTCGGGCTGCACGCTATGGCTGGGTGGGCGTCCGTTTTGCCGCTCTCCCGCACAGCCGGGTGTTCGGCTGTCAACGACCGTGTGACCTTCCCCAGCTGACGGCCGGCGGATCTCCCGCCGGCGGTCACGGACACGTCGGCGACGTGCTCGAGGGTGATCGTCTTCTCGTCGTAGGTCAGGGCATGAGCCGGAACGCCGCCCGGGCGCCGCAGGTTCGCGTCGAGGCAGGCCGCGATCGTCGGCAGGGTCTTGTCGAAGACCGGGATCGCGACCCGCGAACCGTGACCAGGCCGGCCATGCGCACCACAACGACCTGCGGGCCGACCCGAAGCCGACCGGCATCCGCTCATGATCAGCGGGGCAGTGTCCGGCCGTCCCCCGGGAAGGGCATGACCATCAGCGGGCCGCTATCCGGCCGCCAGTGGCGGGAGTGGCGGGCTGATATTCGGCTGCACGTCACGGTTGTGTAGGCGCCCGTTTTGCCGCTTTCTTGTGCAGCCAGAGTGTCGGGCTGTACGTCATGGCTGTGTGGGCGCCCGTTTTGTCGCTCTTCTGTGCAGCCTGGCGGTGGGGGAATTGCTTGGGGTGGGGACTGATAGGAGGAGGGCGCAACCACTCACTCCGGTCGCCCGGCTCGCGGGCGCGGGATGGACGCGCAGCGGCCAGCGCCCCGGGCCGGGCCCTCGGCGTGAGCGACGGTCTGTGCCACCCACCCCGCTGCGACATCTTGAGAGTAGTCGCTCACACCTCGGGAACTCGGTGTGGTGATCGCGGTGTCTCGTCGTAAGCTTCGGGAAACAACTGAATACCTCATCCAGAGGGGCAGAGGGAACGGCCCGATGAAGCCCCGGCAACCACCGCGCGTGTCTCGATGACGAGGCCTTTGTCCGCGGCAGGTGCTAATTCCGTCCTCGTTACGGCAGGTCGCCGCGGGGAAAGATGAGAGGAAGGCCTCGATGACGTCTACCGTCAGCGCACCCAGCAGCACCACCACGTCGCCCGCTCGCGGGCTCGTCTGCCGCGCCTGTGGTGCCGAATACCCGCTCGCCGCGCAGCACGCCTGTTACGAGTGTTTCGGCCCGCTCGAGGTCGCATACGACGAGGCGGCGCTCGCGCGGGTGACCCGGGCCGAGATCGAGGCGGGTCCGCAGAACATCTGGCGCTACGCGGCGCTGCTGCCGGCCGGGCAGGACCCGGCCACCCGGGTGACCCTCGACCCCGGCCTGACCCCGCTCGTGAGCGCGCCGGCCCTGGCCGCCGCGGTCGGCCTGACCGCGCCGCTCTGGGTGAAGGACGACTCGCAGAACCCGACCCACTCGTTCAAGGACCGGGTCGTCTCGGTGGCGCTCACCGCGGCGAAGGAGCTCGGCTTCAACCGCTTCTCCTGTGCCTCCACCGGCAACCTGGCGAACTCGGTCGCCGCGCACGCGGCCCGCGCCGGCGTGCCGAGCATCGTCTTCATCCCCTCCGACCTGGAGCAGGGCAAGGTCGTCACGACTGCCGTCTACGGCGGTGACCTGGTCGCGATCGAGGGCTCCTACGACGACGTGAACCGGCTCTGCAGCGAGCTGGTCGAGACCGACGAGTTCGAGGACACCGCGTTCGTCAACGTGAACGTCCGGCCGTTCTACGCCGAGGGCTCCAAGACCCTGGGGTACGAGGTGGCCGAGCAGCTGGGCTGGCGCATCCCGGCGCAGGTCGTCATCCCGATGGCGTCCGGCGAGCTGCTCACCAAGATCGACAAGGCGTTCACCGAGCTCGTCGAGATCGGACTGGTCGAAGCGCCGGAGGGCGGCTGGACCGTCTTCGGCGCGCAGTCGGCCGGGTGCAACCCGATCGCGACGGCGCTGCACGCGGACACCGACGTGATCACCCCGGTGAAGCCGACCGGCATCGCGAAGTCGCTGAACATCGGCGACCCGGCGGCCGGGCCGTACGCGATCGAGGCCGTGAAGCGGACCGGCGGCTGGATGGACTACGCCGACGACGACGAGATCCGCGCGGGCATCCGCCTGCTCGCCGAGACCACCGGCGTCTTCGCCGAGACGGCCGGCGGCACCACCGTGGCCGTGCTGAAGAAGCTGGTCGAGAGCGGCAGGCTGGACCCGGCGAAGGAGACCGTCGTCTACAACACGGGTGAGGGTCTGAAGACTCTGGACGCGATCTCCGGCCAGGTTGGACCGACCCACACGATCAAGCCGTCGCTCAAGGGCGCGCGCGAGGCCGGCCTGCTCGGATAACTCTCCGTGACCGGTTCTCTGCCGGTTGTCGAGAAATACCCCTCCTGAGGACTTGCGATCCGATCTCCGGATGGGCAGGATGCTCTCTGCGGGAGGACGCGACGCCGTACGAGGCCCCTCACCTGGACATTGGCGACAATCTCCGAGGGACCCAACGATCCAGCGCTGACCCATATGGCTTCGTGCCGGAGGCGCTGTGCGTCCGTCCTCCCGACCAAATCCTCACGCTCTCCGCAGCAGGCGCTGCACCCACGGCCTCAGGGGCAGGACCTCGGGATAGTTCCCGTCACCCAGTCCGGCCCTCTTTTCAAAGAAATTGCGGACACCGTACGACTTCGTCAGCGTGATCGACCAGCCGCAGGCGATCCAGTACGCGGGCCAGAAGAGCGGGCCGAGCACGGCGTACTGGCTCGCGTGGTGGCTCTCGTGCTTGAGCAGCCGGGCCCGGCGCTCGTCCAGCAGCCACTCCGCGGTCCGCTTCGTGATGATCACCGAGCCGACCGTGAAGCAGGACGCCGGCGGCTTGGCGAAGCGGTAGCCCTCGGCGATGTAGATGCCGTCCGGGCCCTTCGTGAGCCGCGCACCGGTCGCCTTCGCGATGAGCAGGCCCGCCGCCGTGGTGCCGTTCACGGCGGTGAGGATCGAGCGGGTCCGCGGCTTCATCAGATCCGCCGGCGCATCTGCAGCTCGGTCAGCTGCGGGACGGTCGGGTGCGGCAGGCGCACCCCGGTGTCCGCGAACCCCAGCTTCTCGTACGCCCGGACGGCCCGCCCGTTGCCGACCACCACCTCCAGCATCAGCTCGTCCCGGCCGGCCGCGAGGGACCAGTCGGCCACCGCGTCGACGAGCCGGGCGAGGACCTTGCCGCCCCGGTGCGCCGGAGTCAGGTAGACCGCGAAGACGACGGTGCAGCCCGGCTCGTCCGGCAGCACCGTCCCGCCGGCGTGCCCGATCAGGGGATTCCCGCCGTCAACCGGCCCGGCGATGAACTGGGCCGTCTCGTTGCCGGTCGACGACTGCCGGATCCGTTGCCGGTAGCTCTCGTGCGGCCGGGCCGCCGCCTGCGCCAGGGTCTCCAGGAACGCGAGCGGGCTGTCGGCCAGCATCTCCAGGCGCAGCGCACGCATCCGGCCCGCATCCTCTGGTGTGACCCGGCGTACGGTCCAGTTCTCCATGACGTCCTCACTACAGCCCTCCGGGCGGTCCGGCAACCCTGACCAGCGCTTTCAAGATCCTTACGAGAATGCCGGGCCCGTTCGAGGGTTTCGCGGGAAGATGGGGTTTCTTGCACTCGCCACCGGGGAGTGCTAAACAAGTGATTGGCACTCGCGGCTAGTGAGTGCCAGCAGGTCGGGACGGTGGGGTTCCGGTCGCCGCGCTGCCATCGGCGCTGCGACACGAAACCGGTCGTCGCGGGCTATCCGGCTCGGCCTGAGGACGTCACATCGCCAGGTGGTGACGTCCACAGACGTTCCTCAACGTGCGGAGAGCGGGGCCGACGAGGCCCGGCACCGCGGATGTCCGGGAGGACAACGCCGTATGGCCAAGATCATCGCATTCGACGAGGAGGCTCGTCGGGGCCTCGAGCGCGGCATGAACCAGCTTGCCGACGCCGTCAAGGTGACGCTCGGCCCCAAGGGCCGCAACGTCGTCCTCGAGAAGAAGTGGGGCGCCCCCACGATCACCAACGATGGTGTATCCATCGCCAAGGAGATCGAGCTCGAGGACTCGTACGAGAAGATCGGCGCCGAGCTGGTCAAGGAGGTCGCGAAGAAGACGGACGACGTCGCCGGTGACGGCACGACGACCGCGACCGTCCTCGCCCAGGCGCTGGTCCGCGAGGGCCTCCGCAACGTCGCCGCCGGTGCCAACCCGATGGCGCTGAAGCGGGGCATCGAGGCTGCTGTCGCCAGCGTCTCCGAGGGCCTGCAGCAGCTCGCCAAGGACGTGGAGACCAAGGAGCAGATCGCCTCCACCGCCTCCATCTCCGCCGGTGACTCCACGGTCGGCGAGATCATCGCCGAGGCCATGGACAAGGTCGGCAAGGAAGGCGTCATCACCGTCGAGGAGAGCAACACCTTCGGCCTCGAGCTCGAGCTCACCGAGGGTATGCGCTTCGACAAGGGCTACATCTCGGCGTACTTCATGACCGACGCCGAGCGCATGGAGGCCGTCTTCGACGACCCCTACATCCTCATCGCGAACTCCAAGATCTCCGCGGTCAAGGACCTGCTGCCCGTCCTCGAGAAGGTCATGCAGTCCGGCAAGCCGCTGATCATCATCGCCGAGGACGTCGAGGGCGAGGCCCTGGCCACCCTCGTCGTCAACAAGGTCCGTGGCACCTTCAAGTCGGTCGCCGTCAAGGCCCCCGGCTTCGGTGACCGCCGCAAGGCCATGCTGGAGGACATCGCCATCCTGACCGGTGGCGCCGTCATCAGCGAAGAGGTCGGCCTCAAGCTCGACGCCGCCGACCTGACCCTGCTGGGCCAGGCCCGCAAGGTCGTCATCACCAAGGACGAGACCACCATCGTCGACGGTGCCGGCAACGCCGAGCAGATCCAGGGCCGGGTCAACCAGATCCGCGCCGAGATCGAGCGCTCGGACTCCGACTACGACCGTGAGAAGCTGCAGGAGCGCCTGGCCAAGCTGGCCGGCGGCGTTGCGGTCATCAAGGTCGGCGCGGCCACCGAGGTCGAGCTGAAGGAGCGCAAGCACCGCATCGAGGACGCCGTTCGCAACGCGAAGGCGGCCGTCGAGGAGGGCATCGTCCCCGGTGGTGGCGTCGCGCTGGTCCAGGCCGGCAAGACCGCGTTCGACAAGCTGGACCTGGCCGGCGACGAGGCGACCGGTGCGCAGATCGTCAAGGTCGCGCTCGACGCCCCGCTGCGTCAGATCGCCGTGAACGCCGGCCTCGAGGGCGGCGTCGTGGTGGAGAAGGTCCGCAACATCGAGGCGGGTCACGGCCTGAACGCCGCGACCGGCGAGTACGTCGACCTGCTGGCCGCGGGCATCATCGACCCGGCCAAGGTCACCCGCTCGGCGCTGCAGAACGCCGCGTCGATCGCCGCGCTGTTCCTCACCACCGAGGCCGTCGTGGCCGACAAGCCCGAGAAGAACCCGGCTCCGGCCGGCGCCCCGGGCGGCGGTGACATGGACTTCTGAGTCCAGTCGTAAAAAGGGCGGTCCGCTTCGGCGGGCCGCCCTTTTCGCGTCCGGCCCTGGTTCTCTGCTGCCGCTGCCGCTGCCCCCCTGCCCGATCTTGTGACTCTCTGCAGGACCGTTCCCGCAGGAAGTCACAAGATCGGGCGAAGCGGGGGCGGGGCGGGGCAGGGCGGGTGAGGCCCGATCTTGTGATTCTGTGCAGGACCGGGTCCGCAGAGAGTCACAAGATCGGGCGAGGGGCGAGGGGCGAGGGGCGAGGGGCGAGGGGTGGGTGGGGGTTAGGCCTTGTGGCGGCCTGGGCGGTGGCGGCCTGGGGTGGTGGCGCTGTGGAGGGTTGCCGTGTAGAGGACGCCTCCTAGGAGCAGGATCGCCACTCCGGTATTGAGGACCGAGGAGATGTCGGCGCCGGTTCGGGCCAGGTGGTCGCTCACCGTGACGGTCACTGTGGCGGTGGCGGTTCCTCCGTGGCCGTCGCCGACCGTGTAGGTGAAGGTGTCGGTTCCGGTGAAGCCGTCGTCCGGGGCGTAGGTGACGTGGCCGTTGCCGTCGATCACGGCGGTGCCGTGGCCGGCCTTGCCTACGCGCACCAGGGTGAGGTGGTCGGCGTCGGGATCGCTGTCGTCGGCGGCCGGCTCGATCGAGATGGGTTTGCCGGCCGAGGTGGCGTAGCGGTCGTTCGTGGCTGTCGGCGGGCGGTTGGCGCCGGCCACCGTCACCGTGATGGTGCCGTGCAGCACGGTGCCGGAGGCGTCGACGGCGTCGTAGGTGAACGTGTCGGTGCCCCGGAAACCGGCCTTCGGCGTGTAGGTGACGGTGCCGTCGCTGTTCAGCCGGGCGGTGCCGTTCTCCGGCGTACCGATGGATTTGATCTTGATCTGGTGGCCGCTCCTGTCGGTGCTCGGCATCGTGATGAGGAGCGGCTTGCCCGGCTCGCCGCGGACGGCCTTGTCCGGGGCGGCGGGCAGCACCGGCGCGGGCGTCACGGTGACCGTGACCGTCGACGTGACGGAGTGGCCGGCCGCGTCCTTCACGGTGTAGCTGAAGGCGTCCCTGCCGGTGAACCCGGTTTTCGGCGTGTAGCGGACCCGGCCGCCGACCACCCGGGCCGTGCCGTGCGCCGGCTTCCCGGCCGAGACGACGGTGAGCGCGCCGCCCTCCGGATCGGTGTCGTTGGCGGTGACGTCGATGTCGACGGCCTTGCCCGAGGTGGTGGAGGCGGTGTCCGGCGACGCCGACGGCAGCTCGTCGATCACCACGGTCACTGTCGCCTCGTCGGTCTCGCCGCGGTCGTCGGTGATCACGTAGGTGAACGTGTCGGTGCCGGTCGCCCCCTTCTCCGGGGTGTAGACCACCGTGCCGCCGGTCAGCCGGACCGTGCCCTTGCCGGCCCGGCCCACCGAGACCACGGTCAGCGTCTGGCCGGTGTTCGGGTCGATGTCGTTCGCCAGCACCGGCAGGGTGGTCGCCCGGCCCGGCTCGACCGGGAACCGGTCGTCGACGGCGATCGGCGGGGCGTTGTGCACCGTCACGGTGACCGTGGTGGTGTCGGAGAGCCCGGCCGGGTCGACCACGGTGTACGTGAACGCGTCGATGCCGACGAACCCGGGCGCCGGGGTGTAGACGAGCGTCCCGGCGGCGGTGCGGACCACCGTGCCGTGGGCCGGGGCGGTGGTCGCCGAGACGCTCAGGGCGTCGCCGTTCGGGTCGGTGTCGTTGTCCAGGACCGGGATGGTCACGGCGGTGGCCGAGTCGGTGGCGACCGAGTCGGCGCGGGCCACCGGCGCCACGTTCAGCACGGTGATCGTGGCCGTCGCGCCGGCGCTGCCGCCCCTGCCGTCGCTGACCGTGTAGTGGAACGAGTCGGGGCCGTGGTAGCCGGCCGCCGGCGTGTAGACGACCCGGCCGCCGACCACCCTCGCCGTGCCGTGCGCCGGCGGGGTGTCGACGGTGACGGTGAGCGGGTCGTCGTTCGGGTCGGTGTCGTTGGCCCGTACGTCGATCGTCACGGGCGCGTTCGAGGTGGCCGTGACCGTGTCGTCGCGGGCGACCGGCACCCCGTTCGCGACGGTCACCGTGATCCGGGCGGTCGCGGTCCCGCCCCGGCCGTCGGCGAGCGTGTAGTCGAACTGGTCGACGCCGGAGAACCTCATGTTCGGGGTGTAGGTGACCGTGCCGTCGGCGTTGCGGACCACCGAGCCGTTGCCGGCCGCCGTGGTCGACAGCACGCTGCGCGGATCGCCGTTCGGGTCGCTGGAGCCGGCCACCGCGTCCACCGTCACCGGGGTGCCGTACGCCGTGGTCGCGGTCTTGTCCACGGCGACCGGCGGCGCGTTCGCGACGGTGACCACCACCTGCGCGGTCGCGGTGCCGCCGTTGCCGTCCGAGACGGTGTACGAGAACGTCGCGTCGCCGGAGAACCCGGCCGGCGCGGTGTACCGGACCCCGGTGCCGTCGATCACGACCGTGCCGGTGCCGCCCGCCGGCTGGGTCACCGACAGCACCGAGAGGGTGTCGCCGTCCGGATCGGTGTCGTTGGCGAGCACCGGCACGGTCACGGTGCCGAGGTATCCGGTGACGCCGGTGTCGTCGGCCGCGACCGGGACGGTGTTGCCCACGTCGACCCGGACGTTGCCGGTCGCGGTGCCGCCGTTGCCGTCCGAGATCGTGTACGTGAACACGGCCGCGCCCTGGTACGACGAGGACGGCGGGGTGTAGTTCACGTCGTCTCCGCTGATCGTGACCGTGCCGGTGCCGGGCGCCGGCTGGGTCACCGAGAGCAGCGTGCGGGTGTCGCCGTTCGCGTCGGTGTCGTTGGCGAGCACCGGGACCGTGACCGGCCGGCCGCGCGCCGTGGCGATCTGGTCGTCGACGGCGGCCGGCGGGGTGTTCCCGGTGGTCACCGTGACGGTGGCGGTGCCGGTGCCGAGCTGCGGGTCGGTGAGCGTGTACGTGAAGGTGTCCGTCCCGCGCCAGCCCGGTTCCGGGGTGTAGGTGACCGTCTGGTCGGCGTTGACAACGGTCCACCCGTGCAGCGGCGCGGTGGTCACCGACACGGTGAGGGTGTTCGTGGCGTCGTCCGGGTCGGTGTCGTTGGCGCGTACCGGGATGGTGACCGGGGTGCCGCCGTCCGCGCCGGCGGTCTCCGGCTGGGGCTGCGGCGCGGCGTTCACCCGCAGGTCCGCGGTGGCGGTGTTGTCGGCCGGGGCCGGGTCGGCGCCGATCCCGGAGACGGTGAGGGTGGCGGTGGCCGTGGTGGCCGCGCTGCCGTCCGCCACGGCCGGCACGGTCACCGTGCCGGTGGATCCGCTCGCCAGCGCGCCGAGCGTGCAGGTGATCCGCTGCCCGGACGCCGAGCAGCCGGCCGGCTGGGTGACCGACGGGGTGACCCCGGCCGGCAGGTCCAGCACGGCGGTCGGCTCGGGTTCCATGTTCGGGCCGCGGTTGGTGACGCCGATCGTGTAGTTGACCGGGTTCGACGCGACGGCCCGCTGCACGACGGACGGCGACACGGTGACGGCGGCTCGCAGGTCGGTGTCCGGCTGCCGGACGGTCCGGGTGTCCGCGTCACCGATCCCGGTGAGCACGAGCGGGCTCGTGCTGCCCTGGTAGCTGGTGTTCGGCACGTTGACGATGTCGGCGCCCGGCCGGGTGCTGTCGTTCACCCGGACCCGGTAGGTGACGTACGTGCTCTGCCCGTAGGCGAGGGTGCCGAGACCGAACGTCACCTTCCCGCCCGCGTACGGGGAGTCGTCGCTCGCCACGCCGGCGACCGCGATCGAGCCGGGTACGAAGGTCGTCCCGGTCGGGATGGCGTCGATCAGCGTGGAGTTGCCCGCCGTGTCGGTGCCGTCGTTGCGGACCAGGATCCGGTACTCGATCTCGTCGCCGGGCAGCACGTCCCCGCCGTTCATGTCGGTCGGGGTGATCACGGTGACCAGTTTCGGGGCGTACAGGGTGGTGGTGAACGTGACGACGCCCGGATAGAACGTCTCGCCGCCGGCGTTCGTGGTCAGGGTCAGCGAGGCCGAGGTGGCGCCGTTGGCGAGCCTGCCGTTCGCGTTGTACTGGTCGATGTCGACGCCCATGAGGTTCGACCAGGCCGGGTCGCGCCCGGCGACCGCGGTGTCGGCCTCGCTGACGGTGCTGTTGAAGAAGTTGTTCGCCGGGTTCAGCGTGTCGCCCATCGCGTTCGTGTCGAGCTTGAGGGTGTCGCCGGTCTTGCCCAGGTCGCCCTCGTAGACCACGGTGCCGATGTCGGTGTCCACGGCGCCGCTCTGCCGGGTCTGGAAGCCGGCGATGTCGATGGTCAGCGACGTGGAGGCACTGCTGACCACGCCGAAGCCGTCGTAGATCCGCAGGCTGCGCATCGGCTGGCCGTCGTCGTGGTAGGCGATCGCCAGCGCCCAGCCGGCGTACCTGTCCCGCCCGGTGCCGGACTGGATGTTCGCCACCTCGTAGGTGCCGCTGCGCCCGCCGGAGACCAGCGATGTCACGTCGGCGACGGCCTGGTACGCCGTCAGCGACGTGGGCGCGTAGATCCGATCCCGGGTGATCGTGGTCCAGCCGCCCCCGGCCGGCGTCCGGAACAGCACCTTGCCCTTGTCGGCGGGGGTGGTGGCCGCCGTCCCGTTGGTGCCCGCCTTGGTGTCGGCGCTCCAGTACAGGGCGGCGTAGAGCACCGTGCTGCCGGCCGGCAGGGTGACCGTCGCGGCGCTGTGGTTGAAGGTGACCGGGTCGCTGTCGGTGTTGTTGTGCGCCATGTCGTAGCCGTTGTTGTTCAGCGACTCGTTCTGGCCGGTCGTCGCGCTCCCACCCTGGCCCGCGGTGCAGCCGGTCGCGGCCGCCGGGCAGCGCAGGTTGGCGTTGCCGCGCAACATGACCGCACCGTTGGCGTTGATCCCGAACTGCTGCACGAACGGATCGGTGATCGCGGCGCTGGCCTCCCTGGTCGTCACGGCCACACCGGTCAGGGCCAGGAGCGCGACAGCCGTCAGAAAAGCCGCGAAACGGTACGTCACCAGTCGGAGGTTATGGGCCCGGAGGTGCCGGGGTGACCGCTCTCAGGTGCGGATCGGTTGCAAATCCGGAGCGTCTCAGGAGCGGCTTCGCGGCCGGAAGGCGAGGTAGAGACCCGCACCGGCCAGCACGACCGCCGCGCCGAACCGGGCCACGGCGGCCGCGCCCGTGCCGGTGGCCGGTAGGGGCGAACCCTCCGCGGGGCCCGGCGACTGCTCGTCGCCCACCCTGATGACGACGGTCGCCCGGGCCACGTTCCCGTTGGCGTCCACCACCGTGTAGGTGAAGGTGTCGGTGCCGGTGAACCCCGGATCGGGCGTGTAGGTCACCGTCCCGTCGGCGTTGAGGACGGCCGTGCCGTGCTGTGGCGTGCCGACCGCGGTCACGGTGACCGGGCGGCCCTGGTGATCGGTGCGGGGCAGCGGGACCGCGACGCGCTCGCCGGGCTTGGTGATCGCGGCCCGGTCCGGGACGACGGGCGGGGCGGCGCTGCGGGTGGGCGAGACCGTGGGCGAAAGAGTGGGCGAAAGGGTGGGCGAGGCCGTCGCAGAAAAGGTGGGCGAGACCGTGGGCGAGGCCGTCGGAGAGGCCGGGCGCGAGGGCGTGGGCGAGACGGTGGGCGAGGCCGGAGCCGGGGGAGTGGTGACCGCCGGCGGCGGTGGGACCACGATCGGCGGGACGGGCGCCACCAGCACGGATATCGAGCCGGTCGCGGTGTTTCCGGCGCTGTCACGGACGACGTACGCGAAAAGCTCGGTCCCGGCGAAGGACGGATGCGGCGCATAGCGGACGGTCCCGGGGCCGTCGATCGCCGCGGCGCCGTGCGCGGGCGTGGACACCGAGACCACGGTCAGGGCGTCCGACTCCGGATCGGTGTCGTTAGCGGTCACCGGGATCGTCACGGCCGTCGCCGAGGCCGTCGAGGCCGCGTCGGGGGCGGCCACCGGCGGGCCGTTGATCGTGATGGTCACCAGGCCGTCGTCGGTCCGCCCCAGATCGTCGGTGACCTGGTAGGCGAAGGTGTCCTGCCCGGTGCTGCCGGGCGCCGAACGGTAGGTGAGCGTCCCGTCGGTGCGCAGCACCACGGCGCCCTTGCCGGCCGCGCCGGCCGACGCCACGGACAGCGCCTGCCCGGTGTTCGGGTCGTGGTCGTTCGCCAGCACGTCCAGCACGGTCGTGACCTGCGGATGCGCCACGAAGAAGTCGTCGGCGGCGATCGGTGCGGCGTTCCGTACGGTGATGGTGACGACCGCCGAGCCGGTCAGCCGCTCCGGATCCTCGACGGTGTATCCGAGGGTGTCGGTGCCGTAGAAGCCGGCCGCCGGGGTGTACGTGAGCGTGTCGTCGGCGTTCCGGACCACCGTGCCGTGCGCCGCCGCCGTCGTCCCGGCCAGGGTGACCGCGTCGCCGTTCGGGTCGTCGTCGTTGGCGAGCGGATCGACCGTGACGGCCGTGTCCGTGTCGGTGCTGATCGCATCGGCGCGGGCTGTCGGCGCCGAGTTCACGACGCCGATCGTCACGGTGGCCGTGGACGAGCCGAGGCCGTCGCTGAGCGTGTAGCCGAAGGAGTCGGCGCCGCGGTAGCCCGCCCCGGGCGTGTAGGTGATCGCGTTGCCGGGACCGATCACGGCCGTGCCGTGAGCCGGCGATCCGGTGACGGTCAGTGTCAGCGGGTCGCCGTTCGGGTCGCCGTCGTCGTTCGCCATCACGTCGATGACCCGCGGGATGCCGGCCTGCACGGTGATCGCGTCGGCGCGGGCCACCGGCAGGCCGTTCGCCACGGTCACCGTCACCCGGCCGGTGTCCGAGCCGCCGTGCCCGTCGTCGACCGTGTAGTCGAAGTGGTCCGTACCCGAGAAGGCGGTGTCCGGGGTGTAGCGGATCGTGCCGTCGGGCCGGACCACGGTGGAGCCGTGCGCCGGGTTCGTCGCGCCGCTCACCCGCAGCGTGTCCGCCGGGACGTTGGCGTCGGTCGCGTGGCTCAGCACGTCCACGTCGTCGCTCTGCCCGTAGGCGAGGCCGACGGCGAGGTCGGCCGCGACCGGCGGGTCGTTCAGCACGGTCACCGTGACGGTCGCGGACGAGGTGAGCCCGCCGCTGTCGCGCATCGTGTACGAGAACGTGACAGTCCCGGAGAACCCGGCCGGCGGCTGGTAGCGGACCAGGCCGCCGACGACGGTGGCGGGCGGGTCCACCGCGTCGACGGCCTTGGTGTCGATCAGGTTCGGATCGGTGTCGTTGGCGAGCACGTCGATCAGCGCGGTGGTCTGGAACGGGGTCGTGTAGGCGTCGTCGGCCGCCGTGGGCGCGGCGTTCTCCACGTTCACGTGGACGGTGCCGGTCGCCTGGCCGCCACGGCTGTCCTGGATCGTGTAGGTGAAGTCCGCCCGGCCGCTGAACGACGGATCCGGCGTGTAGAAGAGCAGCGGGCCGAGCTGGGTTACGGTCCCGGCGCCGGACTGCGGTTGACCGAAACCGATCACCGTGAGCAGGTCGTTGTTCGGGTCCGTGTCGTTGGCGAGCACCGCGACGGACACCGCCGTGGCCGGCGGGGCGTTGCGCTCGTCGTCGTTCGCGATCGGCGGGGCGTTCGCCGTGGTCACGGTGACCGTGGCGATGTCGGTCCCGCCGTACGCGTCGCCCGCCTCGTAGGTGAACGTGTCGACGCCGGCCCAGCCCGGTACCGGCGTGTAGGTGATCGTGTCGTCCGCCTCGACGACGGCGGCGCCGTGTGCCGGCATCGCGACGATCGCCGTGGTGCCGGCGCCGGTGTCGTTGGCCAGCACGTCGATCGACACCGGGCTCGCATGCGTCGTGGTCGCGCTGTCGTCGGCGGCGACCGGCGGCGTGCTGACCACCAGCGCCACGGTGGCCGTGTCGTCACCCGCCGCGGCGTCCCGGCCGCTGCCCTCCGCGGTCAGCGAGGCGGAGGCGGAGGACGCCGTGGAGACGTCCGCGACGGCCGGGATCGTGACGCTGGCCAGGTGGCCGGGGAGCAGCGGGCCGAGCGCGCAGGTGATCACCTGTCCGGCCGGCGTGCACCCGGCGGGCAGCGTGCCGGCGGTCAGCCCGGCCGGCAGGGTGAGCTCGGCGACGGCGGCCGGCTCCAGGTCCGGTCCGGCGTTGCGGACGATCCCGGTCCAGACCACGTTCTCCGGCAGGTCCGCGCGCCGGACGTACGGGGGCGCCACGGTCAGCGTGGCGGACAGGTTCGCTTCCGGCTGGAGGACCGGGGTGGCCGAGGCCGCGCCGGCCGAGGCGACGGCCACGCTCGTGGTGCGGCCGGTGTAGCCGACGTTCACCAGGTTGGCGACGGCGTGCCCGGCCGGGACGCCGGCGTCCACCCGGACCCGGAACGTGACGTAGGTGGTGCCCTGGTACGGGATGCTGCCGAGCCGGAACACGGCGGTGCCGGCGCCCGTCTCGCCGCCGTCGCCGTCGGCCGCGTCGGTGACCGGCACGCCCTCGATGCGCAGGGAGGAGGGGACGTACGTGGTCCAGACCGGGATCGGGTCGGTGAGCGTGACCCCGTCGGCGATGTCCCGGCCGTCGTTGCGGACCGCGATCCGGTACTCGATCTCGTCGCCCGGCACGAGCGCGCCGCCGTTCACGTCGGTCGCGGTCATCGTGGTGACGATCTTGGGGGCGTACAGGTCGATCGCGATGGTGATGACGCCCGGGTAGTAGGTCTCGCCGTTCGTGGTCATCGTGAGGGTCGCGCTGGTCGCGGCGTTGCCGAGCACCCCGGAGGCGTCGAACCGGTCGATGTCGACGCCGAACAGATTCCGGTGGTTCGGGGTGCGGCCGCCGACGATCGACCCGCCCTCGCTGACCGTGCTGTTGAAGGCGTTGGCCGCCGGGTTCGCCGCGTCGCTCAGCGTCTGGCCGTTCAGCTTGAGGGCGTCGCCGGTCTTGCCCAGGTCACCCTCGTACGCGACGGCGCCCACCTCGGCGCGCACGGTCCCGCTGTGCGGCGTCTCGAAGCCGGTCACCGGGATCGACACGCTGCCCGAGGCGATCGAGCCGAACCCGTCGTAGACCCGCAGGCTGCGCATGTCCTCGGCGGGGTTCGCGTAGGCGATCACCAGGGTCCAGCCGGCGTACCGGTCGGCGCCCCGCCCGGACTGGATGTTCGCCACCGAGTAGACGCCGTTGCCGGCCCCGGCGACCAGGGCGGTCACGTCGGCGAAGCCCTGGTACGGCCCGGAGGCGCTGATCGTGTAGACGCTGGTCGCGGTGATCGGGTTCCACGTGGAACCGGCCGGCGTACGGAAGAGGACCTTGTTCTTGTCCGCCGGGGCCGGCGCGGCCGCCCCGAGCAGGGAGCCCACCGCGCTGCCGGCGCTCGGATCGGCGCCCCAGTAGAGCCCGGCGAAGAGCACCGTGCTGCCGGCCGGCATGCCGATCGCCGCGGTGCTGTCGTTGAAGGTGGCCGGGTCGCCGTCCGCGTCGGTGAAGGCCATCGGATAGCCGTTGTCGTTCAGCTCCTCGCCGGTCGTCGAGCCCACACCGTTGCGGGCGTTCGCACAGGTCGGCGTGAGGAGGGTGACCGGGCAGGTGAGGTTCGCGTTGCCGCGCAGCAGGATCGCGCCGTTCGCGTTCACGTCGAACCGGGTGGTGAACGGCGACGTGATGGCGGCCGCCACCCGGGCCGGCGGCACCGTCGTCAGCATCACGGCCAGGACGAGCAACAGGATCCCGGCGCAGCGTCCCCGCACGCACCCACGCTAGGGAGATGCGCCGCGATGCGTACGGGAATGCCTTTTTTCGTCCGCGTGGGGTACACCCGGGGGCGCTAACCTGGGACAGGTGCGTGATCCCTCGGTTTCCCGGAACTCGGCCGGTCGTCTCTCACCCATCCGGCGGACGGCCGACCTGCGCCGGCTCCGTGACGAGCAGTTCGACGTCCTGGTCGTCGGTGGCGGCGTCACCGGCGCCGGCGCCGCGGTGGACGCGGCCTCCCGCGGGCTCAAGGTCGCCCTGGTCGAGGCCCGCGACTTCGCGGCCGGCACGTCGAGCCGCTCCAGCAAGCTGATCCACGGCGGCCTGCGCTACCTGGAACAGCTCGAGCTGCACCTGGTGCACGAGGCGCTGACCGAGCGTGGCCTGCTCGCCACCCGCCTCGCGCCGCACCTGGTGCGCCCGGTGCCGATCCTGGTCCCGCTCCCGTCCGCGAACATCGCCCGGCGAGCCTGGCAGCGGGGCTACTACGGGCTCGGCGTGGCGGCGTACGACGTCTTCGCCGGCGTCTTCGGCCCGGGCCGGGGCATGCCGCTGCACCGCCACCTCACCCGCGACGGCGCCCGCCACCTCTTCCCGAGCCTGCGCGCCGACAAGATCGCCGGCGCGATCCGCTACTTCGACGGCCAGGTCGACGACGCCCGGCTCGTGGTCAACCTGGGCCGGACCGCGGCGAGCCTCGGCGCCGCCGTGGTCACCAGCGCCCGGGTCACCGGCTTCGTCCGGGAGGCCCGCCAGGTCGTCGGCGTCCGGGTCCGCGACCTGGAAGCACCGGGCGCTGAGCCTTCCCGCGGCGGAAAACCCATGCCAAACCACATGAACGAGTTCGAGGTCCGGGCCAAGACGGTGGTCGCCGCGACCGGCGTCTGGAGCGACGACATGTCGCAGATGCTGCGCGACGTCGGCCTGCGCCCGGGCATGAAGGTCCGCGCCTCCAAGGGCGTGCATCTCGTCGTGCCCCGCTCGGCGATCACCGGCGAGGCCGGCCTGATCCTGCGGACCGCCACGAGCGTGCTCTTCGTGATCCCGTGGGGCGGCCACTGGATCATCGGCACCACCGACACCGACTGGCAGCTGGACCGGTCGCACCCGGCGGCCTCGGCCCGCGACATCCGCTACCTGCTCGACCAGGTCAACACGGTCCTCGACCGGCCGCTCACCACCGACGACATCGAGGGCGTCTACGCCGGCCTGCGCCCGCTGCTCTCCGGCGAGGCCGACTCGACGTCGAAGCTGTCCCGCGAGCACGCCGTGGTCGAGCCGATGCTGGGCCTGCTCATGGTCGCCGGCGGGAAATACACGACATACCGGGTGATGGCCGCCGACGTGATCGACCGCGCGGTGCGCCGGCTCGGCGGGCCGGCGCAGCCGTCCCGGACCGATCAGCTGCCGCTGCTCGGGGCGGACGGCTACGCCGCGGCCTGGCGCGACCGGCACGACCTCGCGCGGCGGCACGGCGTCACCGCGGGCGTGGTCGAGCACCTGCTGGAGCGGTACGGGACGATGACCATGCACCTGCTGGCGATGATGTCCGCCGACCCGCAGCTCGCGGCCCCGCTCGCCGGCGCCCCGGAATACCTCGCCGCCGAGGTGGCCTACGCCGCTCTCGCCGAGGGCGCGCTGCACCTCGACGACGTGCTGACCCGGCGCACCCGGATCTCCATCGAGACCACGCACCGCGGCACCGAGTCGGCCGAGCACGCCGCCCAGATCATGGGGGACGCGCTGGGCTGGGACGCCACGGTCCGGCAGAAGGAGGTCGAGCACTACCTGGCCCGGGTCACGGCCGAGCGGCAGTCGCAGACCATGCCCGACGACGCGACCGCCGACGCGGCCCGGATCGGGGTGCCGGACGTGCGCGGGCTGGCCGCCGACCGCCGGGTCGAGCTGCTCGAGATCGATCTTTGATCCTCGTCGACGAACCGCTCTGGCCGGGTCGCGGCTGCCTCTGGTCGCACCTGGTCAGCGACGTGTCGTTCGAGGAGCTGCACGCGTTCGCGGAGATGCTGGGCGCGCCGCCGAGGGCGTTCGACCGGGACCACTACGACATCCCGGAGTTCCGCTTCCGCCCGGCGCTCTGGCTGGGCGCGACCCTGCTGCCGTCCCGGGAGCTGGCCTCCCGGCTCCGGGCGGCGGGCCTGCGCCGCCCGAAGCACCTGGTCAGGCCAGCTCGTCCAGCTCGACTCTGAGGTTGGCCTGCGCCCGCTCCTCCCACTCGTCCCTGATCGGCTGGTGCCGGTAGATCGAGGGGAGCTTCAGCAGCTCGGTCAGCACCTGGCTGCGGCCGGCCCGGAACGCGTCGTCCGGCACGTGCGCGTACTCGCGGCGGATCGCGCTGGTGTAGACGGCGTACCGCTCCGGCTCGGCCGCCAGGATCGCCAGGTCGGCGTCGCAGAGCAGCTCGCCGTCCGGGTCGTCCTCCTCGGTGGCGTGCCCGGCGGTGAGATTGACCAGCCGGGCCACCTCGGCGGCCACCTCCTCCGGGGCGCCGAGGCTGAGCAGCAGGCCCTCGGCGAACTCGGCGCTGTCCCGCTCGTTGGCGTCGCCCAGCGCCCGGGGGTCGTAGACGGCGTCGTGCAGCCAGGCCGCGAGGCGTACCCGGTCGGGGTGCGGCGCCAGGCCGGCGAACCGGTCGACCACGTCCAGGACGGACGCGAGATGGGTCACGTCGTGGTAGTGGCGCTGCGGTTCGGTCCAGCGTCCGAGCAGGTAGTTCGCGGCGGCGTCGAGGTCGGCGTCGCTCGTCGTGGCGCCGGCGCCGCGCGCCGCCGCCCGGAATCGATCGGGCAAAGATGTCACAGTCGCATCCTGGCACGTAGGTTGAACCCATGATCGCCGCTCTGGCCCGCGGGCGTGCGGGTCTGATGCTCGCGCTGCAGGCGGGGCTCGCGGCCGGGCTCGCCTGGTTCGTGGCGCACGACCTGCTCGGGCGGCCGGTCCCGTTCTTCGCCCCGATCGCCGCGGTGATCACCCTCGGCTCCTCGGTGGGCCAGCGGCTGCGGCGGACCACCGAGCTGGTGCTCGGCGTGGCGGTCGGCATCGGGATCGGCGACGGGATCATCCTGCTGATCGGCACCGGTCCGGCGCAGATCGGCCTCATCGTGATGCTGGCCGTGCTGATCGCGACAGCGGTGGGCGGCGGCGCCCCGCTGATCGTGCAGTCGGCCTCCTCGGCGGTCCTGGTCGCCACCCTCACCACGAGCACCGGTCAGCCCTGGTCGCGCTTCCTGGACGCGCTCGTGGGCGGCGGGATCGCGCTGGCGGTGATGAGCCTGCTGCTGCCGCTGAACCCGCTCAGGGTGGTCTCCCGGGCCGCCGATCCGGCACTGCGCGCCTTCACCGGGGGACTGCACGAGGCGGCCGGGGGCCTGGCGGCCCACGACCCGGCGAGGGTCCAGGCCGCGTTGGAGAGTCTGCGAGCCGCCGAGGGTACGTTCGAAGCGTTCCGCTCGGCCATCGAGGCGGCCCGGGAGAACGTGGCGTTCGCGCCGGCGCGGTGGCGGAGCCGCGGGGCGCTGGCCCAGTACGTCGAGGGCGCCGCCCAGCTCACGTACTCGCTGCGGAACGTCCGGGTGCTGATCCGCCGGGCGCAGACCGCGCTGAACGACCAGGAGCCGATCCCGGACGTGCTGCCGGTCGCGATCCGGCACCTGGGCGACGCGGTCGACCTGCTCCGGCAGGAGTGGGACCGGGGCGTCGAGCCGCTCGCGGCCCGGGAGCGCGCGCTGCGCTCGGTGGCCGAGGCGGGCAAGGCCTACCGGGAGGGCGTCGGATATTCGGGTGGCGTCGTGGTGGCGCAGGTCCGCACCGCCGTGGCCGACCTGCTCCGGGCCACCGGCGTCGAGTACGCCGAGGCGACCCGGCAGGTGAGGGACGCGATCGGCTGGTCCGGCAGGCCGCGCGGCGCCCGCCGGCGGCAGCGCCCGAGAAGAACCTGAGAGATCCTCGGGCACGCTTCCCGCGACGCCGGTGACTACGCTGGCTGACATGGCCGACGTCTCGACGCCGGGGTCGCCCGACCCGCAGGCAGCGACCCCTGATCAGAACCGGCCGGAAAGTCCGGAAAGTCCGGAAGTCGGCCCGGTGGTGACGGCTGATCCGGTTCCGCCGTACCCGGAGACCACCGAGGCGATGGCGAGCGCGCCGATCCCGGGCCGCCGGATGGGCTGGCGGCGCTGGCTGCCGGTCACCGCGGTGATCGCGTTGATCGCCTCGGCCGCGATCGGCATGCTCGTCTTCCTCGGCTACTCGATCGGCGTGACCGGCCTCGCCATCGGCCTGACCGCCGCGATCCTGCCCGTCCCGCTGCTGGCCAGCGCGTTCGCCTGGCTCGACCGCTACGAGCCGGAGCCGGTGAAGTACCTGGTCTTCTGCTTCGCCTGGGGCGCGGCCGTGGCGACCGCCGTGGCGCTCGTCGTGAACACCGGCGCGGCCTGGCTCTTCGACAGGATCGGGCTGCCGGACGCGCTCGTCGCCGTGCTGGTGGCGCCGTTCATCGAGGAGTCGATGAAGGTGCTCGGCCCGCTGCTGCTGTTCTGGCGGCGGCGCGGCGAGTGGTCCGGCATCACCGACGGCATCGTCTACTGCGGCCTCTCCGCGCTCGGCTTCGCCATGGTGGAGAACGTCCTCTACCTGGGCGGCCACGGATACGCGGCGGGCGCCGACGAGTACGGCCCGGCCACCGGCCTGCAGAACGTCTTCCTGATCTTCATCGTGCGCATCCTGTTCACCGGCTTCGCGCACCCGCTCTTCACCTCGATGGCCGGCATCGGCCTCGGCATCGCGGCCCGCAGCGCCGACCGGACCACCCGGTGGCTCGCCCCGATCGCCGGCCTGCTCGCCGCGATGATCCTGCACGGCCTGTTCAACCTGCTGCCGACGCTCTCGGCGGCCACCGGCGAGACGCTGATCATGCTGTACGGCTACCTCGGCTTCATGGTGCCGTTCTTCTTCGCGGTCGTCGGCTTCGCGATCGCGCTGCGCAGCTGGGAGGGCCGGCTCGCCGAGCGGGTCCTGCCGCTGTACGTGCGGACCGGCTGGTTCGCACCGCCGGAGGTGGCCTCGCTCGCCAGCCTCGGCCGCCGGCACTCGGCCCGGCAGTGGGCCAAGCGGGTGGCCGGTCCGGCCGGGCACCGGGCCATGAAGAGCTTCCAGTTCGCGGCGACCCGGCTGGCGCTGCTGCGCGACGGGATGCAGCGCGGGCTCGCGCACGACCCGAAGGACGTCGAGAAGACCGTCGCCGAGGAGCGGGAGCTGCTCGCCGCGATCGTCGGGTATAGGTCGGTCTTCGCCGGCCGCGACCCGCAGACGCCGTCGGCCTGGTGGGACGGGGAGAACTACCGGATCACGTTCCCGGACGGCGTGGTGCGCGCGGTCGCCCCGCCGGACGAGCCGGTCATGCCGGTCCCGGTGCGCCTCGCCGCGCCGCCGCCCCCGCCGATGTACTACCCGGGTTACGCGCACCCGCAGCCGGGCTACGGCCCGCCACCTCATCCGCAGAGCCCCTATCCGCAGTCGGCTCCGACGTACCCGATGGGTCCTCCGCCCTTCCCCCAGCAGAACCACCCGCAGAGCGGAGGCTGGCCGCAGGGCTAGAGGTAGAGGCCCGTGCCGTCGGAGGAGACCCGGGTCGCGGCGACGGCGTGCACGTCGCGCTCGCGCAGCAGGACGTAATCCTTGCCGTGCAGCTCGACCTCGGACCGGTCATCGGGGTCGAAGAGCACCCGGTCGCCCACGACGATCGAGCGGACGTTCGGGCCGACGCCGACGGCGGTGGCCCAGGACAGCCGGCGTCCCATCGTGGCGGTGGCGGGGATGACGATGCCCGCGGAGGATCGGCGTTCCCCCTCGCCGCCGTCCTGGCGGACGAGGACGCGGTCGTGCAGCATCCGGATCGGGAGTCCGGCCTCGGTAGCGGTATCGGCGCTCACATCCGCAGACGGTACGCCCGTGACTTCTCCCCCCTCGCCGCCGGGCGGGGCAAGCCATCCGGGCATCAGGGCACTACCGTGATGAACGCGTATCACACAGCGCGCTCAGTGCCGAGGGGGTAGGCGGTTGAACCGCTTGCAGCGAGTCCGGGAGAACTTGAAGAAGGCGTACGACTCCGGCCGGGAACAGGTCCGGACCGCCCGCGACGAGAACGCGGCCACGGAGCCCGACTTCGCACCGCGCCCACCCGAACCGGAGATCGTGCACCACTCCACGAACAGCCGGGACGACGCCGACGTGCCGCAGCCGCTGCGGGTCGCGGCGGCCTGGAGCTGGCGGCTCATCGTGGTCGGCGTGGTCGGCCTCGCGCTGCTGAGGCTGATCGGCATGGTCAGCATCGTGGTGATACCGCTCGCCATCGCGCTGCTGCTCAGCGCCCTGCTCGGCCCGGCCGTCGGCTGGCTGCTGCGGCTCGGGGTGCCGAGCTCGTTCGCCACGTTCCTGGTGCTGATCGGCGGCCTCGCGGCGGTGGTCGGCACGCTGACGCTCGTCGTGAACCAGTTCATCGACGGCCTGCCGAACCTCACCGAGAACGCGAGCGCCGGCGTCCGCCAGATCCAGGACTGGGCGCGGACCGGGCCGCTGCACCTCTCCGACGCCCAGGTCGACCAGGCGATCGACTCGGCGCAGGAGTGGGTGAACTCGAACACCACGCAGCTGACCTCGACCGGCATCGCCACCGCGGCGACCATCGCTGAAGTGGCGACCGGCCTGGTGCTGGTGCTGTTCGCGACGTTCTTCTTCCTCCGCGACGGCCGGAAGATCTTCCGCTTCGTGGTGCGGCTCTTCCCGGTGAACGCGCGCTGGTCGCTCGCGGACGCCGGGGACGCCTCCTGGGCGACCCTGGGAGCCTACGTACGGGCGACGGTGCTCGTGGCCTTCATCGACGCGGTCGGCATCGGGCTGGCCCTGCTGATCCTCGACGTGCCGTTCCCGTTCCCGCTGGCCGCGCTGGTCTTCCTCGGCGCGTTCATCCCGATCGTCGGGGCCAGCGTCTCCGGCGCGGTGGCCGTGCTGGTCGCGCTCGTCGACCAGGGCTGGGTGGTGGCGCTGCTGGTGCTCGGCGCGGTGATCCTGGTGCAGCAGCTGGAGGGGCACGTGCTCCAGCCGCTGATCATGGGCCGGGCCGTGGCCATCCACCCGCTCGCGGTGATCATCGGCATCGCCTGCGGCGTGGTGCTGGCCGGCATCATCGGCGCGCTCGTGGCGGTCCCGCTGATCGCGGTGCTCAACACCGGTGTGCGGCGGCTGTCGCGCCGCCGCCCGGAGGTGCCTCCGGACGCGGTGGTGGTCACTTCCGGCGGTTCGTAGCAGAAGGGGGCGGGATCTCCCGCCCCCTTCTGCGAACAGAGCGTGGGTCAGGCGGTGGCCACGTTGATCGCGACCTCGTTGACGCCGACCGTGGCGTCGACGGCGAGTTCGCCGTTGCCGAAGCGGCTCAGGGCCCGGACGGTCCAGGAGCCGGGAGCGGCGAAGAACCGGAAGACGCCCTCCGGGGAGGAGACGACCTCGGCCGTGAACTCGCCGGAGCCGTCGAGCAGGCGCACGTACGCCCCGCCCACCGGCTCACCCTCGGCGCTGGTCACGACGCCGGTGATGACGGTCTCCCGGGTCAGGTCCACGCTGCTGGGGAGGGGCGCGGACTGATCGGGGGCGGCGCAGCCGGCCGCGACGTTGGCAGCAGGAGAAGTCATGATCAGGCCTTTCCGGGTTCGTCGCCGAGGGCGATCGGAACGCCGATGAGCGAGCCGTACTCGGTCCACGAGCCGTCGTAGTTCTTCACGTTCTCGTGGCCGAGCAGCTCCTTGAGCACGAACCAGCTGTGCGAGGAGCGCTCGCCGATGCGGCAGTACGCGATGGTGTCCTTGCTGCCGTCGAGGCCGGCCTCGCCGTAGATCTTGGCGAGCTCCTCGTCCGACTTGAAGGTGCCGTCCTCGTTGGCGGCCTTGCTCCACGGCACGCTGATCGCGGTCGGGATGTGGCCGGCCCGCTGCGACTGCTCCTGCGGCAGGTGCGCCGGGGCGAGCAGGCGGCCCGCGAACTCGTCGGGGCTGCGCACGTCGACCAGGTTCTTCACGCCGATGGCCTGCACGACCTCGTCGCGGAACGCGCGGATCTCGAGGTCGGGCGCCTTGGCCGTGTAGGTGGTCTTGGCGCGGGTGGGGACGTCCTTGGTGTAGACGCGGGCGTCGAGCTCCCACTTCTTGCGGCCGCCGTCGAGCAGCTTCACGTCGCCGTGGCCGTAGAGCTTGAAGTACCAGTACGCGTAGGCGGCGAACCAGTTGTTGTTGCCGCCGTACAGGATCACGGTGTCGTCGTTGGAGATGCCGCGCTCGGAGAGGAGAGCGCCGAACTGCTCCTGGTTGACGAAGTCGCGGCGGACCGGGTCCTGCAGGTCCTTCTTCCAGTCGATCTTGATGGCGCCCGGGATGTGGCCGCCGTCGTACGCGGTGGTGTCCTCGTCGACCTCGACGAAGACGACGCCCGGCGTGTCCAGGTTCTTCTCGGCCCAGTCGGCCGAAACGAGTGCGGTGTCGCGACTCATCGATTCACTCCCTGATGGTGGGTGATGGGTGAGTCAGCGCACGGAGATGCGGTCGCACTCCGCGCGGACCCATGGTTGAGCTACGGATCACGGGCTGCTTTGTGCGACGGCGCCACTGCCGGGCAGAGAAGAAGTGCCCCGGGCTATCTAGAGGAGGTGCTCAGCACCGAGTGGCCCCGTCAGTTGACAGGGCGACACAGGCACGCGGCCACGCGACACAGGTCGATCGCGCGCCTTTTCGTGAGCAACAGGCTCATGCGCTCGACCATATCAGCGAGCCCAAGGCGCGGAACAGCACCGACCACCATCCGGGATCGGACGATTACCGGGTACTCATCGAGCGCCCGCTGACAGGTTCACGTTCTCGGCGCCCGCCGTGACCCGCAGGCCCTCCGGGAGGACCTGGACCTCGCGGACCACCAGGTTCAGCGGCAGGTCGGGGATCTTCAGATCGTAGGACAGCGCGTCGATCATGCCCTGCAGGAACGGGAAAGCCGGCAGGTCCTTCGACGTGACCTCGGAGAACTTCACCTTCACCGCGTCGTTCTCGACGGTCAGGTTCGTGATGCCGGTCACCTCGATCGGCCGCTGCCCGGGGATCTCCAGCTGCACCGAGGCGAGGAGCCTGCCGTCCTTCTCCTCGAGCTTCAGGCCGTCCTGGTTCACCAGGTCGGTGATCTCGGCGTATCCGATGGTCCCGGCGCCGGCGACCGTCCCCGCGATCACGTCGCCGCCGTTGCGGAGGGTGTCGATGGGCGCGTTCACGTCCCGGGCGCTGATGTCGAGCAGCGACATCCGCACCGTCCCGCCGGCGCCGTCCGGCGCCGCGAAGTCGGGCAGCGCGATCTTCACTTCCTGGTAGTCGCCGGACGCGACCTGGGTGAGGAACGGGAAGCCCTCGATCGTCACGTCGGGCGTGCCGCTCGTGGCGTTCTGCGCGGCGACCTCGCCGGAGACGCGGTTCGCGAGCTCGCGCTCCGCATAGGACTTGCCGACGCGGTCCAGCACGACGGCGCCGCCGATGAGGAGCAGCACCAGGACAACGACGACAGTCAGCAGTCTCCGCCTCATGGTTCTCCTTCATGCCCCGGCCCGGGGTTCGGTGAAACTGCCGTGTCAGGTGAGGTACAGGTGGGCCATCGCGTACGTCGTCGCGGCCACCAGCGCGAACCCGCCGAGCGGGCCCTGCATGTGCCGGGCCAGCCAGAACGTCGGCGCCTCGCCGGCCAGCCGCCGGCCGGCCTCGCCGAAGTTCACCGCGAGGTCGACCAGGATGGCCGCGACCGCCGCGACCAGGCCGACCACCGCGCCCTTCGCCGGCGTGAACGGCAGGACCAGATAGCTGCCGAGCATCGCGGAGGCCAGGGTGCCGACCATCGCGCCGAGCACGATGCCGGTCGCGCCGCGCGGCACCTGGGCCGCGATCCGCGGCTTCGGGAAGACCGCGTCGGTCAGCCGGGAGACGAGCAGGGCGAGGCCGGCGCCGGTGCAGGCGACGAGAATCGCCTGGGTGCCGACCGGCTGCCGGGTCAGGACGATCAGGACCGAGTACGCGACCGCGCCGAACACGATCATGGCGGTCGTACGGTAGGTGTCGCTGATCCTCTGCCGGTCCTCGGATTTGAAGACCTGGCCGATCAGCGCGACGACGGTCCCGGCCGCGCCCACGTAGAGCAGGGGGAGCAGCTCGGCGGTGTCGTCGGTGACCGCCAGGTAGTCGGCCGCGAGCGCGGTCACCGCCGCGATCGCCGCCGTGATCCGCGCGGCCGGCGGCTGGAGGGCCATGATCCAGGCCAGCAGGCCCAGCAGCTGCACCCCGAAGAGCACTATCGCGTACGAGGCCCGGGCGTCCGGGCCGGACGTCGCCGAACCGAGGATCAGGGCGATCGCGAGCAGCGCGGCGAACCCGGCGATGGCGACACTCAGCTTCGGCCGGACCGGGATGATCTCGATTTCTTCGAACTCGTCGTCGGACTCGCTCGAGGGCCGGTCGTCCTCCTCCTCGTCGGGGACGGCGCCGTACATGCCGGCCTTGGGCCGGCCCGGGCTCATCCGTGCGACCTGCTGGGAGGCTTCGGCATCCCAGGGATCGTCCTGCGGCATGGAGGGGAACACGACAGCGATCGTGCCAGACCTGTGTCCGCCATCCCAATTTCGCTTTTCGAAATGGGCCGTTCAGACACCTCGGAGGCGTTCTCTACGTCACTTGCAAACGCGACCCAGGTGCTCGGAGCGCTGCATCGGTTAAGGTAAGCGCAACCCACCCGTCGGTGACGCCGGGCCCCAGTCTCTCCGGTCAGTTCGCAGGACCGGGTCACCCGAGCGGCCTTTCCGCGCCGCGAGGACGGAGGTGAGTGTGGAGATCCTTCTGCTGGTGACGGCACGTGCGGGCGAGCCCTCAGCCGTGCTGCCCGCCCTGGACCTTCTGCCCCACTCAGTACGCACCGCCCCCCGTGACGTGCGCACCCTGGTGTCCGGGCCCAGCCCCGACGCCGTTCTGGTCGACGCGCGTTCCGAGCTCTCCGAGGCGCGTGCGACGTGCCGCATGCTGCACGCCACCGGCATCGGCGTCCCGCTCATCGCGGTCGTCACCGAGGCCGGCCTGATCGCGCTGAACGCCGACTGGGGTGTCGACGACGTCATCCTGGCCAGCGCGGGCCCGGCCGAGGTGGAGGCCCGCCTGCGGCTCTCCGTCGGCCGGATCACGAACGCGACGGCCGGCGCCGGCGGCTCGATCCGGGCCGGCGAGCTCAACATCGACCCCGACACGTACGCGGCGAAGCTCAAGGGCCGCCCGCTCGACCTCACCTACAAGGAGTTCGAGCTGCTGAAGTTCCTCGCCCAGCACCCGGGCCGGGTCTTCACCCGCGACCAGCTCCTCCGCGAGGTCTGGGGCTACGACTACTTCGGCGGCACCCGCACGGTCGACGTGCACGTCCGTCGCCTGCGTGCCAAGCTCGGCTCCGAGTACGAGTCGATGATCGGCACGGTCCGCCAGGTGGGCTACAAGTTCGTGGTCCCGCCGAACGGCCGCCAGCTGCCGGACAACGAGCCCGTCTCGCTCCCGGTCTGACTCTTCTCACTTTTTAGGATGGCGATGGTGCAGCCGGTCCGCGCCGCGGACCGGCTGTCCGCGTCCGAGGTGGACGACGTCCTGGCCCTGGCGGCCGCCGCTTCCGCGGCCGACGGCGTCTACCCGCTCTCCGAGGATGCCGTCCTCCGCCTCCACGGCGCAGGCTCGCACCTCCTCTCCTACGCCGGTGACCGTCTCGCCGGTTACGCCGTCCTCGCCGACGGCTCCGGCGAACTCGTGGTCCACCCGCGGTTCCGCCGCTCCGGCCACGGCACCGCCCTGCTCGCCGCCGCCGGCTCCGGCCCCCTCGCCTTCTGGGCGCACGGCGACGACCCGGGCGCCTCGGCCTTCGCCACCCGCAACGGGTTCCGCCGCGCCCGCGTCCTCTGGCAGATGCGCCGCTCCCTGCTCGAACCCCTCCCGGACATCCCGTTCCCGGACGGCATCACGGTCCGCGCCTTCCGGCCCGGCTCGGACGAGCAGGCCTGGCTCGACATCAACGCGCGCGCCTTCGCCCACCACCCCGAACAGGGCAGGTGGACGCTCGACGACCTGCGGGCCCGCGAGAACGAACCCTGGTTCGACGCGGCCGGCTTCCTCCTGGCCGTTGCCTCCGACGGCTCCCTCGCCGGCTTCCACTGGACGAAGGTCCACCCCGCCTCGCCTCCCGATCCGGCGCTCGGCGAGATCTACGTACTCGGCGTCGACCCGGACGGCCACCGCCGTGGGCTGGGGGCGGCTTTGAGCGTGGCGGGTCTTCGTCACCTGGCGGCCGCCGGCCTGACCGTCTCCAACCTCTATGTGGACGAGTCCAACGAGGGCGCGGTGAAGCTCTACCACGGGCTGGGTTTCCAGGTCCACAAGACCGACATCAGTTACCAGCGCCCCTGAGAGGTCGCCAGTCGTCGGGCTCCGCTCCCACCCCTGCGGCTGGCTGTACCGGAGAGCGACAATTCGGGCACGAGGGCGGCACTGGCGTTCAGCCAGTCCCGGGTGGCTGTACAGGAGAGCGACAAATCGGGCACGAGGGCCGCGCTGGCGTTCAGCCAGTCCCGGGTGGCTGTACAGGAGAGCGACAAATCGGGCGTCGAGACGACAGTGGCGCCCAGCCCAAGGGTGATCACCCGTCCTCGCCGGCGGCGGCTCGGTTGGGCCGGCTGCAGCTTGTTGTTGTGGCGCTCGGCGTGTCGGAGCGATGGGCTGCAGCCTGGTCGGCCATGCGTTCGCTGCGGTTCCGGCAGTGATGAGCCACATCCGGGCGAGGCTCGGCCTGCCGGAGGGTGGATTCGGCGGCCATGGACTGCAGCCGGGTCGCCGTGGCCGTGGCCGCGGCTGTCACGCGACCGGTTCGGGCAGTCATGCGCTGCAGCCGGCCACGCGGGGGCATCCCGGGCTCGAGGGCAACGCCGGCGTCCGGTCGGCCGAAGGCGGCTGTACGGGAGAGCGACAATTCGGGCGCAAGGCCAGCCCTGACGTTCAGCCGGGCACGGGCGGCTGTACGGGAGAGCGACGATTCGGGCGCAAGGCCAGCCCTGACGTTCAGCCGGGCGCGGGCGGCTGTACGGGAGAGCGACAATTCGGGCGCAAGCCCAGCCCTGACGTTCAGCCAAGCACGGGCGGCTGCACGGGAGAGCGACAATTCGGGCGCAAGCCCAGCCCTGACGTTCAGCCAAGCACGGGGCGGCTGAAGCGGGAAGGCGACGATTCCGGCCCGAAGCGCGGCTGCCGAATTCCGGCGGAGACCGGGCCTCACCCCGTACGAAATTGATGCCTTTGATTGGGCACTCTCCGTGAAATGTGACCTGCGTCCCGTAGTTCTCGCAGGTGGATGGTCACGGCGCGGACGCGGGGAAATCTCGCCCAGGTCACGGCCGCCCCGAAATACCGGATATATCGGATGGAGAGCGCGCGGTTCACTTAACGGACAACTGTCGCTCCGGGGATGGCTACCTTCTGGGGTTTACCTGTTCACCCCCAGTTCATTTGCGACCGACTAGCCGTTCTTTTGGCGCTCTTAGCTTTTCGAACGTGAGCCGGTGAGCGACGCCGGCAGCAGAAGAGAACCGAAGGGATCACCGTGAAGCTCCAGCGGTCCGGTTTCGTGGCCGGCATTGCTTTGACTGCGACGATCGCACTCACCGGGTGCGGCTCGGACAACGAGGCGCCGGCGGCGGAAGGCGGCGCCTCGGCCGCCGCCGGCAGCTGCGTCAGCGGCAGCCTGACGGCACAGGGCTCCACCGCCCAGAAGAACGCCATGGACGAGTGGATCAAGGCGTACCAGACCCAGTGTGGCGACGCGAAGGTCGACTACCAGGGCACCGGTTCCGGCGCGGGCATCGAGGCGTTCATCGCCGGCACCGCCGACTTCGCCGGCTCCGACTCCGCCCTGAAGGAGGACGAGCAGCCGCAGGCCGACGCCAAGTGCGTCGGTGGCAAGGCCCTCAACCTCCCGATGGTCATCGGCCCGGTTGCCGTGGTCTACAACGTGCAGGGCGTCGACGGTCTCCAGCTGTCGTCCGCCACCCTCGCGAAGATCTTCTCCGGCACGATCACCAAGTGGAACGACGCCGCCATCGCGGCCGAGAACTCCGGCGCGACCCTCCCGGACGCGACCATCGAGACGGTCCACCGCTCGGACGAGTCGGGCACCACCGACAACTTCACCAAGTACCTGAGCAAGACCGCCGAGGCCGACTGGAAGTACAGCAACGCCAAGGCGTGGAAGGCCCCGGGCGGCACCGGCGCGGCCAAGTCGGACGGTGTGGCTTCCAAGGTCAAGAGCACCCCGAACACCATCTCCTACGTCGAGCTCTCGTTCGCCGAGAACAGCGACCTGCAGAAGGCGAAGATCAAGAACGGCGCCGGCGAGTTCGTCGAGCTGACCGGCGAGTCGGCCGGCAAGACCTTCGAGAACGCCACCGTCAAGGGCACCGACGGCGACCTGGCCCTCGAGCTCGACTACGCCACCACCACCCCGGGCGCGTACCCGATCGTGCTGGTGACCTACGAGATCGCCTGCAGCAAGGGCTCCCCGAAGGCCAAGGAGATCCAGTCCTTCCTGAAGTACACCTCCAGCACCGCCGGCCAGACGGCTCTCGCCGACCTGGGCTACGCGCCGCTGCCGGAGACCCTGCGGGCCAAGGTCGAGACCTCGGTCGCCGCGATCTCCTGACTCATTCGTCAATCCCTCCGAGACGACAGCGAGCGCGCAGATGGGTGACTACCCTTCCCGCTCGGTGCCCAACGCCACCGCCGGCGACCTGGGCGTGACCGACAACGGTCACGTCCGGGGCGCCGGCTCCGGCGCGTCACCGAGCAGCTACCAGGAGCCCCCGCTGGGTGGCGGCACGGCCCTCCCGAAGAAGACCCGGTTCTCGATCGAGACAGGATTCCGTGGCCTGTCCACGGCCGCGGGTGCGATGGTGCTGGTCATCATCGTGGCCATCGCGGTCTTCCTGGTGTCGAAAGCGGTCCCTGCCCTGCAGGCGAACACCGCGAACTTCCTGACCGAGAAGACGTGGTTCCCGAACGACGCCGAGCCGGTCTTCGGTATCGCCGCGCTCGCCTTCGGCACCGTGCTCAGCTCGATCATCGCGCTGATCATCGCGGTGCCGATCGCCCTGGCCATCGCGCTCTTCCTGTCGCACTACGCGCCCAAGCGGCTGGCCACGCCGCTGGGCTTCGTGATCGACCTGCTCGCGGCCGTGCCCAGTGTGGTCTTCGGTCTGTGGGGCCGTGACGTGCTCCAGCAGCCGGTCCGGGACTTCTCGGTCTGGCTGAACGAATACTTCGGCTGGCTGCCGATCTTCGGTGGCGAGGGCCCGTTCGGGCAGTCGATCATGCTTGGTGGCCTGGTGCTGGCGATCATGGTGCTGCCGATCGTCACCTCGCTCTCCCGCGAGGTCTTCCAGCAGACGCCGGGCATGAACGAGGAGGCGGCGCTCGCGCTCGGCGCCACCCGGTGGGAGATGATCCGCACGGCGGTCCTGCCGTACGGAAAGCCCGGTGTCATCGCCGCGGTGATGCTCGGTCTCGGCCGCGCGCTCGGTGAGACCATCGCCCTGGCGCTGACCCTCGGCATCACGTTCAACATCTCGTTCAACCTGATCCAGAACGGCGGCAACTCCATCGCCGCCAACATCGCGAACACCTTCGGCGAGGCCAACGCCACCGGCCGCGGCGCTCTCATCGCCTCCGGTCTGGTGCTCTTCGCGATCACGCTGGTGGTCAACATGACGGCGCGCGCGATCATCTACCGCCGCCGCGAGTTCCGGGACAGTGCCGCATGAGCCTTCTTGAGCGTGAAGCCGCCGGCGTCGTGATGACGCCGGACAACATCCGGACGAAGCAGCTGCCGCTCGGCGTCAACCTCGGTGTCGCGGCCGCCGCGATCCTGGTCTCCGCCGTCGTGGTGCTCGGCACCGGCATCGGCAACTGGGTCCTGGTCGCCGTCATCGCGGTCGCCCTCTACCTGGTCGGCCTCTACTTCGCGGCGAGCCGCGTCGAGGGCAAGCGGTCCGCGAAGAACCGCACCATGAAGTCGCTGATCTACGCGGCCTGCGTGCTCGCGGTGCTGCCGCTCGCGTCGGTGGTGTGGACGCTGGTGTCGAAGGGCGCCGAGCGTCTCGACGGCAACTTCTTCGGCACCTCGATGAACAACATCAGCGCCCGGGACCCGGAGGGGGGCGCGTACCACGCCATCATCGGCACCCTGGAGCAGGTCGGCATCGCCACCCTGATCGCCGTGCCGCTCGGCGTGCTCGGCGCGATCTACCTGGTCGAGTACGGCCGGGGCCGGTTCGCCAACACGGTCCGCTTCTTCGTGGACGTCATGACCGGTATCCCGTCGATCGTCGCGGGTCTGTTCATCCTGTCCTTCTGGGTGCTCATCGTCAGCCCGTGGTTCAACGACGGCAACCCGCGCTTCTCCGGCTTCGCCGCCTCGCTGGCGCTGACCGTGCTGATGCTGCCGACGATCGTCCGGTCGACCGAGGAGATGCTGCGCCTCGTGCCGGGTCCGCTGCGCGAGGGTTCGTACGCGCTCGGCGTCCCGCAGTGGAAGACGATCCTCAAGGTCGTCCTCCCGACCGCCCTCCCCGGCATCGTCACCGGTGTCATGCTGGCCATCGCCCGTGCCGCCGGTGAGACCGCCCCGGTCCTGCTGGTCGCCGGTGGCGCCGCAGCGATCAACTTCGACCCGTTCGCGGGCAACCAGCAGTCACTGGCGCTCTTCGTGTACCAGCAGGCGGGCGACGCCTCCCGGTACGCGCCGGCCCGCGCCTGGACAGCCGCGCTCACCCTGGTGGCGCTGGTGCTGATCCTCACCATCGCCGCCAAGCTGCTCGCCCGTCGCAACAAGCTGTCCCGTTAAGAGGTGTCATCAATGGCCAAGCGCATCGAGGCGAGCAACGTCTCCTCCTACTACGGCTCGTTCAAGGCTATCGACGGCGTCTCGATGACCGTCGAGCCGAAGACCATCACCGCCCTGATCGGCCCGTCCGGCTGCGGCAAGTCGACCTTCCTCCGGTCGATCAACCGCATGCACGAGGTGCTGCCGGGAGCCCGCATCGAGGGCCGGCTCACCATCGACGACCAGAACATCTACGACGCGGACGTCGACGTGACGGCCGTCCGTCGCATGATCGGCATGGTCTTCCAGCGGCCGAACCCGTTCCCGACCATGTCGATCTACGAGAACGCGGTCGCCGGCCTCAAGCTGAACGGCGTCAAGAAGAAGGCCGTCCTCGACGAGGCCGCCGAGAAGTCACTGCGTTCCGCGAACCTCTGGGACGAGGTCAAGGACCGCCTCGACCGTCCCGGCGCCGGCCTCTCCGGCGGTCAGCAGCAGCGACTCTGCATCGCCCGCACGATCGCCGTCGAGCCGCAGGTCGTCCTCATGGACGAGCCCTGCTCCGCCCTCGACCCGATCTCCACGCTGGCGATCGAGGACCTGATGTTCAAGCTGAAGGACCGCTTCACGATCATCATCGTGACCCACAACATGCAGCAGGCGGCCCGCGTCAGCGACAAGACCGGCTTCTTCTCGATCGACAAGACGGGCGACCCCGGCCGCCTCATCGAGTACGACGACACCCAGAAGATCTTCTCGAACCCGAGCCAGAAGAAGACCGAGGACTACATCACCGGCCGCTTCGGCTGATCTCTCACGCGTCGGCACCGGTCCGGGATTTTCCGGGCCGGTGCTTTTGCGTACGAAGATCAGCGGCCGCCCCCGACCGCATCAACGGAGTCCCCGGCCCACAGACCCTGCGGCCCCCTTCCGCCGGCTAACGCCGCCGCCGGCCCCGGCGTGCCGAGCCGGCTGGCTCCGCTTCGCTCCGCTGGGCAAAACGCGTTGCGTGGCTACGCCCTTACCGGAAACGGAAACCCGTGGAATCGCGTGGTCACGGGTCGGCGGAGCGTGAGGGCGATGGTTACGGGAGTTCGAATCGGGCCTGGCCTTCAGGGTTGACGGTCAGACGGGGCTGGACCGGGTTCGCCGCGTCGCGGTGGGCGGAGGCGGCCACCACGTCGGCGATCGTGCTGTGCGCTGCGAGCTGGTTCAGCGTGTGCCTGGTCGGCGGGAGCATGGGGAGGTCCGCCGTCTCGGCGGGGGATACCCAGGCCGTCTCGTCGGCCTCGCCGGAGACGTCCCGGGTGTTCTGCGACTCCGGCAGCAGGGCCACGAAGAACCAGGTGTCGAAGCGCCGAGGCTCGAACTCCGGGGTGATCCAGCGCGACCAGGGCAGCAGCAGGTCGTCGCGGAGGCGCAGGCCCCGGCGTGCCAGCAGATCGGTCATCGTGAGCTCACGTCGCTGCACGGCGGCACGGTCGGCCTCCCACCCGTCGTCGGCCGGGTCGTCGACGTCGTCGCCGGCCGGGTCGTCGACGTCGTCGCCGGGCAGGTCGTCGACGTCGTCGCCGGGCAGGTCGTTGACGTCGTCGCGGGTCACGGCGGCGGCGGGGGTGACGGTCCGGTCCGGTTCGTCGATCGGGCCGGCCAGCAGGACGCCGGTCTCCTCGAACAGCTCCCGCGCGGCCGCGCCGACCACCGCGTGCGCCTGCTCCTCGGGGACGCCGAGCCGGTTCGCCCAATCCGAGCGGATGGTGGACGGCCGATCGGTCGGGTCCACCGCGCCACCGGGGAAGGCGTAGACCCCGCCGAAGACCATCGTCGTGGCGCGCCTCAACACGTACACATCGAAAGCGGGACCGGAAGGTCGCAGAAGGACCACCGTGGCCGCCGGACGGGCCGGCGCGGGCGGGCCGGTGAACTGACGTGCCCGCTCGAGCATCGCGGGCGGGAGGGGCATCGAGTCGGTCACCCGTCGATCCTGCCACCGAGGGCGGTGAGGGCGATACGGTATCGATCATGAGTGGACAGAAGGTGCGCTGGGGCATTCTCGGCCCCGGCGGGATCGCCAGCACATTCGCCGCCGACCTGCCCCTGGTGGAGGGGGCGGAGCTGGCCGCCGTCGGATCGCGCTCGAAGGCCACGGCGGAGGCGTTCGCCGAACGGCACGGATTCGCGCGGGCGCACGGCTCGTACGCGGAACTGGCGGCCGACGACGGCGTGGACATCATCTACGTCGCCACACCGCACGCCTTCCACCTGGAGGGCGCGATGCTCTGCGTGGAAGCCGGCAAGGCGGTGCTGGTCGAGAAGCCGATCACGGTGGACCTGGCGGGCGCGGCCCAGCTGGTCCAGGCGGCCCGGGCCAAGGGCGTGTTCCTGATGGAGGCCATGTGGATGCGCTGCAACCCGGCCATCCGCAAGATCGCCGAACTGGTCGAGGACGGCGCGATCGGCTGGGTCAGCGCCATCCACGCCGACTTCGGCCTGCAGGGGCCGTTCGCCGCCTCACACCGGCTCCGCGACCCGCTGCTCGGCGGCGGCGCGCTGCTCGACCTCGGCGTCTACCCGATCCACCTGGTGCACCTGCTGCTCGGCACCCCGGCCACCGCGCACGCCTGGGCTCACCTGACGCCGGAGCGCGTCGACGAGAACACCGGCGTGCTGCTCGGCTACGAGGCCGGCGCGGTCGCGGCCCTCACCTGCAGCATCAACGGCGCCAGCCGGAACGCCGCGTCGATCACCGGTACCGACGGCCGGATCGATCTGCCGCCGGGCTTCTTCATGCCGCGCTCGTTCGTGCTGAACCGGCCGGACAAGGCGCCGGAGACGTTCGAGTTCCCGTACGAGGGCAGCGGCTACCAGTTCGAGGCGGCCGAGGCGCAGCGCTGCTTCCTCGCCGGGGAACAGGAGAGCCCGCTGATCACGCACGCGGCGACGCTCGAGGTGATGGGCCTGCTGGACGCGCTGCGCGAGGAGATCGGCGTCTTCTATCCGTCGTAGGTCCCGCGCTCCCGCCGTCCCCGCGCCCCGGGTCCCCGCGATCTTGTGACTTCCCGCAGGCCCGTTGCTGTGGAGGGTCACAAGATCGGGGGGGTTGGCGCGCGGCTTCTCGTGCTGGCGTGGAGTCCTCCGCGATCTTGTGACTTTCGGCGGGCCCGTTGCTGTGGAGGGTCACAAGATCGGGGGGTTGGCGCGCGGCTTCTCGCGCTGGCGCGGAGCTTCCCCGCGATCTTGTGACTTTCGGCAGGGCCGTTGCTGTGGAGAGTCACAAGATCGGGGGCGGGGCAGGGGCGGGGGCAGCCGGCCGCGTCAAAACGGTCGGCCCGTCAGAACAGCGGGCGGACCACCACATAGATCACGCAGGCGATCAGGGCCGCCGCCGGGAACGTGGTGACCCAGGCGATCACGATGTTGCCGGCCACGTTCCAGCGGACCGCGCTGAGCCGCTTCGTCGCGCCCACGCCCATGATCGCCGAGGTGATCGTGTGGGTGGTCGAGATCGGCGCGTGCAGGACCTGCGCGTTGAAGTAGAGCACCGAGCTGGCGACCGTCTCGGCCGCGAAGCCCTCGGCCGGCCCCAAGTCGATGATCTTGCGGCCGAGGGTGCGGATGATCCGCCAGCCACCGGCGTAGGTGCCGAGCGCCAGCATCGTGGCGGACGCCCAGTAGACCCATTCCGGGATGTGTGTGGCCGAGCTCTGGTAGCCGCCGGTGTAGAGCGCCAGCACCACGATGCCCATGGTCTTGGCGGCGTCCTGCATGCCGTGCCCGACCGACATGGCGGCCGCCGAGAACGTCTGCGCGAGCCGGAAGCCGCGGTTCAGCTTGCCCGGATGCCCGCGCCGGAAGATCCACATGATCGCGACCATCATGATGAAGCCGAGGATCAGGCCGACGATCGGCGAGAGCACCATCGGGATCAGCACCTTGCTGACGATGTTGCCCCATTGGACGGCGCCGAACGACGCCAGCAGCGTGGCGCCGACCAGGCCGCCGAAGAGCGCGTGCGACGAGCTGGACGGCAGCCCGAAGTACCAGGTGATCAGGTTCCAGGTGATCGCGCCGAGCACGCCGGCGAAGACCACGCCGAGGCTGGGTACGCCGACCGGCAGCGAGACCAGATCGTCGCCGACCGTCTTGGCCACCTCGGTGCCGAGGTGCGCGCCGATGAAGTTGCCGACGGCCGCCATGGCGAGCGCGACCCGCGGCGTGAGCGCCCGGGTGCTGACGCTCGTGGCGATCGCGTTCGCGGCGTCGTGGAAGCCGTTGGTGTAGTCGAAGGCCATCGCGGCGACGATGACCGCCACGACGGCTATGAGCTCGGGATCCAAGATCTAGGACTCCTTGACCGCGATGGTCTCGACGGTGTTCGCCACGTGCTCGAACGCGTCACAGGCGGCCTCGAGCTCGTCGACGACCTCCTTCATCTTGAGCACGGTCAGCGCGTCGTACTCACCGGAGAAGAGCCGGACGAGCAGCATCCGGTAGGCCCGGTCGCCGTCGTTCTCCAGCCGGTTGATCTCGATCCAGTACTCCTCGAGGTTTTTCATCGACCGCAGCCTCGGCATGGCGTCGGCGGTGACCTTCGCCTGCTGGTCGAGGACCGTGACGAGCTCGTGCATCTCCCGGGGCAGCGACGGCAGGTCGGTGAGCCCGTAGAGGTAGAGCAGGTTGCCGGCCGCCTCCAGGTGGTCCATCACGTCGTCGAGCTGCGAGCCCAGCGAGTAGATGTCCTCCCGGTCGAAGGGCGTGATGAACGTGGAGTTGATCTTTTTGTACAGCTCGTGCGTGATCGAGTCGCTGTCGTGCTCCACGTCGCTGAGCCGATCCGCCACCGACTGCACGTCCACACCGGGCAGTGCGAGCTCGTTGAGGAGCTCGGTCCCCTTCACCAGGTTGGATGCCGCCTTGCTGAAGAGGTCGTAGAAAGCGCCCTCGACGGGACGGAATGAAAACTTCACGGCGTGGACCCTCTATCGACGGCTTTTTGTTGGATCTCCGTTGGGCATGCTATCGGTCCACGCAGGTTGCCTCGTCCGGCGCGTCTTTAAACGAGAGGCCGGGGCGAAGGCCTCCGGGTCACCCGGGCAGGCGCGTGCGGCGGAGGTGGCGATGGGGTGGCGGTCACCGGATGGTGGCGCAGATGTTTGGCGAGTCCACCGAGGTCGGCGTCCGCGATCGCGTCGACGCCGGCGGCGCCCAGTTCGCTCCAGATCGCCGCGCGGGCCCTGCGGGACCCTTCGGGCAGACCCGAGATCCGTACGGATCGACCGTCGGCGTGCGCGGCCCGGACGAGGGCGTGCAGCTGGTGCCGTTCCTCCGCGGTGATCGGGTCGCGGCCGTCCCAGCCGAACCGGCGGCTCCACGGCTCGCTGACCGCGGGGACCAGCGCCGGCGGGGCGGACCGGGAGCCGATGTCGTCGAAGGTGCCCTCGGCGAACGCGTACCTGTCGCGCTGTGCGGCCAGCAACTCGCGGACGTCCACGATCCCGGTCACCGTCACGGTCACCACGCCGGGCGTGACGACGCCGTCCCGGCAGCGGGTCAGCAGGCTGCCGTGGTCGCGCAGCTGCTGGTCGAGCATCCGGTAGGCGCGGAGGAGCGTCTCGGTGTCCCGGCTCCGCCCGCCGAACTCGACGACCAGGCGGAACGGCGTGCGCTGATCGCGGAAGAGCCGCCCGGAGCCGGCCTGGCCCCGGGTGAACAGCGGCGCGAGGACGAGCCGCCGCAGGGTGCGGCCGGGCTGCGGGGTGCCGGCGCCGAGGAAGAGCTCCCCGTGCGGGCCGGGCACCACCGGCACGGTCATCCCGGTCAGCCGGAGCCGCATCACGCCGGGCAGCGGGTCGATGTCGGTGTCGCGGATCAGCGCGTGGCCCGCCGGGATGCTCGAGCGGTTCCGGCGGCGGACCGCGACCGAGACCGCGCCACCGGCACCGGCGAGCCCGGCCAGGCTGCCCGCGATAGTAGCTGCGTCTTTCACGCGTCACCATTCCGATAAGTGCGATTTGCCTGTTTCAACTGTGGCACAGGTGCTACCCGCAACCGGTGATCTCGCGCAGAATTCCTCCTATGCCGCCCGGGAACGCCGCCGAGTTCGAGGCCCAGCGCACGTATCTGACCGCCGTCGCGTACCGGATGCTCGGCAACCGGTCCGAGGCCGAGGACGCGGTGCAGGAGGCCTGGCTGCGCTACGCGCAGCAGACCGAGGAGATCAGGGACGTGCGGGGCTGGCTCACCACGGTCACCGCGCGCATCTGCCTGGACCAGCTCAATTCAGCCCGGGTACGCCGTGCCGCGTACCCCGGACAGTGGCTGCCGGCGTACGTGGTGGACCCCGACGCCGGCCCGGCCGAGCTGGCCGAACGGGCCGACCAGATCAGCGTGGCCCTGCTCGTGGTGCTCGAACGGCTGACCCCCGAACAGCGGGTGGCGCTGGTCCTGCACGACGCGTTCGCGGTGCCGTTCGACGAGGTCGCCACGGTCCTCGACACCACGCCGGCGGCCGCCCGGCAGCACGCGAGCCGGGCCCGGCGGGCGGTCGCCGACGGCGGGATCAAGCACACCGCCGGCGTCGCCGAGCAGCGCAGGGTGCTCAACGCGTTCCTGACGGCGGCGCAGAGCGGCGACGTGGTGGCGCTCGCCGCGGTGCTCGCCCCCGAGGTGGTCGCGATCAGCGACGGCGGCGGGCTGGTCCGCACCGCGCTCAACGTGGTCGGCGGCGCCGACAAGGTGGCCCGCTTCTACACCGGGCTGCTCGGCCGCAAGCTGGCCGGCGTCACCGACATCAAGGTCGACCCGGTGCTGGTGAACGGGGGTGCCGCGATGCTGCTGCGGGGCACCCGCCCGGACGGCGTGCCGCTGCTCGCGGTGCTCACGGTCGCGGTCGACGAGGGCCGGATCACGGGCCTGTTCAACCAGCAGAACCCGGAGAAGCTTCTACTGGGTGACCTCTGAGAGGTGCTTGCGGTAGTGCGTGGCGAACGGCTCGGTGCCGTCGCCGAGCGCCACGATGAGCTGCTCGGCGGCCGCCCTGGCGTTCGACACGACGTCGTCGGTGTACCCGAAGGCCTTACGGTGCTCCTCGAACTCGTCCTCGTCGCGGAGCTCCACGAGACCGGTCTCCCGGCGCCGCACGGCGTCCAGGTCGAGGTCGATGATGTGGACCGTGTCACCCTCCCAGCGCGCCGGGGTGGTGACGTCGCAGTAGACCTCACTCGTACGCGGGGGTGGGTTGAACATCCCGGTCCACCACGCGTAGTGGGGGATGAGCAGCACGAACGGAATCTGCTCCACCGAGGGGCGGCCGTGGTAGACCGACGGGGTCCCGCGGGTCACGCCGACCCAGATGCCCAGGTCGTCCTCGGCCAGGCGGCGGGCCGGGTAGTCACGATGAGCCGATCCGTCGTACTTCGTGTAGATGACCCGGACCATCTCGCTCGGCATGAGGTGCACCCTAGCGGTGGTCCGGTTATGTCGGTGGTGGCGGGTACGGTTCCTCCGTGCCCGCAGCTACCCGAAAAAAGGCGACCGCCGAGCAGCTCCTCGCCGCAGCGGTCGGCGCCGTCCCCGGCGGCAGCACCCGCCCCGGTCAGCAGGCCATGGTCGAGGCCATCGACAAGGCCATCAAGGACAAGCGGCATCTGCTCGTCCAGGCCGGCACGGGCACGGGCAAGAGCCTCGGATATCTGACACCCTCGCTCCTCGTGGACGGCCCGGTCGTCGTCTCGACGGCCACCCTCGCCCTGCAGAACCAGCTGGTCGAGCACGACCTGCCCCGGCTGGCCCAGGCGGTCGAGCCGGTGCTCGGCCGCAAGCCCAGCTTCGCCGTGCTGAAAGGGCGCCACCACTACCTCTGCGTGGCCAAGCTGGAGCACGCCGACGAGGAGGCCCCGGCCGACACGCTCTTCGACGACGCCCCGGCGCCCCGGGCCGGCCAGTGGCTCGGCGAGGCGGGCCGGCTCGGCAAGCAGATCCAGCGGATCCGCTCCTGGGCCGACAAGACCGAGACCGGCGACCGGGACGAGCTCGACCCCGGCGTCGACGACACCGCGTGGAAACAGGTGTCGATGCCGGCGCGCGACTGCGTGGGCGCGGGCCGCTGCCCCTACGGCGCCGACTGCTTCGCCGAGGCGTCCCGGGTGCGCGCCCGTGAGGCCGACATCGTGGTGACCAACCACAGCCTGCTCGCCGTCGACATGCTCGCCGAGCACCAGATCGTCCCGCCGCACAAGCTCCTCGTCGTCGACGAGGCGCACGAGCTCGCCGACCGGGTCTCCTCGGCCGCGCAGGCCGAGCTCACCCCCGAGGCGATCGAGCGGGCCGGCCGCCGCGCCCGCACGATGATCCCGCCGTCCGCGGCCGAGCAGCTCGCCGAGTCGGCCGACGCGCTCACGGTCGGCCTCGCCGAGACGCCCGCGGGCCGGATCACCAGTGGGCTGCCGGAGCAGCTGCGGATGGCGCTCACCCTGCTCGAGTCGGCGACCAGGGCCGGGCTCAGCGCGATCGGCGAGGTGAAGTCCGACGACTCCGACCCGGTCGGCAAGCAGCAGGCCAAGGCCGTGCTCGACGAGCTCTCCACGACGTCGCAGCGGATCCTCGAGGAGGACGACTTCGACGTCGCCTGGGTCGAGAAATCCGACATGGGCAACGGCCGGCGCGCGCTCGTGGTGGCCCCGCTCTCGGTCGCCGGCACGCTGGGCCAGAGCCTCTACAACGACCGCACCGTCGTGGTCACCTCGGCCACGCTGACGCTCGGCGGCAAGTTCGACACGGTGGCCCGCTCGCTCGGCCTGCCCGCCGCGACGCCCGGCCCGGAGGGCGCCCCGGCCTCCGGCGAGGGCTGGACGTCGCTCGACGTGGGCTCCCCGTTCGACTACCCGAAACAGGGCATCCTCTACGTCGCCTCGCACCTGCCCCGGCCCGCCCAGTCCGGCCTGCCCGACCCGGCGGCCGAGGAGCTGCTCAAGCTGGTCCAGGCGCTCGGCGGCCGGACCCTCGGGCTCTTCTCCTCGCGCAAGGCGGCGACCCAGGCGGCCGAGCTGCTGCGCGCCAAGACCGACCTGCCGATCCTCCTGCAGGGTGACGAGACGCTGCCGATCCTGGTCCGCAAGTTCCGGGAGCAGAAGGAGAGCTGCCTCTTCGGGGTGATGTCGCTCTGGCAGGGTGTCGACGTGCCGGGCGACTCCTGCCAGCTCGTGGTGATCGACAGGCTGCCCTTCCCGCGCCCCGACGAGCCGCTCGCCGCCGCCCGCTCGGCCGCCGTCGACGCGAACGGCGGCTCCGGCTTCTCCTCGGTGAGCGTGCCGATCGCGGCGGTCCGGCTGGCGCAGGGCGTCGGCCGGCTGATCCGGTCGAGCGGCGACAAGGGCGTCGTGGCGGTCCTCGACTCGCGTCTCGAGACGGCCCGGGGCTACGGCGCCTTCCTGCGCAGGTCGCTGCCCCCGTTCTGGTATACGACCAGGTCCGACGTGGCGCTCGGCGCCCTCAACAGGTTGGCGAAAAGTTGAAGCGGGTCGCCTGCACCTTCCTTGTCGACGCGTCCGGCGCGATCCTGCTCCAGCTGCGCGACGAGCACGCGCCCTACTACCCGAACGTCTGGGGGCTGCCCGGCGGCGAGATCGAGCCGGGCGAGACGCCGGAGCAGGGTGCGGCCCGCGAGCTGCTCGAGGAGGCCGCCCTGGTCGCCGACGGCCCGCTGCGCCTCTTCGCCCGGCAGGACCTGCCCGAGCACCGGCGCGAGAAGCACTACTTCTACGCCGTGACCGGCGCGTCCCAGGCCGACGTGGTGCTCGGCGAGGGCGCTGCGATGATCTTCGTACCGGCCGGTGAGGTGCTGGACCGGCCGTTCACCCCGGGCAGCGCCGAGATCATCGAGCGGTTCCTGGCCTCCCCGGAATACGCCTCGCTGACATGACGCCGCCGAGGGGGAGCGGGCGCCGGCGCCTGTGGATCGCGGCGGGGGTGACCGCGTGGATCGCGGTGCTGGCCGGCGTGAGCTTCTGGTCGGTGCGCGACGACCCGCCGACGGTCCCCGAGCAGCGCGACATCGCCGACGCCGTGACCGAGCTGCGGCGGGCCACGGGCGCCCTGGCAGCGGCGGCGACCGACGACCGCTGGGCGCTGCGCCTCGGTGAGCTGCGGATCGAGGACTGTTCGGTCACCCCGGTGCGGCCGGGTTCGGTGGCGAGCCGGGAGCTGGCCGTCTATGTGCCCGAGGGCGACGCCCGGATCGCCCTGGACGACATCGCGGCCGGTCTGCCCGCCGGCTATGCCGCGTCGGTCACGGCGGTGCGTGGCGGCACGCGGCTCTCGCTCTACGCCGACGCGGGCTCGTTCATCGCGATCGACGCGGAGGCTCTCTCCGTCGATCAGATCTTGAGGGTACGAGTGGAGTCCGGCTGCCGCCCGCGAGCGGGAACGATCGGGGCGGCCGATCCTGCGGCGGGGCCGGCCCCGGCCCTGCTGGCCGAGACGCTCGCGGCGCTCGGCGCCGATCCGGCCGTCACCCCGCAGGCCCGGTCGGTGGCCTGCCCCGAGGGCGGGACGGCGACCACCCACCTGGCCGACGCCGGCGCCGGCGACGCCGAGGACGGCCCCCGGGGCGTGCCGCCGGGGACGACCCCGGTGTGGTCGGGCGCGGCCGGTTGGGCGTACCGATCAGGTCCTGACTCGGTCGTGGTGACCACCGACGGTGGGCGAATGCAGGCGAGCGTGACCACCGGCTGCTCCTGACCACCCGATGGAGAACTGATCGGTCCGATGGAGAACCGACCGCCCGATGGAAGCGGCGCGGGTCAGTAGACGAGCGCCTGCGCGCCCTCGGACATGATCTCCTCGACGAAGACCGCCGCGCCGGCGACGCGGATGCCGGGGATGACGTCGTCGGGGCCGATGCCGCGGCGGGCCGCGCACTGGGTGCAGAGCGTCACCCGGCCGGCCGCGAGGATCGCCTCGAGCAGGTCGGGGAGCGGCGCGGCGTGCGGCAGCTCGAACTCGGCGGCCCGGCCCGGCAGGGCGAACCAGGCGGACTCCCCGGTCAGCCAGAGCGAGACGTCCACGCCCGACGCGACGGCCGTGCCGGCCACCGTGAAGGCCTGTGAGCAGCGCTCGGCCGCATCCGCTCCGGAGGTGGCCTTGACGACCAGCAAACGTGCCATACCGGCCAGCATAAGATGGGCGCGTCATGGTTACGGAGATCGGGTTCGTGAGCCTGCTTGTCGCCGCCCTGGGCGCGATGGCGGGCGGTTTCGGCTATCTGGCCGTTCGTATTTCGAGGGGGCGTTGGTGAGCACCGAGCAGGAGAACCCGCTGGGACCACCGCCGTGGCTGAACGCGCCGCCGGTCGACCCCTACCCCTACGAGGACACCCACGACCTGCGGTCCGGTCCCGACCTGAACGGCGCGCTGCTCGGCCTGCTGCCGTTCGTCGGGCTGTGGCGCGGGCGCGGGCAGGGCGGGTTCCCGGCGGAGGAGGACTACAACTTCGCCCAGGAGATCCGGATCAGCCACGACGGCCGGGACTTCCTGCGCTACGAGTCGCGCGCGTGGCTTCTCGACGACGACTCGCAGCCCACCGGCCTGTGGCTGACCGAGTCCGGCTTCTGGCGTCCGGTGCTCGTCGACGGCCGGCCCGGCGACGAGATGGAAGCCACGATGATCCGCCCGGACGGGGTGGCCGAGCTCTACATGGGCAAGGCCGCGACGACCCGCCTGGAGATGGGCACCGACGCGGTCGCCTACACGCCGTCCGGCCTGCACGTGACCGGCGGCCACCGGCTCTTCGGCATCGTCGAGGGCGCGCTGCTCTACGCCCACGAGATCTCCATCGACAACAGCGGTCTCCAGCCGCACATGTCAGCCCGCCTCCTGCGCATCGGAGGCTGACCCTCCCTCCCCGCGCCCTCTCCTTCCCGCCCGCCGTCCCTCCCGTCCCGTCCTCCTGCCTCTCCGCCCCTCCCCGTGTCGATCTTGTTGATCTGTGCAGGAACGGTCCGTGCTGAATCAACAAGATCTGTGAGGCTGGGGGCGGGACGCGGGCGAGCGGTGCGAGTAGGCGATCTTGTTGATCCGCACAGGGACGGGCCCGCCCCAATCAACAAGATCTGGGACGAGGCTGGGGGTGGGGCGCGGGCGAGCGGTGCGAGTGAGCGATCTTGTTGATCTGCGCGGGAACGGTGCGTGCTGAATCAACAAGATCGGGCACGAGGGCGGGGGCGGGACGGGGTCGAGCGTGGACGGGCGCGGACGGGCGCGGCGGTGTGGGCGGAGGCGCGCGGGCTTGGGCGTCGGGCTAAGGGGCGGGCGCTGGGAGTGGGAAGCCGAGCAGGGTGAGCAGGCGCGGGGTCCAGGGGGATCGAGGCCGGGGCACCCCGTCGAGTTCGGTCACCTCGGCCAGGCCACGCAGGGAGGACGCCAGCCAGATCGCGTCGGCGGCGGCCAGTTCGGGCAGGGTGATCATGCGTTCGGCGGATTTCAGGCCGACTTCGCCGGCGACCGCCAGCAGGTGGGCGGCGGTGATTCCGGCGAGGATTCCGGCCTCGGCGGGCGGGACCGTGCAGAGCATCCCGCCGGTCAGCCAGACCACTGAGGAAGTGGGTGCTTCCAGCACGTACCCGTCGCTGGAAAGCCAGACCACCTCCTCGGCCCCATGCCGCGCCGCCCAGCGCCGCGCCGCGAGATTGCTCGCGTAGGAGAGTGACTTGGCCGCGGCGATGGACCACGGCGGGGCCTGACCCAGACCGGCGCTGACCGCGCGGACGCCGTCGCGGCGCTCCCGGAGCACGGCGGGCGGGATGGCGCTCACCGAGACGTTCACCAGCCCGCCACGGGTATAGATGATCCGCAGCGCGCCCGACAAATCGGAAATATCCGAAATGTGGGAGCGGATCACAGAGTCCGGCGGCGGCGCCATCTCCAAGAGTGAAGCGGACCGCGACAACCGCGCCAAGTGCTCGGGCAACAGCCATGGCCCCGAAGGACGCAGGTCGAGGGTCTCGAAGACACCGTCCCCGAGAAGGTCGCCGGGAGACACCAGGATCCGCTCGGTCACAGCTGTTGAAACTAGCGAACTATGCTCGACAGCGTGTCCGCCACATCGCTAGCCGCCATGCTGCGTGAGCGTGGTCTGCGGCTCACCCCGCAGCGTCAGCTGATTCTGGAAGCGGTGCACGAACTCGGTCACGCGACACCGGAGTCCGTGCACAACGCGGTCCGCGAGCGCGCGGCCGGCGTCAACATCACTACGGTCTACCGGACCTTGGAGCTCCTCGAGGAGCTCGGCCTGGTGAACCACACCCATCTGTCGCACGGCTCCCCGACCTACCACGCGGCCGGCGAGGACCAGCATGTCCACCTGGTCTGCCGGGCCTGCGGCTCGATCGCCGAGGTCGACCCGGCGGTCATGCTGCCGGTGACCGACCGGCTGCGCGACGAGCGCGACTTCCGGGTCGACGTGGGTCACGTGTCCCTGTTCGGGGTGTGCGGCGACTGCAAGGAGAACGCGTGACCACCGTGATGGTCGAGGATCTCGACCCGACTTCCGCCGACGCCGGGGTTCCGGCCCACTTCGGCGACCCGATGCGCGAGCAGCGCCTGCTGGAGACCGCGGCCGGGGTGATCGACCGGTCGAACCGTGAGGTGATCGCGGTTCCCGGCGAGGAGCGGGCGAGCTGGCTGCACACCCTGACAACTCAGCATTTGTCGGATTTGTCGGCGAACCAAGGCAGCGAACTCCTGGTCCTGTCGCCCAACGGGCATGTCGAGCACCACGCCTACATCACCGAGGACGGCACGACGGCCTGGCTCGACACCGAGCCGGGCGCGGGTGCCGGCCTGCTGCGATACCTCGAGATGATGCGCTTCTTCACCAAGGTGGAGCCGCGCGACGCGACGTCGGAGCTGGCGGTCCTCTCGGTGGTGGGGCCGGCGGCGGCCGATCTCTTCCCCGATCTCGGGGCGCCCCGGGTGGGTGCGGTGCCGGGTCCGAAATTCGCCGCCGGGTCCGTGCCTCCCGAGCCGACGAGCCTCTATTCGGTACGGGAATTCGAAGGCGGACTCGCGCGACGCGTGCCGCTCGGCGTCGACCTGCTCGTGCCGCGCGAGGCCAAGACGTCGGTCATCGAAAAGCTGGGCGTGCCGAGGGCGGGGCTCTGGGCGTACGAAGCGGTGCGGGTCGCCGCCCGGACGCCGCGGCTGGGCTGGGAGACCGACCACCGGACGATCCCGGCCGAGGCCGGGCTGATCGCCACCGGCGTCCACCTCGACAAGGGCTGCTACCGCGGCCAGGAGACGGTGGCCCGGGTGCACCACCTGGGCCGGCCGCCGCGCCGCCTGGTGCTGCTGCACTTCGACGGGGTCGCCTCCGACCACCCGCCGGCCAAGGGCACCCCGGTCGAGCTGGACGGGCGTGCCGTCGGTTTCGTCGGCACGGCGGTCCGGCACCACGAGCTCGGCATGATCGCGCTGGCCGTCCTGAAGCGGAACGTCGCCGACGACGCCCGGCTGACCGTGGGGGAATCGGCGGCGGCGATAGACACGGCGTAGACCTGGCAATATGAGCCGCATGACCGGGACCTTGATCACCGTCGCCCCGACCGGCGCGGAGAGCAGCAAGGCGGACGTGCCGGCTCTGCCAGTGACCCTGGATGAGCTGGTCTCGACCGCGAAGGAATGTGAGGCGCTGGGCGCCTCGATCATCCATGTGCACATCCGGGACGACGCCGCCGAGCCCACCCTCGACCAGGGCCGGCTGCGGGCGACCGTGGCGGCCCTGCGCGAGTCCACCGGGCTGATCGTGCAGCTCTCCTCGGGCGGCGCGGTGACCGACCCGGAGGCGGACCGCCTCGCGGTGCTCGACGCACGCCCGGAGATGGCCTCCTGCACGATGGGGACCGTCAACTTCGGCGACGGCGTCTTCATGAACCGCTGGGAGTTCATCGTCGACCTGCACACCCGCATGCAGGAGCGCGGCGTCGTGCCGGAGTACGAGATCTTCGACCTGGGCCAGCTCACGTCCCTGCAGCGGCTGCTCGGGAAATACGGCCTGCCGTTCGGCGGCCACGTCCACGTCGACCTGGTGATGGGCGTGCCGGGCGGGATGCCGGGCACGGCGGCCGCCCTGGTCGCGTGCGAGCAGGTCATCCGCGACCTGCCGGCCGGCACCACGTTCTCGGCCACCGGCATCGGCCGCAGCACCCTGCCGGTGATGCTGGCGTCGCTCGCGGCGGGCGGGCACCTGCGGGTCGGGATGGAGGACACCCTCACGTACGCGAAGGGCCGTGCCGTCGAGTCGAACATGCAGCTCGTGGCGCGGGCCGTCGGCTTCGCCCAGCTCGCCCAGCGCCCGCCCCTGACCCCTGCTCAAGCCCGTGACCTGCTCGGAGTGCCCCAACCGTGATCGTCGCTGAAGTAGTCCGTTCGGGGTTCGTCGAGAGCGTCCACCACGGCGTCGTCGCGCTCACCGCGGGGGAGGGCTTCGGCGACGTCGAGAGCCCGTTCTTCCCCCGATCCTCCAACAAGCCGCTGCAGACGGTCGGCCTGCTGAACGCCGGTCTCGTCCCGCGCGAGGAGGCCGATCTCGCGCTGATGAGCGGCAGCCACGACGGCGAGGGATTCCACGTCGAGCGGGTCCGGCACATGCTCGCGGCGGCCGGCCTGACGCCGGGCGCGCTGCGCTGCCCGGCCGACCTGCCGCTCGGCGAGACGCCCCGGAACGCCTGGCTGCGCGCGGGCGGCGAGGCCGAGCCGATCCTGATGAACTGCTCCGGCAAGCACGCCGGGATGCTCGCCACCTGTGTGGTCAACGGCTGGCCGCTGGATTCGTACCTCGAAGTTGATCACCCGTTGCAGAAGGCTCTCGCCGACGCGGTGAGCCGGCTCGCCGGCGAGCCGATCGCGGCGCTCGGCGTCGACGGCTGCGGCGCGCCGATCTTCGCGGTCTCGCCGATCGGGCTGGCGCGGGCGTTCCAGCGGCTGGTCGAGGCCGAGCCGGGCACCCCGGAGCGCCGGGTCGCCGACGCCATGCGGGCGCATCCGGAACTCGTCGCGGGCACCGGCACCGAGGACACCGTGCTGATGAACGCGATGCCGGGCCTGCTGGTCAAGAAGGGCGCCGACGGGGTGGCCGCGGCCGCGATGCCCGGCTTCGGCGCGGTGGCGCTGAAGATCTCCGACGGGGCCACCCGTGCCCGGGTGCCGGTGCTCCTGGAGGCGCTGCGCCGGCTCGGTGTGGAGACGCCGGACCTGAGGGAGGTCGTGCTGGGCGGCGGACGCCCGGTCGGCGAGGTTCGCGCGGTTTGGTGAATGGCGGGGTGACTCGGTTCACGCTAGCTGGAGCAAGCGTTTTGCTTGCAACAGCTAGCACTCCGCGCTAACTTCGACGCATGGCCACATCCAAGGACCTGCCCGAGGACATCGGATCCTTCATCCGTGACCTGCGGCAGACCGCGAAGATCTCTCTTCGCCAGCTCGCCGACAAGGCCGGGGTGTCCAACCCCTACCTGAGTCAGATCGAGCGTGGCCTGCGCAAGCCGAGCGCCGAGGTGCTGCAGCAGATCGCCAGCGCCTTGCGAGTGTCGACGCCCGCGATGTACCTGCGGGCTGGGCTGCTCGATGGCGAGGGCCAGCAGGGTGTGCTGGCCGCCATCGCGGTCGACCCGGAGCTCACGGTCGCACAGAAGCAGTCCCTGTCGCAGATCTACGAGACGTTCCGCAACGAGAACGCGCGCAACGAAACGCCGCCTTCTGAAGACCCGATCACTGAGGAGTCCAAGTGACCGAGCAGACCAAGACCAAGATCCCCGCCCCGCTCTACGCCGCCGCCGGCGCCGGTGACCTGGCTTACCAGCAGCTGCGCAAGCTCCCGGCCGTGCTGACCGAGCTGAGCGACAAGGCCGCCGCCTCGCTGAAGGTCTACAACGACCAGGCCGGCACCAAGGCCGCCGAGCTGCGCGAGAAGGCCGGCACCACCGACTTCGTGGCCATCCGGGAGAACGCGGCCAGCGCCGCGAACGCCTTCGCCCAGGTCGCCCAGGAGCGGGCCGTGGCGCTCTACACCGAGCTGGTGGCCCGCGGCGAGCGCGTCGTCGGCACCGGTGTCGTCGAGGCCGCCGACGTGGTGAACGCCGACATCGAGGCCACCGAGGAGCCGAAGGCCGTCGAGGCCACCCCGGCCGTCGTGGCCGAGGCCAAGGCCGTCGAGGCCGCTCCGAAGGCGCCGCGCAAGCGGGCCAAGCCGGCCGCCCCGAAGTCCGCGGAGTAACGAGCCGAGCAACGACATGCATCGCAGGCCCCGGCAGTCGCCGGGGCCTGCGGCATAGAATCGCCGTCATGGCCTCTTCCGCGCCGATCTTCTTCGACGACGTCCGCAACTACATCGACCTCGTGGTGCTGCTGGTCTCGCTGATCGTGCAGTCGGTGGCGCTGATCCACTGCCTGATCCAGCGAGGCGCGGGTTTCCAGGCCATCGGCACCCTGCCGAAGGGCGCGTGGGCCGCGATCATCGGCGTCTGCCTGGTCATCACGTTCCTGACCGCCGGCCAGCTCCTGATCTTCAGCATGATCGGCATCGCGGCGGCCCTGGTCTATCTGCTCGACGTCCGTCCCGGCCTCAAGGACCTGTCCGACGGCAAGGGCTTCTGGTGATCCGTTGAGGGGCCGCTTCGGGCCTCCCCCTCCGGATGGAGGCCCGCGCCTGCAGCGCGGAGATCGGACCGGGCCGCGGACTGGTCGCCCTACGCTGCCGGGTCCGGCCACCGAGTTGGTCACTCTCCCTTCGGGCGTACGAGTGGAGCAACTCGTCACCGGCACCGGCGAACCCGTGACCGTCTTCGCCCACGGGCTGGCCGGTGACCTGAGTGGCACCCGCCCGCTCGGCAGCGGGGTGACCGGGCGCCGGGTGTTCTTCCACTTCCGCGGCCACGGGCGCTCCGACGTACCGCCCGGCCCCTGGTCCTTCGCCGACCTCGCGGCCGAGCTGTCCGCCGTGGCGGGCCTGCACGGCGCCACCCGCGCGGTCGGCGTGAGCATGGGCGCGGCCGCCCTGTGCCGGGTGCTGGCCGCCGAGCCGGCCCGGTTCGACCGGGTGGTGCTCTACCTGCCCGCCCCGCTCGACGGCACCCGCCCGGCCGCGGCCGTCCAGCGCCTGGAACGGCTGATCGCCTCGGTGGAGTCCGGGGAGGCCGCGATGATCGCCGAGGCCGTGGAGGCGGAGCTGCCGCCGGCCGTGCGCAACACCCCGGCCGGCTGGAGCCACCTCCGCCAGCGGGTCGAGCAGCTGCAGCGGGACGGCCTGGCCCAGGAGCTGGAGTCGATCTGGTCGGCGCCGGCCGTGCCCGTGGTCGAGGCGCTCACCGCCTTTCCGGGGCGGGCGCTCGTGATCGGCTGTCAGGGCGACGAGGTGCACCCGGCCGCGTGGGCGGAACGCCTCGCGGGTCTGCTGCCGGACGCCGAGCTCGAGATCTTCGACCGGCCCGCGATCCTCTGGAACAACCGCCGCGAGTTGCGGGACCGGATCTCCACGTTCCTCAACGCCTGAACGACATATGGGCCAGATGTCCGAAAAGCCGTAACTTTTTGGGCGTTTCGCGCGTCTTCAGTACGTGCGCTTGTCCCCTAAATCCCTCTTTTTCGGTTTGGTGATCGTCGGTCTGCCGTTCGCGGTCGTCGCCGGCTGGACCCTCGGCGCTCCGGCGATCAAGTCCGCCGCGCTCGGCGCCGCAGGTGTTCCCGACGGCGTCGGCGGCATCGGCACCGCCCCGGCGACCGCCACGAGTGCGCCCGCCGGTGGCTACACGGCCCGCCCGCCCCGCACCACGGCGGCCCCGGCCACCACCGTGCCGGCCGCGTCGGCGCCGTCCGCCGCCCCCGCGGTCACGATGACGGTGACGGTCGTCACCTCCGTACCCCCGCCGCTCTTGACCCCCACGTCATCGCCGCCGCTGCTGAACGAGCCGCCGGTGCCGACACCCACCCGGATCACCGAGGACCCGGACCCGTCCGACACGCCGCCGCTCCCGAGCGAGACGCCGTCGGCCTCACCCAGCCCGTCCCCCTCCGGCTCCTGAACTGGCGGGCAGGCCTTAAGCTCACGGACCGTGAGCGGTGATCGAAGTCGAGTGTCGTCGGCGTTCCGGGATTTCGCGACCGGGGCCGGTCTGCTCGGCCGCGGCCTCGGGCTGATCCTGCGCAGTCCGCGGCTGCTCCTGCTCGGACTGGTGCCGGCCCTGCTCTCCGGAATCCTCTACATCGTCCTGCTGGTCCTGCTGATCCGTTTCCTGCCCGACCTGTCGGAGCAGGCGACCTGGTTCGCCGACGGCTGGACCGCCTGGCTGCGCGACGTCGTGCAGGTCTTCGCCGGCGCCGGGATCCTGGGCCTCTCGGTGCTGCTCGGCATCCTCACGTTCACTGCGGTGACGCTGCTGATCGGCGACCCGTTCTACGAGACGATCTCCGGCCGGATCGAGGAGCGCTTCGGCGGCGTACCGGACGAGGTGCAGGTCGGCCTGCTGGAGTCGCTGCGCCGCAGCCTCGTCGACTCGCTCCGGCTGATCGGCATCGGCGTGCTCGTGGCGATCCCGCTCTTCTTTCTGGGCCTGCTGCCGTTCGTCGGCCAGACCGTGATCCCGGTGATCGGCGGTGCGGTCGGCGGCTGGCTGCTGGCGCTCGAGCTGACCGGCGTCCCCTTCCAGCGGCGCGGTCAGCGTCTCCGCCACCGCCGGGCGGTGCTCGGCGGGAACAAGCCGCTGACGCTCGGCTTCGGCGTCGCCGTCTTCCTGGTCTTCCTCATCCCGCTCGGCGCGATCCTCTTCATGCCGGCCGCGATCGCGGGTGCCACGCTGCTGGCCCGCAGGTCGCTGGGCAAGCCGATAGCGATCAGCTCGACGCCGTCGCTCTGAGCCGGTCAGGCCGACTCGCGCAGGACCAGTTCGGTGGGGAGGACCACCGACTCCGGGATGTCCTCGTCGCCGGCGATCAGCCGGAGCATGAGCTGCGCCATCGTGCGCCCGGCCTCGGCGATCGGCTGCCGGACCGTGGTGAGCGGCGGGTCGCTGTAGCGGCTGATCTCGAAGTCGTCGAAGCCGATCACGGCGACGTCGTCCGGGACGCGGCGACCGGCCGCGCGCAGCGCCTGGAGGGCGCCGTGGGCCATCAGGTCGGAGGCGGCGAAGACGGCGTCGATCGCCGGGTCGCGGTCGAGGAGCTCGCGCATCGCGGTCACGCCGGAGTCGCGGGTGAAGTCGCCGTTCGCGACCAGGGCGGGCAGGCCGGCCTCGTCGAGGGTGTCCCGGTACCCGGCCAGGCGGGCCTGGCCGGCGACCATGTCCTGCGGGCCGGCGATGGTGGCGATCCGGCGGCGGCCGCCGGCGACCAGGTGGCGCACCGCGGCGGCGACCCCGCCGGCGTGGTCGACGTCCACGTAGGGCACCGCGGCGGGCGGGCGGCCGCTGCAGACGACCGGGATGCCGCGCTCGGCGAGGAGACCGGGCAGCGGGTCGGCGCCGTGGATCGAGGCGAACAGGACGCCGTCGACGTGGCCGGCGACGGCGTACCGCTCGACGCGATGATGACCGGCCTCCGAGCCGGTCATCATCAGGACGAGCTGCTTGTCGGCGGCTTCCAGCTCCACGCCGACCCCCCGGATGATGGCCGGGAAGAACAGGTCGTCGGAGAAGACCCGGTTCGCGGTCTCCGGCAGGATCAGCGCGATCGAGTCGGTCCGCTGGGTGACGAGGCTGCGGGCGGCCTGGTTGGGTACGTAACCGAGCTCGTCGACGGCGCGATTCACCGCGTCCCGGATCGTGGCGGCCACCGTCGTGGAGCCGTTGACGACGCGGGACACTGTCGCGCGGGAGACCCCGGCGCGACGGGCCACAGCTTCCAGAGTGGGCCGTTCCCGCGTCGTCACCAAGCTACTCCCTACTCGAGACCGTTGCGCCGGATCACCTCGCGGTACCACTTCGCACTGTCCTTGAGCACACGCTGCTGCGTCGTGTAGTCGACGTGCACGATACCGAAGCGCTTCTTGTATCCCTCGGCCCATTCGAAGTTGTCCATCAGCGACCAGGCGAAGTAGCCGCGCAGGTCGACTCCGGCGGCCAGCGCGTCGTGGCAGGCGCGCAGGTGGGCGTCGATGTACTCGATGCGGCGCAGGTCGTGCACCTCGCCGTCGGAGTTCGGGCCCTCCGGGTACGCCGCGCCGTTCTCGGTGATCATCAGCGCGGTGCCCGGGTAGTCCCGGTGGATGCGGGTGAGGAGGCGGGTCAGCGACGCCGGCTCGATCTGCCAGTTCATGTCGGTGACCGGGCCGACCGGCGGCCGGAACGCGATGCCCTGGCTGCCCGGGTAGTCGCCGGCGCCGGGCGCGCCGGGCTTCGCCGAGACGTACGACGGGGTGTAGAAGTTGATGCCCAGCACGTCGAGCGGCTGGTGGATCAGCTTCTCGTCGCCGTCGCGGATGAACGACAGGTCGGTGATCCGGGCGATGTGCTCGAGCACGTCCACCGGGTATTCACCACGCAGCAGCGGGTCGAAGAAGATCCGGTTGGCGACGCCGTCGATCACCCGCGCGGCCTCGATGTCGGCCGGGTTGGCCGGGTCGAGCGGGGAGACCTCGCACGGGTTCAGCGTGATGCTGATGTTCTGGGCGCCGGCCGAGCGCAGCGCGGCGGCGGCGAGGCCGTGCGCCAGGTTGAGGTGGTGGGCCGCGGTGAGGGCCTTGGCCGGGTCCTGCACGCCGGGCGCGTGGATGCCGTTGCCGTACCCGAGGTAGGCCGAGCACCACGGCTCGTTCAGCGTGGTCCAGGTGGCGACCCGGTCGCCGAGGCGGCGGTGGACGATCTGGGCGTACTCGGCGAACGCCTCGGCGGTCTCCCGGTTGGCCCAGCCGCCGCGGTCCTCGAGGGTCTGCGGCAGGTCCCAGTGGTAGAGGGTGACGACCGGGTTGATGCCCTTGGCGAGCAGTTCGTCGGTGAGCCGGTCGTAGAAGTCGAGGCCGCGCACGTTGACCGGGCCGGTGCCGTCCGGCTGGATCCGGGGCCAGGCGACCGAGAAGCGGTACGCGCCGAGGCCGAGGCCGGCCATGAGCGCGACGTCGTCGGCGTACCGGTGGTAGTGGTCGCAGGCGACGTCACCGGTGTGGCCGGCGTACACCTTGCCGGGAGTGCGGCTGAAGGTGTCCCAGATGGACGGGCCGCGACCGTCCTCCCGCGCCGCGCCCTCGATCTGGTACGAGGCGGTGGCCGCGCCCCAGACGAAACCTTCGGGGAAGGTGATCCCCGCGGGCGCTGGTTGCGCCGACGTGGACGTGACGGTTGCCGTCATACTGCACCGCTTCCTGCTCTTGATCAGGTCCGACTACTTAACCGGTTCAGAGAATACTTGCTCGGGAGGCACTGAAAGCCGCCGAGAGAGCGTTTTCTCAAAAAACCCGGGTCCGGAGGGCCTGAACGAGCCGGGGATCGCCGGCCAGGGCGAGCTGGTCGGTGCGCTTGCGCCCCATCAGCGCCAGGAGAAGGTCACCGGCCGTGCCGGTCGCCTTGGCCCGGGCGTGATGGTCGTCGCTGTCCAGGATCGTCATGGTGTCGAGCAGGGCGATGCCCGGGCCGCGGAGCCGGACGAACCACTCGTGCGCCGCGTCGGTGGCCACCAGCTGGACCACGCCGCGCACGTCGTCGGGCCCCTGCCGGCGCCCGGCCGGCAGCCAGGTGTCGAGCACCTCGCTCACGCCGTCGGCGGCGAGTTTCGTCTCGATCGGGGTGGGCCGGCCGGCGGCCGACTCGGCCTCCCAGCGGCGCAGCGAGATCTCGTGGGCGACCCGGCGCTGCCAGAAACTCGCGCGCTTCGGCTGCGGCGCCCAGTTCCACGCGGGGAAGTCGGGGTCGAGCGCTTCCAGGGTCTCGATGGTGCCGGTGATCTCCCGGCGCAGCGCGTCGAGCGCGCCGGGCCACTCCAGCGGCGCGGCCGGGTCGGCCGCGGGCGGCGCGTCCGGGACCGGCCGGTCGGTCACGCCGCGCGTCACCGTGGCGCGCACCCAGCGCAGCAGCGCGGTGAGCTCGCCGGCGAGGCCGGCCATCCCGTGATCGGGGCCGGTCTCGGTCACGGCGTCGACAAGCGCCGGCCCGTCGGCGCGCAGCGCTGCGAGCCAGAAGTCCTTCGTCGCGTGCAACCTGTTCATCGGACCCGTCTCCCGCTCGGCCGGACCGCCGGTGTCATCCCCCGGTGTCTGAGCTTAGGGTGAACCCCGTGCCCGACGCATTCGCCGACCATCTGAATGACACACCCCCTGCCGGAAACACCTTGGCGGCGTACACGACGCTACGCCTCGGAGGCCCGGCCGGCACCCTGACCACCGCGGTCCACGCGGACGAGGCGATCGCCGTGGTCCGTGCCGCGTCCGCCGCCGGGCGTCCGGTGCTGGTCCTGGCCGGTGGCAGCAACGTCGTGATCGGCGACGCCGGTTTCCCCGGCGAGGTGCTGCTGCTGCGCACGCGCGGGATCCGGGTGGTGGGTGAGGACCCGGCCGCCGTCGTGGTCCGGGCCGCGGCGGGGGAGACCTGGGATGATTTCGTTGCGTACGCGGTGACGAACGGCCTGTCGGGCGTCGAGTGCCTGTCCGGCATCCCGGGCTCGGCGGGCGCCACCCCGATCCAGAACGTCGGCGCGTACGGCCAGGAGGTCGCGCACACCATCGTGGCGGTGCACGCGTACGACCGGATCGCCGGCGAGGTCCGCGAGATGTCGCCGGCCGAGTGCGGGTTCGGCTACCGCGCCAGCGTCTTCAAGCACAACGACCGCTACCTGGTGCTCGACGTCGACTTCCGGCTGGAGAAGTCCGGCGAGTCGGCCCCGATCAAGTACGCGGAACTGGCCCGCAGCCTCGGCGCCGAGGCCGGTGACCGGGTGCCGCTCGCGCTGGCCCGGGACACCGTGCTGAAGCTGCGCGCCGGCAAGGGCATGGTGCTCGACCCGGAGGATCGGGACACCTGGTCGGTCGGCTCCTTCTTCACCAACCCGGTGGTCACCGAGGAGGTCTTCGCGGCGCTGGGCGAGATGCCGCACTGGCCGGCCGGCGACGGCATGGTGAAGCTGCCGGCCGCCTGGCTGATCGAGCGGGCCGGCTTCCCGAAGGGCTTCGCCGGCGAGGGCGTCGCGATCTCCGGCAAGCACACGCTGGCCCTGACCAACCGGGGCGCCGGCAGCACGGCAGCCCTGCTCGACCTGGCGCGGGTCATCCGGGACGGGGTGCGGGAGAGGTTCGGTGTCGAGCTGCACCCCGAGCCCGTGCTGATCAACTGCGCCATCTGAGCTACTTCCAGCCGAAGACCTGCGTGTAGTAAGGCGTGCCGTCGGCCGCGTAGGCCACGCCCGTCCCGATCGACTTGGCGCCGCAGTTGAGGATGTTGGCGCGGTGCCCCGGGCTGTCCATCCACGCCTCCACCACGGCGGACGCGGTCGGGTAACCCCAGCCGATGTTCTCGCCGGCCGGCTGGCGGTATCCGGCGGCCCGGCTGCGGCTCACGAACGTGGCGCCGTCCCGCCAGACGTGGCTGAAGAGCCGGGTCCGGGCCATGTACCAGCTCTGCCGCATGGACGCGGTGGCCAGGTCCTGGTCGACCGCGAGCGCCGGGCAGCCGGCCGCCCGGCGCTTCTCGTTGGTGAGCCGGACGACCTGCAGCATCAGCGTGCGGGCGCGCAGCCGGGCCAGGGTGGTGGCGGCGGGCTTCGCGGCCGGGGTCCTGGTGCCGGCCGACGGGACGGCGCGGGCCGCCGCGGCCTTGCCGGGCGCCGGTCGGGCGGACTTGAGCTGGGCGGATTTGAGCTGGGCCGACTTGAGCTGGGCCGACTTGAGCTGGGCCGACTTGAGCTGGGCGGGCCGGGGCTGGGCGACGCGCGGGGGTACGCGGTCCGGCCGGGACGGCAGGTCCGGGCCGTGCCCCAGCGCTGGGGCGGCGAGGACCAGCAGCGCGGGTGTCGCCGCGACCATTAGGACACGTCGTACCACCAGGTCGAACACGGATGCCTCCCGATCGCAGAACGGACGCGGATCGTCCATCAGGGCCTATCGCACCCCGTTGTACGTGGCGTGTCACATCTTTCTCGGAACGGGCGAAAAGCCGCACCGGAAATGTCAGTCTGAAGGGATGGCCTCGCCGGCATCCGGGGAGCCGCCGGATGGGCACTGTGTCCACGGATCCTCGTGGACAGGCTCTTGCGCCGGGCGTATGACGCTAAACTGTCACTGTCCGTAAATAGGCGGTGACATCACGCTATGGTGTGTTTGCGCCTTTGAAATTTCCTCCGTTCGCGGTATTCGGGCGCGAGTGCGGGTTGGGGGCATGGTGAGTAGAGAATGAGTCGCCTTCTCGTGGTCGAGGACGATCCGGACATCGCACTCGCACTCAGGCTTCTGTTCAGCCGGGCCGGTTACGAGGTGGCGCACGCCGCGGACGGCCGGGCCGGGCTCAAGGAGGCGTACGCGGAGCACCCCGATCTGGTGGTGCTCGACGTGGGCCTGCCGGAAATGGACGGCTGGCAGGTGCTGGAGCGCCTGCGGGACGTCTCGGACGTGCCGGTGCTGGTGCTCACCGCGCACGGCCAGGAGGCGGAGAAGGTGCGCGGCCTGCGCGGCGGCGCCGACGACTACCTCACCAAGCCGTTCGCCAACAACGAGCTGCTGGCCCGGGTGGAGGCGCTGCTCCGGCGCTCCTCCAGCGGGCAGAACAACTGGGCGAGCCAGATCTACGACGACGGTCTCGTGCATCTGGACCCCACCAAGCGCCGGGTCTACGTGAAGGGCGACGAGAAACGCCTCACGCCGACCGAGTTCCGCCTGCTCAACGCCTTGGTCCGGCACGCCGGCGCGGTGCTCTCGCCGAACCAGTTGCTGACCCAGGCGTGGGACGACCCGACCGGCATCGGCCAGGAGCGGGTCAAGTTCGCGGTGCTGCGGCTGCGCCGCAAGCTGGGCTGGTCCGACCCGGACGAATCGCCCATCGAGTCCGTACGCGGATTCGGCTACCGATACCGGCGACCGGGCGGAGAAGCCTGATATTCAGCCGTTCCGGTCGAGTCTTCTCAGTTGGCGCCCGCACACGTCGATGAGGGCTGTGAAGCCGAGCAGGAGGTAAGTCGTGGAAGACCTTGGCGAGATCGTCGGCGAATTCCTGATGGAGAGCCACGAGAACCTGGACCAGATCGACCGGGATCTCGTGAGCCTCGAGCAGGAACCGGACTCGCGTGACCTGATCTCCCGTATCTTCCGGGCGATTCACACGATCAAGGGCACCAGTGGATTCCTGGCCTTCACGAGGCTGGAGAAGCTGGCCCACGCCGGTGAGTCGCTGCTGTCCCGGTTGCGTGACGGCGTCCAGCCGGTCACCCCGGAGACCATCACCGTGCTGCTCGCGACCATCGACGGCGTCCGCAACCTGTTGTCCTCCATCGAGGAGAACAACACGGAAGAGGGCATCGACATCGACAGCACCATCGAGCGGATCCACGCCCAGATGAACGCGCCGGCGGCGGCCGCTCCCGCCGCGGCGCCGGCAGCCGCCGCCCCGGCCCAGGCCGAGGCCGCGCCGGCCGCCGAGGCCGAGACCCCGGTGCCGCTCGACGAGACCCCGAAGCGCCCCGCGCCCGAGCCGATCGCCGAGCAGCGCCAGCCGCTCGGCCAGATCCTGGTCGAGGCCGGCGCGGCGCAGCAGACCGACGTCGCCTCGGCGCTCCAGCAGCAGATCGAGGGCGACGAGCGCAAGCTCGGCACGATCCTGCTCGAGGAGGGCAAGGCCGCGCCCGCCGCGGTGAGCGAGGCCCTGCAGACGCAGGCGCCGAAGCGGAGCATCGCCGACAGCGCGATCCGCGTCGACGTCGACCTGCTGGACACCCTCATGAACATGGTCGGTGAGCTGGTGCTCGCCCGGAACCAGCTGGTCCGCGGCGTCATGGAGATCGGCGACGCGACCCTGGTCCGCAGCGCCCAGCGGCTCGGCATGATCACCAGTGAGCTGCAAGAGGGCATCATGAAGACCCGGATGCAGCCCATCGAGCACATCTGGTCGAAGCTGCCCCGGGTCGTCCGGGACCTGAGCAACTCGCTCGGCAAGCAGGTCCAGCTGGTCATGGAGGGCAAGGAGACCGAGCTCGACCGCAGCCTCCTGGAGGCGGTCAAGGACCCGCTGACCCACCTCGTGCGCAACGCCGTCGACCACGGCATCGAGGACCCGGACCGGCGGACCGCGGCCGGCAAGAACCCCGAGGGCACGCTGACGCTCCGCGCGTACCACGAGGGCGGTCACGTCGCGGTCGAGGTCGCCGACGACGGCGCCGGCCTGAACGTCGAGCGGATCGCGCAGAAGGCCGTGGAGAACGGGCTGCTCCGGCCGGAGCAGATCCCGAGCATGGACAAGCGCGACATCATGGCGATGGTCTTCCAGCCCGGCTTCTCCACCGCCGCGAAGGTCACCAACGTCTCCGGCCGCGGCGTCGGCATGGACGTCGTGAAGACCAACATCGAGCAGATCGGCGGCGCGGTCAGCGTCGACTCGACACCGGGCGAGGGCACGGTGTGGCGGCTCACCATCCCGCTGACGCTCGCCATCATCCAGGCGCTCACCGTGGACTGCGGCGACCAGCGCTATGTGGTGCCGCAGGTCGCGGTCCTCGAGCTGGTCTTCATCGACGGCAACGCCACCAAGGTCGAGTACGCCTCCGGCGCGCCGGTCTACCGGCTGCGCGGCAAGCTGCTCCCGCTGGTCCGGCTGGACCGGGCTCTAGGCTTCGAGGTCGGCGGCGACCAGGGCGTCTACGTCATGGTCCTGCAGGCCGACGGCCGGCGGTTCGGCCTGGTCGTGGACCGGGTGCTGAACACCGAGGAGGTCGTCGTCAAGGCCCTCAACACCCGGCTCAAGGACATCGGCCTCTACTCCGGCGCCACCATCCTCGGCGACGGCAAGGTCGGCCTCATCCTGGACGTCCCGGCCCTGGCCCGGCGCTCGCACCTGGCCGCCGACTCGGAGCGGGAGAACGTCGTCGAGAAGCGCGGCACCGGCGGCGGCGGGACCGAGCGTCTGCTGGTCACCGCGGTCGGCGAGCGCCGGGTGGCGATCCCGCTGGACACCGTCACGCGGCTCGAGGAGTTCCCGCGCGACCGGCTCGAGCACGCAGGCTCCCGCGAGGTGGTCCAGTACCGCGGTCAGATTCTGCCGCTGGTCCGGCTCTCGCACCTGCTCGGCGCGTACGGCGAGGAGCTCGAGGGCGACACCGTGTCGGTCGTGGTCTACAGCGAGGGCGGCAAGAGCGTGGCGCTGGTGGTGGACCGGATCGTGGACATCGCCGAGAACTCGACGACCGCGCGCCGGGACGCCGAGGAGGACGGCCTGGTCGGCACCGCGGTGATCCAGCAGCGGGTCACCGAGCTGCTCGACGTGCGCCGGGCGATCCTCGCCGCCGACCCGAACTTCTACAGCGACGCGATGGACGACATGCTGGTGGAGGCCTGAGATGGCGAGTCGTCAGTTCGCCACCTTCGAGGTGGCCGGGCAGCTCTTCGGCGTCGAGGTGCACACGGTGCAGGAGGTGCTCTCGTACAACGAGTACACCCCGGTGCCGCTCGCCCCGTCGGCCGTCGGCGGCCTGTTCAACCTGCGTGGTCAGGTGATCGCGGCGGTGGACCTGCGGGTGCAGCTCGGCCTGGCCCGGCAGGCGATGTCGGGACCGGTCATGAACGTGATCCTGCGCGGCGACGGCGAGCCGGTGAGCCTGCTGGTCGACAAGATCGGTGAGGTCGTCGACCTCGAGGACGAGACGTTCGAGCCGCCGCCGGACACGCTCAGCGGTCCCACCCGGGAGCTGGTGGTGGGCACCTTCAAGCTCGACGGCCGGCTGATGCTGGCCCTCGACGTCAACCAGGCCGTCGACACGTCTCGCGCCACCATCTGATGTACAGCCTCGTCAGCGCCCCCGTCCTGGGCTTCGACCTGACCCGCCTGGAAGGCGGGTCGGCCGCGGCCGACGTCCTGTTGCGTGCCCTGCGGCTGTCGGCCGAAGACCTGCCGGTCCTGGCGGAGAAGCTGCCGGACGAGGGCGTACGAGGACCGCTCTGGGTCGAGGTGGAGAGCGCCGCGCGGCGGATGCCCTCGCTGAAGGGGATGTCCAAGGACGACCCGGCCGGGAACCTGACCCTGGTCGAGCGGGCGCCGATCGGCTCGGTGGACGCGCTGCTGACCTGCCTGCGCTACGACGTGATGTCGTGGACCTGGGAGGGCAAGGGACGTGATGCCCGCCAGTCGGACGAGGCAGCGGCGGCCACCGCGTTGCTCTGCGACGCGGCGGTCGCCAGCTATCTGCGCGAGGTGCTCGACGCCGAGACCCGCCGCCGTCTCGGCGCCGGATGGGTCGCGGCAGTGAAGAAGCTGCCGACCGGCGCGCCGATCGACCTGGGACCGCACCACTACACGGTGTCGGCCCTGCTGGACCGCCTGCGGACGCTGCGTCCGGAGGACCGGGAACGGGTGCTCACCTCGGCCGACGACGCCCGCCGCAACACCGCCGGCTGGTCGCCGGCCGTCCACTCGGCGTCCTGGGCCGCGTACCTCTCGGACCGGGTCCGCACCGCCGCGGCAGCGCAGATGCTGCTGGTCCAGGCGGTGGACACGGCCGGGATTCCCCTGGCCGACCGGGCCGGCGGGGTCTGGAACATGCTCAGCGGCGCCGTTCAGGCGCTGGTCGTCCGCGATCTGCTGGACACCGCCACGGCCCACCGCCTGCTCGCACCGGTGGTCGCGGCTCTCGGTCCGGCCTGGCTCGGTTGAAGGGAGTGGTCGAATGATCTCGGTCCTCGTCGTCGACGATTCCGTGGTGGTCCGTCGGCTGATCGTCGACGCTCTCGGGGAGGCTCCGGGCATCCAGGTCGTCGGCACGGCGGCGAACGGGCTGCTGGCCCAGGCCAAGATCGACCAACTCAAGCCCGACGTGGTCACCATGGACATCGAGATGCCCGAGATGGACGGCATCGCGGCCGTCCGCGAGCTGCGCAAGCGGCACACCACCCTCCCGGTCATCATGTTCAGCACCCTCTCCGCGGCGGGCGCCTCGGCCACCCTCGAGGCGCTCTCGGCCGGCGCGACCGACTACGTGACCAAGCCGAGCAACGTCGGCTCGGTCAAGGAGTCCATGGAGGCGGTACGCGAGCAGCTCGTACCCAAGATCCAGGCGCTCGGAGGCAGGCGCGGCCGGCCCTCCGGGCCGCCGCCGCGCCCGGCGCCGGCCGCCCCGGCCGCGGGCGTGCGTCCCGCCGCGGCGCCCACGCGTCCCGGGATGCCGCCGGCGCCGCCCGGCCGCCCGGCCCCCAGCGGAGCCGCGCCCGCCACCGGACCCGGCCCGGCGCGCCCGGCCGCCACCGCGCCGCGCCGCGCTCCCGGCGGCCGGGTGGACATCCTCGCGATCGGCTCGTCCACCGGCGGCCCGGACGCGCTCACCAAGGTGCTGCTCGGCCTGCCGGCGGACCTGCCGGTGCCGATCGTGATCACGCAACACATGCCGCCGGTCTTCACCAAGATGTTCGCCGAACGGCTGGACCGGAGCACGCCGCTGCGGGTGCTCGAGGCGGGTGAGGGCATGGAGCTCGCGGCGGGGACCGTCTACATCGCGCCGGGCGACCGCCACCTGGTCTTCCTCCGCAAGGGAACGGCGACGCTGACACAGCTCAGCAACGCGCCGCAAGAGAACTCCTGCCGCCCTGCCGTGGACGTGATGTTCCGGTCGGTGGCAGCACTGTACGGCGCATCGGCCTTCGCGGCCGTGTTGACCGGAATGGGACAGGACGGACGGGGTGGTGCGAAGGTGCTACGAGACTCAGGCGCCGAGGTGCTGGCACAGGACGAGGCGAGCTCGGTGGTCTGGGGCATGCCCGGCGCCGTGGTCGGCGCGGGCCTGGCCGACGAGGTGCTGCCTCTGGACCGGATCGCGGGAGCGCTGCTCAACCGCGTCCGGGTGGGCCGGTCGCCGGCGGTGGCACGATGACCCTCTCCCAGTCGGAGTTCAACTTCATCTCCACGATGGTGCGCCGGGAGGCCTCGATCGTGCTGGCGCCCGGCAAGGAGTACCTGGTCGAGGCGCGCCTCATCCCGGTCGCCCGTACCGTCGGCGCGGCGAACGTCAACGAGTTCATCGCCGAGCTGCAGAAGCGGCCGAACCCGCAGCATCAGCGCAAGATCATTGACGCGCTCACCACCAACGAGACGTCGTTCTTCCGCGACCGGGAGCCGTTCTCCGCGCTCACCGACGTGGTGCTCCCCGAGCTGATCAAGTCGCGCGCCTCGGTGCGGAAGATCCGGGTCTGGTCCGCCGCCAGCTCCAGCGGCCAGGAGGCGGTCAGCCTGGCGATCACCCTGCAGGAAGCCCTGCCGCCCGGCTGGTCCTACGAGATCATGGGGACGGACATCTCCACCGCCATGGTGGAGCGTGCGACGAAGGGCGAGTACAGCCAGGTCGAGGTCAACCGCGGTCTCGCGGCGACCCAGCTGGTGCAGTATTTCGAGCGGGCCGGCGCGCACTGGCGGGTGATCCCGTCGCTGCGCAAGAACGTGACGTTCAAGCACATGAGCCTCACCGCGCCGTTCCCGCCGATGCAGCCGTTCGACGTGATCTTCCTTCGGAACGTGCTCATCTACTTCGACGTCGCGACGAAGCGTCAGGTGCTGCAGAACGCCGCCAAGATCCTGCGACCGGACGGGCTGCTGTTCCTGGGCGCGGCCGAGACCACGATCGGCATCGACGACAACTACGAACGCGTGGCCGCGGGCCGCACGTCTGCCTACCGAACTCGCAATGCGGTGCCCGCCGGTGCCGCGAGAAGGGGATGACGCCGATGCGCGCCATGGTGATCGACGACTCCCGCGCGATGCGCATGATCCTCAAGCGCATCGTCACGAAGCTCAACTTCGAGGCGGTGGAGGCGGGCGACGGCCAGGAGGCGATGGACCGCCTGGCCGAACTGACCGAGGTGCCGGAGCTGGCCCTCATCGACTGGAACATGCCCAACATGAACGGGCTCGAGTTCGTCACCAAAGTCCGGGCCGATCCGCGCTTGCGGGAGATGACCCTGGTGATGGTCACTACCGAGAGCGAACAGAGCCAGATCGTCCGGGCGCTCGCAGCGGGTGCCCACGAATACGTGATCAAACCCTTCACCGAAGGCGCGATGATCGAAAAGCTGGCCCTGCTGGGCCTCGTCCCGACCGGAGCGAACTCATGAGCGTCGAAGTCGAGGTCAACGAGAGCGACCTCGCCGAGATGGTGGAACAGGTCTGGGAGTCGTACCTGGATCCCGAGGGCATCAGCCCGCTGATCCCGACGTACGACGAGAACCAGCCTTCCGAGGTGCACTCCTCGGTCTCCATCACCGGATCCTGGAGTGGGCACGTGGTGTACGCCTCGTCGCGCGCCGCGGCCCAGCGTGCGGCTGCCGCCTTCCTCGCCATGGAGATGGATGAGGTGAGCGAGGAGGACATCTCGGACACACTAGGCGAACTCGCCAATATCGTCGGAGGCAACGTCAAGGCGATGCTGCCGTCCGGCGCCCAACTTTCGCTTCCCCAGGTGGTCCTCGCGCCGGAGTCCTCGGCGCGGTATCCGAACGCCCAGCGGATCAGCGGGGTCTACGGGATCTGGGAAGGCGAACCGGTGTCCATCTCGATGTGGCATAGCAGCGCGGAGAACAAGGAGGAGGGCGAATGAAGATCCTCATCGCCGATGACAGCAGGGTGATGCGGCAGATCGTCGTCCGTACCCTGCGGCAGGCCGGGTTCGGTGACCACGACCTGGTCGAGGCCGCCGACGGCAAGGAGGCGTTCGAGATGGTGAACGCCGAGAAGCCGGATGTGGTCATTTCGGACTGGAACATGCCCCACATGACCGGCATCGAGGTGCTCCGTCAGCTCCGTGCGGCCGGCAACAACGTCAAGTTCGGCTTCGTGACCTCGGAGAGCACTCCGGAGATGAAGACGGCCGCCGAAGAGTCCGGCGCGGAATTCTTCATCGTCAAACCCTTCACAGCTGAGCGATTCGATGAGGTTTTCGCTCCTATTTTGGGATGATTAAGACATGTCAGACGTCTCGGTACTTCCCGGCTCTCTAGCCGTCCGTAATCTGTTCGAGGATCTGCTCGGTCGCGAGGTGGTCGTGAGTCCCGGCGACCCGCTGAGCGCCGAGGAGATCAAGACCGCAACCGTCGCGATCTTCACCGATCCCGGCCAGAAGATCTACGCGGTGATGGGCATGCAGCTGAGCCTCGCCGCGAACGCCGGCGCGGCCCTCGGTCTCCTGCCGGCCGGCGCGGCCGAGGACAGCATCGACGAGAAGCAGCTGTTCCCCAACCTCGCGGAGAACGTCTTCGAGCTCTGCAACGTCTTCACCAGCCTGCTCAACCGCGAGGGGCAACCGCACCTCAAGCTCTACCAGGTGATCTACCCGGGCATGGAGCTGCCGGGCGACGCCCGCGCGATCCTGCTCGCCCTGGGGCGCCGGCTCGACCTCATGTGCGAGGTGAGCCGGTACGGCAAGGGCAAGCTCAGCCTCTCGCTCGCTCCCTGACGACAGGCGCAAGAAATTGAAGAGTTCCCGTTGCGGGCCCGCCGACCGGCGGGCCCGTGAATTTTGTGGCTAAGCAAATCCGGGGGAGCGCCGAATCTTAGGTTGAGCTTGCAAGGGCTGCTTGCGAAGACTGAGCTCGCAACGGACAGGAGAAGTCGATGACCTCGCCGATCCCCGGACCCAGCGGGAGTGATCCCCTCAAGGCGGCCGCTTCCGCCGCCGCTGCGAAGCAGGCTGAGGGCAAGAGCAAGTCGATCGCCGACAAAGACACCTTCATGAAGCTCCTTGTCGCTCAGCTGAAGTATCAGGACCCCACGAAACCGGCCGACTCGGCCGCGTTCATGGCGCAGACCGCCCAGTTCACGCAGGTCGAGAAGCTCGAAGACATGATCTCGATGCTGCAGTCGCAGCGCATGATCGGCGCCAGTTCGCTGGTCGGCAAGACGGTCACGTACATGGACGACACCGGCGCCATGCAGACCGGTGTGATCAGCGCGGCGAAGCTCAACGGAGACAGCGAACCGACACTCAAGGTCGGGAACACGGATGTGCAGCTGTCCAAGGTCACGGAAATCACCCAGCCGACCGCCTGACTCCGTCTCCTCACCACAGTCAAAGCAGAAGGACGGTTCCTATGCTGCGTTCTCTCTACTCCGGCATCAGCGGCCTCAACGCGCACCAGAAGATGATCGACGTGACCGGCAACAACATCGCGAACGTCAACACCGCCGGTTTCAAGACGTCCTCGGTGCAGTTCCAGGACACCATGAGCCAGATGATGGGCGCCGCCGGCTCCCCGCAGAACGGCCAGGGCGGCACCAACGCCGCGCAGGTCGGCCTCGGTGTCCGGGTCGCCGGCATCACCCAGAACTTCAGCCAGGGCTCGGCCCAGACGACCGGCAAGTCCGGCGACATGATGATCCAGGGTGACGGCTTCTTCGTGACCCGCAGCGGCAACGAGACGCTCTACACCCGGGCCGGCTCGTTCAACTTCGACGCGAACGGCACGCTCGTGACCGCGACCGGCGAGCCGGTGCAGGGCTGGACCGCGGTGGACGGCAAGGTCAACGCGTCGGCCAAGCCGGGCGACATCCGGATGCCGCTGGGCGCCACGATCCCGCCGGTAGCGACCGGCAAGATCACGCTCAAGGGGAACCTGAGCAGCGACGACATCCCGGACGCCAACAACCCGGACAACTCCGGCCTGAACTACAAGACGACGATCCCGGTCAAGGTGTACGACGCGCAGGGCGACACCCACACGGTGACGGCCGAGTTCTCCCGTACCGCGAACGCGGCCACCGCCACGCCGCCCACCTCGACCTGGGCGGTCACCCTGCTGGCCGAGGACGGCTCGACCCTGGACGGGCCGACCGACCTCGACTTCTCCGCCGGCAAGGCCGTGCTGACCAGCACCGACGGGACGATGGACCTGGGTGACTACAAGATCGACCTGACCGACGTGACGTCGTACTCCGGGCTGAGCGACGCCCGGGTCTTCGACACCGACGGCCAGACGGCGGGCGCCCTCACCTCGCTCTCCTACACCGTCTCCGACACCGGCGAGATCGTCGGCGTCTACAGCAACGGCCTGAAGCAGACGCTCGGCCAGGTCGCCATGGCGACCTTCAAGAACGTCCAGGGCCTGGAGAAGGTGGGCAACTCGCAGTACCGCACGTCGGTGAACTCCGGCTACGCCCAGGTGGGCCAGCCCGGGAGCGCCGGCATGGGCCAGGTCATCTCCGGCGCGCTGGAGATGTCGAACGTCGACCTCGCGGCGGAGTTCACGAACCTGATCGTCGCCCAGCGCGGCTTCCAGGCCAACTCGAAGATCATCACGACATCGGACGAGCTTCTGCAGGAGCTCGTCAGCATGAAGCGCTGATCGGACCATCCGGCAAACGGCCGGGGCGGGCACATGCCTGTCCCGGCCGTTTGCCGTCAGGGAGAAGACGCCGTTCGCCGTCAGGGAGAAGACGCCGTTCGCCGTCAGGGAGAAGACGCCGTCCGGGAGAAAAACGCCGTTTCGATCTCAATGGCAACCGACATCCGGCCGAAGTACCTAGTGACGGGCCACGGAGGGCCCCACCAGCCAAGACGAACCAGGGATGGAATTCGTGATCCTCGTAACCCGTATCAACGGTTCCGTGTTCGCCTTGAATCCGGATCTCGTCGAGCGCGTGGACTGCACGCCCGACACGGTCGTGACCCTGGTGGACGGCACCAAATACATCATCTCCGAGTCCGTCCCCGAGTTCATCGACTCGGTGCGCCACTACCGTGCCTCGCTCATCGCCCAGGCGAGCCGTATGGAGCCGGAGCCCACGTCACCCACCTCTCCCGCCACCTCGTCCTCGGCCGAAGGCGAGATCGACGCCAAGGTGCTCCCGCTGCACCGGAAGGAACGCTGATGGACCTCGCTAGCATTCTCGGGATCGTCATCGGAATGGCGATCGTCTTCACCGTTCAGATCCTCGAGGGTGGCACACCCACCTCCATCCTGCTGTTCCCGGCGATGCTCCTCGTCTTCGGCGGCGCCTTCTGCGCCGCGATGGCCGGCGGTGTCCTGAAGGATGCGAAGGGCTTCATCGGATCGCTGAAGAAGGCCTTCACGAGCAAGGTGACTCCGCCGACCGAGCTCCTCGACAGCGTGGTGAAGCTGGCCGAGCGCGCCCGCCGTGAGGGCCTGCTGGCCCTCGAGGACGCGGTCAAGACGGTCGAGCACCCGTTCCTCAAGCGCGGCCTGCAGCTCGCCATCGACGGCACCGACCCGGACGAGCTGCACGACATCCTGCACGCCGAGGTCGCCGCCAAGAAGAAGGCCGACAAGGCCAACGTGAAATTCATCGAGGGTATGGGTGGCTACGCCCCCACGATCGGCATCATCGGCACGGTCATGGGTCTTGTGCACGTTCTGGAGAACCTGGACAAGCCCGAGACCCTCGGTCACTCGATTGCCGCCGCCTTCGTCGCGACCCTCTGGGGCGTTCTCAGTTCCAACATCATGTTCCTCCCTCTCGCGGCTCGCCTCGGCCGGCTGAGCGGCATCGAAGCGGAAGAGATGGAGCTGGTGATCGACGGCGTTCTGGCGATCCAGGCCGGCTCGAACCCGCGCCTGGTGGCCCAGAAGCTCCGCAGCCTGCTCCCGCCGGACGAGATGAAGAAGGCCGAAGCCGCCGCGTCGACGAAGAAGGCAGCCTGATAGATGAGTGCCGGTGGTGGCGTCCGGGCCAAGAAGACCAAGCACGAGGAACACGAGGAGCACGTCAACCACGAACGGTGGCTCGTGTCGTACGCCGACATGCTCACCCTGCTGTTCGTCCTCTTCGTCGTGCTCTTCTCGATGAGCAGCGTCGACCAGAAGAAGTTCGCGGAGCTGGCCGCCGGTCTGTCCGCGGGGTTCGGGGCCGACAGCGTGGCCTTCACCGGACAGTCGGCGCCCCTCGACGGCTCGGCGAACAACGCCCAGGTCGTCCAGATCGACCCGGGCTCCAACCCCGGTGACGGCTCGTCCGGCACCGAGGGCCTGAACCAGAAGCAGAAGGACGCGGTCGAGGCGGCGCTCAAGGCCGAGGACCGCAAGAAGGCCTACGCCAACGCCCAGAAGGCGGCGAAGGAGGCCGAGGACCTCAAGAAGATCGAGAACAGGATCTCCGACGCGCTCGCCAAGGACAAACTGCTCGGGAACGCGAAGTTCACCATCGACTCGCGGGGCCTGGTCGTCACGATCGTCACCAACGAGGTGATCTTCGCCGGCAACCGGGCGGATCTCCAGACGGGTGGCCGGAAGATCCTCGGCGCCATCGCGCCGATCCTGTCGAAGCTTCCCAACAAGATCGAGGTGGATGGTCACACCAACCAGCTCAAGGCGAAGACGACGTACTACCCCAGTGGCTGGGAGCTCTCGTCCGCTCGTGCCTCGACAGTGGTCCGGTTCTTCACGGAGCACGACGTCGCCAAGAAGCGGCTCACCGCGGTGGGTTTCTCCGACACCAAGCCGCTGATCGACCCGAAGGACCCGCGGTCGATCACCCAGAACCGTCGCGTCGACGTGGTCGTCCTGACCACGCTGACGGCCGACCAGGCGGCGCTGCTGCCGTCCGCGGCCGGCTCCGACTCGAAGATCCACACCGGCCAGACCACCGCCCAGGCCAAGGCCGAGGCGGCGGCCGCCGAGACGTCCACCAGCTCCACCACCACCCACGACTGACGAGAGAGGGGTTCTGACATGGCCGACGAGAAGGACACCGCTGCCGCCGAGGCGCCGAAGAAGTCCAAGAAGATGCTGATCATGATCGTCGCGATCGCCCTGGTCGTCCTGGGCGGCGGTGGCGCCGGAGCGTTCTTCATGCTCCGCGGCGACTCGGCCGAGGCCAAGGAGGAGGCGCCGGTCAAGGGCATCGTCACCGCGATCGACAACACGATCACCGTGAACCTGGCCGACGGTCACTACCTCAAGCTCGGTTTCGCGCTCCAGCAGACCGAGGAGGGCGGCGAGGAGGCCGTCGACATCAACGAGGCGCTCAACATCGCGATCGAGACCTACACCGGCCTCGAGGTGGCGGAGCTCGAGACCGAGAAGGGCCGCGAGGCGGTGAAGGAGGAGTTCCTCCAGAAACTGATCAAGGCCTACACCGAGGAGGACAAGAAGATGGTCATGGACGTCTACTTCACCTCGTTCGTCACGCAGTAACGGGCACACGATGGGCGGGTTCCCTCGGGGAACCCGCCCATTTGTCGTAAAAAACGGATAAAGCGCCACCTAGGCTCAGCGGTTCCCGAAACGAGCCGATGAGGACGACGTGACCAAGTCGTCCTCCGCGGTCTCCGCCGCCCGCTCCCCCGGCAAGATCTCACGTCGCGGCCAAGGTGGAGGCCCGGCGCCGTACGACTTCCGCCGGCCGATCAAGCTCTCCCGCGAGCACGTCCGCACGCTGCAGATCGCGTTCGAGACGTACGCCCGAAGTTGCGGGACCCTGCTGACCACCCGGCTCCGCGCGGTCAGCAACTGCTCGCTGATCTCGATCGAGCAGCTCAACTACGACGAGTACGTCGCCGCGCTCGCGAACCCCACGATCATCGCGGTGGTCACCCTCGACCCGCTGCCCGGCACGGTGCTGCTGGAGATCGCGCAGTCGGCCGTCATGACCGCGATCGACCACATGCTCGGCGGACCCGGCGGCACCCAGCCGGAGCGCCCGCTCACCGAGGTCGAGATGCCGCTGCTGCGCGGCCTGATCGAGCGGATGCTGGGCGAGCTCCGGTACGGCTTCGAGACGCTGGTGGACATCACGCCGCATCTCAAGGAGATCGAGTACAACGCGCAGTTCCTGCGGGCCCACGCGCCCGGCGACGCCGTCGTGATCGCCTCGTTCGAGATGAAGATCGGCGCGGAGGAGTGCATCTCCACCCTCTGCCTCCCGTTCAACACGATCCTGCCGGTGCTGTCGAAGACCGAGACGATCGTGCTGAGCGCGGCCGAGCGCCAGGCCAAGGACCGCGCGCTGCGGAACCTGACCGCCGGACTTTCCGCCGCTCCGATCGACGTAGCAGTGCGATTCCAGCCCATTCGGATGCGTACCGATGACATCGTGGATCTACGCCCCGGGGATGTCGTGCCGCTGGGACACGCGACCAGCAGGCCACTCGAGGTGACTGTCAACGAGATCGTCTTCGCTCATGCAGTTCCCGGTAACCAGGGCGCCCGGCTCGCGTGTCTCGTCGTGCCGTCGCCCAACGAGAGCCCGTCCAAGGAGTCTGGCCCCCAATGACAGCGCCCACCATGACCGCGCCGCAGCTGGCGCTCGCCCGGAACGCCGCCGAGGCCGCGCTGGCCGTGCTGCCCACCAGCCGGGCGCTCTTCGCCGCCGACCCGGTCATCCCCGACGCCTCGACGGTGATCGACGGTCAGGCGATAACCGCGCGCTTCACCGGCGCGGCCTCCGGTGAGGTCGTCGTGGTCGTCGGGCAGGACCTCGCGGACGCGCTGCGGGAGAGCCCGCTCGGCGAGCTGGACCTGACCGCGGCGGTGCGGCCGGCCCTGGAGGCGGCGGCCCGGGTGTTCGGGCCGGTGGTGCTCGATCCGGGCCAGCTCATGGAGCCGGAGGTGGCGCTCAGCGCGCTGGCCGCCAAGGACGGCGCGGTGGCGGTCCCGCTCCGCGACGAGCAGGCGATCGGCGCGGTGGTGGCCCTGGCGCTCAGCCAGTGGCCGGGCGAGGACCCGGCCGGCGGCCTCGCGCCGCAGCAGCCCCGGATGGCCGCGGTGATCGGCGGGCGGGGCGGGCTGGACATGCTGCACGACGTCGAGATGGAGGTCTCGGCCGAGCTGGGCCGGACCCGGATGAGCGTGCGCGAGCTGCTCTCGCTCATCCCCGGCGCCATCGTCGAGCTCGACCGGGCCGCCGGCAGCCCCGCCGACCTGCTGGTCAACGGCCGGCTGATCGCCCGGGGCGAGGTCGTGGTCGTCGACGAGAACTTCGGCATCCGGATCACCGAGATCGTCGCGCCGGGCGCCGAGTAGGAGTCACCACCTTGATCCAGCTCTTGCTCCAGGTGGGCTTCACGCTTCTGGTCGTCCTGCTGCTGATGTGGGGGCTGGCCCGGGTGATCCGGCGGCCGATGGGCCTGCGCGGCAACGAGGCGCTCGCCGTGCTCGGCAGCCAGCAGGTGGGCCGGGGCGCGGCCGTCGCCGTGGTCCGGGTCGCCGACCGGGCGCTCATCCTCGGCATCACCGACACCGAGGTCAGCCTGCTCGCCGAGCACGATCTCGACGCGTTCCTGACCGACCCGTCCGAGGAGCACATCCCGGTCGACCTGGACGGCAGCGAGCTGCCCGGCCGGCACCCCGCCGGCGGGCGGCTGCACGGCTCGGCGCTCTCCCCGCGGACCTGGATCTCGGCGGTGGACTTCCTGCGCGAGCGGACGGCGCGGCCCGAGCGAACTGCGAGGCGATGATGCGACGCGCGATCCTGCTCCTGATGGCCGTGGCGGGGCTGGCCCTGGTCCTGCTGCCGGCCGCCGCGATGGCCCATCGACAGGATGCGGCCACGGTGGCGGGAGCGGATCGCGCACTGCGGGCCGTCGTACCCGAAGCGCCGGCTCAGCCACCCGCCCGGATGCCACAGGCCCCACCGGCGCAGGGACCGATCGCACGGGCTCCGGTGCCGGAGGCGCCGGTGCCGCGTGCGCCCGCGACGCCGACCGGCCCGAGCATCAACCTCAACATCAACGGTACGAATCCCGACGGGTCCCGCCCGGCCTCGTCGCTGGTGATCGTCCTCGGTCTGACCGCGCTCTCGGTGGCACCGGCCCTGCTGCTGCTCTGCACGTCGTTCACCAAGGTCTTCATGGTCCTCGGCATCACCCGCAACGCGCTCGGCCTGACCACCATGCCGCCCAACCAGGTGCTGGCCGGCCTGGCGCTGTTCCTGAGCCTGTTCATCATGGGCCCGACCGTCTCGTCGATCAACGAGGTCGGCGTGCAGCCCTACCTCAAGGGCGACAAGACGCAGTCGCAGGCGTTCCAGGACGGCGTCGAGCCGCTGCGCGACTTCATGTCCTCGGTGACCAACGACGACGAGCTCGCGCTGATGATCAGGGTGTCCGGCGAGGAGAAGCCGCAGAACATCGACGACGTCCCGCTGACTACGCTGATCCCGGCGTTCATCCTCTCCGAGCTGCGGGCCGCGTTCATCATCGGCTTCGTCATCTTCATCCCGTTCCTGATCATCGACCTCGTCGTGTCGGCGTCCCTGATGTCGCTGGGCATGATGATGCTGCCGCCGGTGACCGTTGCCCTCCCCTTCAAGCTGCTGCTGTTCGTGCTGGTCAACGGGTGGGGTCTGATCATCACGGCGCTGGTCGGCTCGTACTGAGGTCATGAACTACGAAGTCGCCACCGCCGAGTTCCTGGCGATCATGCTGGGGACGGTGCGGACCGGCGCGTGGATGATGGTCTGCCCGCCGTTCAACTCGCGGCTCATCCCCACCCAGGTGAAGGCGCTGCTCTCGGTCGGCCTCACCCTGCCGATGGCGCCCTACCTGCGGGACAACGTGCCGTCGCTGGACACCCAGAACCTGATCTTCAGCGCCGCGCTGCAGATCTTCATAGGCGCCACCCTCGGCTTCATCACGGCCGTCCTCTTCGCCGCCGTCCAGGCCGCCGGTGACCTGCTCGACCTCTTCGGCGGCCTGACGCTCGCCTCGGCCTACGACCCGATGTCGTTCAGCCAGAGCTCGATCTTCGGACGCTTCTACAACCTCGTGGCGGTCACCCTGCTCTTCGCGAGCGAGGGACATCAGCTGATCCTGCGGGGGTTCCTGCAGAGCTTCCGTACGATGCCGCTCGACGCCACGTTCGACATGGAGACCTCGAGCCAGGTCCTGATGCGGAGCATCGGCGAGATGTGGCTGGCCGGCATCCAGATCGCCGGGCCGCTGATCGCGGTGCTCTTCCTCGCCGACGTGGCGCTCGGTCTGCTGAACCGCGTCGCGCCCGCGCTCAACGCCTTCCAGCTCGGCTTCCCCGTGAAGATCTTCATGGTGGTGACCCTCTCCGGGCTCGCCATCACGATGCTGCCGGGAATCCTGAACGTGCTGGTCGAGAAGGCCGTCAACGCGGTCGTCCAGCTGGCCGGGGGGTGACATGTCCGGCGAGAAGACCGAACAACCGACAGCGCAGAAACTCAAGAAGGCCAAGCAAGAGGGCCAGATCGGCAAGACCCAGGACCTCGGCGCCTGGTTCGGCATCCTGGCGGCCAGCGTCATGCTGCCGCGCACCCTGAACAAGGCCATGGAGCTGGCCCAGGAGCTGATGCGGAAGATCCCGGACACCATCCAGAACCCGGACGCCGGCAAGGTCCTCGGCATCTTCAAGGACGGGCTGATGGGCGCGCTCTGGGCGGTCCTGCCGCTCGCGCTCACGATGATGCTGGTCGGCGTGGCCGGCGCCGGGGCGCAGGGCGGCATCCGGGTGGCCACCAAGCTGTTCAAGCCGAAGTTCAACCGCCTCAACCCGCTGCCCGGCATCAAGAACATGTTCGGCCCGAAGTCGCTCTGGGAGGCCGCGAAGGCGCTGATCAAGACGGGCGTGCTGACCGGCGTGCTGTACATGACGATGAAGGACATCGTGCCGACCCTGATGCAGGCCGGCCAGCTGCCGCTCGCCTCCACGCTGGCGATCGTGAAGGACGCCGCCATCTCGCTGATCCAGGCCTCCGCGGCGGCCGGCATCGTGATGGCCGCGGCCGACTACTTCGTGGTGAAGCGGCGCACCAACAAGCAACTGCGGATGACCAAGGAAGAGGTCAAGCAGGAGTACAAGAACACCGAGGGCGACCCGCACGTCAAGGGGCAGATCCGGGCCCGGCAGATGGCGATGGCGCAGAACCGGCAGATGGCGGACGTGCCCACCGCCGACGTCGTCGTGGTCAACCCGGTGCACGTCGCGGTCGCCCTGCGGTACGAGCCGGACAAGGGCGCGCCGCGGGTGGTGGCGTCCGGCAAGGGGCCGATCGCCGCGAAGATCCGGGACATCGCCACCGAGAACCGGGTGCCGATGGTGCAGGACGTGCCGCTGGCGCGGGCGCTGCACGACAGCTGCGACATCGGCCAGGAGATCCCGGCGGACTTCTTCGGCGCGGTGGCCCGGGTGCTGGCGTTCGTGATGAGCCTCAAGGCGAAGGGGTCGGCGGCCGGTCTGCACCAGAGCCCGAACACGGCCTGATTCCCGCGGTGTGTCGCCTCGTGACCAACGGGGTTCCTGTGGCATAACGGAAAATTCCGGAGATTTCCTCACATCGCGGTGCGTGAGCAGGGAAGATCGGTGCGTGGCGGTGCCATAGCGGCCCTAGTGAAACGGGCCGTAGCGCCCGGACTGCCCCATGCTCGGAAGGTGCCGTGAAGAAGCAGAACATCAGCAAGTTCGCCGTACCCGTCGGGGTGGTCGGCATCATCATCATGATGGTCGTACCCCTGCCGACCTTCCTGCTTGACCTGTTCATCGCGGTCAACATCACGGTTGCCCTGCTGACGCTGCTGATCTCCATGTTCGTGCAGAAGCCGCTGGACTTCGCGGTCTTCCCGGCTCTGCTGCTGGTCCTGACCCTGTTCCGGCTGGCGCTGAACATCAGCGCGACCCGCCTGGTGCTCCGGGACGGCGACGCGGGCAAGGTGATCCACGCGTTCGGCAGCTTCGTCGTCGGTGGCAACCTCGTCATCGGTCTGGTGATCTTCTCGATCCTGGTCATCGTCCAGATGATCGTGGTGACCAAGGGCGCCGAGCGGGTCGCCGAGGTCGGTGCCCGGTTCACCCTCGACGCCATGCCCGGCAAGCAGATGGCGATCGACGCCGACCTCAACGCCGGCCTGATCGACGAGGCCGCGGCGAAGAAGCGCCGGGCCGAGGTGGCCGCCGAGGCGGAGTTCTACGGCGCCATGGACGGTGGTTCCAAGTTCGTCAAGGGCGACGCCATCGCGGCCATCATCATCACGCTGATCAACCTGCTCGGCGGGTTCGCGATCGGCATCATGCAGGCCGGCATGTCGCCGGTCGACGCGATGAACCACTACAGCATGCTGAGCATCGGCGACGGCCTGGTGTCGCAGATCCCCGCGCTGCTGCTCTCGGTCGCGACCGGTCTGATCGTGACCCGCTCGGCCACCTCCGGCGACATGGGCCAGACCGTCACGGCGCAGCTCGGGCAGAACAAGCTGGCCCTGCGCATCGGCGGCGGCGCCGCGATCGCGCTCTGCGTCATCCCGGGCCTGCCGAAGCTGCCGTTCCTGCTGGTCGGCGGCGCGGTCTTGGCGCTCGCCCAGCGGATCAAGGAGGTCGAGCCGGAGGCCGAAGCCGCGGCCGCGGCAGCCGCTGCCGAAGCGCCCGAGATGCCGTCGCCGGACTCGCCGGAACAGCTGCTCGGCGAGATGCGGATCGACCCGCTGGAGCTGGCGCTCGCGCCGGACCTGGTCGACCTGGTCGACCAGAGCAGCGGTGACCTGCTCGACCGGGTACGCGCGCTGCGCCGCAAGATGGCGATGGAACTCGGCGTGATCATGCCGCCCGTCCGTACCCGGGATGATCTTGATCTTCCGCTCTCGTCCTATGCGATCCGGATCTCGGGGGTGGACGCCGGCACCGGACAGGCGCCGCCGGGAGCGGTGCTGGCGATCGGCGAGGGCCTGCAGGCACTGCCCGGACGAGCCGGGGTCGAACCGGTCTTCGGGCTGGCCGGCAAGTGGGTGCCCGCCGAGCTGCACTACCAGGCCGAGCTCTCCGGAGCGACGGTCGTGGACCGGGCCTCGGTGATCATCACGCACCTCGCCGAGATCGTCCGGACCAACGCGAGCCGGCTCCTCGGCCGCGAGGACGTCCGCGCGCTGACCGAGATGGTGAAGCGCACACACCCGGTCGTCGTCGAGGAGCTGACGCCGGGCCTGCTCAGCCTGGGCCAGATCCAGAAGGTGCTCCAGGCGATGCTCGACGAGGGCGTGCCGATCCGCGACCTGGTCCGGATCTTCGAGGCGCTCTCGCTGCGGGCCAAGCAGACCGTGGATCACGACAGTCTGGTCGAGGCGGCGCGCGGGGCTCTCGGCCCGGCGATCGCCGCGCAGTACACGGCGGCCGGCCGGCTCACCGTGATCACACTCGACCCGATGCTCGAGCAGAGTCTGCTCGAGTCCTTGCGTCCCAGCGAGACCGGCGCCTTCATGGCGATCGACGGCATGCGTGCCGAGGCGATCGTCAGCGAGGCCAGCCGGTTGGCTGAGGCCGCCGAGCAGCAGGGCCTCAACCCGGTCCTGGCCTGCTCCCCACAACTGCGGCTGCCACTGATGCGACTGCTGCGGGCCGGTTCCCGCCGAGTTCAGGTGCTGTCGTACAGCGAAATCTCTGGTTCCACCGCACAGATCGAGACGATAGGGGTGGTGAACGGTGCCTACGCGGGTGCTGCTTGAGGGACCGACCATCGAGCCGCTTCTGGCTCAGGTACGTGACGAGTACGGCTCCGGCGTGAAGATCATTTCCGCCGACAAGGTACGGAGCGGTGGTATCGGCGGCTTCTTCGCGAAGCAGCACTACGAGCTTTCCGTCGAGGTACCGGATGCGACCGAGGACAGTGATGCAAACATGGCGCAACAGACCGTCGCCCAGAACGACACCAACAACTTCGAGCGCCTCCTGGAGCAGGCCGAATCCCGGGACCGTGTGACAACGGACCCGGGTCAGCAGCCGGACCTGCGCTCCCGGCGGGAGGGCCGGGGCGCCGCGTTCGGCGACACCGGGGCGGCCTTCGCCGACCTGATGGCCGGCATCGACGCGGCGAGCCACACGGCCGGCGGCAGTCCACCGCGACCCGCGGCGGCGCCGGCCCGGCCACGGCAGAACGAGGCGCGCGAGGAGCCGCAGACGGTACGCCCGTTCCGCCCCTCGGCGGCGGGTGGCGCCGCGGTGAACCGCCCGCTGCCGGCCGCGCTGCCGACGGTGCCGAGCTTCCCGGCCCGGCCCGGCGCGGCCGCGCCGAAGGAGCCGCCGATGCCGCCGATGCCCGCCGCCCCGATGGCGGGCGCCCCCATGACGGCCGCTCCGATGGCCGCCACTCAGGTGCAGCAGCCCACGTCGGCGCCGGTCTCGCCGGCCCACATGTCGTCCGCGCCGATGCCGCACATGCCGGAGCCGGTCGCGCCGATCCGCACGGCGATGTCGGCGCAGGCCCGGGCCGCCACGCCGGCGCCGATCCGGCCGTCCGAGCCGGCCGCCGTCCCGCCCCGCGCGGCCACCGCGGCGCCGTTCAGCCCGGCGCCGGCCCGCGCCGCCGCGGCCGACGTGTACGGGGTCGACGAGACCCCCGCGCCGGTCTCACCGGCCGCCCCGCCCGCGGCCGTCGCCCCGCCGCCCGCGCCGGCGCCGGTCACGGCCGCCGCCGTCGCGCCGGTCGCGGTGACGCAGCCGGGCGACCTCGACCCGGTGCAGCGCAACCTGGTGACGGTCGGCATGCCGGAGGAGATGGCTCGCAAGATCACGGGCGGCGACACGTACGCCGGCGTGCTCAGCGTCCTCGCGGCCCGGCCGTCGGCGCCCGGCATCCCGGACGGACCCGGCGAGATCCTGGTCCTGGCCGGCGAGGTGCACGCCACCATGCCGATCGCGAAGCAGCTGCTCGAGCAGGTGCACGTCGACCAGAGCCACCTGCTGCTGGCCGGCCCCTCGACGGCCGGCACCGGGCTGCACTCGTCGCGCCTCATCTCCAGCCGGAGCGCGGCCGAGTCGCGGGCCGAGAAGCTGCAGAGCGCCGACCACTCCTGGGTCGTCGTGATCGACGCGCCGGTCGGCGGCACCGACCCGTTCTGGGTGAACGACATGTGCGACGCGCTCGGCGCCACCGCGCTCTGGGCCGTCGTCGACGCCACCCGCAAGACCGCGGACACCGCCCGCCACCTGCGCGGACTCGGCGACGTGGAGGCGCTAGTGGTGCACAGCGTGGAGCTCACCTCGGACCCGGCCTCGGTGCTCGGCCTGGACGTGCCGATCTTCTCGCTGGACGGCAAGCCGGCCACCCCGCACGCCTGGGCCGCGATGCTCTGCGCCCGGATCGCGGCCGAGGTGATGCCGTCCGCGGCCACGCCACGCCGGGCCACCCGCGCCTCGCGGCGATGATCCGCCCATCGGTTCTGCTGTTCGCGCTGCTGATGAGCGCGCCGGCCTGGTACCGCCTGCTCTTCGACCAGCTCGACTTCGTGCAGGTGCTGATCCGGTTCCTCATCGCCGTGCCGATCGCGGCCGTCCTCCTGGCCGGCGTGCGATTCATCCTGGCGGGCTATCGCAAGAACCCGTCGGACGGCCACCCCGTGACACCGGAACCGATCGACACTCCCGAGAAACCGGCCTGACCGCGGAGGGGAAGCCCCGGCCCGGCCCACTACGGGAAAAAGAGAGCGACCACCCGCCTTGCCGGCGGGTGGTCGCCTTTTTCGGTTCCGGATCAGGCCTGTACGTCGATCCGCCCGCTCGGCGCCGCCCGCCGGGTGGCGTTCGGCGCGGGCTCGGCCGGCAGGTCGTTCGGCCCGCCCGGCACGTCGCCCCGCCGGCCCGGCACACCGCCGGGGAACTGCTGGCGGCCCTGCTGGGCGTTGCCCTGTCGCAGGTCGAGCGTGGTGTTGCCGAAACCGGAGTCCTGCAGCTCGCGGCGCAGGTCGTCGAGCGCCGACCGGAGTGCCTCGGTGCCCGCCTCGGTGCCGCCGGTGAGCTGCACGCTGATGTCCCCGTTGCGGATCTCCGCGACCACCTGGACCGGCCCGAGGTCGACCGGGTGCAGGTGCACGGTGAGCCGGTGCACGCCGTCGGCGTCCAGCTTGAGCGGGATGATCCGCATGGCGAGCTGGGACGCGGGCGGACCGGGGACCGGCGTGGACGGCGGCGGCGCGGGCACGTCGGCGGTGGCCGCGACGGGTGCCGCGGCCTGCGGCCCCGGCACGCCGGCCGGACCGGGTACGCCGCCGGGCGGCGTCGTCTCGGCAGGACCGGCCCCGGGTACGCCGGCAGCCCCCGCGGGCACCCCACCCGCCGGAACCCCGCCGCCCTCGGCGCCCTCCCGCTCGCCCGCGGCCGGGTCCCCGCCGGTGTCCGCCGCGGTGGCGTCCCCGGCCGGGCCGGCGGCACCGGCGTCCGCGGCCGGCGTGGCCGTGGCGTCGCCGGGTGTCTCCGCGGTGGCCTCGGCGGGCCGCCCTTCGGCCGCCGGAGCGGCGGTGGCCTGGGCCGCGTCCGCAGCGGGCGCACCGGTCTGGCCGGCCTGGCCCGCGGCGACCGGGCCACCGGCGACCTGGCCGGTGGCGGTCTGATCGCCGGTGGCCTGGGCCGCGTTCTGGGCGGCGTTCTGGGCCGCGTTCTGGGCGGCGGCCTGAGCCGCGGCGGCCACGGCCGGGTCGGCTGTCGCGCCCGGGGTCATGCCCGCCGGCAGCGGGATGCCGCCACCGGAGCCCTGCGCCGATCCACCGGCCGTACCCGCCGGGGCACCGGTCGCGTCGGCGCTGGCGGCCGTCGCGCCGGCCGGGACGCCGGGAGCGGGGCCCGCCCCGGGCGCCGCGGCGCCGGTCGTGGCGCCGGCCGCTCCGACACCGGAGACGGTGAGTCCGCCGGCGGCCGCCGCGGTGCCGCCGGACGCCGGGGCGTCGTCGGCAGTCGTTCCGGGTTGCCGGCCGGCCTGGGCCGCCACGGCCGCGGCCGCCGCCTGGTCGGCCGCCGGTGTCCCGGTCGCGGCGGGCTGATCGGTGGCGGTCGCGGGCTCGGTGCCGGGCTTCTCGGCGGCGGCCTCGGACGATCCGCCGGTCCCGCGCGCGGCGCCCGGTCGCTCGGCGTGGCCGGTCGTGGCCCGCTCGGCGCGGCCGGTCGAGGCCCGGTCGGCGCGGCCGGTCGAGGCCCGGTCGGCGGCGGGGTGGTCGGCCGGGGGCCGCTCGGCGGCCGGGCGTTCCGCGGCGACGGGCTTGCTGAGGGCGGGCTTGGCCAGGGCGGCGCGGCTCGCGAGGATGCGGTTCGCGGTGGCCCGGGCCGCCGCGTTCCGGTCCGCGTCGGCCCGGTCGGCGGCCCGATCGGCGACCCGGTCTGCCGTCGCCCGCTGGTCGGCGGCCCGGTCGGCCGTGGCGCGCTGCCCGGCGGCCCGATCGACCGCCGCCCGCTGGTCGGCGGCCCGGTTCGCGGCCGCGGTGGCCGCCGCGCGGGCCGAGTCGGCGCGGTTCTGGGCCGCCTGCTGGTCGGCGGCCCGGTTCGCCGCGGTGGTGGCCGCCTTGCGGGAGGAGTCCGCCCGCTGCTCGGCCTCCAGGCGACTGGCCTCCCCGTCCTTCAGCGTCCGGTTCATCAGGCCGCGTTGCAGGGCCGCCCGGCTCGCGGCGGCCCGATCCAGCGCCCGGTCCGCGGCCCGCTGCGACGCCTGCTCCGAGGCCCGGTCCGGGGCCGCCCGCCGCGCTGCTGCCGTCTTCTCCTCGTCGTCGGGCCGCCCCATCTCGGCGGAGAGCGCCGACCCGAAGTCCGCCCCTCCCTGCTCCTGCCGTCCCTGCGAGCGTCGGGTGCTTTCGGTCGTGGGCCTGCGATCGGGACCTGTCACGGAAGCCGGCATCGGGTATCTCTCCTGTTCCGGGAAATGGTCAGCCGCCGAGCGCGGCCAGGGCGTTCTGCACCTTCGGGACGTACGCCTGCGTCTCCGAGAACGGCGGGATCCCGTCGTACCTCTTCACGGCGCCGCCGCCCGCGTTGTAGGCGGCGAGCGCCAGCGGCAACGACTTGAACTCCTTGAGGTGCTGCGAGAGCAGCTTGGCCGCGCCGTTGACGGCCTGCTCCGGGTCGAAGGCGTTGTGCACGCCGAGGCCGCGGGCGGTGGCCGGCATGAGCTGCATGAGGCCCTGCGCACCGACCTTGCTGACCGCCTTGGGGTTGTACCCCGACTCGACCTTCGCTACCGCGGCGAGCAGCTTCGGGTCGACGCCGTAGCGCGCTCCGGCCCGGTTGAACAGGTCGGCGTACGGCACGCCGGTCACCCCGCCGGCGCCGCCGGCCCCGCGCAGCCCGGCCGGCCGCAGAGCGGACATGTCCTGGACCGCGGCGGCCGGGACCGTGTCGAGCACCCGCCGGATGTGGGTGGGTTTCTCGTACACGGACTGGATCTTGACGTGATCGCCCGGCTTGGGGGCCGCGATCATCTTGTTGTCGCCGAGATAGATCGCGACGTGGTCGACGGGGGAGTTGAACGCGAGCACGTCACCCGGCTTCGCGTCGGAGAGGCTCGCCACCGGGCGTCCGGCCTGCGCCTGCTGCCACGAGTTGCGGGGCAGCTTCACGCCCAGGTCCTCGTAGGCCTGCTGCACGAACCCCGAGCAGTCCAGGCCCTTGGACGGGTTGTCGCTGCCGAAGACGTACGGGGTGCCGAGGTACTTCTTGGCCGCCGCGACGACGTCGGCGCCGCTCGGTCCGGATGTCCCGGGCTGAGCGACGCCGGCGCTCTTCGCGTCCGCCAGCGCCGATGCGAACTTGGTGCCCGAGGCGCCGTCCGTCGTGGCGGCCGGCGGCGGGTTCAGGCCGAGCTGCTCCTTGAGCTCGGCCACCCGGTTCATGACACCGTTCACACCCATCGAGGTCATTCCGAACCTCCGTCCGAACCACCGCCGTTGGCGGCCTGCCGCGCCTTCGAGGTGACCGCGAGCTCGTCGAGATTCGCCTGGTCGACGCGGAGGTCGTGGTCGCGGATCGCCTCGGCGTGCCGCTCGGCCATCATCTCGACGGCGCGCCTCTTCTTGGCCGCCTCGGTCAGCGCCGCGATCTTCTCCCGCTCGATGTCCTCGGCGTCCACGACCATGCGCTGCGCGGAGAAGAGGCCGGCGGCGAGCGACTGCCGGGCCACCAGCGAGGCCACCATGGCGCGGGCGGTGCCCTCGGTGGGCGCGTCGGCGCCGGTCAGCTCCAGCCTCCGGCGTTTGACCAGGGCTTCGGCATCGCGGATGTCGGCGCGGGACTGGATGACCGCGCCGCGAGCGGCGTCCTCCTGCGCCTTGCGGGCTCGGAGAACGGGTCCGAGCCGGAACATGCGGTTCACGTTCGCCTCCTACCGGGGCCGGGAGGGCCCTCACCTGACCGCTTCGGCGTGCGAACCGAATCGCTGAGTGCTTGCAACTCTCCTGCTACTCAGTCACGCGCGTCACAGCGCGTCAGGTCGTCGCGATGAGGGCGCGCAGCTGCGCCCAGGCGTCGTCGGCGGTGAGCCGCTCGTCCAGGTCCTGCCGGAGGAACGCGCTGATCTGCGCCCAGTTGGCGTTCGCGCGGTCGGCGTCCGGATTCGTGCCCGGGACGTACGCGCCGATCTCCACGAGTTCGCGGACCTCGCGGTGCGCGGCCATCAGCCGGCGCAGCTCGGTCGCGTCGGCGCGCTGCTCCCTGGTGGTGATCTTGTTGGCGACCCGGGAGATCGAGTCGAGGGCCTGGATGGCCGGGAAGTGACCGGCCGTGGCGAGCTTGCGGTCCAGCACGATGTGGCCGTCGAGGATCGACCGGGCCGCGTCGGCGATCGGCTCGTTGTGGTCGTCGCCCTCGACCAGGACGGTGTAGAGGCCGGTGATGCTGCCCCGCGCGCCCGGGCCGGCCCGTTCCAGCAGCGCGGCGAGCATCGCGAAGACCGACGGGGGATATCCGCGGGTGGCCGGCGGCTCGCCGACCGAGAGGCCGACCTCGCGCTGCGCCATCGCCGCACGCGTCACGCTGTCCATCATCAGCAGCACGTCGGCGCCCTCGTCCCGGTAGTACTCGGCGATCCGGGTGGCGACCGAGCCGGCCCGGAGCCGGACCAGCGGCGGGGTGTCCGAGGTGGCGATCACGACGACCGAGCGGGCCAGACCCTCCTCGCCGAGGTCGTGCTCGATGAACTCGCGCACCTCGCGGCCGCGCTCGCCGACCAGGGCGACCACGTTCAGCTCGGCCGAGGTGCCGCGGGTGATCTGGCTCATCAGCGTGGACTTGCCGACGCCGGAGCCCGCGAAGATGCCGATGCGCTGGCCGCGGCCGCAGGGCACGAGCGTGTCGAGGACCCGGACGCCCAGCGACATCGGCCGGTCGACGAGCTGGCGTTCCATCGCGCCCGGCGGCGGGCTGTCGATCTCCACCCACTCGCCGCGCAGCGGAGGCCCGCCGTCCATCGGGCGGCCCAGGCCGTCCAGTATGCGTCCGCGCAGGTCGGGGCCGACCGCCACGCGCAGTGGGCCGCCGGTGCTGTAGGCCGGCGTCCCGGCGCCCATCCCGGCGATCGGGCCGAGCGGCAGGCAGGCGAGGCGTTCCCCGTCGAGGGCCGACACCTCGGCGAGCACGGCGTCCGGCCCGTCGCCGATCCGCAGCAGGTCGCCGACGTTGGCCTCGACCCCGCTCACCGTGACCCGCAGGCCGACGGCGCCGGTCACCCGACCGCTCACCTGCGGCCGGGCCGCCAGGATCGCGCTCTGCAGCCGGTGCTGGAAGAGATCGGTCATATCCGCAGCGCCTCACGGGCCCGCTGCATCGCCGCCTCGATGGTCGCGTCGACGGTGGCCGTGCCGGTGGACGCGACGGCGTCGCCGGGCCGCAGCGCCGGGTCGGCGCGCAGCGTGATCCGCCGGCCCTCGTAGTCGAAGTCGTTCTCCGCGCTGTCGCCGACGAGCGTCCGGAAGTCGTCCGGGTGCAGGGCCACCGCGAGATCGCCGTGCTCGGGCGCGGCGCTCACCGCCCGGCGCAGCGCGTCGGCGCCGCGCTGCGGATCGTCGTGCAGCGTCCGCCCGATGATCGCCTCGGCCAGTTCCCAGGCGCTCGCCAGGATCACTTCCTGCAGCTCGGTGAAGGTCGGATGGAGCTGGTTCTCCAGCTCGGTCACGGCCCGGCCGAGGGCGTTCACCGCCTGGGCCAGCGCGGCGGCGCGTCGTTGCTCGTACGCCTCCTCGCTCGCGACGGCGCGCGCCGCGGCAGCCTCCGCGGCCGCCGCGGCATCGCGCTTGCCCTGCGCCCAGCCCTCGGCGTAGCCGGTCGTGCGGGCCTGCTGCTTCGCCCGGTCCACGGCCTCGTTGTCGACCGGGTCGTCGCGGCGCAGATCGACGGCGAACCGCGCGGCGGTGGCCGCCTCGGCCACCGCCCCACGGATCACCGGGCGCTCAGGCGATGAGCTCATCGGCTTCGCCACCGCGCTGGATCTCGATCTGTCCGGAGTCCTCGAGCGAGCGGATGACGCCGACGATCTTCGCCTGCGACTCCTCGACCATCTTGACCTTGACCGGGCCGAGCAGGTCGATCTCCTCCATGAGGTTCTCCCGGCCGCGCTCGGAGAGGTTCCGGGTGACCTTGTCCCGGACGCCCTCGGGCACGCCCTTGAGCGCGGTCGCGAGGTCGGACGGCTCGACCTGGCGGAGCACCAGCTGCACCGCGCGGTCCTCGAGGTTGATGATGTCCTCGAACATGAACATCCGGCGCCGGATCTCCTCGGCCAGCTCCGGGTTGCGCGCCTCGAGGGCCTCCAGGATGAGCCGCTCGGTGGTGCGGTCGGCGCGGTTGATGATCTCGACGAGCGGCTGCAGGCCGCCGACCGTGGAGAGCTCGTCCGGCTGGAGCACCGAGGAGAGCTTGCGCTGGAGCGCGGTCTCCACCTGCCGGATGATGTCCGGGGAGGTGCGGTCCATGATCGCGATCCGGTGCGCGACCTCGGTCTGCACCTCCAGCGGCAGCCCCGCCAGGATCGACGAGGCCAGGGCTGAGGGTATGTGGGCCAGTACCAGCGCGATGGTCTGCGGATGCTCGTACTGGACGTACGAGAGCAGCTGACGCGGGTCCGCATGGCTGAGGAAGTTGAACGGGATGTCGTTCATCGACGCTTCGAGCCGGTCCAGGATCAGCGCCGCCCGCTCCTTGCCGAGCGACGCCTCCAGGAGCTCCCGGGCGTAGTCCATGCCGCCCGACCCGGCGTACCGGGTCGTCGCCATGGCGTAGAACTCGTCCATCACGTCGTCGACCTGAGTGGGGTCGAGCTTGCCCAGCCGAGCGACCTCGGCGGACAGCATCTCGACCTCTTTCTCGGTCATGTTCGCCAGCACTTCGGCGGACTGTTCCTTGCCGAACTGGACCAGCATTATCGCGGCCTTGCGCGCGCCCGTCATCGAGAGCGTGGTGAGACCCGGTGTGGTCAACGGATACTCCTCAACCGTCGTATCAGTGGTTCATCAGCGCGTCGAGTCGGCGGAGAGCCAGCTGCGGATCAGAGCCGCGGTCTCTTCCGGCTTGTCCTTCACCAGCTGCTCGATCTCCCGGTGCCGTTCCTCGCGCGCCTCGTCGTTCACGCTCGAGAGGTCCGGGGCCTCCAGCATGTTCATGCTGGTGGCGGCCGAGACGTCCAGTTCCGCCCGGCGCTGCGCCTCGAGCGCGGCCTGCATGTCCTCGAGGTGCTTGCGCTCCTCGTCGGTGAGCTGCTGGCGCTTCTTCGCCCGCTTGTTGGCGCGCCAGGCCAGGAAGATCAGGGCGAGGACCACGAAGAGCAGGGCGCCCGTCTTGATCAGGGTCATCTGCTTGGCCTGGGTCTCGGCGGCCGCAGCGGCCTTGAGCTCGTCCTGGGCCGCGGTGGCGGCGCTCGTGTCGAACGGCATGGAGGCGACCGCGATGGTGTCGCCGCGGGTGGCGTCGATGCCGGCCGCCGCGCTGAGCAGCTCCTGCACCTGGTCGGCGTTCACGCCGCCGGCGGTCGCGCTGTCCAGCAGGACCGACACGTTGAGGCGCTCGATGCTGCCCGGCGCGTTCCGGCGCAGCTCCTCGACCTCGTCGAGCTGACGGTTGCGCACCTCGTTCTTGTTGGCGTACTGGCCGTTGCCGGCGTTGTTCGGCACCTGGATGTTGTCCGGGCCGAGCACGCCGCCCTGGCCGGTGCCGCTGCCGCTGTAGGTCTCGGTGTTGATGCTCTCCTGCTCGGCCGGCGTCGCCGGGTCCGCGCTGTACTTCTTGCTCCGGGTCTCGGTCTGGTCGAAGTCGAGCATGGCCGTGGTGGTGACCACCGCGTGCCCGGGACCGACCAGGCTGTCGAGCATCTTCTGGAGTGAGGCGTTCATCCGGTTCTGGAAGTTGACGGTCTGCGCCTCGGCGCTGCTGTCCCCGCCGGTCGCGATGCTGGCGCCGCCGCCGGTGGAGAGGATCCGGCCGTCCGAGCCGGCGACCGTGACCTGGGTCGGGTCGAGGCCCTCGACGCTCGACGCGACCAGATGCACGATGGACTGCACCTGCTCGCCGCTGAGCTGCGAGTTGCCCTGCGACGCGACCAGCACCGACGCGGTCGGCTGGCTCTGGTCGTCGGCGAAGACGTCCTTCTGCGGCAGGACGAGGTGCACGGTGGCCGCCTCGACGCCGTCGATCGACTTGATGGTCTTGGAGAGTTCGCCCTCCAGCGCCCGCTGGTAGTTGGCGTGCTGCATGAAGTCGCTGGTGGTGATGCCCTGCTGGTCCAGCAACGAGTAACCGGTGCCCTCGTCGTTGGGGAGGCCTTCGCCGGAGAGCTGCAGGCGAAGCTGGTTCACCTGGTCGCGGGGGACCAGCACGGTGGTTCCGTCGTTCGCCAGCTCGTACGAGACACCCGACTTCTGCAGGGACTCGACGATCGCGCTGGCGTCCTTGGTCGACAGGTTGTTGAAGAGGATCTGGTACGACGGCTTGGCCGCCCAGGTGGCGAAGAAGTAACCACCGACGATGAGCGCGATGACCGCGAAGATCGTGACAGCCTTCTGTCCCGGTGTGAAGGACTTGAAGGTGTCCGTGACGCGGCGTACCGGAGCGGGAAGGCGGTCGGTCATGTCAGGCCTGCATCCTCATGATCTCCTGGAACGCCTCCACGGCCTTGTTGCGGATCGCCATGGTGAGCTGAAGTCCAAGAGCTGCTTCGGTGGACGCCATCGTGTACTGCGCGGGGTCCTGCAGGGTGCCGTTGGCGACCTGCACGGCGAGATCGCTCGCCTTCTGCTGTGACGCCTGGACGTTCTCCAGGCCCTGGGCGAGCATGCCGGCGAAGTCCGCGTTGGGGCCTTTCGGGGCGGTGGTCTCGGTGTCGTCCGAGACCCCCTTGACCCCGCTGAACCCGCCCAGCCCGGAGATGCCCTCGACGCCGGAGAAGCCGCCGATACCGCTGATGCCACCGATGGCAGAGGTCATCACGATCACTTCCCGAGGTTGATCGCGGCGGAGTAGGACTCGCGTGCCCGGTCCACCACCGCGAGGTTGGCCTGGTACGCGCGCTGCGCCATCATCAACTGCGCCATCTGGCTGCCCATGTCGATGTCCGGCCGCCGGACGTAGCCCTCGGCGTCGGCGAGCGGGTTGTCCGGCTCGTACGCGAGCACGCCCTCGGCACTGCCGTACGCGATGCCGGCCACCTCGGCGCCGTTGCCGTCCTGCGCCGCCCGGGCCTGGACGTAACGGGCCTGAAAGGCGTTCTCTGACGTACGGGTGGTGGTGTTGATGTTCGAGATGTTGTCGGACACCGCGTCCAGCCACTTGCGGTACACGGTGACGCCGGTGCCGGCCACCCCGATCGCGTTGAACGTGCTCATGATCAGGCCCCCTTGATGGCTTCGCGGAGGAGGCTGTACTTGCCGTCCATCGCCCGGATCGCGAGGTTGTAGCGCATCGTGGTGTCGATGTGCGACAGCGTCTCCTCGTCGAGGTTGACGTTGCTTCCGTTGAGCCGGGTCGGCTCCAGGGACGTCAGAACGCTCGGGGTGACATCGCTCGCCGATCCGCCCTTGTCCATGGCGGTCTTCAGCTCTTCCTCGAACTTGACCTTACGGGCGCGGTAGCCGGGGGTCTCGATATTGGAGATGTTGTTGGCGATGGCGGTCTGCCGGGCCGCGAGGCCCGCCACAGCGACACGCAGTGCGGACGACGAACGGTCATCGAACACGGGGACTCCTACGCGATGCGTACGGTCGCCTCTCCTTGGCTATTCGGTGAGCATTCCGTTGCTCGTACCATGCAGTTCGGCCTGACCGGCAATCCGCTGAGTCCCAAGCGGTTGCTGAGAGGTTGCACACCAAAACGTCCCGGAACCCCTGGGCGGGATTCCGGGACGTCGTGGTCACATCGCGCGATCGAGGTATACGGGTCGCTTGACCGCCTCACCGGTCTCGATCCGGGACGTCATGGTCATCTGCTGACGGTTCGCCGTGAGCCGCCGGGCGATCTCCTCGGCGGCCTTGAGCTGCCGGGTGAGGATCTCGTCGGCCCGCGGCTTGAGCTCGAGCGGCAGGGCGCCCAGCTCGGTGGGCGGCTTCCACAGGCTGGCCGGCGGTGTCTCGGCGTGCCGGTGCTCGTCGGCCAGCATCGTCTCGACCGCCTCGACGTCCATCTCGAGCTCGTCGAGGGCGTCGGCCCAGGCGCTCCGCCAATCCGTGGCCTGCGTCGCGGTGCTCATGTCAGAGACGCCGCCTCGCGCCACGCGTCGCGCAGCGGCTCGAGCAGCTTCCGGCAGCCGTCCACCCGGTCGGCGTCGCGCCGGATGTTCGCCCCGATCAGCTCGGTGAGGATGAAACCGTACAGGCTGGCGAGACCGGGAGCGCCGTCCCAGGCGTTCACGTCGAGCGTGATCTGGAGTTCCATCACGATCTCCTGCGCGTGCATGACCTTCGCGCTGCCGAGCTCGTGGTCACCGTTGCGGAACGCCTCGGCGCCCAGCCCCAGGTCGAGGATGAGCCGGTCGTAGAGCATGATCAGGAGCTTCGCGGGCGAGGCCGTGTTGATCGTTTCCTGGAGGTAGCGGTCGCGAAGGTTGGGCGCGGTCATGTGTCTCCTCGATCAAGGGCCTGATGGGTACGGGCGTCGGTGGTGGGGTCAGAGGCCGGCGAGCTGACCGGACAGCCAGCTCGACTGGTTCTGCATCTTGCCGAGCGCGGTCTCCAGGGCGGCGTACTGCCGCTGGAGGGCCTGGCGCCGGGCGGAGAGGCGGGTGTCCCAGTTGTCGATCTGGCCGTTCAGCGAGTCGATCTCGTTCTTCCGGCCGGTGATCACGTCGGTGACGTTGTTCGACTGCTTCGTGACCAGTTCCTTGACCTGGTTCGCGAAGCCGATCGCGCCGCCCTGGATCTTGCTGGGGTCCTTGGCGTACTCGCTCTCGAACTTCGACGCGGTGAAGGTCAGCGTCCCGGAGCGGTCCAGCTCGATGCCGAGCTGGCTGAGCGAGCCGAAGGCGACGTCGGCGGTGCTGGTGACCTGGCCGTTCTCGTCGTAGGTGTTCTTCTTGTAGGTCAGGCCGCCACTGATCATGCTGAGCATGGTCTGGTTCATCTGCCGGACCGTGAAGTCGCCGGTCAGCGGCGAGCCCTTCTTGGTCTCGGCGTCGAACGCGGTCTGCGTCTTGATCTCGTTGAACGCGTCGTTCGCGGCGTCGACGTACGCCTGGATCTTGGCGGTGATGGCGCTGACGTCGTTGGTCGCGGTGACCGTGACGCCGCTCTCCACCTTGGAGGCGTTCAGCGTCACGCCGGGCATCACGTCGGTGAAGGTGTTGGTGCTGCTGCTCACCGAGTATTCGGTGTTCGTACCCGGGTTGACGGTGAGCTTGGCGTCCCGCGACGCCGTGGTCTGCAGGGTCGCCGACGCGTTGTACTGGTCGGCCAGGCCCTGGATGTCGAAGCCGTTCGCGGCGCCGGTCTTGGAGCCGGTGAACTGCAGCGCGCCGGCGTTCGGGCCGGTCTTCACGACGTAGGCGCGGATGCCCACGTCGGCCGAGTTGACGGCGGCCGCGACCTTCTCGGCGGTCGGCGGGGTCCCGACGTTGATGGTCTTCGCGGCGGTGCCGTCGGCCGTGAAGACGTCGTTGTCGGTGGTGCTGTCGTTGTCCGGGTCCGACCAGGAGCCGCTCTGGATCGTGAACGACGACGGGAAGCCCTCGGACGCGGTGTTGACGTTCAGCACCGAGGTCTGCGCGCGGGCCACGGCCTTCACGTCGAAGGTGAGGCTGCCGGACATGCCGGCCACGCCGCCGGAGGCTGTCGCGGTGACCGCCTCGGAGGTCGACGTCGCCTTCATCGAGCGCCAGGTGTCCAGCCGGGCCAGGCCCTCGGCGGCGGTCTTGACCGCCTTGAGCTTGGCGTTGACCGTCTGGTACGACGCGACAGCGGTCTGCGCGTTCTCGACCTTGGTCTTGAGCTTCGTCTGCGGAGCCGCCTCGACCTGCATCAGCTGGTTGATCATCGAGGTGGTCTGCATGCCGCTGACCATGCCGTCAACTGAACTGGTCACGGGAACCCTGCTTTCGTCTTCGGTGCGAGTGCGGCGGTGGGGGCAGCCGAACTTCCGGCTACCCCCACCTATTCGGTCGCTTGGCGACGAGATTCAGTTGTTATGGGTGGCTGTTCGGTTGCGAGTCATCAGCGGAGCAGCGACAGCACGCCCTGCGAGGCCTGGTTGGCCTGCGAGAGCATCGAGGTGCCGGCCTGGGTGAGGATCTGGTTCCGGGTGAACGAGACCATCTCCTGCGCCATGTCGGTGTCGCGGATCCGGGACTCCGAGGCGGAGAGGTTCTCCACCGCGGTGTTCAGGTTGTTGATGGTGTGCTCGAAGCGGTTCTGCGACGCACCGAGCTTGGCCCGCTGGTCCGAGACGGAGGTGATCGCCTTGTCGATCGCCTCCATCGCCAGCGCCGCGCCGGTCTTGCCGTTGGCGTCGGCGGCGGCGGTCAGGTCGAGGTTCTTGAGCCCGAGGGACTTGGAGTCCACGGCCTTGATGTTGATGTTCAGCGTCTCGCCCGAGTTGGCGCCGATCTGGAAGTCGCCCGGCGTCGCGTTCGGGTTGTTCGAGCTGGTCGCGGCGACCATGGCGCCGTCGGTCTTGAAGCTCTTCGAGCTGTTCACCACGAACGAGATGTCGCCGTTGTCGGCGGTCTGGGTCGTGACGCTCATCTCGTCGCCGGTGAAACCGGCGTCCTTGAGCTTGCTGCTCAGGTCGGCGCTCAGCTGGGCGGCGACCTCGTCCGGCGTCAGGCCGTCGGTGTCGGCGACGGACGCCGCGATGGTGACGGCCTTGCCGCCGATCTCCGAGACGTTCAGCGTCTGCGCGCCGGCGCCCATCTTCCCGTCGGTGAGGCCGCTGATCGTGCTGCCGGTGGCCTGGTTGGTGTTGCCGAAGGTGCCGTCGAGCAGCTTCGACTTGCCGAAGGCCGTGGTCTCGGAGACCCGGTCGATCTCCGCGCGCAGCTGCGAGAACTCGGCCTGGGCCGCGTTCTTGGCCTCGGCGTCCAGGGAGGCGTTGTTCGCCTGGACGGAGAGGTCACGCATGCGCTGGAGCATGCTGGTGGTCTCGTTGAGCGCACCCTCAGCGGTCTGCACGACGCTGATCGCGTCCTGCGAGTTGCGGACGGCGACCTTGAGACCGCCGACCTGGGAGCGCAGGCCCTCGGAGATCGAGAGGCCGGCCGCGTCGTCCGCCGCCCGGTTGATCCGGAAACCGCTGGACAGCTTCTCGAGCGACTTCGACATCTGGTTGTCGGTCACCGAGAGGTTCCGGTAGGCGTTCTGCGCGGCGATGTTCTGGTTGATGCGGAGACCCATTGAAAAACTCCTCCTTGACTGGGGTCCTGAGCGGCCCGTCCTTGAGCCGTGTGTTACGCCTCATCCATTCGGCCGATCGCCGGGAGGCCAAAGTCATTCTCTGAGATTTTTTCGGGCTTTTCGGGGTGAACCGGAGAAGTGCCGATCGCGAGAAACCGCTCAGTGGCACCGGGGTCGTGCCGACATGTCCGAATGAGCGGGTCCGCCGAGGGGGTGAGCCCGACAGCGATACGACACGGAGGTCCGGGTGAGCCTGACCGACCTGGCCAGCGTCCTGTGGCGTGCACGTGAGCTGCTGGAGATGCTGCTGTTCAAGCTAGAGGAGGAGCAGTTGCTCCTCGCCGCAAACCGGTCTCGCTGGCTCAGCCACGCCACCCGCGAGGTGGAGGTCGTGCTCGACCAGATCCGGCAGACCGAGGTCATCCGCGCCGCCTACTCGCAGGAGGTCGCCGCCGAGCTCGGACTGTCCCCGGACGCTTCCCTCGGCGAGCTGGCGGACGCGGCGCCCGACCCCTGGTCGGACCTGCTCCACCAGCACCGTAAGGCGTTCCTGCTGCTGACGTCGGAGATCCGGGCCCTGGCCGACGTCAACCGCGACCTGCTCACGGCGGGACAACGCGCTGCTCGCGAAACCATGCTCGCGTTCGCCGAGACTGTGGAAACGTACGGGCCGCAGGGCCAGACCGTCACCGGCGGCGCTCGCCGCCCCAGCCTGGTTGATGAGGCGATCTGATGGGCAGCACATTCAGTGGAATCAACACGGCGCTGACCTCGCTGTACGCGCAGCGCCGCGGCCTGGACGTCTCGGGCCAGAACATCGCCAACGCGAGCACCGAGGGATACACCCGGCAGCGCGTGGTGATGCAGTCGCAGAACGCCAACCTCGTGCCGGGCGTCTACGCCACCACCGACGCGATCGGCAACGGCGTCACGGTCAGCTCGGTCGAGCGGCTGCGCAACTCGGCGCTCGACCAGCGCAGCTTCACCGAGCACGCGAACTCGGCGTACCACAACGAGCGGGCCTCGGCGTACACGCTGATCGAGGACGCCTTCGGCGAGCCCAGCGACACCGCGTTGCAGGCCCGCCTCCAGGACATGTGGGACGGCTTCAACGCCGTCGCGACCAACCCCGACAAGGCCGCGCCGAAGGCCGCGCTCATCCAGCAGGCGACCACCGTGGCCAGCACGCTGAACGACGCGTCCGCCCAGCTGAACAACCAGTTCCAGGCGACGCGGGCCGGGCTCGACACGGCCGTCGGCGAGGTGAACAAGGCGGCCGACACGATCGCCAAGCTGAACAAGGAGATCGTGATCGCGCAGGGCGCCGGCCTCTCCGCCAACGAGCTCCAGGACCAGCGGGGCCAGGCCATCCTGAAGCTCTCCGAGCTGGTCGGGGCGACCGCGACGGACATGCCGAACGGCGCGGTCAACGTGTTCGTCGGCAGCGCGCCGCTGGTCAACGAGTTCTCCACCCGGACCGTGGAGATCGCGGCCGGCAGCGCCACGCGGATGGAGGACCTCGCCACCACCGAGGTCAACCTGCGCTGGGCGGACACCAAGACCGGTGTGATGGCCGGCGGCAGCATGGGCGCCTCGATGGAGATGCTCACCCGCGGCGGGACGCTGCAGAGCATGTCGCAGCGCCTCGACACGGTGGCGACCACGCTGGCGAGCACGGTGAACGCGCTGCACAGCAGCGGGTACAGCGTGGACGGCACCACCGGCGAGGACTTCTTCGTGCCGAGCAACGCGCTCCCGCTCTCGGCCGCGAACATCACCGTCGGGGTCACCGACCCGGCGAAGCTCGCGGTCTCGTCCGGCGACCCGACGGGCACGCCCGGGGTGCTGGACGGTGTGATCGCGGACGACCTCTCCGAGCTCTCCACGTCCCGCACCGGGGCGGACGCCGAGTACCAGTCGCTCATCGGCGACCTCGGGGTGGCCGCGCAGTCCTCGATCCGCCGGCGGGACATCCAGAACGCGGTGACCGACCAGGTGGACGCGGCGCGGGACGCGGAGTCCGGCGTGAACCTCGACGAGGAGATGACCAACCTCCTCACCTACCAGCGTGGGTACGAGGCGGCGTCCCGGGTCCTCACCACGATCGACTCGATGCTCGACCAACTGATCAACCGGACCGGCCTCGTCGGTAGGTAAGGGGATCCCCGATCATGACCAGTCCACGGATCACCGAGAGCAGCGTCCGCACCCGGACGATGGCGAGCCTGCAGCGCAGTCTGAGCCGGACCCAGACCGCCCAGGACCAGATCTCCAGTGGCAAACAACTCCAACGTCCGTCGGATTCGCCGACGGGCACGGTGACCGCACTTCAGCTACGCAGCGAGGTACGCGCGAACCAGAAGTACTCGACCAACGCGGACGACGCCCTCGGCAGGCTCGGAACCGTGCAGGACACCCTGCAGAACGCGACGGTCCTGGTCTCCAAGGTCCGAGAGCTGACCTTGGCGGCCGCCAGCGCCGGCGGTGGCAGCACGCCGCAGGCGAACGAAGCACGGGCTGCCGAGATCGAACAGATCAAAGGCACCCTGATCCAGTACGCCAACTCCAAGTACCTGGATCGACCGGTCTTCGGCGGTGCCACACCGGGTAGCACCGCTTACGACCAGACAGGGGCCTACGCCGGCGAAGCCAACGGCGAAGTGCTCCGATCGATCGGCCCGAACGCAAAGGTACGGGTCGACGTACGAGGCCCGGAGGTCTTCGGAGCGGAGACCATAACGGACTCGAATGGTAATGAGGTCGCAAATCCGGCACAGCTCTTCAAGGTGCTGGACGGCCTTGTTGCGTCCATGCGTGACAAGGACGGCGCCGGAATTACTGCTGGTCTGGAGAATCTCGATAAAGCGTCGCAGATCCTGAATTCCACGCTTTCGGACGTAGGTGCCCGATACAATCGGGTTACCCAGATGAAGCAGTCCGCTGAGGATCGCTTGATGTCCGTGTCGTCGCAGCTCTCCGATATCGAGGATGTCGACCTGCCGAAGGCGATCATGGAATTGCAGCTCCAGCAGACCTCGTATCAGGCCGCCCTGGCCGCCACGGCCAAGGTGATCCAGCCCTCGCTCATCGATTTCCTGAGGTGACCATGACTACTCGCACCGCGTCCCGACCGATTGAGGCCACCGCTATCGACCCGTCGCTTGGGTTGCCGACCATCACGATGGCGGTGCCCATGCCGGGTTTCCCGTCGCACCGGGAGTTCGTTCTCGTGCGCCTCAACGACGACGGACTGCTCTTCGCCCTCACGTCTGTCGACAACCCGGAGCTGCGCTTCCTGGTCGCTCCGCCGGAGCCGTTCTTCCCGGACTACGCACCGGAGATCGAGAACCAGGTGTTCGCGGCGCTGAACACGAAGGACCCGGACCGTCTCCTGCTGCTCTCGGTCATCACCGCGGGTCAGGACGAGACCACCGCGAACCTTCTGGCGCCGATCGTGGTGGACCGCGACACCATGCGGGCCATGCAGGTCGTCCTCAGTGGATCCGGCTACCCGGTTCGCGCGATCATGAACCGGAACTTCTGAACGTCCTCGCTTAGGCGCGGTCGCGGTTTCCTTCGCGGCCGCGCCTTTGCCATGCTGTCCGTTCCATGGATGGAGGAGGGCACCGATGCTTGTGCTGACCCGGCGGGCAGGGGAGAGCGTGATGATCGGCGACGACGTCGTCATCACGGTTCTCGAGGCCCGTGGTGACGTCATCCGGCTGGGCATCCAGGCTCCTCGGGACGTGCAGGTCCATCGCGAAGAGGTCTATCGCGAGCTGCAGGATGCGAACCGGGCGGCCGCGTCGCCGACCGAGGACGCGGTCCACGCGCTGGCCCGGATGCTCGAGAAGCCCGACTCGGACGAGTGATTGAAGCGGCGCCCTGCCGGGCTTCCGGCGGGGCGCCGTTCCGCTCATGAGAGCGAGACCCCACGGGTACGAAGGAAAGCGATCGGGTCGACCGCGTTCGCGTGGGTGGCCGGCGCCGCGTTCACGTGCACCTCGAAGTGCAGGTGCGGGCCGGACGAGGACCCGGACGTGCCGACGTTGCCGAGCAGCTGCCCCTTCGCGACCACCTGGCCGACCGCGACGACCGGGCGGCGGACCATGTGGCAGTACCGGGTCACGATCCCGCCGGCGTGCTGCACCTCGGCGTACCAGCCGCAGCCGGAGAGGGTGCGGTTGCCGTCCACATCGCACGATCCGGACGAGACGTTGCAGACCACCCGGATCACGGTTCCCGCGGCGGCCGCCACGATCGGCGTGCCCCGGGTCGCGGAGAGGTCGACGCCGTCGTGTGACGGGCGGGCGATCGTACGGAAACCGCTCACCAGCCCCGCACCCACCGGAACCTGCCAGCTCTCGCCCTTGGCCGGCTTCGGGATCGCCGGCGCCGGGTCGGCCGGCTGAACCGGCTTGACGGGCTGGACCGGCTTGACGGGCTGAACCGGCTGGGCCGGCGGAACCGGCGCCACCGGGACCGAGCCCGGCGCGCACGCCGGGATGCCGGCGGCGGGCCGCTCGACGTAGGCGTCCGAGACGTACGAGCCGTTCGCCAGGTGGTCCCAGAGACTCGTGGTCCGCACCGTGCCGGTGACCTGCTGCGCCGTGACCTGGCAGAGGATCCACACGGTCTTCCCACTGGCGACCGAGCCCACCCGCTCGCCGGCCGGCGACGGCGTGCGGCGCATGGTGAGCGGCGTCCCGCCGGTCCTCGCGGTCCCGGTGACGACCGGCACCTTCGCCTTGGCCGCCTTCGCCGTCGTCGCGGCGGCGGCCGCGGGCGTCGCGGGCGCGAGGGCCAGAACGCCCGCTGCGGCGGCTGCGACGGCGGTGAACACCTTCATGCGGTCCCCTTCGGCGTGGCCGCGGGCGGGTGCGCGCGGTCAGGGGAAAAGGCTCGCTGCTCAGGGCTGCCGGGCCGGGTGCCCGCCGAGTGCGGATCGGTTGCGGAGTCCCCGGCGATGACGCACCTCACCTGCACCGGCGGCTGACCCGGCCGACAACGTCCGTCCCGCACTCTCATCGGCGGACGGGAAAAACCTCGTCCCTGGACTGCGGGGGAGCAGGCGTGGTGGTTGAGCGCGAGTCGGGCGTCGCCGTTGGTGCGGCCGGTGTGGCCGGTGCACTGGATCTGACGGTGGACGCGCACGTGCACACCGGCTTCTCGTCCGGCCGGGACGCGGTCGGCGTGGTGGTCTCGGCCGCCGACCGGGCGGGCCTGCGCTCGCTCACCTTCGCGGACCAGGCCGGCCCGGACACCGGCTGGCTCACCGCCTATGCCGACGCGGTCCGCCGGGCCCGGCACCGCACCGAGATGACGCTGCGGGTGGCCGTCGAGGTCGAGGTGGTCAGCGCGGACGGCTGGATCGCCATGCCGCACGACCTGGCCCCGCTCGACGCCCTCTCGGTGGCGGTCTCCGCCCTGCCGGTCGGCGGCGAGCTGCTCGACGCCCGGGAGATCCGGTCCCGGATCGACGCCGGGGTGTTCTCAGCCGAGCAGGTCGCCGAGCACCTGGTCGCCACCACGATCAAGGGCATCGAGCGCGCCTCCCGATACGTCCCGGCCCAGCTGGCCCGGCCGCTCGCGCTGCTGGCCCAGGCCGGCGTCGACGACTCCGTGATCGGCCCGGATCTGGTCGCCGGCCTGGCGTCCGCGTGCCGCGCCACCGGGACCGTCGTGGAGGTCAGCGAGGCGTGGCGCAGCCCGTCCGCGCGCATGGTCCAGGAGCTCCGGGACGCCGCCGTGACGCTCGTCCCCGCGAGTGACGCCCGATACGCCGCCGAGGTGGGCCGCTGGCAGTACCTGCGTCGCGTCTGAAGAAAACTGAACACGACTAGTGTTCGTCTCCGTACGCTCGGTCATGCCAGCACTTCAGCATGGGAGAGTTGCGATGAGCATGGTTCAGCAGGCGATCGAGGTCAGTGCGCCGGTCCACACGGTGTACGAACAGCTCGCGGCGTTCGAGAACTACCCGCGTTTCATGACCGGTGTGCGGCAGGTGACGGCCGTCGGAGCCGACCAGACCCACTGGATCATGGACGTGGACGGGAAACGGCGCGAGTTCGACGCTCAGATCATCGAGCGGTCGCCGGACGAACGGGTCTCCTGGTCGACGATGGAGGGGCCGCTGCTCGCCGAGACGCTGACGCTGCGGCCGATGGGGGAGACGAAGACCCAGATCGTCGCGCAGCTCGAGGCGGACATCGCGTTCCTCATGCCGAGCGACAGGCACGGCCAGGAGTCGCTGACCCGGCGGCTCAAGGCCGACCTGACCACGTTCAAGGGCCTGGTGGAGAGCGGCGTGCTGGGCGGGCGGCCGATGCCGACCGGCGCCAGCACCAAGCAGATCACCGGACGCTCGTTCCTGGGCAACGCGGCCACCATGAACCCGGCGTCGCCGGCCTCGGTGGCCCAGCGCGTGCGCAACCGCAACGCCACCCAGCCGGCGCCCAGCCCGGGCGCGGGATGGGACACCGGCGCCGAGCCGGAGGTGACCAGCGGGCGCCGCGTCGGCGGCCCGGGCCCGCTCAGCGGCGGCGTGGCCGGCAGCGCCCGGATGGGCGGCCGCACCGGGAAGGCCGACATGTGGGGCGACGGCATGATCAACGAAGAGGAACGGGGCAGCTGACGTCCCGTACCCCGAAGGCCGGTCCCGAGTGGGCCGGCCTTCCGCTATGCGGGGGCCCGCTCCATCGTCACCAGCAGGCGGGCGCCGCGCGGGGAGACGGGCTCGTAGCGGACCGAGCCGCCGTTCGCCTCGATCAGATGCCGGACGATGAACAGGCCGAGGCCCGCGCCCTTGATCCCGGCGCCCTTGACGATCCGGTTGAAGACGCTCGGCAGCACGTTCTCCGGGATGCCCGGCCCGCTGTCCTGCACGACCAGCAGCACGCTGCCGTCCTGCCGGTCGGCCCGGACCAGGATCGGCGGGGAGCCGTGGGCCAGGGCGTTCTTCAGCAGGTTCTCCACCACGACGGTGAAGTGGCCCCGGTCGGCCAGCGCGGTCAGGTCCTCGTCGATCGCGATCTCGACGCCGCCGTCCCCGTCGCCGGTGAGCGCGTCGCGGACCGTACGCACCACCTCCAGCAGCGGCACCGGCACCCGCCGGGCGGTGACCGCGCCGGTGTCCAGCCGGAAGAGCAGCTGCAGGTCGTTCATCATCCGCACCAGCCGGCGGGTGTTCTTGTCGATCTTCGTGGCGAGTTCCAGGCGGATGTCGTCGGGCAGGTCCGCCCAGTCCGCGCAGAGCAGCTCGGCGAGGCTGGCGATCGAGCTGATCGGCTGCGCCACGTCGTGCGTCAGCATCGAGGTCAGGTCGTTCTTGAAGGCGAGCGCCGCGGCGAGCTGGGCGTTGCCCCGCTCGAGCTCGGCGGCGTGCTCGCTGAGCGCGTCCTCGGCGTGCTTGCGCTCGGCGATGTCGACGCAGGTGGCGACGTATCCGCGGGTCGCGCCGGCGGCGTCCGGGATGGCGGCCATGGTGGCGAGGACCGGTACGGCGGTGCCGTCGGCGCGCGGGATCGTCCAGTCGCCGCCGCCGGTTCCGGGCGGGGGCAGCGGCGGCGGATCGCGCGCCACGTCGTCGTCGGGGAGGCCGGTCAGCTCGCGCCAGCGCCGGTTCACGTCGATCACGTGGTAGTTGGCGTCGAGCACCATGACGGCCTCGTTCATCGACTGGAGCAGGGCGTGCGCGAAATCCTCCCGGTCGCTGTCCGGCGCCTCGCCCGGCGGGCTCACCGGCTCGGTGCCCGGCGTGCCGCCCGGCATGCTGCCCGGCTCGGTGCCCGGCGGGCCGTCCGGGGCGCGGGCCTCCGCCTCCGGCCCGGCGGCCGGGGCGGATTCCGGCGTCGGCGCGGCTGAGGCCGTACCCGGGAAGGGGTTTTCGGAACGAAGAACCGGATCCTGGGAAGCCGGGCGGGCCAGGATCGCGCCGGCCGTCAGCAGCAGCGAGGCGAGCGCCTGATCGGACGGCATGACGGCGTCCGGCCCACCTGCGGGCAGGAGGGCCGGATCGAGAAGGCGGGTGAGGAGGGCGACGAGCGCAATCACGGCGGCGCCCAGCAGCAGCGGCTCGGCGAGCCGGAACGAGGTCGCGTCGTCCTGCCGGAGGGAAGGGACGGCGATCCGGGTGGCGGAGCCGTCGTGCCGGGGCAGCCGCACGTCGAGGCAGGCCAGCGCGAGTCCGGAGAGCAGCGTGGCGGCCGAGGCGGCGGGCTGGTCGCCGAGTCGGGTCACGGCCAGGCCGGCGGCGGCCAGCGCGAAGAGGGCGGCGAACCCCGTGCGGACGCGGGCGGCCAGGTCACCGGCGGCCGGCGCCACCTGCACGAGGAGGGCGACACCCGCCGGAAGCAGCGCGACCGCCGGAGTGGGCAGCGGCCCCTCCGGCGGTACGACGTCGTCGAGGGTGCGCGCGTCCAGGAAGCCGAAGACGGCGACCATGGCCCCGGCGCACCCGGCGATCAGCCGGGACAGCCTGCCCACGCCATGCGCCGCGATATGCACATTTCCCCCAAAGACGTGAGGAAACGAGCATAACGCGGCTTACCGGCGCCGGCGGTTACTTGCCCGCCCAGCCGAAGCCCTCCTCGATGCGGATCTTGGCCGCGATCTTGAGGATGTCGGCGTCGTACCGGTTGGCGTGGTGGCCGCAGAACGCCAGATCGCCACCGCTGGCCAGCTCGACCTCCAGCTTGGCGGCCGCACCGCAGCGATCGCAGCGCTCGGTCAGCTCGCCTACGGTGTCGATCTCGGGCGACAGCAGAGTGGTCATATCGCTCTCCTTGCTGGGTGGCGGTGCAGCGGTCCTGACAGCAGAGAAATTCGGCACGCCGCACCGTCGACTTAAAGGTTCCCGGTGTGATCAGCCCGATCGAAATCGGCCTGATCGGTGGCAACCACAGCGCACCCCGGCGGGTACCGGAAGTGCTCCCGTGTCCGAACAACATTTCCCTCAAGTCGCTTCCGGCATGCCTCGCAGACCTTCCTGCCTTGGCTGCCGGGGGCAAGCCACTTCCGAGAGGACATGCATGTTCGGTATCGACGCCCGCCGCAAGACCGTACGTCTCGTCGCCGCCGCGAGCGCCGCAACCGTGACCTTCTTCGGACTGACCGCACCGGTCGCCGCCGCGCCGACCGGCACCGTCGCCGGCGCCGGCGCCGCGAACGCCGTCGCGGGCAGCTACATCGTGGTGCTGAAGCCCGGCTCGGACGCCGTCTCGTCAGCGTCGCAGAAGCTGGCCCGGGAGTACGGCGGAACGGTCGGCGCGAACTACCTCTCGACCGTACGCGGATTCCAGCTCCAGGCGACCGCGTTCCAGGCGGCCCGCATCGCCGCCGACCCGTCGGTGCAGTACGTCGAGCAGGACGCCACGATCCGCCCGGCCGGCGCCGTCAGCACCCAGGCCGAGCAGGTGACCTGGGGCCTCGACCGGATCGACCAGCGCACCGCGAAACTCTCCCGGTCCTACCGCTACACCCCCGCCTCGGACGTCACGGCCTACGTGATCGACACCGGTGTGCGCGTCTCGCACCAGGAGTTCGGTGGCCGCGCCCGCAACGGGTACGACTTCGTCAACGACGACAGGACCGCCGAGGACTGCAACGGTCACGGCACGCACGTGGCCGGCACCATCGGCGGCGCGAAGTTCGGCGTCGCCAAGGACGTCGACCTGGTCGCGCTGAAGGTGCTCGGCTGCGACGGCTCCGGCAAGTTCTCCAACTTCATCGCGGCCGTCGACTGGGTGACCGCGCACGCGAAGCTGCCCGCCGTGGCGAACATGAGCCTCGGCGGCCCGGTCAGCAAGGCCCTCGACGCCGCCGTGAACCGGTCCATCGCGAAGGGCGTCACGTACGTGATCGCCGGCGGCAACGAGAACAAGAACGCCTGCAAGTCCTCCCCGGGCGGCACCCCCGACGCGATCACGGTCGGCGCCGTGGACAAGGCCGACAAGCGGGCGTCGTTCTCCAACTACGGCACCTGCCTCGACCTGTTCGCGCCCGGCGTCAACATCCAGTCGGCCGGTAAGGCCTCGAACACCGCGGTCAAGACGATGAGCGGCACCTCGATGGCGTCGCCGCACGTGGCCGGCGCGGCCGCCCTCGTCCTCGGCGCCCACCCGGACTGGACGCCCCGCAAGGTCCGCGACGACCTGGTCGGCCACGCCGTCTCCGGCGTCGTCCGTAACCCCGGATCCGGCTCGCCCGACAAGATGCTCTTCACCGGCCACCTCGCCTCCTGAGGCACCTTCCGTCCCGCGTGCCCCGCGACGCGTTCCCCCAGCCCTTTCTAAAGGTCAAAGCGGCGTACGGGAGCGCGCGCGGCGGATAGCGTGAGGATCGACACCAGCCCCGAGGAGGACCAATGTCCGAGGCGCCGGTCGCCGAGAAACCGACCGTCCTGGTCGTCGACGACGAAGAGGATCTGCGCGACATCATGCGCCGGATGCTGGAGCGCCGTGGATACGCGACGCTGGTGGCCGGTGATCACGAAGAGGCCATCTCGGTCTGCCGTGACCACCCGGAGATCGCCGCCCTGGTCACCGACCTGACCCTGCCGGGGCTCGGCGGTGGTGAGCTGGCCGGCGCGGTCGGCGACCTGCGTCCGGGACTGGGCGTCGTGTTCATCTCCGGGCTCCCGAAGGACATCGCCGTCACGAAGGGCCTGGTCGACGAGGACGCGCTGCTGGTGAAGAAGCCGTTCACGGCGGATGCGCTGCTGGAGGCCCTGAAAACGGTGCTGTCCTGAAGAACGGGGCCCGCCCTCCCAGGGGGCTCCCCCTCGAACAGTGTGGCGGCGATGGCGTCCCTCCGCGGGGCGCCCTGTGGACGAACCGCCGCTGTGGACAACCCTCAGACCGGCCACGGCACCGTCAGCTCGCCCAACCTCCACCGCCCCGGCCCGTCAACCACCGGCCACCCCTCACCCCGCATCCGCCGCACCGTGGCCATCCACCGCTGCCGTGGCCCGAACGGCGTAGCCTCCGTCTCCCACGCCTTCCCGAGCGACCGCAACAGCTCATGCACCGGATGACCGGGAACATTGTGGTGGATCAGCGCTTTGGGCAGACGTTCCGCGAAGATCGCCGGGTGTTCCAGCGTCGGCAGCCGGGCGGAGAGGGTCAGCGTGCGGGGCATGCCGGCCTCCACGACGGTCCAGGTCGCGATCCGGCCCAGTTCGTCGCAGGTGCCTTCGATCAGCAGCGCGCCTCCGGCGGTCATCGTCCGCCAGGCTTCGGCGACCTCCTCCTCGGCGTACTGGCGGAGGACGTTGAAGGCGCGCACCACGTGCGGGGTGAGGCCGGCCAGTTCGAAGCCGCCGCGGCGGAACTGCAGGAACGGCGGGTCGGCGAAGGGCTGGGCGGCTGCCACGCGTACCGGATCGATCTCCAGGCCGATCACCGTGACGTCCGCGCGCACCGTGGACGCCAGGCGGCCGCGGAGTTCGACGGCGGTGACCGGGGAGGCGCCGTAGCCCAGATCGATGACGAGCGGCGAAGCCGCTTCTTTCAGGAGCGAGGAGCAACGGTACGAGAGGAAGTTGTCGACGCGTCGCAACCGGTTGGGATTGGTCGTCCCCCGGGTGATCGCGCCGACCGGCTTCATCCCTGCTTCTCCCGGTGGACCTTGTGCTGGGCGGCCTGGGCGATCGGGCGCACCACGAGCCGGTCGATGTTGACGTGGTGCGGGCGGGTCGCCGCGAAGGCCACGATGTCGGCGATGTCGTCGGCTACCAGCGGCTCCTTCACGCCGGCGTAGACCGCGGCGGCCTTGTCCTCGTCGCCGCCGAACCGGTTGACGGCGAACTCGTCGGTCTTCACCATGCCGGGGTCGATCTCGATGACCCGGACCGGCTTGCCGGCGAGTTCCAGCCGCAGCGTCCCGACCAGGGCGGTCTGCGCGTGTTTGGCCGCCGTGTAGCCGCCGCCACCCTCGTAGACCACGAAGGACGCGGTCGAGCCGATCGTCACGATCGTGCCGCGGCCGCTCGCCTCGAGGGCCGGGAGCAGCGCCTTGGTGACGCGCAGGGTGCCGAGCACGTTCACGTCGTACATCCACTGCCAGTCGTCGACCGAGCCGTCCGCCACCTGGTCGGCGCCGCGGGCCCCGCCCGCGTTGTTGACCAGCAGGGTGAGCGTGCCGTCCAGGCCGGCCACCGTCGTGGCGAGCCGCGCCACCGATTCGTCCGAGGTCACGTCGCACTCGACGGCGGTCGCGGCCGGGCCGATCTCGGCGACCAGGGCGTTCAGCCGATCGGTGCGCCGGGCCACGGCGACGACGTGGAATCCCTCGGCGGCGAGCCGCCGGGCGGAGGCCGCTCCGATGCCGCTGGAGGCGCCGGTGACCACTGCGATATCTGCCATGCCTCGATCTTCCCCCAATGACCTGGATCACCCTCGCTCGGCTGCATGGTGGTTCGGCGTCCGCCGATGGGGAAGATGAACGTTGGCGCAACAAGTTTTCACACCGTCAACGCATCGGAAGCGGAGGGAGCCGACGTGGCTGAGCTGACGGGCCCCCACCGCATCGCGACGCTCTCGGTGCACACGTCACCGCTGGAGCAGCCGGGCACCGGTGACGCCGGCGGCATGAACGTGTACATAGTGGAGGTCTCGAAGCGCCTGGCCGCCCGCGGTGTCCAGGTGGAGATCTTCACCCGGGCGACCCGGGGCGGGCTGCCGCCGCTGGTCGAGATGTCGCCCGGCGTGCACGTCCGGCACGTCACCGCCGGTCCGTTCGAGGGCCTCGACAAGGAGGAGCTGCCGTCGCAGCTCTGCGCCTTCGCGAACGGCGTGCTGCGGGCCGAGGCCGCGCACCCGCCGGGCCACTACGACCTGATCCACTCGCACTACTGGCTCTCCGGGCAGGTGGGCTGGCTCGCCCGGGAGCGCTGGGGCGTGCCGCACATCCACACGGCGCACACCCTCGCCAAGGTCAAGAACCTCTTCATCGCGACCGGCGACCGGCCCGAGCCGCGGGCCCGGCTGATCGGCGAGGAGCAGGTCGTCGCCGAGTCCGACCGGCTCGTGGCGAACACCCGGTTCGAGGCGCAGGACCTGATCGAGCACTACGCGGCCGACCCGGCGCGGGTCAGCGTGGTGCAGCCCGGCGTCGACCTGGAGCGGTTCCGGCCGGGTGCCGCCGACCGGGCCCGGTTCGGGCTGCCGGAGCGCGGCCGGATCATCGCCTTCGTCGGCCGGATCCAGCCGCTCAAGGCGCCCGACGTGCTGATCTCCGCGCTGGCCGCGATGGACACCCGGGACACCACCCTGGTGATCTGCGGCGGGCCCAGCGGCAGCGGCCTGGACCGGCCGTCGTCGCTGATCGAGCTGGCCGCCTCGCTCGGCGTCGCCGACTCGGTGGTGTTCCTGCCGCCGCAGACCGGCGCCGACCTGGCCGCCCTCTACCGGGCCGCCGACCTGGTCGCGGTGCCGTCGTACAACGAGTCGTTCGGGCTGGTCGCGCTCGAGGCGCAGGCGTGCGGCACGCCGGTGGTGGCGGCCGCGGTCGGCGGGCTCGTCACCGCGGTCCGGGACGGGATCAGCGGCGTGCTCGTCGACGGGCACGACCCGGAGGACTGGGCGCGGGTGCTGGACCGGTTGCTCGGCGCGCCCGCCCTCCGGCGCCGGCTCGCCACCGGCGCGGTCGTGCACGCCTCGCAGTTCTCCTGGGATCGCACTGCCGACAACCTGCTACGGGTCTACCGTGACGCGGTGACCGAACACCGCGCGCTGATCACAGCGCGTCTGGAGGGGGCGACGTACGCATGGTGACCCAGCTGATCAAGGCATTCCTCACCGACCGCGAGCTCGACTGGGAGCCGACCGGCGAATCGTCCTTCGTGGTCACCCTGCCCGGCAACCACAAGCTGAAGACCGCCTGCAACCTGATCGTCGGCGAGCACTCGCTGCGGGTCGAGGCGTTCGTGATGCGCCGCCCGGACGAACGGCACGAGGACCTCTGGGCCTGGCTGCTGCGCCGCAACGCCCGGATGTACGGGGTCGCGTTCTCGATCGACGCGGCCGGCGACGTCTACCTGACCGGCCGGGTCTCGCTCAAGGGCCTCGACGAGGAGGAACTGGACCGGATCCTCGGTTCGGTGCTGACCTACGCCGACGAGTCGTTCGACACGATGCTGGAGATCGGCTTCGGCTCGTCCATCCGCCGCGAATGGGAGTGGCGGGTCAAGCGCGGCGAGTCGCTGGCGAATCTGCAGGCCTTCAAGCACCTCGCCGAGGGCTGACGCCGTAAGGCCCTTGAAGTTGATCTATGTTCCAGGTGAACTTTTGTCTTTCTCGAGTCGTGATTTCTTCCGAACCCGAGAGCCCGGACGAGTGATTGGCGGATCGTCCGATCGGTTGGTTGTTGGTTCCTGTGACGGTCGGAACAGATGTCGACACGAAATCGGGTTGTGAGGCTTGACTGCCCCAACTAGCGTGGTCGATGGACGCCGAACCGTCAGTTCGGGGAACGGGTCGATCAGCAATGATCGCCGCGGATCGGCGTTTGGGGACGGGTGGCATGAGCCGTTGGGGGACGGCGCGACCCGAGACCGGCGGTTAGTGCGGGCGGCGCCTATGGGGATGGGTGTCGCCCGCCGCCGCCGGTGCTTTTGTTTCCGGGTCTAATCGTTCGGGTAATGCTCATTCGGGTCACTGTCCGATGTGTTCAGTGGACGGTTGTCTCGAGTTCCCGTTCGGCGATCGCGATCTCTTCCGTACGCCGCAGCGCCGCCCGCCGTGCCCGCGCCGGCCCGGACAGCAGTTGTCCCACCGAAGCGATCGCGCACAGTCCGAAACAGCCCACCCACAGGACCGCGTCGCCGCCCTTCTGCAGGATCAGCCCGCCGAGGATCGGCGCGAGGGCCGTCCCGATCGACCAGGAGAGCGAGTTCAGCCCCTGGTAACGGCCCCGGAGATGGGGTGGCGAGAGGGCCGCCACGGTCGCCGCGTTGCTGGGCGACTGGAGCATCTCGCCGAGGGTCCACACCACCACGGTGACGGCGAACATCAAGGCGCTGTCGGCGAACGCCACCAGCCCGAACCCGACCCCGATGATCAGTCCGGCGAGCGCGAGGACCCGGGCGCTGTCCCGGCCGCCGATCAGCTTGGGCACGAAGAGCTGGCCGAGAACGATCAGCACGCCGTTGACCGCGATGACCAGTCCGTAGGTCGCCGCCGACAGCCCGTCGTCGAGCATCGTGAGCGGCAGCGTCGACGAGTGCTGCAGGATGACCAGCACGGACGCCAGGTTGAGCACCAGGTAGAGCAGGAAGACCCGGTCGCGCAGGGCGGTGCCCATGCCGCCGGCCGGCATTGCGGCGCCGTGCGTGCGGACCCGGGCCGGCCGGGTCTCGGCCAGGAAGATCGCCGTGATGATCGCGGTGAGCAGCGTCGTCCCGGCGTCGACCGCGAAGAGCAGGAAGTAGTCGACCTGGGAGGCCAGCCCGGCCGCGACGGCGGCGAGCGCGAAGCCGAGGTTGATCGCCCAGTAGTTCAGCGAGTAGGCCCGGACCCGGTCGTGCTCCGGCACGACGTCGACCATCATCGCCGAGAACGCCGGCCGCACCCCCTCGGCGAACATGCCGAGCAGCAGCGTGACCGCCGCGATCTGCCAGTAGTCGTGGGCGAAGCCGAGGGTGAGCATCAGCGCCGCCGCGCCGAACTGCGCGGTCAGCATGGTCGGCCGGCGTCCCCAGCGGTCGGCCAGGACGCCGCCGGTCATGGTGCCGATCGCGCCGCCGACGCCGTAGAGGCCGAGGACGATGCCGGCCTGCGTCTGGCTGAAGTGCCGGTCGCCGGTGAGGTAGATGCTGAGGAACAGCACCACGAACGAGCCGACGCGGTTGATGAGGGTGCCGGTCCAGAGGAACCAGAACTGCCGGGGGAGTCCGCCGGCCGCCTCACGTAACCAACCCGACACGATGCCCCCGTAAGTAGTGATCTCGCTCCTTTGCCTTACAACCTAAGATCCCGCGCAACCGACTTTCCAGCCCTCGTGATCCGGGTGACTCCACCGCGGGGGAAGATGTTGTCCATGACTGGAACCCTGGTGCTGCTGCGACACGGCAACAGCGAGTGGAATGCCAAGAACCTCTTCACCGGCTGGGTCGACGTGGACCTGGACGCCAAGGGTGAGGACGAGGCCCGTCGTGGTGGCGAGCTGCTCAAGGAGCAGAACGTGCTGCCCGACGTGGTGCACACCAGCCTTCTCCGTCGCGCGATCCGGACCAGCGAGATCGCGCTGCACCTCACCGATCGGCACTGGATCCCGGTGAAGCGCTCGTGGCGGCTCAACGAGCGCCACTACGGTGCCCTGCAGGGCAAGGACAAGAAGCAGACCCTTGAGGCGTACGGGGAGGAGCAGTTCATGCTCTGGCGCCGGTCCTACGACGTGCCGCCGCCCCCGATCGAGGACGACTCCGAGTTCTCCCAGTTCGGCGACGCCCGCTACGCGAGCCTTCCGCCGGAGCTGCTGCCGAAGGCGGAGTGCCTGAAGGACGTCCTCGAGCGGGCGCTGCCCTACTGGTACGACGAGATCGTCCCGGACCTGCGCGCCGGTAAGACAGTCCTGGTCGCCGCGCACGGCAACTCGCTGCGGGCCATCGTGAAGCACCTGGACCAGATCTCCGACGAGGCGATCGCCAAGCTGAACATCCCGACCGGCATCCCGCTGCGCTACGACCTGGACGAGAACCTGCGCCCGACCAACCCGGGCGGCGAGTACCTCGACCCGGTGGCCGCGAAGGAAGCGGCGGCCGCGGTGGCCGCCCAGGGCAAGAAGTAGTTCGAGAACGACGGAGGCCGGGACACCCCCGTGGTGTCCCGGCCTCCGGATCCTCGGGCTGTGAGAGGGCCCGGGATCGAATCAGTTCGCTCCGGCCGGCGCCTCTCCGGTGACCAGGTAGATGACCTGCTCGCCGATGTTCACGGCGTGGTCGGCGTACCGCTCGTAGAAGCGGCCGAGCAGCGCGCCGTCGATAGCGGTCTCGGCGCCGTACGGCCACGCGTCGTCCAGCATGATCTTGAACAGGTGCCGCTCGGCGTCGTCGATCCGGTCGTCGTCCGACTCCAGCTCGGCGGCGAGCGACACGTTCGGCGAGCCCAGCAGCTCGATGATCTTCGCGGCCATCTTGTCCGCGACCTCGGCCATCTCCTGGAACGTGGGCCGCAGCTCGGCCGGCACGGCGGGCGACGGGTGCCGGCGCTTGGCCGTCTTCGCCACGTGCTCGGCCAGGTCGCCCATCCGCTCGAGGTCGGCGGAGATGTGCAGGGTGGTGATCACCCGGCGCAGGTCGCTCGCGACCGGCGCCTGCCGGGCGATGATGTCGGCCACCTTCAGCTCGACCTGCTCGTAGATCTTGTCGACCTCGGCGTCCCGCTCGATCACGGCCTCGGCGGCCTTGAGGTCGGCGGTCAGCAGCGCGGTCGTCGCCTTGCGCAGAGTGGCGCGGACCGACTCTGCCATGGTCACCAAAAGACGGCCTACCTCGACGAGGTCGGCCTGGTACTCCTCGCGCATGTCTGTATCCCGGTGCTCCTCAGGGCCGGCCCTAGGTCCGGGCGGCCGGTTGTGCTGCTCACGGTATGTGGACCCGGCGGCCTGAACGTGAACACCGGTGAACGACGCCAGGCGTAGTGGTGAACATTATTCGAAGCGGGCCCCTTTTGTACCTTTGGCCCTGTAGCGCAGGTAAACAATGACCCTACGATCGCAGCGTGGAGTGGGATTACGCCGTCGGCCTCGTCCTGGTCGCGCTCGCCGTCGGTGTGGGAGCGGGGCTTGCACTGGCCCGGGTCCGTCGGCTGGGCGAGCCGGCCCGGAGCGGGCCGCTGGAGGGGAGCGCCGCCATCGAACCGGACGATGACCGCCCGGCAGGGAAGAACGGCCTGAAAGGGCTCGGCCGCAAGAGCCTCGACTCGTTGCGGGTGGGCGTCGTCGTCCTCGACGCGGACGACTACCCGGTTCTGGTCAACCCGGCCGCCCGGGCGATGGGACTGCTGCGCTCGGGTGGCGCGCCGGGCACGATCGCGGCGCACCCGATCCTGCGGACCCTGGCCGGACAGGTGCGGCGGACCGGCGTACGCCGGGAAGTTGAACTTGATCTTCCAAGGGGTCGTGCCGGTGGGGCGCAGGCTCCGCTCGGCGTGCACCTGCGGGCCGTCGCGCTGAACTCGACGCATGTCGCGATCGAGGCTGCCGACGTGACCGAGGCGCATCGGCTGGCCCGGGTCCGCCGCGACTTCGTGGCGAACGTGAGCCATGAGCTGAAGACGCCGATCGGCGCCCTCCAGCTGCTGTCCGAGGCGCTGCTGGACGCCACCCAGCTGCCGGAGACCTCGCTCGAGACGCAGTCCGAGGACGTGCTCGCGGCGCGCCGGTTCGCCGAGCGCATCCACCACGAGTCGGCCCGGATGGGCCGGCTGGTCAGCGAGCTGCTGGAGCTCACCCGCCTGCAGGGCGCCGAACCGCTGCCGAACCCGGAGCCGGTCCCGCTGGACTGGGTCATCGCCGAGGTGGTGGACCGGACCCGGACGACGGCGTCCGCCAAGAACATCGAGGTCTACTACGACGGTCCCAAGGGCGCCATGGCGTACGGCAGTGACAGCCAGATCGCCACCGCCGTGACCAACCTCGTGGAGAACGCGATCGCGTACTCCGGCGAGGACACCAAGGTTTCGCTCACCATGCGGCAGAGCGACGACTGGATCGAGATCGACGTCGCCGATCAGGGCATCGGCATCGCACCCACCGACGTCGACCGGATCTTCGAACGGTTCTACCGCGCCGATCAGGCGCGGTCCCGTTCAACCGGTGGCACCGGCCTCGGCCTGGCCATCGTCAAGCACATCGCCACCAATCACGGCGGCCGTGTCGACGTCACCAGCGCCCTCGGCGACGGTTCTACGTTCACCCTGCGCCTACCTGCGCGACCCCCCGAAGCCGCCTCGCCGTCACCGACGGCGATTGAGATCGAGTCCGGTGTGGCCGGGCGCTGAGTCTTCCGGGCGGCTCCGCCGCAACACCCGGAAAACCGTATTACGCCCGGCTGCCGACGACGGAAGGAACTGCATTGGCCCGCGTGCTCGTGGTCGAGGACGAGGAGTCGTTCTCCGACGCCCTGTCGTACATGCTGCGCAAAGAGGGTTTCGAGGTGTCGGTCGCCGCGACCGGGACCTCCGCCCTCACGCAGTTCGACCGGACCGGTGCCGACATCGTGCTCCTCGACCTGATGCTGCCGGAGATGTCCGGCACCGAGGTCTGCCGCCAGCTGCGGCAGCGCTCGGCCGTACCGATCATCATGGTCACCGCACGGGACAGCGAGATCGACAAGGTGGTCGGGCTGGAGATCGGCGCCGACGACTACGTCACCAAGCCGTACTCGCCGCGTGAGCTGGTCGCCCGCATCCGTGCGGTGCTGCGCCGCCAGGGCACCGAGGCGGCCGAGGTGACCACCCCGACGCTCGCCGCCGGCCCGGTCCGGATGGACGTCGAGCGTCACGTCGTCACCGTCGACGGCGCCGGCGTCCAGCTGCCGCTCAAGGAATTCGAGCTCCTCGAGCTGCTGCTCCGCAACGCCGGCCGGGTCCTCACCCGGGGCCAGCTGATCGACCGCGTCTGGGGCGCCGACTACGTCGGCGACACCAAGACCCTCGACGTCCACGTGAAGCGCCTGCGCTCGAAGGTCGAGCCCGAGCCCTCGGCGCCGCGCTACATCGTCACGGTGCGTGGTTTGGGTTACAAGTTCGAGCCGTAGCCTCTATTGCTTGACGCCTAGTAGGCGCTAGGCTAGCGGGATGCTGCGGCGATTCCGCTATCGGGTGTACCCGGATGCTCGGCAGGAGCAACTCCTCGCCAAGGCGTTCGGGTGCGCCCGGCGCGTGTTCAACGACGGCTTACAGGCCCGCCTCGACGCGGGCCTTCCTTAAATCGACGACGCCGCGCTGAGCCACCAGGTCATCACGGAGGCGAAGAAGACCGACGAGCGCAGTTGGCTGGTCGAGGTGTCCACCGCGATGTTGCAGCAGGCACTCATCGACCTGAACGCCGGCTTCCGCTACTTCTTCGCCTCACTGGCGGGCCGACGATACAAACCGCCCGAATTTCCGGTCGGCCAAGGACCGGCGGCAGCGGATCCGGTTCGCCAAGAACGCCAAGTTCCGGTCGTTCGTCGTGCGAGTGGACGAGGAACGCTTGCCGAGGTGTGACACCGAGGTCGGCATCGACCTCGGGTTGATCAGTTTCGCGGCGTTCTCGGACGGGACCAAGGTGGTGGCGCCGAAGTTCCTCCGGCTCGCCGAGCGACGACTGCGGCGGCGGTATCAGGCGCTCAGCCGCAAGGCGCGGGGAAGCGCCAACCGAGCCAAGGCGGTGGCCGAGGTGGCTCGTGCTCATGCTCGGGTGGCCGACACCAGGCGGGACTGGCAGCACAAACTCTCGACGAGGATCATCCGCGACAACCAAGCGGTGTACGTCGAGGACTTGTGTGTCGCAGGCTTGGGGCGTGCCCTGCGGCTGTCCAAGTCGGTGCACGACGCCGGGTGGGCGCAGTTCGTCCGCATGCTGGAGTACAAGGCCGCCCACCGCGGGCGAGATTTCGGCAAGGTCGGCCGGTTCGAACCGACGACCCGACGCTGCTCGTCCTGCGGTGTGGTGGGAGAACGGCAGCCATCGTGCGCGGCCCCAGGGTTCTAACTCTGGGCGGCTCGGGGTGAGGCCGGCTCGCGGCCGCCCCGCTTCTTCGGCGGGCCGGCTGCCACGGTGGCCGGGTGGATGGCGATCAGGCCGGATTTGAGGCGCGCCTCGCAGAGGGCGGCGAGCTTGGCGTAGGCCGGCTCGCCGATCAGCTCGGTCAGCTCCGGGCCGTACGTCACGTACATCGGCTCGGTGCCGACGTGGGCGTCCGGGGACGAGGTGCACCACCAGGCCAGGTCGTGGCCGCCGGGACCCCAGCCGCGCCGGTCGAACTCGGTCAAAGTGGACTGGAGGAGCTTCGTGCCGTCGGCGCGTTTGATCCAGTCCTGTTCCCGGCGGATCGGCAGCTGCCAGCAGACGTCCGGCTTGTACTTGAGCGGGTGCACGCCGTCCCGGAGGGCCTGGGCGTGCAGGGCGCAGCCGCCGCCGGCCGGGAAGTCCGGATCGTTCAGGAAGACGCACGGGCCGTCACCGGATCGGGTGGCAGTTCGGCGCGCGGGCTTGGTTCCGTCGACCGAATCCATCTCGGTGTAGTTCTTGAAACCGCGCCGATAGTGCTGCCAGGTCTGCGGGCTGAGCTTCGCGGCGGCCGACCGGACCCGGCTCTCGTCGTCGGCGTCGGTGAAGAAGGCGCCGTGCGAGCAGCAGCCGTCGCCGGCCCGGCCGGGCACGATGCCGCGGCAGGCGGAGCCGAACACGCAGGTCCAGCGGGAGAGCAGCCAGGTGAGGTCGGCGCGGACGAGATGTTGTTCGTCGTCGGGATCGAGGAACTCGATCCACTCCCGAGGGAAGTCGAGCGGGACCTCGGCGGGCGGCTGCGTGCGGCTCATCCGCCTCAGCGTACGCCCATCGGTGGATCATGACCGTTTAGAGCTGATATATCCGGGCGTGCCGGACGCGGCTACGCTTGGAGGCGTGAGTTCCCGCGTTCCTGTGCTTCTCTCCAGCTCCTCGGTCTTCCCGGAGCCGACGGCGGCCGCGTTCGAGATGGCGGCCACGGTGGGCTACGACGGCCTCGAGGTCATGGTGTGGACCGACGCCGTCAGCCAGGACGCCGGCGCCCTCAAGGGACTGGCCGACCACTACGACGTCCCGGTCCTCTCCGTTCACGCCCCCTGCCTGCTGGTGACCCAGCGGGTGTGGAGCTCCGACCCGTGGGAGCGGCTGGTCAAGGCGGCCCAGCTGGCCGAGACGCTCGGCGCCCCCACCGTGGTGGTGCACCCGCCGTTCAGCTGGCAGCGCGACTACGCGAAGAACTTCGCGGAGGGCCTCGCGAAGGTGCGCGACCGGCACCCCGACATCTCCTTCGCGGTGGAGAACATGTTCCCGGTGAAGATGGCCGGCCGCTGGTTCGTGCCCTACACGCCGGGCTGGGACCCCACCGAAACCGGCTTCGACGCCTACACGCTCGACCTGTCGCACTGCGCGGCGTCCCGGATCGACGCGCTGGAGATGGCCGACAAGATGGGCGCCGGCCTGCGTCACGTGCACCTCGGCGACGGCACCGGCGAGGGCCGCGACGAGCACCTGGTGCCGGGCCGCGGCAACCAGCCCTGCGCCGAGCTGCTGCGGTCGCTGGCCGGGCGCGGCTTCACCGGCTCGGTGGCGCTGGAGATCAACACACGCAAGGCGTCCAGCCGGGCGGCGCGCGAGGCCGACCTGCGCGAGGCGCTGGAGTTCGCCAGGCGTCACCTGACCCCGGCCGAGACCGCCATCACCAAAGCCTGACCACCCACCCCGCCGCCCGGCGCTGCCGCGGCCTCGCCTAGATCGCTGCGAGGGCTAGGGGGAGGCGGGAGGCGGGGGGCTCTCAGGCGGGGGTGAGGCTCGCCGCTCGCTTGCGGGCGCGGTGCGCCGCCACGTGCGAGCGGGTGGCGCAGCGCTCCGAGCAGAAGCGCCGGCAGTTGTTCGACGACGTGTCCAGATAGACGTTGCCGCAGCGCTCGTCGGCGCAGATGCCGAAGCGGGCGCTGCCGAACTCGCAGAGCCACACCGAGAGGCCCCACGCCGCGCCGGCGAGGTATTCGGCGCTGACCGACGAGCCGCGGCTCGTCACGTGCATGTGCCAGTCGCTCGCGTCGTGACCGGAGATGCGCGGCTGCACCGGGTAGGCCTCGAGCATCGTGTTCAGCTCGCGCACCGCCTCGGCGTCCCGCCCCGACGTGCCGTACTCGAAGACCTCGCGCAGACGCCGCTGCGCGCGGCGGAAGGCGACCACGTCCTTCTCGGCGACCTGGTCCCGCATGTAGGCCTGCTCGCCGGAGAACAGGGCCCGTAACCCGGCGAGATCGTCCAGTCCGGCGTTGACGAGGTCGACTGCCGTCCGGGCGTACGCATCGAAGTTCACCCGACAACGGTAGCCGCAGGTTGCCGGGTAGGGCATGTATGAAGCGCGGCGGGGTTTGCGGACTCGCCCGGAGGTTACCCTCGGCACATGCTCCGTTCCCTCTTTCTCGCCGCGGCCGGCTCCTCCCGGCTCGAGCGCCTGGTCGAGTCAGCACCCGTCAGCAAGGGAATCGTGCGGCGGTTCGTCGCCGGGCAGGACGCCGACGAGGCCCTGCGGGTGAGCAGGGAACTCGCCGACGACGGGCTGGGTGTCACGCTGGCCCGCCTGGACGGCGGCACCGGGTCGGCGGAGCAGGCCGCCGAGGTCCGGGACGGCTACGTGGCGGTGCTGGGCCGGCTGCGCGACGCCGGCCTCACGCCGGCCGCCGAGGTGAGCGTCAAACTCTCCGCGCTCGGCCAGGCGATCGACGAGAGGCTGGCATACGAGAACGCGCACACGATCTGCGCGGCCGCCGACGAGGCCGGCACCACGGTGACCCTGGACGCCGAGGACCACGGCACCACCGACGCGATGATCGAGACGGCGCTGGAGCTGCGGAAGGACTTCCCGCGTACCGGGGTGGCCCTGCAGGCTCATCTGCGCCGGACCGAGGGGGACTGCCGGGAGCTGTCGGCCGAGGGCTCCCGGGTGCGGCTCTGCAAGGGGGCGTACGCCGAGCCGGAGTCGGTGGCGTTCCAGTCGGCGCTCGACGTCGACAAGTCGTTCGTGCGCTGCCTCAACATCCTGATGTCCGGCGAGGGATACCCGATGGTCGCGACGCACGACCCGCGGCTCGTCGCTATCGCCGAGGACCGGGCCCGCTGGTTCGACCGCTCGACCGGGGAGTACGAGTTCCAGCTCCTCTACGGCGTGCGCCCGGAGGAGCAGGCCCGGCTCGCGGCCGGCGGCCACACGGTCCGGGTCTACCTGCCCTACGGCGACCAGTGGTACGGCTACCTGATGCGCCGGATCGCCGAGCGCCCTCTCGCGCTGCCGAAAAGAAAGTAACTCAATAGGGTCAAAACTTCGCATCACGGGTGTGTCGGACTTGACTTTTTGTAGGCAAATTACGGAACGCATCGCGTTGGTCACAGCCGTATCGATACCGTTCTGATGACACGCACGTGCCTGCGAAAGGATCGGTGCGACGAGATGACGGGTCCAGCCCAGACCGAGGAACGACTCTCGGAGGTACGGTTCCTGACGGTGGCCGAGGTGGCCGCCCTCATGCGGGTTTCCAAGATGACCGTCTACCGGCTCGTGCACGGCGGTGACCTCACCGCGGTGCGGGTCGGCCGGTCGTTCCGCGTGCCGGAGCACGCGGTCCACGAATACCTGCGCGGCGCGTTCTCGCAGAGCGCCTGACGACCGGCCGCCCCCGGCGCCTGCCGGGGTCGTGTTGGCCTGATGCGACCGCCCCGGTACGCTGGAGCGGTTGGTTCCCGGGTGCGCGCGCTGATCCATGGCGCGACAGCCCCGGGCGCCGTCCAGTCCGGTACCGGCCGTGCCCTCGGGCGCGGTGGTCCACCCACAGGTTCGAGAGGCTTTTCGTATGGGCTCCGTGGTCAAGAAGCGCCGCAAGCGTATGGCGAAGAAGAAGCACCGCAAGCTGCTGCGCAAGACCCGCGTCCAGCGTCGCCGTCTCGGCAAGTGACGGACGGCCGGGCGGATCGCCCGGCCGAGTCCGGATCTTGCCGCTTTCCGAGGCTCGCATCGAAAGGTGCACCCCGTGGTGACCTCACCGCCCAGCGTTGTCGTGGTCACCGGAGTCAGCCGATATCTCGGCGCTCGGGTGGCCGCACGTCTCGCCGCTGATCCACGGATCGATCGTGTCGTCGGCCTGGACCCCCACGACCTTCCGGCAGGTCTTCGCGGCCTGCTGGACGGGGTGGAGCACATCCGGGCCGACGCGCGCGCGGCCACCGAAGCCATCGCCGAGCTCGGCGCCGAGGCCGTCGTCCACCTCGCGGTGACGAGCGTGCCCGACGCGCAGCACGGGCGCGCCGCGATGAAGGAACAGAACGTCATCGGCACCATGCAGGTGCTCGCGGCCGCCCAGGGCGCGCCCGGCCTGCGCAAGCTGGTGGTGCGCTCCTCGACGGCCGCCTACGGCGCGTCCTTCCGCGACCCGGCGGTCTTCACCGAGGACACCGAGCCGCGTGCCGTGCCCCGCGGGCCGTTCGCCCGCGACATCCTCGACATCGAGGGATACGTGCGCGGCTTCCGCCGGCGCCGCCCCGGGGTCGCCGCCACCGTGCTGCGCTTCGCCCCCATGATCAGCTCGACGGCCGAGACCTCGCTGACCCGCTACTTCGCCCAGCCCGTGGTGCCGACCGTGCTCGGCCGCGACGCCCGGCTCCAGTTCGTCCACGTCGAGGACGCCCTCGAGGTCCTGCACCGCTCGGTGATCGAGGACCATCCCGGCACGTTCAACGTGGCCGGCGCCGGCGTCCTGATGCTCGCCCAGGCGGTCCGCCGGGCCGGCCGGATCGCCCTGCCGCTGCCCGAGTCGGCGCTCTCCACCGGCGCGTCCCTGCTCCGCAACCTCGGCGTCGAGCAGATCGGGCTGGACCAGATCGACCTCTTCGTGCACGGTCGGGTGGTGGACACCTCCCGTCTGATCGCCGAGTTCGGCTTCACCCCGCGCACCACCGCGGCCGCCTTCGAGGAGTTCATCCAGGCGCACGCGGCCGGCTCCACGCTCACGGTGGACCGGCTCGCTGCGGCGGAGCACGCCATCCTCGACGGCATCCGCCGGGTCCGGGCCGCGGCGGACGCCGCCCCGGCCGACGGTGTGCCGGTGGGAAGCGACCGGTCGTGAGTCAGGACGAGTACCGCCGTGACGTGCTTCCCGGACACGCCGACTTCCAGCTGCCGCGCCCGGCGCCGGTGCAGCGGGTGAACGGCAAGCGGCCGATCCCGGAGCGGACGCCCCCGGCGCCCGCCGCGCGGGAGCGGGCCACCGAGGACGCGGCGGACGTCTGGGACCGGCGCGTCGCGGACGGCCTCGCCTTCCTGCGCCGGCGGCTGGCCGGGGCGTACGAAGTGGACGAGTTCGGCTTCGACCCGGAGCTCACCGACACGGTCTTCCAGCCGATCCTCAAGCTGCTCTACCGCGACTGGTTCCGGACCGAGGTGCTCGGCATCGAGAACGTGCCGGCCGACGGTGGGGGCCTGGTGGTCGGCAACCACTCCGGCACGCTCGCGCTGGACGCGCTGATGCTGACCGTCGCGATGCGCGACAAGCACCCGGCCGAGCGGCACCTGCGCCTGCTCGGCGCCGACCTGGTGTTCCGGATGCCGGTGATGAGCGAGCTGGCCCGCGCGGCCGGCGCCACGGTGGCCTGCAACCCGGACGCCGAGCGCCTGATGACGAGCGGCCAGCTGGTCGGCGTCTTCCCGGAGGGCTTCAAGGGCATCGGCAAGCGCTTCTCCGAGCGCTACAAGCTGCAGCGCTTCGGCCGGGGCGGGTTCGTGTCGGCGGCGCTGCGCACCGGCACCCCGATCATCCCGGTCGCGATCGTCGGCGCCGAGGAGATCTATCCGATCCTCGCCGACGTGAAGCCGCTGGCCCGGCTGCTCGGCATCCCGTACTTCCCGGTGACGCCGACCTTCCCGCTGCTCGGCCCGCTCGGTCTGGTGCCGCTGCCGAGCAAGTGGCTCATCCAGTTCTGCGAGCCGATCCCGACGGCTCACCTGACCGAGTTCGCCGACGACCCGCTGGTCGTCTACAACCTCGCCGATCAGGTGCGGGAGACCATCCAGGCCACCCTGCACGAGCTGCTCGAAAAGAGGCCCGACGCGTTCGGACCGTGACCGCACGGTGACACATCGTTGCGAATCACTGGAATGAATCGCCCGGACCGTCCTATAGTGACAAGTGAGGGGCGGCCCCGAAGTCTCACGACTTTCGGCACCGCCCCTCGCCATGCGTCGGGCGCAGGCAGATCAGAACAGGTTGTCGAGCAACCCGCCCAGCACGCCGCCGTCCTGCTTCTGCGGGTCGTCGACGACCGGAGGGGTCGTCACCGTCACGGACGGGCTCGGCGAACCGGTCTTCGTCGGCGCGTCGCTCGGCGCCGCCGGATCCTCGGTCGCGCCCGGCTTGGTCGCCGCGCCGGAGGCTCCCGGCTTGGCGCTCGCCCCGCTCTTCGCGGGCTTCGGCGTCGCGGCGTCACCCTGCGTCTTGGCCGGGGCCTTGCCGCTGCTGCCGCCGTTGCTGCTGTGCCCCGGCTTCGTCGGCGTCCCGGTGCCGGTGCCGGTGGCGTCGCCGCCACCGCAGTCGCGCAGCTTCGGCCCGAGCTCGTCCGAGCCGCTCGGCGTGACCTTCGCGCAGTCCAGGCCGGTCCGGAGCTGTTCGGTGCGCTCCGCCACGTCCTCCAGGAGCGCCAGCGACGCGGCGGCCCTGTCCCGGTTGCCCGGGGAGAGCCGGCCGACGGCCGGCTGGAATGCCTTGCGCTGCGCCGAGACGAAGCCGTCCAGCGTGGTCAGCGGCTTGACGTCCTGGTTGGAGACCGCGGACGTGTTGAGCAGCCGGACGCCCTTGCGGGTGTCGGCGTCCATGTCGTCCAGCACCGTGCGGAACGCCGGGTCCTCGCCGTCCATGGCGACCGCCTCGGCCAGCCGGTTGCGGGCGAAGTCCAGCGAGAGCTGGCCCCGCGACACGTCCGATCCGGCGATCGCCAGCTGAGCCCGCTCGGTCGAGCGTTTCACCCCGTACAGGGCGTCGCCCGGCGACGCGCTCTCGCTCGCCGCGGAGATCCCGGAGACCGCCATCGCGCCGGCGGCGACGCCGATCACGATCGCGCCCCGGGCCCGGATCCGGCGCCCGAAGATCGAGCGCCGTGCTCCGCCGCCGGTGTCGGCGACCGGTGCGGCGTCGTGGGCGACGCCGTGGCCGATGCCGTCCCGTTCGGCCGTGGCGACCAGCATGGCGCGCAGGCCGACGCGGAACTCCGAGTCGACAGGCGCGCCGGGCCGGGCCCCGCCGAGGCGGTTGCCGATGGCCACCAGGCGGTTGAGCTCTTCGTCAGCTTGCCCACGGGTGTGGTGCCGTGGTGCGCCGCCGGCTTCGTCGAGTAGTTCCGCGAAGCGCTCGGCGCTCCGGCGGTCCAGGAATTCGAACTTCACCGTGGGCACCTCCCCTCGCTCGTGACTGTCTCGCCGGCCTGCGGGCCGGCGTAGGCGACCGGGACGGATTCACCGGTCCCGGGTCGCATCCGGACAAACGCGCGACACGCGGCCCCGGTTACGGGTGCGAGGGGGTGCCATCGGGTATCGGAGATCGACATCCGGGAGCGCGAGATCAAGACTGGAACCCTTCCGGCAGGAGCCGGTTGAGCGCTCGGACGGCCCGATATTGCAGAGCCTTGATGGCGCCCTCGTTCTTGCCCATGGTCTGCGCGGTCTCGGCCACCGAGAAGCCCTGGAGGAACCGGAGCACGATGCACTCCTGCTGCTCCGGGTTGAGCTGCTTGACCGCGGTGAGCAGGGCCACGTTGGTGATGTGGTCGACCACTGCCGACTCCGGGCTGCCTTCCGGGCCGCGGTCCTCGCGGTCGGCGTCGAGGACGTCGCCGGTGGTGACCTCGAGGCGGTACCGGCCCGACTTGAAGTGGTCGGCGACCAGGTTCCGGGCGATCGTGACCAGCCAGGCGCCGAGGTCCCGGCCCTGCCAGGTGAAGCTGCCGATCCGCTTGAGGGCGCGCAGGAAGGTGTCCGAGGTCAGGTCCTCGGCGAGCTGCCGGTTGCCGACCCGGAAGTAGACGAACCGGAAGACGGTGTCGACGTACCGGTCGTAGATCAGCCCGAACGCCTCGGCCTCGCCGGCCTGGGCACGCTCGACCAGCGCCCATACCTGCGCGGCCGGGTCGTCCCGGTCCGGGCGGGCCGGATGCTTCGGCGGCGCCGTCTCGGTGGGCGGCCCGGTGGTGCTCTGCTGAGGCAGGACCACGGTGTGGTCACCGACCGCCGTCTCGTTCTCGCCGATGTTCGACCGCTGGCCGGCGGTCGGCTGGGCGGGAGGCCGCGGCGAGCCGACGCGGCCGCCGAACTTGCCGTTGCCTCCGTGCGGCTGGGTGACGGCCGGCGGCCCGTTCGGCGTCCGGCGGCTGCCGGTCTGCTTCGGGCTGTCACCGCGGATGGCGTTGACGATCATGCCGTCCAAGGACTCGCGCAGGGCGTTCAGTCCTCCATTGAGCGCGAGCCGAGCATCGCCGTACGCATGAGTCACTTCGCCTCCTCAACCCGGCGGGCCTGTGACGATCGCGAATCAGTCCCGCCAGACATGAATTCGCCATGATTCCGTGCTTTGTGTGGCACAGCGGCCTCCTCGGGATGAGGGTGGTCACTCACAACAAAAGGGGTGGGGCAACCCGCTGGAAAAGCCGGTTGACCTCACCCGTTGGTGTGGATTCCGTTACGCAGACGGAAGTATCACCGACACCGGACACACGGAGTCGCACAACATGTGCGCTGCGCGCAAAGCCGCGAAACGGATCTTTGTGGCGTCCGACGTCGACCCCAGGCTGGCCCGGCCGGTACCGGAACCGACGGACCTGCTGTCCGCCGTCCCCGTCCAGGGCGGGTTTGTGCCAGACTCGGGCCTCGTGGAGGAACCCGCCCGCGATCCGGTCGCCGAGGCCGCCGGTCGCCACCCCGACCGGCCCGCCCTGATCGCCGGCGACGCGGTCCTCACATGGTCGGAATGGGACAGCCGCGTCTCCACGGCCGCGCACTGGACGGCCGCGCGCACCGCGCCGGGCGACCGGGTGGCCCTGGTCCTCGGCAACACCGTGGACTTCGCGATCGCCTACTTCGGAGTGCTGCGCTCCGGCCGCGTCGCCGTCCCGCTGAACCCGGGCTACACGGCCGCCGAGATCGATCACGCCGTTCTCGACTCGGGCGCGGTGCTGGTCGTCGGCGAGCCCGCGGGACCGCCCCGGCTGCGCCTGGTGACCGCTCCCCGCGTACCCATGGATCTCCAGGCCGGGGACGGCACCCTGCCGGAGGTGAAGGCCGAAGATCTCGCGGTCCTGCTCTACACCTCGGGGACGAGTGGCCGCCCGAAGGGCGCCATGCTCACGCACGCGGCGCTCGCGGCGAACCACGACCAGCTGGACCGGATCGAGCCGCCGGTGGTCGGCCCGGACGACGTGGTGCTGCTCGCGGTGCCGTTCTTCCACGCCTACGGGCTGAACACCGGGCTCGGCACGGTCGCGCACCGCGGCGCCACCGGCGTGCTCGCCGAGCGCTTCGAGCCGGAGCCGACGCTCGAGCTGATCGCCCGGCACGGCGTGACCGTCGCGGTCGGCGTCCCCGGGATGTACCAGGCCTGGACGTCGGCGCCGGGAGCGGGCGACGCGCTGCGCAGCCTGCGCACGGCCGTGTGCGGCGCGGCGCCGCTGCCACGCGGCGTCGCGGCGCGCTTCCGGGAGATGACCGGCAAGAGCATCCTGATCGGGTACGGGTTGACCGAGACGGCCCCGGTGCTGACCACCACGGCGGTCAGTCACCGGGACAAGAGCGGCTCGATCGGCCGGCCTCTGCCCGGCGTCGAGCTGACGCTGCGCAGCCGCTCCGGCGCCGAGCTTTGGCGCGACGGCACCGCCTCGGTCGAGGACGACCTGGCCGAGCTGGACATCGACGTCGCCGCCTCGGCCGGCACCGACCCGGGCGAGATCGTGGTGCGCGGGCCGAACCTCTTCCGCGGCTACTGGCCGGACGGCGCCGGCGGTCCCGGCCCGGACGGCTGGTGGCCCACCGGGGACGTGGCCTACGCCGACGGCGACGGCGACCTCGTGCTCGTCGACCGGCTCGGCGAGCTGATCCTGGTGAACGGCTTCAACGTCTACCCGGCCGAGATAGAACGGGTGCTGGACGGGCATCCGCGGGTGGCCGCCGCCGCCGTGGTCGGCCTGCCCGACCCGGAGACCGGCGAGCGGCCGCACGCGTACGTGGTGCCCGCCGGTGACCCGCCGCCGGGCGTGGCCGAGCTGCAGGTGTGGTGCGCGGCCCGGCTGGCCCGGTACAAGCTGCCCGGCATCGAGCTGGTGCCCGAGCTGCCGCGGTCGCCGATCGGCAAGGTGCGGAAGAAGGAGCTATGAACCGTCTCACCCTGATCAGCCGGGCCGGCTGTCACCTCTGCGAGGTCGCCGAGCAGACGCTCGACCGGATCGCCCCGCAGCAGTGGACCAAGGTCGACGTCGACTCGGACATCGAGCTGGAGCGCGACTACGGCGACCGGGTTCCGGTGCTGCTGCTGGACGGCGAGGAGCACGGGTACTGGCGCATCGAGGAGGAGCGCCTGCTGCGCGATCTGGCTCGACAGCCGGGGGAGCCCCGCCTGTAACTTGGCTGACCGTGACAGCTAAGCACCTGGTCTGGGACTGGAACGGCACCCTTCTCGACGACCTCCACCTGGTGGTCTCGTCGACCAACACGGCCTTCGGCTCGGTCGGCGCCCGCAGCGTCGGCGCCGACGAGCACCGGCGGGCCTTCCGGCGCCCGGTGGCCGAGTTCTACGCCGAGATGCTCGGCCGCGCGGTGGACGAGGAGGAGTTCGGCCGGCTCGACCGGATCTTCCACGACGCGTACCGGCTGGGCCTCACCGACATCTCGCTCGCCGCCGACGCGATGGCCGCGATCAAGACCTGGCCGGGCACCCAGTCGCTGCTCTCCATGTGGTTCCACAGCGAGCTGGTCCCGGCCGTCGAGACGTACGGCCTGGCCGGCGTCTTCACCCGGATCGACGGGCTGCGCACCGAGGTGGGCGGCGACCTGAAGGCCGGCCACCTGGCCCGGCACCTCGCCGAGCTCGGCGTCGAGGGCAGCGCGGTCGTGATGATCGGCGACTCGCTGGACGACGCGTACGCGGCCGAGTCGGTGGGCGGCGCCGCGGTGCTCTACACCGGCGGGTTCACCGACCCGGACCGGCTGCGCGCCTCGGGCTATCCGGTCGCCGACACGCTGGTGGCGGCCGTGGAGAAGGCCATGTCACTCTGAGTCAGGTGGCCCTGGCGGGGGTCGCTCGGTAATACTTCACAGGTCGGCTCGGCTAACACAGCCGGGTCGATCTTGTCCAATTGTCCCGACAAGATCGCGATTTGTGCACGCCTTCACAAGCGCCTACTCTGTGACGCGAGCGGGCCCCGCTACCACAGCCGCCCCACGCGGGTTTCACCGGTATCGCACAGACAGGGCTCACCGCAGGTTCGCCTCGTCGGCACGGAGTCAGATGAGTCAGCAGCGTCAAGGAAGCACGCCCGGCGATGCCGGTGGCGTCCCGGCCTTCCCGGACCTCCCGGAGGCGACGATCGCGCGGCTGCCCGAATACCTCCGGGCACTCCATCACCTCGCCGAGACCGGCGCCGAGACCGTCTCCAGCGAGGGTCTCGCGGCCGCGGCCGGAGTGAACTCCGCGAAGCTCCGCAAGGACCTCTCCCACCTCGGGTCGTACGGCACCCGTGGCGTCGGCTACGACGTCGCCCTGCTGATCGATCAGATCGAGTACATCCTGGGCCTCGACAAGAACCGGGCGGTCTGCCTGGTCGGGGTCGGCAACCTGGGACACGCGCTGGCCGGGTACGCCGGCTTCGCGAGCCGTGGCTTCCGGGTGGTGGCCCTCTTCGACGCCGACCCGAGCAAGGTCGGCGAGCGGATAAACGGTCTCACCGTGCGTCACATCGACGAGCTGAGCGAGGTCGCGGCCGAGGAGTCGCTCGCCATCGGCGTGATAGCGACACCGCCCGGCTCGGCCCAGGCCGTCGCCGACGTGCTGGTCGCCGCCGGTGTGACGAGCATCTTGAACTTCGCGCCGGGAGTGCTCTCGGTGCCCCCGAATGTTGATGTTCGTAAGGTGGATCTGGCCATAGAGCTGCAGATCCTTTCGTTCCATGAGCACCGCAAGGCGTCTCTGACCGCGCTCCCGGGCGGCCGGTCCGCCGCCGCGGGCAACCAGGAGGCGTTCGGGTCGTGAATCTTCTCAGCATCGGTGCCTCGTACCGCACCGCCGACGTCGCCGCCCTCGAACGGCTCGCCATCCCCGAGTCCGCCGTCCCCGGCCTGCTGCAGAAACTGGTGGCCCAGCCGTACGTCGGCGAGGCCGTCGTGGTCTCCACCTGCAACCGGGTCGAGGTCTACGCGGCCGTCTCCGGGTTTCACGGTGGGCTCGGCGACATCTGCAACGTGCTCTCCGAGCACTCCGGCATCCCGGCCAGCGAGCTCGCCGGCCACCTCTACGTGCACTACGGCGAGGCGGCGGTCCAGCACTCGTTCCGGGTCTCGTCCGGCCTCGACTCGATGGTCGTCGGCGAGGCGCAGATCCTCGGGCAGCTGCGCGACGCCTATCACGCGGCGACCGAGGTGGACTCGGCCGGCCGGCTGCTCCACGAGCTCATGCAGCAGGCGCTGCGGGTCGGCAAGCGGGCGCACGCCGAGACCGGCATCGACAAGGCCGGGCAGAGCGTCGTGACCGCCGCCCTCGACGTCGCCGCCGACCACCTCGGCGGCGACCTCACCGGACGGTCCGCCCTGGTCATCGGCGCGGGTGCGATGGGCGCCCTGTCGGTGGCGACCCTCACGCGTACCGGCGTGGGCCCGCTGCGGATCACGAACCGCAGCCTGGAGCGCGCCGACCGGCTCGCCGAGGCGTACGGCGCCACCGCGGTCCCCTTCGAGGAGCTGGAGACGGCCCTCGGCGAGGTGGACATCGTGGTCAGCGCGACCGCCTCCACCGAGCCGGTGCTGACCCGGGACCGTCTCGAGGCGGCCCTCGCGGGCCGTTCCGGATCGGCCCACCCGCTGGTCGTGCTCGACCTCGCCGTGCCACGGGACGTGGCGCCGGACGCCGCCGACCTGGCCGGCCTCGTCGTGGTCGACATCGACGGCCTCGCCGCGAGCCGCCGGGCGCTGCCCGCCGCCGCCGAGACCGCGGCCGTGGAGCAGATCGTCGCCGGTGAGGTGGACAACTTCCTCGGCTGGCTGCGCGGCGCCGAGATCGCGCCTACCGTGGCGGCGTTGCGGACCCGCGCCGAGGACGTCGTCTCGGCCGAGATGCGCAAGCTGATCTCCCGGCGGCCGGAGTTCACCGAGGAGCAGCGGGCCGACGTTTCCCGTACCCTCCACCGGGTCGTGCAGCAGCTGCTGCACTCGCCGACGGTCCGGGTGCGTCAGCTCGCCGCCGAGCCCGGCGGAGATCAGTACGCCGCTCTGCTGCGAGAACTGTTCGACCTGGACGTGCCGCTCGCCACGCACGCGGACGCGGTGCCCGAGATCGGGGGGAAGGCGTGACCACACCGCTTCGTCTTGGCACCCGGGGGAGCGCCCTGGCGCTCACCCAGTCGCAGATGGTCGCCGACGCGCTGACCGCCGCCACCGGCCGCCCGGTGGAGCTGGTCCGCATCCTCACCTCCGGCGACCGGTCCTCCGCGCCGGTGGCCCAGCTCGGCGTCGGCGTCTTCGTGTCCGCCCTGCGCGACGCGCTGCTCGCCGACGAGATCGACTTCGCTGTCCACTCGTACAAGGATCTGCCGACCGGCGACCACCCGCGGCTGCACATCGCGGCCGTGCCGCCCCGGGAGGACCCGCGGGACGCGCTCATCGCCCGGGACGGCCTGTCCCTCGCCGAGCTCCCACCCGGTTCCAAGATCGGGACCGGTGCGGTGCGCCGAATCGCGCAACTGCGGGCTCTCGGCCTAGAGTTGCAGGTCACGCCGATTCGGGGGAATGTGGATACGCGGATCGCTCGGGTGCACGGCCCTGAGGCCGACCTCGACGCGGTCGTCCTCGCCCGGGCCGGCCTGGCGCGTCTCGGGCGAACCGCGGAGATCACCGAGACGCTCGACCCGATGCTCATGCTGCCCGCCCCGGCCCAGGGCGCGCTGGCAGTGGAGTGCCGGGCCGGCGACGCTGACCTGGTCGAGCTGCTGGCCGTACTCGACCACGCACCGACCCGTGCCGCCGTCCTGGCGGAGCGGGCGATGCTTGCCACGCTGGAGGCCGGGTGCTCCGCCCCGGTCGCCGCATATGCCGAGCTCGCGGAAGGTGAGAGCGGCGACGAGATATACCTGCGCGGTGCGGTGATCAGCCCGGATGGGGTTCGAGCCATCCGGCTGTCGCGCACCGGAACGCCCGCCGGCGCGGCGGAGATCGGCAAGGCGCTCGCCACCGATCTCCTCGACGCCGGCGCCGATACCCTGATGGGGAGCACAGAATGACCACCCGCACCGCCCGTAAGCCAGCCGGACGCATCGCGTTCATCGGCGCCGGACCCGGCGACCCGGAGCTGCTGACCCGTCGCGCGTACGCGGCGCTGACCGATGCCGACCAGGTGGTCTACGACCGCGGCGTGCCCGAGTCACTGCTGAGCGCGATCCGTTCCGACGCCAAGGAGGACGCCCAGTTCAGCCCCGCCGAGGGCGCGCCCGGCGACGTCGCCAAGGTGCTCCTCTCCGCCGCCAAGTCCGGCCTCTCCGCCGTGCACCTGGTCGCCGGTGACCCGTTCGGCCACGAGTCGGTGGTGAAGGAGGTGCAGGCGGTCGCGCGGACCGCCGTGCACTTCGAGGTGATCCCCGGCATCGGCCAGGCCGAGGGCGTCGCGGCGTACGCCGGCGTCCCGCTGCCCGGCGTGCGGATCGCCGCCGACGTGGACGACATCACCACGCTCGACTTCGACGCGCTGGCCGGCGCGGCCCAGAAGGGCTCGTTCGCCGTGGCCGTGGACGCCGGTGACCTCGCCGCCGTCCGCGACGGACTGCTGGCCGCCGGCGTCGAGCCGGGCGTCCCGGTCGGCGTGACCGGCGACGGCACCGGCGAGACGCAGTACACCACCACCTCGACCGTGGACAGCTTCGTCGCGGCGGCGCTCGGCTTCACCGGCCGGGTGGTCCTCACCGTCGGCTCCGACGTGGCCGAGCGCGACACCATGAGCTGGTGGGAGAACCGCCCGCTGTACGGCTGGAAGGTCCTCGTACCGCGGACCAAGGAGCAGGCCGGCGCCATGAGCGCGCGGCTGCGGGCGTACGGCGCCATCCCGTGCGAGGTGCCGACCATCGCGGTCGAGCCGCCCCGCACCCCGGCGCAGATGGAGCGCGCGGTCAAGGGCCTGGTCGACGGCCGGTACGCCTGGGTGATCTTCACCTCGGTGAACGCGGTCCGCGCGGTCTGGGAGAAGTTCGCCGAGCACGGCCTCGACGCCCGCCACTTCGGCGGCGTGAAGATCGCCTGCATCGGTGAGGCCACCGCCGAGGCGGTCCGCGCCTTCGGCATCCAGCCCGAGCTGATCCCGGCCGGCGAGCAGTCCAGCGAGGGCCTCCTCGCCGAGTTCTCGCCGCACGACGAGATCCTCGACCCGGTCGGCCGGGTGCTGCTGCCCCGCGCCGACATCGCCACCGAGACCCTCGCGGCCGGGCTCATCGAGCGCGGCTGGGAGGTCGACGACGTGACGGCGTACCGGACCGTCCGGGCCGCCCCGCCGCCCGCCGAGATCCGCGACGCGATCAAGTCGGGTGGCTTCGACGCGGTGCTCTTCACCTCGTCCTCGACCGTCCGCAACCTGGTCGGCATCGCCGGCAAGCCGCACGCCCGCACGGTCGTCGCGGTGATCGGCCCGAAGACGGCCGAGACCGCCGTCGAGTTCGGCCTCCGGGTCGACACCCAGCCGCAGAACGCCTCGGTGCCGGACCTGGTCGAGGCCCTCGCCGAATACGCCCTGGAGCTGCGCGAGAAGCTGGCCGCCATGCCGGCCAAGCAGCGCCGCGGTTCCAAGGTCCAGGGGCCGACCGCGCTGCGGTTCCGCTGAGTCATGTGAGAGCGCGCCGGGTGTCCGCCCGGCGCGCTCTTCTATTTCCTGTCAGGAGTGCCTGATGTCCTTCCCCGACATCCGCCCGCGCCGGCTGCGGCGCACCCCGGCGATCCGCCGCCTGGTCGAGGAGACCCGGATCGCGCCCGCCGAGCTGATCCTCCCGATGTTCCTGAAGGACGGGATCAGCGAGCCGAAGCCGATCAGCTCGCTGCCCGGCGTCTACCAGCACACCCGGGAGTCGCTGCTGAAGGCCGCGCACGAGGCGGTCAGCGCCGGCGTCGGCGGGCTCATGCTGTTCGGCGTGCCGGACAACTCCGACAAGGACGAGACCGGCTCGGCCGGGCTCGACCCGGAGGGCATCCTCAACGTCGGCGTCCGCGACCTGCGCCGCGAGTTCGGCGACGACACCGTCGTGATGAGCGACCTCTGCCTCGACGAGTTCACCTCGCACGGGCACTGCGGCGTGCTGGCCGCCGACGGGTCCGTCGACAACGACGCCACCCTGGCGATCTACGCCGAGATGGCCGTGGCGCAGGCACAGGCCGGCGCCCACATGGTCGGCCCGTCCGGGATGATGGACGGCCAGATCGGCGTGGTCCGCAGGGCGCTCGACAAGGCCGGCTTCCAGGACGTCGGCATCCTCGCCTACTCCGCCAAGTACGCGGGCGCCTTCTACGGGCCGTTCCGCGAGGCCGTGGAGTCGACGCTCAAGGGCGACCGGCGGCAGTACCAGCAGGACCCGGCGAACCTGCGCGAGGCGCTGCGCGAGGTCGACCTCGACGTGGCCGAGGGCGCGGACATCGTCATGGTGAAGCCGGCGCTGCCCTACCTCGACGTGATCGCCGCGATCCGGGAGCGGGTCACCGTACCGGTGGCGGCCTACCAGGTGTCGGGCGAATACGCCATGGTCGAGGCGGCCGCGGCGAACGGCTGGATCGACCGCGACCGGGTGATCCTCGAGTCGCTGACCTCGATCAAACGGGCCGGCGCCCAGATCACCCTCACCTACTGGGCCTCCGAGGTCGCGGGGTGGCTACGGCTCTAAGCGTTGGACGAGGTGGCCCACGTCGGCGATGTATTCGAACCAGTCGCGGTCGGACTGGTAGCCGAGCTCGGCGTTCACCTTCAGCATCGACTCGTTGTGCTGGGCGTTCCACGTCTGGACCTGGCGCAGGCCGGGCTCGGCGGCGCGCAGTTCGAACAGCATCCGGGCCTTGATGGCGCGGTCGATGCCGTACCCCCGGTGTTCGCGCACCACGATGGTGTCGTACTGGTCGGCCCGCTCGGGATGCTGGGCGGGCACGACCACCTCGGTGAGGCCGGCCACCGCGCCGGTGGACTCGTGGATGGCGAGCACGATGTACGGCTTGAGACCCCGCTTGTGAAGCGTTTCGATCGACTCGCGAAGGCGCTGCGGGTCGGATGAACGAGGCGCCAGGTCGAGGTCGTCGTCGTCGTTCTGGGCTTCGGCCTTCGCCTGTGCGTACGCCTCCAGCAGCGGTTCCGGCGGGCCGCCGGGGTGGTATTCGATGCGGTAACCGGCGCTGATGCCGCTCGCCATGGCGCCCAGCGCGAGCCAGTCGACCGCCTCCAGGTTGAGGACGCTGCGGGTCTCGACATACTCCCGCTCGAAGCCGAGCGACTCGTAGAACCCGATGGCCGGGGTGCCGCCGATGGCCTCCACCCCGATCGAGGTGAAACCTTCCAGGTACGCCCGGCGGGCCGCCACGCCGACGAGCTGGCTGCCCAGGCCGCGGCGGCGCAGATCGGGGCGGACCAGGATCTCCAGCACGCCGATGTCGCCGAGCAGCAGGACGTTCACGTGGGCGAAGATCTCGCCCTCGCCCTCGGGAACGCGGTCGTCCTCGACCACCCAGGTGATCCGGCGTTCGCCGGGCATGGTCTCGGCCAGATAGTCCCTGACCTGCGTGTCGCGCCAGGGTGGATCGTCGGGGAGATCAGCGGCCATCGCGGCGTTCACCGTCTCCACGAGCGACTGGATCTCGGCCGCGGACGCGGAGCGTGGATCCCATTCACGCACCCTCACCCGTACATCGTGCCGTTTACGTGACCAACAGGGAAGTGCTCACCGCAATCTGCTCACCGAGAGTCAGCCCTTGCTGCGGCGCCCGTAGTCGTCCGCCTGTTCGAAGACCTTCTGCGCGTAGGGCCGCAGGGCGTTGTACGACAGGATCGCGTCCCACCAGGACTGCGGCCGGGCCATGTCACGCCCGCCCTTGCAGAGGTACGCCGCAGCGGTCAGCGCCGCGTCGTCGATGTCGTTCGGGTTCTTCACGCCGTCGTTGTCGGCGTCGACGGCGGTCTCGTTCCAGGTGGCCGGGATGAACTGCATCGGGCCGATCGCCCGATCGTAGGTGGTGTCGTTGTCGAGCCGGCCCTGATCGGTGTCTCGGATCATCTGGCGGCCGCCCTGACCGTCCAGCGGAAGGCCGTAGATCGACGGGGTGGAGACGCCGTCGACGCCGAGCACCGCGCCGTTCGCGCTGCCGTGGTCCGACTCGACCTTGCCGATCGCGGCGAGCGTGGTCCAGCTCAGGTGGCAGGAGGGCGTGGTCCGGGCGGTGACGAGTTCCGCGTACCCGTAGGCCTGCACCGCCACGACCGGGATGCCGATCTGGGTGCCGACCTGGCCGGCCCAGGCCGCCAGCGCGTCGGCGGGCCGCCCGCCGGGCACCGCGGGCTGCGTGGTCGGGATGCCGGTGACGCCGGCCGTGGGCAGGCCGGTGGTCGGGATGCCGGGCAGTCCGGTGGCACCGGCGGTCGGCAGCCCGCCGGTCGGCAGCCCACCCGTCGGCAATCCGCCCGTCGGCTGTCCGGCGCCGGGCAGTCCAGCGCCGGGCAGTCCAGCGGTCGGCAGCCCGCCGGTCGGCTGTCCGCCACCGGGCAGTCCCGCGCCGGGCAGGCCGGTGTTCGCCGCCGGGTCGCCGGGGAAGCCGGAGGCCGCGGGCGCGGCCGATCCGCCGAATGCGGGCGTCGCGCTGGGCGTGGGTGCGGCTTCCAGAGCCTTGGGTACGAGGTAAGCCCCCGAACTCCCGGCCAGCACCACCAACCCGACGATCACGACGCCCGGAATGACGACCCGGCCACTGGGCCCCTTGGCCCATCGCCCGGTGGCACGCCCGGCCCGCCCCACAGCACGCAGAGGCCGGAACCGCCGGGTCGCCGCAGCGGCAGGCGCCACAGCGGCCGCAGCCTTGGCAGTGTCCCCGGCAGCCTTGTCCCCGGAGCCCTTGTCGTCACCGGCTGGCGTCTTGGCATCTCCAGCGGCGGCCTTGGCCTCACCCGAAAGCTTGGTATCGCCGGCGTCACTCGAAGGCTTGGCATCCCCGGCGGCCTTGGTCTCGGCCGGAGGTTTCGCGTCTGCGGCAGGCTTGGCGTCGGCCGGAGGCTTGGCGACTCCCGCGGGCTTGGCGACTCCCGCGGGATTGGCGGTCGCGCCCGAATCGGGGTCCGTAACCGACTTATCCGGCGCATCCTTTTTGGCGGCATCCGACGCGGGCGGCTCGTCCGCCTTGGCCGGCTTGTCCGCTGTGGCCCTCTCGGCAGGCATCGCCCCGACTTCGGGCATCTTGCCGACCCGCGGAGCCTCGGCGGCCGGCGGCGGAGGCACGGCCACAGCGCCCGACTTTTCCGGCTTGTCGCCCGGAGCCGCCCCAGAACTCTCGAGCGGCCCGCGCTGACGCGGTGCCGCCGAGCGCAGCCCGAATCGCTTCGCCGGTGTCTTGGGTGCCTCCGTCACGGCCACGACCCTACCCGTTCGTGTCACCCCCGGCGGAAGTCGTGCGGCCCCTGTGGGCAACTCCCTGTGCGCGGATCACCGCAGGGGCCCTACGCTGGTCGGATGCCGCGTTATGAGTTCCGGTGCCGCGCCTGTGGCGGCACCTTCGAGGTCAGCCGTCCGATGAGCGAGGCCGCCGCCCCGGCGTCCTGTCCCGAGGGCCACGCCGACACCGTGAAGCTTCTGTCCACAGTCGCCGTGACGGGTCGCGGCGGCGCGATTCCGGCGGCGCAGGCCGCCCCGGCCGGCGGCGGTGGTTGCTGCGGCGGTGGCGGCTGCTGCTGACCCGTCACCGGAGATCCATCGTCGACGACGGCCCGTGACCCCCTGCTCGCGCCGTGTGTCGATGTCATGACCCGTACGGGTACACCCGAACGGCCCGCCGCTTTTAACCGATCACGGCGTTTCCGCCTTCGATCTCTTTCGTTACGAGACGCGTAGTCCCGTACGTCATCGCGTCGATACCGCGATCAAGGTAATCCGTAAGGGGTCGGCCGTGGCGGGCAAATGATTACCGTCCGTTTCTACGATGGGCGGTGACTCAGAGATACGGCAGCATGAGGCGCGACTTCCAAAAAGGGGGCGGAGGGTCCACCGTGTCGGGACGGAGCGAGCTACCCAGTGGGCTGGTGACCTTTATGTTCACTGACATAGAGGGCTCTACTCGGCTGGCCCGGATGCTCGGCGAAGCCTATCGGGGGGTTCTCGGAGCGCATCGTGAAGTGCTACGCGCTGTGCTGGCCGACTTCGGTGGTGTCGAGCTCCTTACGGAGGGTGATTCATTTTTCATCGCGTTCGCGGACGCCGGGGCGGCGGTCGCGGCATGTGTCGAGGCGCAGCGGCGACTGTCCGCCCACGACTGGCCGAGGCGTGACGCGGTGCCCCGGGTCCGGATGGGACTGCACACCGGACGGGCCGTCCCGGTCGGCCGGGAGTACGCGAGCGCCGAGGTGCACCGGGCGGCCCGGGTGTCGGCCGCGGCGCACGGCGGTCAGATCCTCTGCTCGGAGGCGACCGCGCTCGCGGTGACGGCGGCCTACACGGTTCCGGCCCGCGACCGCCCGGCGGCGTCGCTCGGCGCGGTCGACCTCCTGGACCTCGGCGCCTACCGCCTGCGCGGCTTCGACGACGACGAACGGATCTACCAGGTCGTCGCGCCCGGCCTGGAGCGGGAGTTCCCCCGGCCGCGCACCGCCGAGGCGCCCCGGCACAACCTGCCGGCCGCACACAGCCACTTCGTCGGCCGGGCCGCCGAGTCCGCCGAGCTGGCCGAGCTGATCAGCCACAACCGCCTGGTCACCGTGGTCGGTCCGGGCGGGGCGGGCAAGACCCGGCTCACTCTCGCGGTGGCGGAGCAGCTGCTCCCGGCGTACCCGGGCGGTGTCTGGACGATCGACGCCGCGACCGCGGCAGACGGCTTGCCCACGACGCTGGCCGCGGCCCTGGGCCTGCGCCCCGAACCGGGCCGTCCGATGATCGACACCCTGGTGGAGCAGTGTGCCGAGCGGCGGATGCTGGTGCTGATCCAGACGTGTGACGCGGCGCCGGCGCTGACCGCGACGCTGGCGCACCGCCTGCTCAGCCGATGCCGCCGGCTCGACGTGGTGGCGACCGGCCGCGCGCCGCTGGGCCTGCCCGGCGAGACCGTATGGCGGATCCCGCCGCTCGCCCCGGCCGACGCGTTCGCGCTGCTCAGGGAGCGTGCCTCGGCCGCGCAGGGCGGTCGTCCGGGCGACGGCGACCAGCAGCTCGCCGGGCTCGCCGCGCGGCTGGAGGGCTCGCCGCTCGCGATCGAGCTGGCCGCGGCCCGGCTCCGGCTGCTCCCCGCCGATCAGCTGGCCCGGCGACTCGACGACCCGCTCGGCGCGCTCGACAACGACGCGGCGGGCGGCGACCGGCACGCCAGCCTCACGAACAACCTGGCCTGGTCCTACCGCACCCTCGGCAGCCGGGCCGCCGACCTGCTGCGCCGGCTCGCGGTCTTCGCCGGCCCGGTGGATCTCGCGACGGTCGAGTGGTGCGGCGCCGAGGCGCTCGGCGCGCTCTCCGAGCTCGCCGAGAAGTCGCTCGTCGAGGTGGTGCCGGGCGCGCGCTACCGGCTCTCCGATCAGGTACGGGCGTACGCCCTCCGTCAGCTGGCCGCGGCCGGTGACGAGCGCGACGTGCGGGACCGCCACCTGTCCTGGGCCATGCGGGCGCTGGACCGGGTCGCCGCCGACACCGACGGCACCGTCTCGCTGACCGAGCTGAGCCCCTATGTGGCCGAATGGCAGACCGCCCTGCGCTGGGCCGCGAAGAGCGGTGACGTCCGCGCGGGCCTGCGCCTGGCCGGCGCGCTGGACCCGTGGTGGCGCGAGCACGGCGGCGCGGGCGAGGGACGGGAACTGCTGTCCCGGCTCTACCAGCGCAGCACCGCCGACACCGCGCCGCGCGAGCTGGCCGGGGCCTACCTGGTCCACGCCGGCCTCGCCGACGAGCGGCCGGAGCGGGAGCGGCTCCTGTCCCGGGCCGAGGCCGAGGCGCGCGCGTCCGGCGACCCGGCGCTGCTGATCCGGTCGCTGGCGGCGAAAAGGGTGCACCTGGACGGCGATGCGGAGGTCGCCGAGCGGGAGTGCCGTCAGGTGATAGCCGAGGCCGAGCGGTCCGGGGCGCCCGCCGCGGCGCTGCCGGCCGTGCTCGCCCTGGCCGAGCTGCTGTGGCGCCGGGACGCGCTCGGCGAGGCCGCCGAGCTGCTCGGCGCGGCCCGGCAGATCGAGGCGGCGCATCCCGAGGACCGGGGGCGCCGCGCCGTCGACTGGCTGCTCGGCATGGTCGCGCTGCGCCGCGGTGACCTGGTCGCCGCGCACGACCACCTCGTGGTGGCGCTGCGGTCGCGGCTGCGGCACGGGTTCCGGGGCGCGGCGGCCGACGCGGTGGCGGCCATCGCGGTGCGGTGCGTGCTCGGCGGCGACCCGGCCACGGCGGCGGTGCTGTTCGGCGGGGCGGAGGCCGCGCGGGGCGCCCGGCGTACGGAATCCTTCGGGGCCTTCTGGTCGGCGCAGCAGGCGTCGTTGCGCGCGGCGCTCGGCGACGCCGCGTTCGACGAGGCCTACGCGGACGGCGCCGGGCTCGGATTCGACCGGATCGTGGCGCTGGCCCTCGCGGTCGAGCACCCCGACCTGGAGGACGGGGCCGCGCGGTTCGCCAACGCGGTCAGCGGCTCCTGACGCCGGTCAACCGGACCGTGTGGAAATACGTGAAGGCCAGCGCGTTGCACGGCGGCTGCTCGATGAGCGGCTGCCCGTCGCACTCGCGCCGCAGGTCGGCGCGGAACGCCTCGTCGAGCCGCTTGCGGTGCGCCGCGAAGGTGCCGGCGGCCCGGTAGTTGCGGTACCCGAAGTCGTGCCGCCGGCAGGCCGGTCCGAACCGGAACCCGAACGGCCTCTCCGGCGCGCGGGTGCAGTCGTCGGTGGACCAGTCGAAGGCGTACGCCGCCCACGCCGCCCGGTCGGCCCGGGCCGTGGACCAGGCCGCCATGCTCGCCGCGGTCGGCCGTGTCCAGCTCAGCAGAACGGCGTCCCGGTCGGCCGGCACCGGCCCGGGTACGGCGGCCAGCAGGAAACCCGCTGCGGCGGCGCGCCAACTCATCGGGCCTCCGATAACGTCCCTACGGGTGTGATCTCCAGCTTGACCGTTAGGGTGAGTCCGTGCAGGCGGTTCCATGATTCATCTACCGCAGGTCCGACAGGGACCGCTGAAGGCCCTGGCGGCCCGCTTGGCGATGGCATTCGCCCTCGTCGTGGTCACCGTGGCGATCATCTATATCGACCGCGAGGGCTACCGCGACGTCAACGAGGACGGCCTGACCCTCCTCGACTGCGCCTACTACGCGGTGGTCACGCTCTCCACCACCGGTTACGGCGACATCACCCCGGTTTCCCCGAGTGCCCGGCTGGTGAACGTCCTGTTCATCACCCCCGCCCGGGTCCTCTTCCTGATCATCCTGGTCGGCACCACTCTGGAGGTGCTGACCGACCAGTACCGGAAGGGCCTGCGGGTCAGCCGGTGGAGGCGAAAGTTGAAGGACCACATCATCATCTGCGGCTACGGCACGAAGGGCCGGGCCGCGGTCGCCGCGCTGCTGGAGACGGGGTACGACAAGGCGCGCATCGTGATCGTGGAGAACCGCGAGGCGGGCGTACGGCAGGCGCAGGCGAGCGGCTTCGTGGTGATCGAGGGGGACGCGACCCGGTCGGTGGTGCTGAACGAGGCCGACGTGAAGAACTGCAAGTCGGTCATCATCGCGACCGACCGCGACGAGGCCTCGGTGCTGATCACGCTGACCGTCCGCCAGCTCACGGCCGGCCAGGTCCGGATCATCGCGGCGGTCCGCGAGCAGGAGAACGCGGCCCTGCTGAAGCAGAGCGGTGCCCACCACGTGATCGTGTCGTCCTCGACGGCCGGCCGGCTCCTCGGCCTGACCACCACGGCGCCGCCGCTGATCGACGTGGTGGAGGACCTGCTCACCCCGGGCCAGGGCATGGCGCTGGCGATGCGCTCGGCGGAGCGGGCCGAGGTGGGCCGCAATCCGCGCGAGCTGCCCACGCTGGTTGTCGCCCTGATCCGCAGGGGCAAGGTGCTGCCGCTCGGCGGCGAGCAGGCGGTCACCATCGAGACCGGCGACCTGCTGGTCTACATCCGCGACGACGAGGGCGTGCCGAGCGGCATCACGGTCTGAGGACTCTTCAGACGCCGCATCCGGCGGGTCAGCATCGGCAGCGACGACAGCGCCAGCCCCGCCGCGCCGATCGCCACGCCGGCGCGGCTGCCCAGCGCCTGGCCGAGGACGCCGCCGAGGGCGCTGCCGACCGGCAGCACGCCGAAGATCAGGGTGCGGTAGCCGCCGTTCGTCCGGGCCAGCGACCCGCGCGGCGCGATCACCTGGCGCAGCGTCACGGAGAGGACGTTCGCGGCGCCCAGCCCGATGCCGCTGACGAACTGCACGGCGGCCAGCGAGCCGGCCAGCAGCGCGCCCTCGCCGGGCAGGAACGCGATGACGAGCGGAACGCCGGTGGAGAGGGCCAGCGCGGCGGCGAACGCCCGCCCGTACCCCCAGCGTGCGGCCGTCCGCAGCGCGAGCATCGTCCCGGCGAAGGCGCCGGCGCCGCTCGCGGTCAGGGCGAGCCCGAACATGCCGGCGCTCAGGCCGCGCTCGGTCACCAGGTGGACCACGAGGTTCACGGTGACGATCTGGGACGCGGCGTTGTAGATCGACGCGTGCGCGGTGAGCGCCCGGAGGTAGGGGTCGGCGGCCACGATCCGGAGTCCGGTGAGGATCCCGGTGCCCTTCTCCGGCGCGGGCGGCCGCGGTTCGGGACGGCGGGCGGCGGCCACCCCGAGCGCGCTGCCGAGGTAGCTGACCGCGTCCACGAGCACCGCGAGCGCAGGCCCGGCCACCTGGGTCAGCAGCCCGGCGATCCCGGGCCCGGCCACCTGGGCGGCGGTGGTCGAGCCCTGCACGGCCCGGTTCGCCGCGGGCAAGTCCTTCTCGCCGACGAGCGTGGGCACGTAGGCGAAGCCACCGATGTCGAAGACCACGCCGAGCGCCCCCACCACGAAGGCGATCACCACGAGCAGGGGGACGGTCAAGACCCCCATGAGGTACGCCGTGGGCACCGTGGCGAGGGCCGCCGCCCTCAGCAGGTCCGCCCCGATCATGACGGGCCTGCGCCGCCGCTGCTCCAGCCAGTGCCCGGCGAGCAGTGGCAACAGGACGTTGGGCAGGTAGCTCGCGGTGGCGACGGCGGCGACCCCGCTCGCTCCCGCCCCGAGCACGAGGGTGGCGAGCAGCGGCAGCGCCACGGCGGTCACGTGGGTGCCGAGCGCCGAGATGGTGTGCCCGGCCCAGAAGAATCCGAAGTCGCGGTTCCGAATTGTTACCTCCATGGACCCTCCATCCGGTAACGGTTACCGAATGGGCTACCCAGAGCGGTAACTTCTATCCATGCGGCAACCAGGCGACCGATCCCCGGCACCGCCCGAGCTCGCGCTGCTCCAGGACTTCGCCAACTCGATCGACATCGAGGCGGGCCGGGAGACGCTGGCGAGCGCCCGGGATCTCACCGCGTTCGCGGTGGCCCACGACCTGGGCCGGCTGGCCTTCGACGAGGCCGACGTGCCGGCCGCGATCCGGCTCCGGGAGGCGCTGCGGGACGTCTGCGAGGCGCACACCGGCGTGGACGTCCCGGCGGCGTCGCTCGGCGTGCTCGACGCCGAACTGGCCCGGGCCGCGCTCCGGCTCACGGTGGACGCCGGCGGCCGGGCCCGCGCCGCGCCGGCGCCCGGCCTGGACGGCATCCCGGCGCTCACCGCCTGCATCGCGGCGGGCGTGCTGGCCGCGGTGGCGGCGGGAACCTGGCCGCGGCTCAAGGCGTGCGGCGCGCACAGCTGCCGCTGGGTCTACTACGACCGCAGCCCGGGCGGCCGGAGCCGCTGGTGCACGATGAGCATCTGCGGCAGCAGAGCGAAGATGCGCGCGTACCGGAGTACGCGCGCATCCTCGACCACGAAGTCGGGCTAGATGATCGTCCAGGTGTCGCCGCTGTTGAGCAGGTTGCTCAGCATCTCCTCGGCCGTCCCGGAGGACTGCGCCCGCGCGTCGAGCACCTGCTTGCGCACGATCTCGTCGTAGGACGGCCGCTGCACGTTCCGGAAGACGCCGATCGGGGTGGTGGTCAGCTCGGATCCGGAGAGCCGGGACAGCGCGAACGCGTAGGCCGGGTCGTCCACCGTGGCGTCGTGCACGATGGCGTTGCCGCCCTCCTGCACCTTCAGGCCGAAGCTGCCCTCCGGGTGGACCACCGAGAACCGGTCGCCGGCCCCGAAGGTGATCGGCCGGCCCTGCTCGAGCCGGATCAGGTGCTCGTCGCGTGACGACGCGTCCTTGATCAGGTCGAAGGCGCCGTCGTTGAAGATGTTGCAGTTCTGGTAGATCTCCACGAACGCGGAGCCCTCGTGCTCGGCGGCGGCCCGCAGCACCGACTGGAGGTGCTTGCGGTCCGAGTCGATGGTCCGGGCGACGAACGTGGCCTCCGCGCCGAGGGCGAGCGAGAGCGGGTTGAACGGCGAGTCCGCCGACCCGGCCGGCGTCGACTTGGTGATCTTGCCGATCTCCGAGGTCGGGGAGTACTGCCCCTTGGTGAGGCCGTAGATCCGGTTGTTGAAGAGCAGGATCTTCAGGTTCACGTTGCGGCGCAGCGCGTGGATCAGGTGGTTGCCGCCGATCGAGAGCGCGTCGCCGTCACCGGTGACCACCCAGACGCTCAGGTCCGGGCGGGAGGTGGACAGCCCTGTCGCGATCGCCGGCGCCCGCCCGTGGATGGAGTGCATCCCGTAGGTGTTCATGTAGTACGGGAAGCGGGAGGAGCAGCCGATCCCGGAGACGAACACGATGTTCTCCCGGGGGATGCCGAGCTCCGGCATGAAGCCCTGCACGGCGGCCAGGATCGCGTAGTCACCGCAGCCCGGGCACCAGCGCACCTCCTGGTCGGACTTGAAGTCCTTGGCGGTCAGCTTGAGAGGGATCGTCGGGCTAGCCATTCTTGACCACGTCCTCCAGCATGCTCTCCAGCGTGGCGGCGGTGAACGGAAGGCCGCTGATCTGGTTGAACGGAACGGCGTCGACCAGGTATCTCGCCCTGATCACCGAGGCCAGCTGACCGAGGTTCATCTCCGGGACGACCACTTTGTCGTACGCCGCAAGCACTTCACCCAGATTGGCCGGCAGCGGCGCGAGATGCCGCAGATGCGCCTGCGCGATCGGCAGGCCGCGCTGGCGCAGCGCGCGGCAGGCGGCCCCGATGGGGCCATAGGTCGAACCCCAGCCGAGTACGAGGACCCGCGCGTTCTCCTCCGGGTCTTCGACGTCGACGTCCGGGACGGGGATGGCGTCGATCCGCTGCTGACGGATCCGGACCATGTGCTCGTGGTTGGCCGGGTCGTAGGAGATGTCCCCGGTCCGGTCGGCCTTCTCCAGGCCGCCGATCCGGTGCTCGAGCCCCGGCGTGCCCGGGATCGCCCATGGTCGGGCCAGCGTCTCCGGATCGCGCAGGTAGGGCAGGAACTTGCCGTCCTCGGCGTTCGGCGTCGTCGCGAACTCGACGGACAGGTCGGGCAGATCCTCGACGGCCGGCAGCAGCCACGGCTCGGAGCCGTTCGCCACGTAGTTGTCGGAGAGCAGGATGACCGGGGTCCGGTAGGTCAGCGCGATCCGGGCCGCCTCCAGCGCCGCGTGGAAGCAGTCCGACGGGGACTTCGGCGCGATCACCGCGAGCGGCGCCTCGCCGTGCCTGCCGAACAGGGCCATGTTGAGGTCGGCCTGCTCGGTCTTGGTCGGCATGCCGGTCGACGGGCCGGCCCGCTGCACGTCGACGATCACCAGCGGCAGCTCCAGCGCGATCGCGAGCGAGATGGTCTCGCTCTTGAGCGCCACGCCGGGACCGGACGTGGTGGTCACGCCGAGCGCGCCGCCGTAGGACGCGCCGAGGGCCGCGCCGATCGCCGCGATCTCGTCCTCGGCCTGCACCGTGGTGATGCCGAACCGCTTGTGCTTGGAGAGCTCGTGCAGGATGTCGGAGGCCGGGGTGATCGGGTAGGCGCCGAGGAAGAGCGGCAGCTTCGACCGGACCGCCGAGGCCACCAGGCCGAGGGCGAGCGCCTGGTTGCCGGTGATGTTCTTGTAGGTGCCCGGGCGCATCCTGGCCGGCTTCACCTCGTAGCGCACCGAGAAGGCCTCGGTGGTCTCGCCGTAGTTCCAGCCGGCCTGGAAGGCTGTCTTGTTCGCCGCGACCAGGTCGGGGCGCTTCGCGAACTTGCGCTCCAGGAACCGCAGCGTCGACTCGAAGGGGCGCGAGTACATCCAGCTGAGCAGGCCGAGGGCGAACATGTTCTTGGCCCGCTCGGCGTCCTTCTTCGAGACCCCGGACTCGGCCAGGGCGCCGATCGTCATCGAGGTGAGCGCGACCGGGTGAACCGCGTAGTCCTCGAGCGAGCCGTCCTCGAGCGGGCTCGCCGGGTAGCCGACCTTGGCGAGGTTCCGCTTCGTGAACTCGTCGGTGTTCACGATGATGTCGGCGCCGGGCGGCAGGTCGGAGAGGTTGGCCTTGAGGGCGGCCGGGTTCATGGCGACGAGCACGTTCGGCGCGTCACCGGGGGTCAGGATGTCGTAGTCGGCGAAGTGCACCTGAAAGCTGGAGACGCCGGGGAGCGTGCCGGCCGGCGCGCGGATCTCGGCGGGAAAGTTGGGCAGGGTCGAGATGTCGTTGCCGAGCTGGGCGGTCTCCGAAGTGAACCGGTCACCGGTGAGCTGCATTCCATCACCGGAGTCGCCGGCGAACCGGATGATGACTCGGTCCAGCTGCTCGACTCGCTTGGCGGGAGCGGCCACGTTCAACCTCCGTAAGACGCGGACCAGCGGCTTAAGACTGTCGATGAGCCGGCCCGCAAATCGTCACTTCCAGACTACGTCGCCGCTCCTTACGAAGCGGCTGCGGACCGTTGCCCACGGTAGCGGTGTGGTCAACAACCCAGCCAGCAATGTCCACCATGCGGCACGTAATTCGTGGCGGCTGGTCGGTTAGGCTCCCCATTCGTGGACGGATATCTCGGTTCGTACGCGATCCTCGGACTCATCCTGGCCGCCGGAGTCCTCCTGTTCGTGGCCGCGTTCGGGGCCAACAGGCTGTTGCGACCGGCGAATCCGGCGGAGCCGCACGGCAAGCGGATCTCGTACGAGAGCGGCATCGACCCGGTCGGCGGCGACTGGGCCCAGGCGCAGATCAGGTACTACGTCTACGCGTACCTTTATGTCCTTTTCGCGGTGGAAGCCGTATTTCTCTTTCCCTGGGCCGTCATCTTCGACCGCCCGGAGTTCAGCGGTCCGGCCATCGCCGAGATGGGCGTGTTCGTCGCGGTGCTCGCGCTGGGGATCCTCTATGCATGGCGGAAGCGCATCCTGAGCTGGACCTGACGATCCCGACCGGGTGGCGGGCTCGCCACCGGAAAGCCGACATGTCAACATCGTGCGCATGGGTCAGCTTCTGCTCTTCATCGTCGTGGCGCTCGTGGTCGCGACGATCGTCTTCGGCGTGACCGTTCTGCTGAGCGGGGGCGACTCCGGGCTGACTCCGGTCGAGCCCGACGGGCGTGCGGTTCCGCTCCCCAGCGACCGGCCACTCGGCGAGGCCGACATCTCCGCCACCCGGTTCGACACCGTGGTCCGCGGCTACCGGATGAACCAGGTCGACCAGGCGCTCCAGCGCGCCGCCTACGACATCGGCTACAAGGGCGAGCTGATCGGGGTGCTCGAGGCCGAGGTGGCCGCGCTCCGCGAGGGCCGCCTCGAGGACGCCGACGCGCTGCGCAAGGCGCGCGAGGCCTCGGCCGCCCCGGCCGCGCCCGAAACCCCGGCCGACGGCGCCACCGCGCCGCACACCGACCTGATCAGCAGCGACGACCCGATCGACGAGGTCGCCGGCCTGCCGCCGCACGGCCACGAGGCCGCGGATCCCGTCGCGAAGGCCGCGGAGCCCGCCGTGAGCTCCTCCGTGAAGAAGGACGACGAGGATCCGGCGGGGAGCCGATGACCGGTCAGGAGGAGGGCCCAGGACTGGGCGGCGCGGCCCGGCCCGGGATCGGCGAGTTCACCGCCACGGTCATCGTCAACGCGCCCGCGACCCGGGTGTTCTCGGCGTTCATGGACTGGGAGAAGCAGTCCGCCTGGATCCCGTTCACCAGGGTCCGGGTGGTCGAGGGCGACGGCGGCGAGGGCAGCCTGGTCGAGGCGGTCACCGCGCTCGGGCCCGCGGTGATCCGGGACGAGCTGCGGGTGGTGAAGGTCAACGCGCCGTTCGAGGTGCGCGTCGTGCACTGCGGCAAGGTGCTGCGCGGCCCCGGCTCGATGCGCTGCACCGCGATGTCCGGCGACCGTACCCAGGTCGTCCTGCACGAGTGGTTCCACCTCCCGGCCGGCCCGGTCGGCAAGATCGCCTGGCCGGTGCTCTGGCCCGGCTCCAAGATCGGCTTCACCGGCGCGCTGAAGAAGTTCGGCCGGCTCGTCGAGCAGGGCCAGATATGACGGATCTGGTAGTGGGCGAGGACGGCCGGGCCCGCTGCTTCTGGGGCGGCAGCACCCCCGACTACGCGGCCTACCACGACACCGAGTGGGGACAGCCCCTGCACGGCGACGACGCGCTCTTCGAGCGGCTCACCCTGGAGGCCTTCCAGTCCGGGCTCGCGTGGATCACCATCCTGCGCAAGCGGCCCGCGTTCCGGGCCGCCTTCGACGGCTTCTCGATCGAGAAGGTGGCGGCCTACGGCGAGGCCGACGCGGCCCGGCTCATGGCCGACGCCGGCATCGTCCGCAACCGGATGAAGGTCGACGCCGCGCTGCACAACGCGAGGGTCGCCGCGGACCTGCCGGACGGCCTCTCCGCCCTGCTCTGGTCGTTCGCGCCGGCGGCCCGCCCCCGCCCGGCCACCCGCGCCGGGGTCCCGGCCGTCACCGCCGAGTCCACGGCGCTCGCCAAGGACCTCAAGAAGCGCGGCTTCAAATTCGTCGGACCCACCACCGCGTACGCGTTGATGCAGGCCACCGGCATGGTGGACGACCACCTGGCAGGCTGTTGGGTCCCACCGCTCACCGCCTGAACCGCCGCGTGATGAGATGAACCCATGGCGCAGTGGTCAGTGATCATCCCGGACGAGCAGTGGGCGACCGAGCGGTTGTTCCAGCACGATGTCGTGACGGTGCCGAGCGGCCCGACCGAAGCCTCAGCCGGCGACGAGGTGCTGCTGGTCGCCGAGGAGCACGTCGTGGCGCTGGCCCGGGTGGAGAAGTCGGACGGCGGCGACCTGGTGCTCGGCTACCTGCGGCGGGCCTTCGACGAGCCGGTCCCGGCCGGCGACCTGGCGGCCTCCGGCCCGGTCTCGCGGATCGGCGAGGAGCTCTTCCAGCGGCTGGCCGGCCGGCTCTCGCCCCCGGCCGACAAGCAGGCATGGCTGGTGAGCGTGGCGATGCCGATCGAGGCGGCGACGCCGGCCGAGGCGGTGCGGCAGTTCTGGTCGCACGTCGCCGAGCTGGGCCCGCAGGAACTGCCGACGTACGTCTGGCCGTCCGGCGACGAGCTCGCGATGCAGGCCTTCGTGCTGGGCGCCGAGGCGAACCAGGATCCCGAGGAAGAGGACGAGGACTGATCTCTCCGGAGGCCCCGGGGGCCTCCGGAGAACCGGTCACCGGCCGTTGTAGACCGGTTTCTGCTTGTTCAGGAACGAGCTGACCGCGTTCCGGTGGTCCTCGGTGCCGCCGCAGATCGACTGGGCCTGGGCCTCGGCCGCGAGCGCGTCGGAGAGCGTGCCGGCGTCGCCGATGGAGAGCTCCCGCTTGATCGCCCCGTACGCCACGGTCGGGCCGGCGGCGAGCCGCGCCGCGAGCTCCTGGGCGACCGGCAGCACCTGCTCGTCGTCCTGCTCCAGCCGCGTGAGCATGCCGATCCGGGCGGCCTCCTCGGACTTCACCGGCTGGGCCAGCAGCAGCAGCTCGACGGCCTTGGCGTGGCCGACGATCCGGGGCAGCGACCAGGAGATGCCGCTGTCGCCGGCCAGGCCGACGTTGGCGAACGCCATCAGGAACCTCGTCGACGGGCCGCCGATCCGGAAGTCGGCGAGCAGGGCCAGCGACGCGCCCGCGCCGGCGGCCATGCCGCGGACCGCCGCGACGACCGGCTTCGGCATGTTCGCAAGGCGCTGCGCGATCGGGTTGTAGTGCACCTGGACCGTGTTGAGGTCGGTCGACCCGGCCTCCAGCAGGGCCGCGTGCTCCTTGAGGTCCTGACCGCCGCAGAACGCGCCGCCCGCGCCGGCCAGCACGATGGCGCGGCAGGACCGGTCGCTCTCCAGCTGGGCGAGGGTGTCCCGGAGCGCCTCCTTGAGGTCGACGGTGAAGGAGTTCATCGCCTCGGGGCGGTTCAGGGTGAGGGTCACGACCGCTTCGGTGCGGTCGATGAGGAGCACGTCTGTCATGGCTTCGAGAATCCCACACGCTCACCACGGGTGGCCGCGTGCAGGCAGCGTTCGACGTACCGGTCGGCGGCCGGCCGCAGGCGCAGCGCGTGCTTGTCGAAGAACCCGGCGGCCCGGACACCGGGCCAGCCCGCGGGCAGCAGCGATGCCGGAAGTTGCGGATCCTGGAAGAGGAACGAGCGCCAGGCGTGCACGAGCCGGAATCGCGCGGCGTACGCCTCCTCGTCGGAGCTACGAGGTGTGACGGCCTTCACCACGGGGCGCAACGTCTCCACGAAGTCCTCGTACGAGCGCCCGATCCGGCCGAGATCCCACGCCCGCCCCACGATGTCGGTGCCCGCCGTGTGGCTGGCGCTGAATCGTTCGTACCCGGCCCCGGCCTCGGTCAGCGCCGCGTCCAGCTCGTCGGACGCCCGGGGCGCCACCCAGACCTGGTCGCTGAGCGGCCCGTAGCCGAGATAGGCGAGCCGGGCGGCGTCCTTGCGGGCGAGCGGCGGCTCGTGCAGCAGCACCATGTCGAAACGGCCGTCCCAGCCGCCGCGACCGGTTCGGTACACCCGGCTCGAGGCCTCGTCGAGCCGCCGGGCGGCCTTCGGAGTGAGCAGATAGCCCGGTCCGGAAGCCAGACGGAGCGGATGAAGCCAGCCTTGTCGCACCATTCGCGACACAGCGGTGCGGACCGCGGGAGCCGCGATGTCGAGCGGAGCCAGCAGCCGCACGAGGGCCGCGACCGGGGCTCGGGAGCCACGAGCGCGCAGGTAGTCGCCGTACAGGTCGAAGAGTGCGGACCGCGCCTGCATGACCGCACATTGTGACAGCCCGAAAGGGGATATGCTAGACGCTGTCACATCCGCCTGGGCTGGGTTTGGGTTCGCCGGTGTTCATCAGGGAAAATGTTTGATCGGCACGGTGGGTCGCAACGCGTGAAGACGTGAAAACGGCCCGGGCGGGCCGCCGGTCGGAAACGAGCACCGCGTCGCGTGGGGCTGGACTACATGACGTGGCTGCTGGCATTCCAGGAGCAAGTGGCTGTGGGGCAACCCACCGACCCTGACGTAGGTCTGAGGGGAGACAAGATGGCGGCGATGAAGCCGCGGACGGGCGATGGTCCGCTGGAGGTCACCAAAGAGGGTCGTGGCATCGTCATGCGCGTCCCGCTGGAAGGTGGTGGCCGTCTCGTCGTTGAGATGACTCCGGACGAGGCCAACGCGCTGGGTGACGCGTTGAAGTCGATCGCCGGCTGACGTTTCACGCGAGCCCGCCGGTACGGTACCGCCCGTACCGGCGGGCTTTCCACGTCTTAGGGAAAGGTCATCCTCCCGTGTTCGCAATCCGCTTGACCGAGCTCTCCGACAAGTCGACCACGTGGGTGGTCCCGGTGGGTCCGGACGGTCCTCCGCACCTCGGTGAGCTGGACGCCGAGATCCGCGCGCTGATCGAGCAGACCGGCGACGCCGGCCGGGCGGGCCATGTCACGGCGCTGCCGCGTCCGGTGAATCGGCCGTCCCGGGTGCTGCTCGTCGGAACAGGTTCCGTGCTCGCCGGATCGGGTTCCGGCGCGTTCGCCGGATCGGGCTCCGGCGATGAGGCGGGCTGGCGGGCGGCGGGCGCCGCGGTGATCCGGGAGGCGGCCGGCGACGAGATCCTCGAGGTGCATCTTCCGGCGGGGATCGGCGAGACGTCGCTGCGCGGCCTCGCGGAGGGACTCTGGCTGGGCGGCTACCGCTATCGTGACGCCCCCGAGGCCGCCCGGTCCGGGGAGGTGCGGCTCATTGCGAGCAACCCCGCCGCGTACGCCGGAAGTCTTGCTCTTGCCGAGGTCACCGCCGGAGCCGCATGGCTCGCCCGCGACCTGACGAACACGCCGTCCTCGGTGAAGAATCCCGCCTGGTTCGCCGACCGGATCGTGGCCGAGACCGAGAGCCGGCCCGGCCTGACCGTGACGGTCCGCGCCGGTGACGAGCTCGCGCGCTTCGGAGGCCTGCTCGCGGTCGGCGGCGGCTCGGTGTCGCCACCCCGGTTCGTCGAGCTCTCCTGGCAGCCCGAAGGCGCCACCACGCACGTGGTGCTGGTCGGCAAGGGCATCACGTTCGACACCGGCGGCATCTCGATCAAGCCGCGCGACGGCATGAAGCTGATGAAGAAGGACATGGGCGGCGCCGCGGCCGTCGTGGCCGCCACCCTCGGCGTCGCCGACCTCGGCCTGCCGATCCGGGTGACCGCCCTGGCGCCGCTCGCCGAGAACGCCGTCAGCGGCTCCGCGTTCCGCCCCGGCGACGTGATCACCCACTACGACGGCACCACCAGCGAGAACCTGAACTCCGACGCCGAGGGCCGGATCGTGCTCGCCGACGCCCTGGCGTACGCCGCCGAACAACTCCGCCCCGACCTCGTCCTCAACCTCGCGACCCTGACCGGCGCCAACGCGGTCGCGCTCGGCAAACGCACCGCGGCCCTGTACAGCCCCGACGACGAACTGGCCGCCGCCCTCACCGCGGCCGGCGAGGCCGCGGGCGAGAAGATGTGGCGCCTGCCCCTGGCCGACGACTACGCGGACAACCTGCGCAGCGACATCGCCGACCGCGTCAGCGCGCCGGCGGGCCCGGGCTCGGTGATGGCGGCCCTCTTCCTGCGCGACTTCTTCGGCGAGGCGCGATGGGCCCACCTCGACATGTCGGCGCCCAGCTGGTCGGAGTCCGACGATCTGGACCTGACCAAGGGGGCCACGGGGTGGGGAGCTCGGACGCTGCTCCGCTACCTCGCCGCCCTCTCCTGAACTCCCGCTAGCGGGCGGCGGCCCCGGCTGTCGCTCACGGCTCTCGCTGATGGCTGTCGGCTGTCACTCACGGCTGCCGGCTGTCGCTCAGGGCTGTCGGGGAGCGCTCTCAAGAGCCGTGTGGTGCAGCCGGCGGGCCCGGCTGTCGCTCATGGCTGCCGGGGAGCGCTCTCAAGAGCCATGCGGTGCAGCTGGCGGGCCTGGCTGTCGCTCATGGCTGTCGGGGAGCGCTCTCAAGAGCAATGCGGTGCAGCCGGCGGGCCCGGCTGTCGCTCACGGCTGCCGGCTGTCGCTCAGGGCTGTGGGGGAGCGCTCTCAACAGCCATGCGGTGCAGCCGGCGGGGAAGCGACAGCCGGCGGGGAGCAACGGCCGGCGAAGGCGCTCAGCGCTTGACCGCGGTGAGCAACCCCGCCCCCGACGGGATGACGGCCGGGATCCAGTCCTCCGACTCGCGGATGGCCTTCACGGTCTCCCGCACTGTCAGCGTGTCGACGTCGCGGGCTGACGGGTCGCTGATCCGGCCCCCGGCGTGTGCACCGTTCACGATCAGGACCCCGCCCGGGCGGAGCAGGCGCAGGGCGGCCTCGGTGCAGGCCGCGAACTCGGTGGTGTCGGCGTCCACGAAGATCAGGTCGTAGGCGCCGTCGGCGAGGCGGGGGAGGACGTCGAGGGCGCGGCCGCTGATGATCCGGGTACGGGAGGGGGCGAAGCCGGCCTCCTGGAAGACGCGGCGGGCGATCCGCTGGTGCTCGTGCTCGACGTCGATCGTGGTGAGGACGCCGTCGGGGCGCATTCCGCGGAGCAGCCAGACGCCGCTGACCCCCGTACCCGTGCCGATCTCGACCACCGCCTTGGCGTTGCCCGCGGCAGCCAGAAGGCGCAGCACCGAGCCCGCGCCGGGCGAGACGCAGGGCAGGCCGAGCTCGTGCGCCAGGGCGCGCGCGGTCTGCTGGACCGGGTCCTCGACGGCGTAGGTCTCGGCGAACGGCGTCGATTGCGGCGCCGGCTGACCGAATGAACGAGCGGGACCGATGATGACGAACCTCCGGGCGGCAGTGTGGTGCAAGCACGCACATCGGATAAGAGAGTAGAGCGATGCTGACCGGTGATGCACTGCGCCGTCGATGGATAAACGCCCCATGGCGCCCGGGGCGGGAATCGGTGGGAAGGTGGTACCCGAGGATTCCGTGTCATCCTGGATGCGCGGAGCCGGGCGTACCGAGAGTGGAGGCACCGAAGTGACCGACGGCTGGAACTGGCGCCGGCCACCGGGCAACCCTGTGCCGGGGCCCGCTGGGACGTCCGATCCTTCGGGGCCGTGGTGGTCCGACGCCACGGCCGACCCGTGGCGTGATCCGTGGGCGCCGACCGCCGTGCACGTCGCCACCCCACCGGCCGGTGAGATCCCGCAGCCCGAGGTCGTCCCCGACCCCGACGCGCCCCGCCGGCCGCTCGCCCCGATTCTCGCGATCTGCCTGGTCACCGCGCTGCTGGCCGGTGGTCTCGGCGGCACGCTGGGGTTCCTGTTCGCGGTCCGCGGCGGCTATGTGACGAACGGCGGCACCCAGATCGGCGCGACCGCCCAGCCGGCTCCGGAGTCGCTGCAGCGGGCGCCCGAGACGCTCGCCGGCGTGGCCGAGCGGGTGCTGCCGAGCGTCGTGACGGTCCGCGTCACCGGGGCGATCGGCTCCGGGTTCGTGGTCTCCGACGACGGTTATGTGATCACCAACGACCACGTGGTGGAGGGCGCCGGCGACACCTTGTCGGTGTCGTTCAGCGACGGCACGACGGCCTCGGCCCGGGTGGTCGGCCGTGACCCCGAGTCCGACATCGCAGTGATCAAAGTCGCAAAGTCCGGGCTCACCCCGGTGGAGCTCGGTGACTCCGAGACGATCGCGGTCGGTGACCCGGTGCTCGCGTTCGGTTCGCCGCTCGCACTCGTCAACACGGTGACGTCCGGCATCGTGAGCGCCCTCGACCGGCCGATCGAGGCGGGCGAGGCCGGCGGCGCCACCCGCTACTACGCGGCCATCCAGACCGACGCCGCGGTCAACCAGGGGAACTCCGGCGGCCCGCTGGTCAACGCGGCCGGCCAGGTCATCGGGGTCAACTCGGTGATCCGCTCGGTCGGCTCGACGGACACCGAGGCGGGCAACATCGGCCTCGCCTTCGCCATCCCGATCAACCAGGCCAAGCGGGTCGCGACCGACATCATCGACACCGGCAAGGCCCGCCGGACGGTGATCGGCGCCGAGGTGGTGACCGGGGAGACGGCGGGCGGCGCGCGGCTCCGCTCGGTCGAGCCGGCCGGTCCGGCGGCCGCGGCCGGGCTGAAGAGCGGCGACGTCCTCACCCGGATCGACGGCCACGTGCTGGAGGACGGCACCGACCTGATCGCGCTGGTCCGGAAGTACGCGCCGGGCTCGGTGGTGGCGGTGGACTACCGCCGCGGCACCAAGAACGCGTCGGCCTCCGTGACATTGGCCGCGGACACCAACTGACAGGCGGGCGGACTGCCAACTCACAGCCGTCGTGCGTAGGCTGAAGCGCGGGACCGCCTGGGAGGCCGAGCTGTGTTCGAGAATCTGAACTGGTGGGAGATCGGCGCGCTGCTGATGCTCGCGCTGCTGATCTTCGGGGAACGACTCCCCAAGGTGATCGGCGACGGCCTGCGGATGCTGCGTGGCCTGCGGTCGATGGCGCAGAACGCGACCACCGACCTGAGCCGTGAGCTCGGCACCGACATCCAGCTCGAAGACCTGCACCCGAAGGCGTTCATCCGTAAGCACCTGCTGAGCGAGGACGACGAGCAGGCCATCCGGAAGCCGCTGCAGACGCTGTTCGACGACGTGAAGCAGGACCTCAACGGGGTCAAGTCGGAGATCTCCGACGTGGCGAAGGCCGCCGACTTCAAGAACAGGGCGCCGGAGACGGCAGCGCCGGTCGAGAGCCCCCGACCGGCGCAGCGTTACGACCTCGACGCCACCTGAGCTGACCGGCGACGCTTCGCTCCGCGGCAATCGCTAGCGCTTGGTGGTCACCGAGAGGCTCAGCGGCTTGCCGACCAGGGATTCCCGGCGGATCGCCAGCTTGTCGGCGACGCCGTCGAGCGCCTTCGCGGCCGGCGCTGACGGGTCGGCCAGCACGATCGGGTTGCCGGCGTCGCCGGCCTCGCGGACCCGGGTGTCGAGCGGGATCTGACCGAGCAGCGGGACCCGGGCGCCGACGGTCTTGGTGAGCGACTCGGCGACGGTCTCGCCGCCGCCCGCGCCGAAGACCTCCATGCGCGAGCCGTCCGGCAGCTCCAGCCACGACATGTTCTCGACCACGCCGACGAGGCGCTGGTGGGTCTGCAGCGCGATCGCGCCGGCCCGCTCGGCCACCTCGGCCGCGGCCATCTGCGGGGTCGTGACGACCAGGATCTCGGCGTTCGGCAGCAGCTGGGCCAGCGAGATCGCCACGTCACCGGTGCCCGGCGGCAGGTCGAGCAGGAGCACGTCGAGGTCGCCCCAGTAGACGTCGGCGAGGAACTGCTGGAGCGCGCGGTGCAGCATCGGGCCGCGCCACACCACGGCGGCGTTGCCGGCCGTGAACATGCCGATCGAGATGACCTTCACGCCGTGCGACTGCGGCGGCATGATCATTTCCTCGACCCGGGTGGGCCGCCCCTCGACGCCGAGCATCCGCGGCACCGAGTGGCCGTAGATGTCCGCGTCGATGACGCCGACCGAGAGGCCACGCTTCGCGAGGGCGGCCGCGAGGTTCACGGTGACGCTCGACTTGCCGACGCCGCCCTTGCCGCTCGCCACGGCGTAGACGCGGGTCCGGGAGCCGGGCTGGGCGAACGGGATGACCGGTTCCGCCGACTCGCCTCCGCCGCGCAGCGTGGTCTGGAGCGCCTTGCGCTGCTCCTCGTTCATCACGCCGAAGTTGATCTCGACCCGATCGATGCCGGGGATCGCGGTGACCGCGGCGGTGATGTCGTTGTTCAGCTTGTCCCGTAGGGGGCAGCCGGCGACGGTGAGCAGCAGATCGACCTTCACGAGGCCGTCGCTGACGGTGAAGCCGGAGACCATTCCGAGGTCGGTGATCGGGCGGCGGATCTCGGGGTCGTCCACGGTCGCCAGTGCGGCCTGAATGGCGTCCTCGAGCGTCGATGCAGGTGCGGACATATATGCCATGCTACGTCGGCGTCACGGGTGCTCTTCCTCCCACTCGACGCGCGCCCTTTTCTCACGTCGCAGGGCAGCTTCGTCCAGTTCATCGGCGAGCCGGGTGAGCTCGTTGCGGAGGAAGTCGCGGGTCGCCACCTCGCCGAGCGCGATCCGCAGCGCCGCGATCTCGCGGGTGAGGTACTCGGTGTCCGCCTTCTGCAGCGCGGCCCGCCGCCGGTCCTCCTCCATCGACAGGCGGTCGCGGTCGGACTGGCGGTTCTGGGCCAGCAGGATCAGCGGAGCGGCATACGAGGCCTGGAGCGACAAGATCAAGGTCAAGAACGTGAATGTGTACGGGTCGAAGCGCAGATGTTCCGGCGCGAGCGTGTTCCAGGCGAACCAGGCGGCGATCACCACCGTCATGTAGACGATGAACTTCGCCGTCCCCATGTACCGGGCGATCCCCTCCGACCAGCGGCCGAACGCCTCCGGGTCGAATTTCGGCAGGTTGACCCGCCCCGGCTCGCGAGGCTGGTCCAGACGGTCCCGGCGTTGCTCGCTCATTCGGCGACCTCCGAGGAGTCATCCTGGGCGTCCCGGTCACGCCAGTCGCGGGGCAGCGAGTGGTCCAGCACGTCGTCGACGGTGACCGCCCCGAGCAGCCGGTGGACCGAGTCGACAACGGGCATCGCGATCAGGTCGTAGGTCGCCATCCGCCGGGTGATCTCGAGCAGCCCGGTCTCGGTCTTCAGCGGCTCGATCCCGCTGTCGACGAGCCCGCCCACGATCGACGCGGGCGGTTCCCGGAGCAGCTTCTGGAAGTGGACCATGCCGAGGTACTTCCCGGTGGGCGTGGCGCTCGGCGCCCGGGCCACGAACACCTGCGCCGCGATCACCGGGGAGAGTTCCGGCTCGCGGATCCGGGCCAGCGCCTCGGCGACGGTGGTGTCCGGGGTGAGGATCACCGGCTCGGAGGTCATCACGCTGCCCGCGGTGCCGGGGCGGTAGTTCATCAGCTGCCGGACCGGGGCGGCCTCCTCCGGCTCCATCAGGTCGAGCAGCACCATCTGCTCGGCCTTCGGCAGCTCGGCGAGCAGGTCGGCGGCGTCGTCCGGGTCCATCCGCTCGAGCACGTCGGCGGCGCGTTCCCGGTCGAGCCGGGCCAGGATCTCCACCTGGTCGTGCTCGGGCAGCTCCTCGAGCACGTCGGCCAGCTTGCGGTCGCTCAGGGCGGCGGCCACCTCGTTGCGGCGGGCGTCCGGCAGGTCCTGGAGGGCGTTCGCCATGTCGGCGGGGCGCATCTGGTCGAGCAGCGCCAGCAGGTTCGACGTGCCCTGCGTGTCGGTCGGCCCGATCAGGCCCCGGACCCGGCCGTAGTCGGCCTGGAAGACGTGCCCGCGCCGGGCCAGCCGTCCGGTGTGCTCGCGGACCGCCACCCGGGTGACCAGCCACTCGGTGCTCCGGTGCGGCTCCATCGCGATGTCGACGACGATCCCGACGTGGTCGGCGCCCTCGCCGTGCTCCGGCACCACGGTGACCCGCCGGTCGAGCAGGTCCTCCAGGGCGAGCAGCTCGTTCGGCCGCTTCTCGAACCGGCGCAGGTTGAGGGTGCCGGTGCTGAGCACGACCGACTCGGCGTCCATGCTGGTGACCCGCCCGATCGGCAGGAAGATCCGGCGGCGCAGCGCCATCTCGGCGACCAGCCCGACGATCTGCGGCGGCCGGTTCGTGGTCCGCAGCCGCACGACCGCGTCCCGCACCCGGCCGACCCGGTCGCCGTTGGGGTCGAACACCGGCAATCCGGCGAGGCGGGCCAGATAAACCCTCGTCCCCATGGTCACACCCTCAGATTAGGTTAGGGTCCGGACATGTCCACCGTGGCGTACGAGATCGTCGACGTGTTCACCGACCGGCCCTTCGCGGGCAATCCGCTCGCCGTGGTCTTCGACGCCGCGAGTCTCGCCACCGACCAGATGCAAACCATCGCACGCGAGTTCAATCTGGCCGAGACGATCTTCGTACTTCCCCCGCGGTCCGCGGACGCAACCTACCGCGTGCGCATCTTCACGACCGAGACCGAGCTGCCCTTCGCCGGCCATCCCTCGGTCGGCGCCGCGGTGACCCTGATGCGCCGGGGTGTCTTCCCGGCCGGCCGGGTCGTGCAGGAGTGCGGCGCGGGCCTGCTGCCGATCGAGGTGACCGCCGCGGGCTCGGCCACGCTGACCGGGGGCGAGCCCACCCTGGGTGATCCGCTTCCGCCCGATCGGCTGCTCGAGGTCCTCGGCCTGACGGCCTCGGATCATGCCGGGCCTGCTGCCCCACGTTCCGCTGGGTGCGGGCTGGCCTGGGCGTTTCTTCCGGTACGGCGGGAAGCGCTGTCGCGGGTCCGATTCGATCTGACGGCCGAGACCGGGGTGTGCGTCTTCGCCTGGTCGCCGGAGACGCGCGAGGCCCACGCCCGGGTGTTCGTGCCCGGCGAGGCGGTCTGGGAGGACCCGGCGACCGGTTCGGCGGCCCTCGGTCTCGGCGTGTGGCTGGTCGGTGCGGGTCTGCTGCCGGGCGACGGGGTCTCGTCCTACCGGGTCCACCAGGGCCACGAGATGAAACGCCCGTCCCTGCTCGACTGCACGGTCACGGCCGTGGCCGGCGCGGCGAAGTCGGCGACGGTGGCCGGCCACGTGTGCCCGATCGCCAGAGGTGAGATGACGATCCCGCCGTTCGTGGGCTGACCGTCCGGCGTTTGCGGAGCGGGCCGACCGCTCAGCGTTCGGCGTTAGTGGAGCGGGCCGACCGCTCAGCGCTCGGCGTTTTGCGGACCGGGCTTACCGCTCAGCGTTTGCGGACCCGGTGCAGGCGGAACGGCCGGCGCGTCTCCACCCGGGCCGGCGTCTCGCGCGGAGGCTGGGCCGCCGACTCGGCCGGGAGGTCCGGTGCGCCGACCGCCGAGCCGGCCGCCGGGGTGAGGCGCACGATCGCGCAGCCGGTCTCGGCCCAGCGCGCGGCCAGCTCGTCGGCGGTGCCGGAGGCGTTCAGGCGTTTCGTGGCGAGCGGGGGCGCCAGCTCGTTCCACTCGTCGGAGCCGGGGGTCAGCCGGGACACCGTGGCGTCGACGACCAGGATCAGGCCGCCGTGGTCGCCCCGGAGGCGGACCGTCGCCCGCTCCGCCTCGGCCAGCCCCGGCGCGAACTGCTCACCCGGCCCGCTCACCACCAGGATCGAGCTCTCGGCCGGCATGCACCAGAGCGCGTACGCCGGCCCGTCGCCGACCGAGATCCAGGCGATCGCCGCCTTCTTGATCGCCTCGTCGAGCACTCCAGCCGTCACCGGACCATCCTCCCAGAAACCGTCATGTCCCGCCGGACCGCGGCCGTGGGCGGAAGGGTGACGGCACGCCGGTGCCGGCGGCGAGATGCGCCGGCGGAAGGCGGCCGCAGGTGTGGTGCGCCACGGGACGGCCGTCACCAGGATCGGGACGGCCGCCATCCTCGTACAAATCTCAGGTAGCCATGGCCGGAGTGTGCCGCAGCAGGGTGAGCACGTCGGACAGCGACCGGACGGTGCGGCCCGCGAAATTCGTGTCGGCGTCGAAGACCAGGTGGTTCGTGAGGTCGGGCGCGACCAGCTTGACCGGCGTCATGCCGACGGCCGCCGCCCCGGTCAGCTCGTGGCTGCCGCCGTCGCCGACGTAGAGACAGTCCTCGGGCGCCACCCCGAGCCGGTCGCAGGCGGCCAGGTAGATCTCGGGATCCGGCTTGCAGACGCCGAGCTCGACCGAGTAGATCTGTGCGTCGAGCAGCGGCGCCACCGGAAGGCCCGGCAGGAAGGCGGGAAGTTCGTGGGTGCAGTCACTGATCACCGCGGTGCGCACGCCCCGGGCGCGGATGGCGGTGAGCGCGCTGACCGCGTCGGCGCGGAGCCGGGTGTCGGCGCGCAGGGCGTCGATCCGGGCCGGCATGGCGGCGCGGATGGCGCCCGGACGTGGCCGGCCTCCCGCCTGCTCGATCACCCAGCGGAGCGTGGCCTCGGCCGAGCCGAGGCTGCCGCAGGCGCGTGCACGGAACGTACGGTTCAGGACGCCGGTGACGGCTTCCGGGTCGGCACCGAGCGACCTGGCGATGTCCGCGTGCTGGGGGCCGCGCTGGACAGATCGGGTCAAGGTGCCGAAAAAGTCGAACACGACCGCACGATATGCGGGCATGTAAATCGGCCTCCTGGGCATCGAAGGAAGAAAACGGCCAGACGGCCGTCGGTGACAGTAGCCGCTTCGTCACTGTCCGCCAATAGACATCTGCAACTTGCGCACTTTGGCTGTGCAAGAACCGACGGCCGGGGATGAATATGCGCTCACCGCGTCAAGTCACCAATGCCCGCGAGGGCCGTTCCGCGGTGCTGCCGCCGCCCGCCACCGTGCTTGCGCTGGTGGTGGCCGTGCTCGCCGTCTCGTCCTCGGGACCGCTGATCGCTTTCGCCGCGGCGCCCGCCCTCGCGATCGCGTTCTGGCGGAACGCCCTCGCGACCGCGGTACTCACTCCTGTCGCACTCACGTCCAAGCGCGCCGAAGTGACCGGGATCATCCGGGGGCCGCTGCGCCGCGAGGGGATCTTCTGTGTCCTCGCCGGGATCACCCTGGCCGTGCATTTCTCCACGTGGATGCCGGCCGTGCAGCTCGGTTCGGTCGCGACGGCCACGGCGCTGGTCGCGACGCAGCCGGTCTGGCAGGGGCTGATCGCGGCCGCGCAGGGGCGGCGTCCGTCCGCGGCGGGCTGGCTCGGCATCGGCCTGGCGGTCGCCGGCGCGGCCTGGGCCACCGGCGCTGACATCGGCGTTTCCGGTCAGGCCGTGCTCGCCGACGTGCTGGCGTTGCTGGGTGCCATGGCGGCCGCGGTCTACACGGCCCTCGGCGAGCGGGCCCGGGTCTCGCTGTCCACGACGACGTACACCTGGATCTGCTACGGCACCTGCGGCGCGATCCTGCTCGTCGTCTGCCTCGCGTCCGGGTCGTCACTCAGCGGATACGACGCGCACACCTGGGCGGCGATCCTGGCCCTCGTGGCCGGCGCCCAGCTGCTCGGGCACTCGATGTTCAACTACGCGCTTCAGCACACCTCGGCGACCGCCGTGAGTGTGCTGATCCTGCTCGAGGTGCCGGGCGCCGCGCTGCTCGCCTGGTGGTGGCTCGGCCAGGAGCCGCGGCAGGGCTCGCTGCCGGGTCTGGCGCTGCTGCTGGCCGGCGTGGCCGTCGTGATCTTCGGCGCGGCCCGGGCCGGGAAGTCGGAGCCGGCGCCGTCCTGAGACCTCTTTACGGTTGTTTCCTGCTTTTGCCTCCTTCTCCGCTTTCGTCCGGATTTTTCATGTGTACGGGTCCAGCCCGTCACCAGGGGCGAGGGCCCGCTCGTTGCACCCAGCGATCGGGCCGGAGGGGGATGCGATGCGTCGCGTGCGGATGGCGCTGGCTGCCGCAGTGCTGGTCCTGAGCGCGGCCGGCTGTTCGGTGGCCGAGCCGGCGGACCGGCCGGAACGTGCCGGGCTGCTCGGCGGCTGGCAGACCGCGGGCTGCGCGTTCGCCCGGGCGCCGAAGTACGCGGTCCGCGGCCACGTCCGGACGCCGATCACCCCGCCCGCGCTGGCCACGGCCATGGAGCGGATCGACCGGGGCGGCCGGGAGCGGCACGCCGCGCGGTACTCCGGCATCGAGATCGATCAGAAGCGGGTCCGGGCCGTCGTCTACCGGGTGCCCTCGGCCCGCTTCGACGACTTCATCAGGCGCAACGCCGAGGACGCCTGCATCCTGGTCCGCGACTCCGCGCACGCCGTCGCCGAGCTCGACGGATGGCACGACCGGGTGGTCGCCGACCTGCACTACTGGGGAGGCCAGGGCGTGCGGATCGTCACGGTCGGCAGCCGGCACGACGGCGTGGGCGTGGAGGTCGGCACCCGGGACGTCGACGAGGCCCGCCTCATGCTCCCGGCCCGGTACGGGACCGCCGCGCCGCTGGTCTTCGTCGAGGAGGGGCCGGTCACACCGGTGAGCAGCGGGCGCAAGACGGTGCCCGAGTCCGGTGGGTGAGCTTCCCCCTCATCGCGTGGTGGTGTTTGCCCCGGCCTGCGGTACCGGGCAGGATCGCTCGCATGGTCTTCGACGCCCGTTCCGCCGGGGGCAGTCCGTCCCGGCGTGACGCCACCCGCCCCGCAGATGGCCGTCCACCCCGTTCCGAACCCTCCGGTTCCTCCGAGGTTTCCGGCCCTTCCGGCTCCGAGCGGTCGACAGCGCCCGACATGATGGAGATCGTGGAAGCGGAGATCGAAGAATCCGGCGAAGCGCCGGTCACCCTGCGCCTGGACGGGAAGGTCGCGCTCGTCACCGGCGCCGGCAGCCCGGACGGCATCGGATACGCCACCGCGCGGCGGCTGCGGAACCTCGGCGCCCGGGTCGCGATCGTGTCGACGACCCGGCGGATCCACGAGCGGGCCTCGGAGCTCGGCGTGACCGGTTTCGTCGCGGACCTGACCGACGAGGCCGAGGTCGGTGCCCTCGCCGACGCGATCGCGGACCAGCTCGGGGACGTCGAAGTGCTGGTCAACAACGCGGGGCTGGCGAGCCGTACCAGCCCGGAGGTCCTGCGGCCGGTCGCCCAGCTCACCCTGGACGAGTGGAAGGCCGAGATCGATCGGAACCTGAGCACCGCGTTCCTGTGCAGCCGCGCCTTCATCGGCGGCATGTCGGAGCGGGGCTGGGGTCGGATCGTCAACCTGGCGGCCACGGCCGGCCCGGTCAACGCCCTCCCCACCGAGGCCGCCTACGCGGCCGCCAAGGCCGGCGTCGTGGGCCTCACCCGGGCGCTCGCCATGGAGCTGGTGGCCGACGGCGTGAACGTCAACTGCGTCGCCCCCGGGACGATCTACACGGCCGCCTCGACGGTCACCGAGATCAAGCAGGGCCTGGGTACGCCGATCGGCCGTCCCGGCACGCCCGACGAGGTGGCCGCGGCCGTGGCGTTCCTCTGCTCGCCGGCCGCCTCCTACATCACCGGCCAGATGCTGGTCGTGGACGGCGGCAACAGCGTGCGCGAGGCCCAGTTCCGCTGACGCCCGCGCCCGCCGCCAGCCCTCGCGGCGCCTCGCGCGGCTCGCGGCGCCTCGCGCGGCTCGCGGCGCCTCGCGCGGCTCGCGGCGCGCGCTGCCTTGCGGGAAGCGGGGAGGGGGAGTGGGGTCAGCTGAGCTTTGTCAGCCGGCCTAGGGCTCGCTCGACGGCGAGGCAGCGGTCCTCGACGTAGTCGATGCCGGCCTCCTCGGCGATCCGGCGCGCCTCGGCCGAGACGATGCCGCTCTGCAGCCAGACCGCCGGCGCCTCGATGGCCACGGCCTGCCGGACCACCTCGACCGCGTCGCGGGCCGGCCGGAAGATGTTGACCAGATCGACCGGCTCGGGCAGGTCGGCCAGGGTCGGGACGGTCGGCACGCCGAAGACCTCGTCGACGAACGGGTTGACCGGGATGATCCGCCAGCCGTGCTGGAGGATCTGCAACGGAACCGTGTGCGACGGCTTGAACGGATCCCGGGACGCGCCGACCACGGCGATCACGTTCGCTTCGGCCAGGATCTGCTGAGCGCTGCGCATGGGATCAACTCTAGCCACGCCGGAGGCCCGGCGGCCGCGCCCCGACCCCCCGGTCCGGGGCGCGGCGGCCTTTCCGCTGGACCAGCCGGCCCACAGCAAAGCCAGCCGGCCTACAGCAAAGCCAGCCGGCCCACAGCAAAGCCAGCCGGCCTACAGCAGGGTCAGCTGGTCGGCCTGCACGGAACCGCGGGACGGCTCGGCCGGAGCGACCATCCGGGCCTCGGCCGCCTCGGAGCGGTGCAGCCCGTGCCTGCGGGCGGCCATCCGTACGCGGGCGGTGATCTCGTCCTGATAGCCCCGGACCGCGTAGGAGCCCTTGCCGAACAGCTCGCGGTAGCGCGACAGCAGATGAGGGTGCTCCCGGGCGATCCAGGACGCGTACCACTCCCGGGCGCCGGGACGCAGGTGCAGCGGGAGCGGGGTGACGCCGGTGGCGCCGGCGGCGGCGATGGCGGCGACCGTCGCGTCGAGGGACTCCTCGCCGTCGGTGAGGCCGGGCAGGATCGGCGCCATCAGGACGTTCACCGCGAAGCCCGCGTCGGTCAGCCGGCGGACCGCGTCGAGGCGGCGGCGGGGGCTGGGCGTGCCGGGCTCGGCGGAGCGCCAGACCTCCTCGTCGACGAAGCCCACCGAGAACGCCAGCCCGACCCGGGTCACCTCGGCGGCCTGCCGGAGCAGGTCGAGGTCGCGCAGGATCAGCGTGCCCTTGGTGAGGATCGAGAACGGGTTGGCGTGGTCGCGCAGCGCCGCCAGGATCTCGGGCATGAGACGGTACCGGCCCTCGGCGCGCTGGTAGACGTCGACGTTCGTGCCCATCGCGATCGGCGCGCCGGACCAGCGCGGGTCGGCGAGCTCGCGGCGGATCAGCTCGCCGGCGTTCACCTTCACCACGACCTTGGTGTCGAAGTCGTGGCCGGCGTCGAGGTCGAGGTATTTGTGGGTGTTCCGCGCGAAGCAGTTGTGGCTGACCACGCCGTCGGCGATGAAGTCGCCGGTGCCGGTGGAGATGTCGAAGAGCGGCAGGGTGAGCCCGAGGTCCTCGATGTCGGCCACGGCGAGGCTCCTGCCGGATCGGACGCCGACGCCCGAGGCGTCCAGCGGGGCCGAGGAGACGCCGGTGAGGTGCCGGAAGCGCAGGGCGGCCTCGAGGTGCCGCTCGGTCTCGACCCGGTCCAGCACGGCGGCGGCGCGGCGGGAGGAGCCGCGGCCGGCCCGGACCGGGCGGCGGGCGGCGAGACCGAGGTGGGAGAGGGCCTCGGTGACGCGGTCGAGGTAGGCCGGGTCGTCGCTGGCGAAGACGACGGCGAGCCGCTCGGTGTGCCCGACTGCGCCGAACGCGCCGGCCAGGAACCCGCGGTACCAGTCGCCGGTCGGCAGCTCCGGCCAGCGCAGCGCCTCGGTGAGGGGGATGTCGTCGAGGTAGCCGTCGGCGCGGACCCAGGCGTCGCCCTCGCGGGCCGTGCCGCCGCCGGAGGCGTCGCCGCGGACCAGGCCGCAGAGGAAGCCGGTCCGGTAGTCGGGGGACTCCTTGGGCGGCTCGGCGAACCGGCCCACCCCGAACATCAGGTCGCCGACCGCGAGCGCGGGGAGGTGCGCCTCGGCCGGGCTGACGTGCCGCCAGCCGCGGTCGGTGAGGAAGCGGTGGTCGCCGCTGGCGACCAGCCGGGTGCCGTCGGAGAGCGTCACCCGGAACGCCGGCTTGCTGGTGGACCAGTGGTCGAGGACCGTGGTCGGCACGTAGCGTCGGTGCGGGCCGGCGCCCATCGTGCCCATCACGGCGTCGCCGGGGCGGATCTCGGCGAGGGGCCGGGCGGAGCCGTCGGCGAGCAGGATGGGCGTATCCCCGGCCAGGCAGTACGTGCAGGCGTGCGAGCAGCCGCGATAGGGGTTGACCGTCCACTCGAACGGCACCCGGGACTGCCCCGGCACCCGGTTGATCAGCGATTTCGCCCGGACCTCGTAGAACGTCATCCCGGCGAACCCCGGGGTGTCGAAGGTGCGGACGGTGGCGTCGGGAAGCGCCAGCGGCAGGGGAGGGGCCGCCGGCACAACCCCCTCCCGGGAAGACAGGTGGGACCATCGCATGACAGGTATTCGAACACACGTTCGACCCGAAGTCCATGACCTTGCTCGAACGGGTGTTCGGAAAGTCGTACGAAAAAACCCGCGGACCGAACCGGTCCGCGGGTCTCGTCTCGCTGGGTCAGCTGCGGCCGGCGGCCGCGGTCTCCTCCGCCTTGGCGGCGTCGGCGTGCGCGGCCTTGCGGTGGGCGGCCATCTGCTCGCGCACCTCGTCCATGTCCAGCTGCTCGACCTTCTCGATCAGGCTCTCCAGCGCGGACTCGGGGAGTGCGCCCGGCTGGGCGAAAACCACGACACCGTCGCGGACGGCCATGATCGTCGGGATGGAGCGGATGTCGAACTTCGCGGCGAGAGCCTGCTCGGCCTCGGTGTCGACCTTTCCGAACGTGATGTCCGGGTGCTTCTCCGAGGATCGCTCGTAGGTCGGTGCGAAGCGGACGCAGGGCCCGCACCAGCTGGCCCAGAAGTCGACCAGGACGATGCCGTCCTTGCCGGTGACCTCGTCGAAGTTCGCTGCGGTGAGCGCAACCGTCGCCATGATGCCTCCGTCTGCGGGAATCGCTTTCGTCCGGTGAAACCTCTGGTACCCAACTTCCATTCCCGCTCCGAGTGGCGGTACACGTGGTGTGCAGCACTCAAGCTGGGCACCTCATGGTAACTGAAAGTAGGCACTCGGTGTCTGATTGGCGACACCGTTATCGTGTCGGATCCGCCCTGGATGCAGCGTCCTGAACCGTTTGTCCAGCCTGTGCGTGCCCTGTGGGAGCGCTTCCGGGGCGAAAAATAAATAGGAAAAAATCTTAAATGTGAGCCGCCTCACATTTGAAAGTCCTTCACATGGATACGGACCGTAAGGCAAACTCTTTCCCAACAGAGCGTGGGCGGCGGGTGCCGGGGAGGGCCCCGCCGCTCATTGCGTCTCCTGCCGGAGATCACTCCCGGCGGTCGAGGCCCGGTTCCGGAGAAGTAGCCTATCGCCCCATGACGGCGGGCGAGGACCATTTGATCGAGGTGGGCGTCGGCCCATGGCCCGGCGAGTGGCCGTCCGGCGATCACTACGACCTGGAGCTGCTCGAGCAGGGTGATCGCCGCAACGTCGTGGACCGCTACCGGTACTGGACCCGGGAAGCCGTGATCGCGGATCTGGACGAGCGCCGGCACGACTTCCACGTCGCGATCGAGAACTGGCAGCACGACTTCAACATCGGCACGGTGGTCCGCAACGCCAACGCGTTCCTCGCGGCCGAGGTGCACATCGTGGGCCGGCGCCGGTGGAACCGCCGGGGCGCCATGGTCACCGATCGTTATCAACACGTCCGGCACCACCCGACCATCGAGGATTTCGTGGCCTGGGCCGCCGGCGCCGGCATTCCGGTGGTCGGCATCGACAACCTGCCCGGCTCGCGTCCGATGGAGACCACCACGCTGCCGCGCCGGTGCGTGCTGCTCTTCGGCCAGGAGGGTCCCGGGCTCTCCGATCCGGCGCGGCAGGCGTGCAGCGAGCTGTTCTCGATCGCCCAGTACGGCTCGACGCGCTCGATCAACGCCGGGGTGGCGAGCGGCATCGCGATGCACGCCTGGATCCGTGAGCACGGGGGTCCCCCGCCCTCTTGAGGGTCACCAAAAGGCCCGATCCGCTTGACGGGGAACCGCCCGACCCGCACGGTATGGAGTGTGGGTGTCACGGTGAGTTGCCCCAGATGCGCTGCTCAGGTTCGGAAGCCGGACCTGATGCACAGCACCTGGCGCTGCGACAACTGTGGCGACGTTCCGCCGTTCCACGTCGCCGAGCACATCAGTGCGGAGATCGTCGGAGCGGTGCTGCGGGAGTCGGCCTCGAGCGCGGAGCGGATCCCGCTCTGGTGTCCCTGGCCGCTGCCCTCGGGCTGGATGGTCACCGGCGTCGGCTGGTCGGGTGACGAGCGGTTCGGCGTACGGGCCACCGTCCTCGCCTGCAGCGGCCCGGAACCGCTCGGCGGCGGCCCGGCCGACCTCGTCCTGGTGGCCGAGCAGCCCGGTGTCGGGCTGGGCACGCGCTTCGCCGGCATTCCGGGTCTCGACCCCGGTCATCTGCTCGCCGAGGCGCTCGCCGAGCCGGGCGCGCACGCCGGTCCACACGCGAAGATCAAGGCGGCCGGGCACCCGACTCCACTGTGGTGTGTGAAGTCACCCGAGGATCGAAGTGCTTACGTGAGTGAGGCCAAAGGAATGTGGCTCTATGCGGTAGCGTGGCCCGCAAGCGCGGGCTATCTCCTCGCGGAGCATGTCGTTCTCCACGACCTGTCCGAGGGGGTGCCGCCCGAGCTGCTGTTCGGAGCGCCGACGCCATATCTGCACGGTCGTGCCTAACTCTCTCGGGTGTGACCAGTGGTGTTGACAATCGGCTTTCTGGACACTTTGTTCACACGAAGCGACGAAGCTGATACCGTCAGTATTGCCGCGGCGCTGAATGTAACCCGCACCGGAGGAGAAGGCCCGCCATGATCAAGAAGGTCCTCACCTGGCTTGGTATCGCATTCTTGATCTTCTTCATCGCCTTCAACCCGAGATCCGCCGCGGCGGTCTTCGAGTCACTCGGAGGCACGATCGCCGACATCGCCCGAGGCTTCGGCACCTTCTTCACCGACCTCGTCGCATAGCATCGCTACATGGATCCTGGCGACCCCCGCGACCAGCGAGCCGAGGGTGCCCGGCGCCCTCGGGAGGACGACGAGAACTACGGGTACGACGACCCGGCGTTCGACGACACCGCGGCCTACGCACGCGGCCAGCGGCGTGCCGACGAGTTCTATGAGGATCCCGACGAATACCAGCCGCCCTCCTTCACCGAGGAGGAGCTGGAAGGTCTCGACCGCGGCGGCGGCCCCCGGCGCTTCCTCCCGCTGGAGGACGAGCCGACCACATTGGTCGCGCGCTACCTCTTCCCCACGGAGCGATACCGCGGCGAGTGGAAGCGGCACTGGATCCACCTGACGACACCGATCTCGATCGGGGCCGGCGCCACCCTCGTCCTCGGCTACCTCGCGGGCTTCCTCACCCGGCAGAACATCGACGGCATGGTCACGGTGGCCGTCCTGATCTGGCTCGGCGTGATCAGCTGGGTCGCCTGGCGGGTCTTCGACTGGTACTTCGACAGGTTCATCCTGACCAACAAGCGGGTCATGGTGGTCAACGGCATCGTCACCCGGAAGGTGGCCATGATGCCCCTCCTGCGGGTGACCGACATGAAGTACGAGCAGTCCGCTCTCGGCCGGATGCTGAGCTACGGCACGTTCGTCCTCGAGTCGGCCGGCCAGGACCAGGCGTTGCGCGAGGTCAAGCACCTGCCCAACCCGAACGAGCTCTACCTCCGGGTGGTCGAGGAGATGTACGAGCCCCAGGCCGTCGAGGCGCGGCTCGGCAAAGAGGACGACGACGCCGACTGACCGTGAGCAGAATCGACCTCCACTGTCACTCCACCGCGAGCGACGGCACGCTGACCCCGGCCGAGCTGGTCCGGGCCGGTGCCGACGCCGGGCTGGACGTCCTGGCGATCACCGACCACGACACCACCGGCGGCTGGGAGCAGGCCGCCGCGGCCCGGCCGGCCGGGCTCGCCCTGGTGCGCGGTGCCGAGCTGTCCTGCTGGTGGGGTGAGGGCGGCCAGGGGATCGCCCTGCACCTGCTGGCCTACCTCTTCGACCCGGCCGAGCCACTGCTCGCGGCCGAGCTTGCCCGGATGCGCGGGGATCGAGAGCAGCGGGCCGAGAAGATCGTCAGGAAGTTGCGGGCGGACGGCGTGCCGATCACCTGGGCCGAGGTCCAGGAATACGCGGCCGGCGGGTCGGTCGGGCGTCCGCACATCGCACAGGCGCTGATCCGGGCCGGGCTCGTCGCCACCACGACCGAGGCCTTCGCGTCGGCCTGGCTGGGCGCCCGTTACTTCGTACCCAAGTCTGATCTTGATGTTTTCCAGGCTGTGCGATCGGTGCGGGATGCCGGGGGCGTGACCGTCTTCGCTCATCCACGGGCGACCGTGCGTGGCCGGGTGGTGCCCGATCGGCTGATCGTGGCGCTGGCCGAGTCGGGGCTGTTCGGGCTGGAAGCCGACCACGAGGACCACACGCTCGCGGAGCGGATGCACGTGCGGGACCTGGCCGGACGGCTCGGACTCGTGGTCACCGGATCGTCCGATTTCCACGGCACCCACAAGACGGTCCGGCTGGGCGCCCACACGACCGCCCCGGAGATGTACGAAAAGATCGTCTCGGCGGCCACCGGAGTGCCGGTCCTGGGGTGAGGCGGGGTGACGCTCGCCCCAGCGGCCTGCGGAAAGATCGTCCGGGACCTACCTTGTTCGGGTGAATGTCAAGCTGTTCGGCGAGTTCTTCGTGACTCTGCTGGTGATCGTCGATCCCCCCGGCATGGTCCCGGTCTTCCTCGCGCTCACCGGCAGCATGCCGGCGAAGGCCCGCAACAAGGCCGGGATGCAGGCCGTCCTGCTCGCCCTCGGCGTGATCGTCGGGTTCGCCATCGCCGGCCAGACGCTCCTCGACTACCTGCACGTCCAGCTCCCGGCCCTGCAGGCGGCCGGTGGCCTGCTGCTGGTCCTGGTGGCGCTGCAGCTGCTCACCGGCAAGACCGACGAGCCCAGCGACCAGGTCGGCACCAGCAACGTGGCCCTCGTCCCGATCGGCACCCCGCTGCTGGCCGGCCCCGGCGCCATCGTCGCGACGATGCTCTTCGTGCAGCGCGCCGAGTCACTCGACGAGCACCTGATCCTGGCGGCCGCGATCCTCGCCGTGATGTTCACGGTCTGGCTGGTGCTGCGCTTCTCCGGGATCATCGTGAAGCTGCTGCGCCCGGCCGGCATCGAGGTGCTCACCCGGATCGCCGGCCTGCTGCTCGCGGCCATCGCGGTGCAGCTCATCGCGGATGCCGTCTTCGCGTTCGTGCAGGGTTACAGCGGCCGGTTCTGAGCCTTCGCGTTCGATTCTTGTCGGGGGGTGCTGGCAGGATTGCCGTGTGTCCCCCACCCGATCGCGCGCCACCGGTTCTCGCTCGGCGGTCCCCGAGCAGCTCGGCTTCGCCGGCATGCCGGAGCGGCTCTTCGTCTGCACGCCGAGCAAGCTCGGGGCCTATGTCGACTGCCCCCGGCGCTACCGCTACTCATACGTCGACCGCCCCACCCCGCCGAAGGGTCCGCCCTGGGCGCACAACTCGCTCGGCGCCAGCGTGCACACCGCCCTGAAGAACTGGTTCGCCCTGCCGGTCGAGCGGCGGGTGCCGGGCGCGCTGCCCACGCTGCTGAAGGCGACGTGGGTGCGCGAGGGCTACCGCGACGTCGACCAGGAGCGCGCCGTCTACCAGCGCGCCCTCGACTGGCTGGAGAGCTACGTCGCCACCCTCGACCCGGCCGATGAACCGCTCGGCGTCGAGCGGGTGGTCGCCACCAAGACCTCGATCCTCGCGCTGAACGGCCGCGCCGACCGCATCGACGCCGACGGCGGTGAGGCGGTCATCGTCGACTACAAGACCGGCCGCTCCGAGCTGACCGCCGACGACGCGCGCGGGTCGATGGCGCTCGCGCTCTACGCCTATGCCGCCGAGCGGGTCTTCCGCAGGCCGTGCCGCCGGGTCGAGCTCCACCACCTGCCGACCGGGACGGTGTCGGCGCACGAGCACACGGCGGAGTCGCTGGAGCGTCAGGTGCGGCGGGCCGAGGAGACCGCGCGCGACATCATGGCCGCGGAGAAGGCGGTGGCCGAGGGCGCCGATCCCGATGCGGAGTTCCCGGTGAATCCGGGGTCGTTGTGCTCGTGGTGCGACTTCCGGAAGGTGTGTCCGGCCGGGGTGGCGGGGAAGGAGCCTTGGGCCGCGGTTGAGCGGTGATCTCCTTCGGGCCGGCTGGGGCCGGTGGGCGGGGCCGGGGTGAGCGGGGCCGGGGCGGGCGGGGGTGCGGTGTGTCCGGGGCGCTGCCTGGCCGGGCCGCGTGAGTCGGTTGCGCTTGTCTGGCTTCGCCTCTGGTTCGGCTTGGTGGGCCGGTTGCGGCTTCCTTTTCGTACGTTTCAAGCCTGGCCGGCTCTGGCCAGGGCCTGCCGGCGTAGGGGTGGGACCCTGTGTTGCTCGGGCAGGGTTTTGAGGACCGTGGCTATCAGGGCTCGCAGGCCGCGCGCGGACAGCCGGGCCGCCAGATCGGTGGTGGGCCAGCCGGGGCCGCCGTACATCCTGCGCGCCCACGGTGGGAGCAGGCCTATCGCCGTGCTGGCGATGCCCAGGTAGGCCCAGCGCGGCGGGCCGAGCGTGAGGCCCAGCTGGAGAGCCTTGCCTCCCCAGTTCGACGGGACCGGGGGAACCGTCAGGAAGAGGGCCGTCTCGGCGCTGTCCCTGGTCAGGGTGAGCTCGGGACGCATCGCCTCGTAGTAGGCCTCCACCTCGGCCGCCGTCGCGGGAACCGTGGTGGGGTCGAGGCCCACCAGCTCGGCGGATCTGAGCTGCTCGGTGTAGTAGAGGTCGGCCTCGTCGTCGGTGAGCCGCACCCCGGCCATCCGCGCGGTGCTCAGGAACGACTCGACCTCGGCCACGTGCACCCAGCGGAGCAGCTCGGGGTCGTCGATCCGGAACCGCTCGCCCGTCCTCGGGTCGACGGCCGACATCTTCGCGTGCAGGCGGCGGAGGCGGGCGGCGGCCTCGGTCACGTCGGCCGTGCTGCCGAAGACGACGGTGCCCACATAGTTCGACGTCCGGATCAGGCGGCCCCACGGGTCGGCGCGGTATCCGGAGTTCTGCGAGACGCCCGCCACGGCGCGCGGGTGCAGCGCCTGAAGGTAGAGCGAGCGGAGCCCGCCCAGCAGCAGGATCGGCTCACTGTGAAGTCTCCACGTGACCGAATCCGGCCCGAACAGCCCGACGTCTCCCGCCATGCCATCCAGCCTGCCACGCGCCGGCGCCCATCCGTCAGCCAACCGACCTGAGCGTTCGCTGACAACCACCCCGGCCCGGCTCGGGTGGCCGGCTCAGGCCGTCTCTGCGGCGCGGTCGGCCTGGCATTTGGGGCAGAGTCCCCAGAAGGTGACCTCGGCCTCGTCCAGGAGGAAGCCGTGGGTGTCGCTCGGGATCAGGCAGGGCGGTTCGCCGGTGGCGCAGTCGACGTCGGCTATCTCGCCGCAGCCTCGGCAGACGATGTGGTGGTGGTTGTCGCCCACCCGGGCCTCGTAGCGGGCGGGACTGCCGGCCGGCTCGATCCGGCGGGCCAGGCCGGCGCGGGACAGGGCGCCGAGGACGTCGTAGATCGCCTGGGTGGAGACCGAGTCGAGGCGGCCGCGGACCCGGCCGGCGATCTCGTCGACCTCGAGGTGGCCGCCGGCGGTGAGGACGTCGAGCACGGCGAGCCGGGGCCGGGTCACACGGAGGCCATGGGACCGCAACAACTCTTCACCGTTCGACACCGATCCATGACAACACGTCGGGGGCCGTTCACCAACCGGGATCGTCGTCACACTGGAGGTCGCCGTATCGCCGCTGTCGTGAGAATGTTTGCGTCGTCACGCAATTTCGAGGAGGAATGGTGTTCGACCAGGTCAATGGTTTACCGGTACATATCCTCGTACTCCACGCCGCGGTCATCTTCGTGCCGCTGCTCGCGCTCGGCAGCGTCGTCTACGCCCTGGTGAAGCCGTGGCGGGCGAAGATCGGCTGGGCCGTCGCGCTGCTGGCGGTCGTCGCCCCGATCTCGGCGACGGTGTCGAAGCTGTCCGGGACGGAGCTCTACAACCGGCTGCTGAGCCAGGGCATGTCCGGGCCGGGCAAGGTGATCCTGGACGACCACATGAACTACGGCACCATCACGATGTGGCTGTCGATCGCCCTCGGCGTGGTCAGCCTGGTCCTCGTGGTGCTCACCAGCCGCTCCGGAGCGGGCCTGCCCAAGGTCGCCGATCTGGCGTCCGCCGTGGTGATCGTGGTGCTGGCCGTGCTGACCGGCTACTACATCTTCGAGACCGGCGACTCCGGCGCGACCGCGGTCTGGGGCACCTACTGACACCGGCGCCTGCCTCCCCGCACGAGCCGCGGAGAGGCAGGCGCCGGTGTCAGAAGAACACCCTCGCGCACAGCAAACAGATCAGGATGATGCCCACGGCGCCGGCCACCAGACCCACGCCGTAGGTGACGGTCCGCGCCGAACCCTCCGCCTCGTCGAGCGCGTCGATGTCCTGAGCCGGCATGGAACGCGGCGGCGGCGGGTGCGCGATCGTGGGCGGCCGCCAGCCCGGCGCCGGGGGATCGGTTCGCGGCGGTCCGGTGTAGGACTGGGCCCCGCCCCCGCCCCCGCCGCCACCTCCTCCTGCTCCTCCTGCTCCGCCGGCGCCGCCGGGTCCGCCCGTGCCGCCAAGCCCACCCGGTCCGCCTTGGCCGGGCACGGTCGAGCCGCCCTGGTCGGAGGGGTCCGGGCGGCCGAGTGAGTCGGCGGCCGGGTCGGGGCGCTGCCAGTACGCGTCGTCCGAGTCACTGGTGGGGGATGTCACGTTCACCGACGGTACAGCCGGAGGGGGACGACGGCCTTGCCGCCGTCGGCTTACCCTCTTAGACGTGGACATCCTGGATGGCCCCGAGCGGGACAGCGACGCCGAGCGTGAAGTCGACTTCGAGTCCGAAGAGGCCCCGGTGCTGCCCGATCAGACCCGTGACGACACCGAACGGGGCTGGGGCGAGACGAGCTATTCGAACGACGACCGGCTCTACGAGGACCGGCCGCCACACTGGGGCTGAGCGCACCGCCGGCCGGGTGAGTGCGGCGCGCCGTCAGCCGGGGCGGATCAGGATGGCGAAGCCGCCGTCGGAGGCGGCTACCGCCCGTTCGGCCTCTTCGGGAGCGAGGGCCAGCAGCAGGCCCCCGGTGGCCGGGTCGTTCTCCCCGGTCACCTCCAGGACCAGGGCGGCGCTCGCCACGGGTGTGGTGCGGTCGCCGGGACGCAGCAGGTCCACCCGCTGGCCGGGGCGGACCAGGGTCAGTGCGGTCGGGTCGGCGAGGCGTACCGGAACGCCCACCCTGCCCGGCGGAATGCCGGCGGCGCTCTGATCGGCCGGTGTGGCACCCGCCGGCGTGGTCGCGGAAGCCCGCGCCGCGGACTGCGGTGGACCGGGCGCGACCGGACCGTGAGCGGACGGCTGGAACCAGAGGACCGCCGCCGATGTGAGCAACAACACCGCCGCGAGCGCCGCGCGGATCAATGAACCGCGGCGGGGGCGGCTCCAGCGGACCGGGTCGAGGCGGTCGCGGCGTCGTTCGGCGCGCTCATGGCGGGCGGTGAATCCGCGGGACATCCGAAGCCTCCTCTCGCTGGTGTGCGGAGAAAGCTAGGCCGCCTCGCCGTCGTCGTCCGGGAGGCCTGTGGACGAAGCGGGATTGTGGACGACCGGCGAGAAGTCGGGTGACCTTGCTAGAGGGCACGGCAAACGCGCCGGCCTCGGGGAGGCCGGCGCGTTCGATGCGTTGCAGCGGTCAGGAAGCGGTGCTCGCCTTCGCCGACGAGGACGACGCCGGGGTGCTCGTCGAGGACGAGGACGAGGACGACGACGACGAAGAAGACGACGAAGAGGACGTCGACGCGGAGGACGACGACGAGTCGCTGGAGGTCGAGGTCGTGGCGGGGGCCGCTGAGCCGGACTTCTCGGCGCTCACGTTTCCGGAGCGGGAGTCGTTGCGGTAGAACCCGGAGCCCTTGAAGACGATGCCGACCGAGTTGAACACCTTGCGGAGCTTGCCCTGGCAGTTCGGGCACTCGGTCAACGCCGGGTCGGAGAAGGACTGCACGGCTTCGAGCTGCTCACCGCATTCGGTGCAGGCGTACTGGTAGGTAGGCACTTGCTCCTCCGGATCGTTCGGCTGTTGGCACTCGCCAACTCCGAGTGCCAATGTTGCGGCATCGGAGGTCAATTCGTCCACTCCGGCACCGGCCTGAGCGTTGGCGACATCCGAGCAGAACACCTCAGCCGAACGAGATGAGCCCGTCCGTGGGCGTGATCACACCGCGTACCGCCCGATCGTGCGGCTCGGCGGGCACCTCGTCGACCAGCTCGCCGTCGTGCAGCAGCGCCAGCGTGAACGGTCCCGGGTCGCCGAGCCGGGCCAGGACCCGGTCGTAGGAGCCGCCACCCCGGCCCATCCGCACGCCCATCCGTACGCCCGCACGCCCCACCGCCAGCGCCGGCACGATCACGAGGTCGGCCGAGCGGATCGCGTCCGGGCCGAGCCGCGGGCCACCCGGTTCCCGCAGACCGCGTGGCGCTGCCGTGAGCGTCCCGTCGAAGACCGCCCAGTCCAGGTCGTGATCGGGCATGAGTACGGGCAGAAGCACGACCGGCACCGCCGCGGCCAGCAGTCCCGGCAGTCCGGCGCCTCCGGGCTCGGAGCCGACCGGCACGTACGCCGCGACCGTGGACGGCTTGTTCACCCGTACGAAAGACCGCACTTGACCCTGGATCTCGGCGGCCGCCGAAGCGAGCGCCGCGTCCGAAAGTGATCGACGGGCCGTGAGCAGGCGTGTGCGCAGCGCGATCTTGCTTTGTGGTGATTTTTCCGCGTCAGCGGCTAAATCGGACATGCAACACCCCCTTTTGAAAACCGGCAAACGGCGCACACTATGTCAGCATCGCCTGGAAAAGAGGGCCACTCCCGGGAGGATGTGTGACACTACGTGGCCGGCTAACCAGCGCGTTCCTGGTGGTCGTGCTCGGTCCGGTCCTGCTCGGATCCATCTTCGTCGCCCTCACCGTCGGCGCGGTGAGCCGGGAGCGAACTGCGGACCGGCTCGATCACGCAGCCGTCACCGTGGGTGCCGCGGTGAGCGCCGTCTGTCGTCAACTACAGGCCGCCGCCGACGCGGTCGCGGTGGTCCCGGCTACCGAGCGTTCCGCCGTGGCCGACCAGCTGATCGCCCGCGGGCTCGCGACCGCCATTCGGATGACCGGTCCTGATCAGCAGACGCGCCCCGTGCAGGGCAGCAGCCGGGAAGAGGTCCTGGAGAAGGGCGGCCGTCCCGTCGGCTGGCAGGACTGCGCCGGACCGGCTGGTGGCGCGGTCACCGCGCTCGCCGCGAGCGCCGACGCCTCCGACGTGACCGTCCTGGCCGCCCAGCGCGTCGACGGCGCCCTCCTGGCCCGGATCGGCGAGGCCGGCGGCGTGGCGGTGACACTCGGAGACCCGGCCCGGCGTGCCGAGGCCCAGCGGAGCACGGAGGGGGAGGCGGCGCATCGCGCGCTCACCGCCGAGCCCGGCCAGCCGTTGCCGCTCACCCTCACGGTCCCGGCCGCCGACCCCACCCTGCGCTACATGATCCTCGCCGCCATCGTGCTGGTCACCGCCCTGGTGGCGATACTGGCCGCCCGCTGGCTGGCCCGCTCCACCACCCGTCCGCTCGGCGATCTGGCCTGGGCGGCCGATCGGGTGGCGAACGGCGACCTGGACACCCGGGTCCCGATCCCGCGCCCGGACGAGCTGGGCCGGCTCGCCGGGACCTTCAACCGGATGACCCGCGAGCTGCAGTCCTACGTGCAGGCGCTCACCGCGAGCCGGGATCAGCTGCGGCGGCACCTCGCGATCCTCGGCGACACCCTCTCCAGCACACACGACCTGGACCGGATCCTGCCGGTCATCCTGCGGACCTCGATGACCGCGACCGGCGCCCGGGCCGGGCTGATCCTGCTGGCCGAGCCGGACGGCCGGCTCGCCGCGCGCTGCGGCGCCGGGCTGACCGGCGACTGGGACGTCACCGCCGCCGAGCTGGCGCAGCGGCGGCTGGTCGCCGGCCGGGGCGTGCTCGGCACCGTGGCGTCGACCGGCGCGCCGCTGCGGGGGACCAGCGGCGGCGCGCCCGACGAGCCGCCGTGTGAGTCGTATCTCGCCGTGCCGATCTGCGCGCCGCCGAACCCGGACGCCGACGGCGAGCCCGAGCCGGGCACGCTCGGCGTCCTGGCCCTCTACGACCGGCTCGGCTGCCCGGCCTTCGAGGACGCCGATCTGCGGACGCTGCGCACGTTCGCGGGCCAGGCCGGGGTGGCCGTGCACAACGTCCGGGTGCACGAGGAGGCGCAGCGGCTCTCGCTGACCGACCCGCTCACCGGCCTGTGGAACTACCGTTACCTGCGCGAGGTGCTGCGGCGGGAGGTGGAGCGGGCGAGCCGGTTCGGCCGGATGCTCACCGTCCTGGTCCTCGACCTCGATCACTTCAAGGAGGTGAACGACACGTACGGGCACGCGGCCGGTGACCTGGTGCTGGGCGAGTTCGCCCGGCGGATCCGGCTGGGGCTGCGCGAGGTCGACGTGGCGTTCCGGCAGGGCGGCGAGGAGTTCGTGGTACTGCTTCCGGAGACCGACGCGTACGGTGGTGTGATCGTGGCCGAACGGCTCGGCGCGGCGGTCCGCGAGTGGCCGGTGCCGATCGACCCACGCCGACCCGACCTCGCCGACCGGATCTCGATCAGTGTCTCGATCGGCATCGCGGTCTTCCCGGAGCACGGCAACACCGCCCAGGAGGTGCTCGACGCCGCGGACGAAGCGCTTTACGCCGCGAAGAACTCGGGTAGAGACACGTACAGACTGGCTTTCGACCCCGCATCGGCGACGAGTGGTGGGCCGCAGCCGCCGCGGCAAGTCCGTGGCCGATAGTCTCGCGGCATATCCGGGCACGATCCAGCGAAGGTGCGGTGACTGAATGACGACGAACGCGCAGGGGACAGGCCGGCGCGCGGTTAAGGCAGTGATTCCGGCGGCGGGACTCGCCACCCGGTTCCTGCCGGCCACCAAGGCCGTGCCGAAGGAGCTGCTGCCGGTGGTCGACCGCCCGGTGCTGCAGTACATCGTCGAGGAGGCGGCCCAGGCCGGCATCACCGACGTCCTGCTCGTCACCGGCCGGGGCAAGACCTCGATGGTCGACCACTTCGACCGCCGTCCCGACGTGGAGCAGCGGCTCGCGGACAAGGGCGACACGGCCCGGCTCGAGGCGGTCCGCCGCACCAGCGAGCTGGCCGACATCTACACGGTCCGCCAGGGTGAGCCGCTCGGCCTCGGCCACGCGGTCGGCACCGCCGCCTCGCACGTGGGCCCGGACAACGCGTTCGCGGTGCTGCTCGGCGACGAGTTCGTGGAGGAGGAGAAGCCCCTTCTGCCGCAGATGCTCAACCTGCAGGCGGAGACCGGCGGCATCGTCCTCGCGCTGATGGAGGTGGCTCCCGAGGAGACCTCCCGCTACGGCATCGCGTCGGTGGAGACGACCGGCACCGAGGACGTCGTCCGCATCACCGGACTCGTCGAGAAGCCGAAGCCCGAGGAGTCCCCGAGCAACCTCGCGGTGCTCGGCCGCTACGTCCTCCCCGGCAAGATCTTCGAGACGATCGCGGACACCAAGCCGGGCGCCGGCGGCGAGATCCAGCTGACCGACGCCATGGCGACGCTGCTCGCCGAGGGCACCCCGGTGCACGGCATCGTCTACCGCGGCCACCGCTACGACACCGGCATGCCGCTGGGCTACCTGCAGGCGGTCGTCCAGCTCGCGGTGCAGCGCCCCGACCTCGGTGAAGAGTTCCGCGCGTGGCTCACCGAGTTCGTCGGTGGTCAGAAGGGATGACCGCTACGGCCGATGCCGAGGCGGCCGCCAACGAGCTGATGCCTCTCGCCGAATACCTGGGCAGCGTGCTGCGCAGGTTGCGGGCGCTGCCTCCGCTCGACCTCGACCTCACTCAGGCGCACGGGAACGTGCTGGCGGCCGACGTGATCGCGCCGCACCCGTTCCCGGCGTTCGACCAGGCCGCGATCGACGGGTACGCGGCCCGATGGGAGGACCTGGCCGGCGCCGGGCGCATCGGGTCGCACCCCTCGGCCGGCAAGTTCGACAGCAAGAGCCGCTCGGTCCGGCTCAACGTCGTGGGGGACCTGGGCGCCGCGAGCTGGCGTCCGGTCCGTCTCACCCCCGGAACCTGCTTCTCGGTGGCGGCCGGCGCGCCGCTGCCGATCGGTGCCGACGTCGTGGTGCCGGTGCACTGGACCGATCAGGGCATGGCGGCCGTGGAGATCCTGCACGCGCCGAAACGCGGCTCCGGGGTCCGGCGGGCCGGCGAGGAGATCGCGGTCGGCCAGGTGCTGGCCCGCGCCGGGACGTACGTCTCCCCGCCGATGGTCGCCACGTTCGCGGCCTCCGGGATCGGGCACGTGCTGGTCCGGCCCAGCCCGCGGGTGGTGGTCGTGGCGACCGGCGACGAGCTCGTCGACGTGGGCCGGCCCAGCCAGCCCGGCCAGGTCGTCGACGCGAACTCGCACGCGCTGACCGCCGCCGCGGTGGAGGCGGGGGCGCTGGCGTACCGGATCGGGATCTGCGACGACGACCCGGAAGGCCTGCGCGGCCTGCTCGAGGATCAGACGCTGCGGGCCGACCTGATAATCACGACCGGCGGCACCGGAACCGGACCCGGCGACATGCTGCGCCGGGTCCTGTCACGTCCCGGGACCGGACGCGGCTCGGTGGAGTTCACGAACGTGGCTCTCTGCCCGGGCACCGCGCTCGGTTTCGGCACGGTCGGCGGCGAGGAGGTGCCGGTCGTCTGCCTGCCCGGCGAGCCGGGCGCCGCGCTGATCGGTTTCGAGGTGCTGGCCTGGCCGGTGATCCAGCTGCTCGCGGGTGCCGAGCCGGTGTTCCGGCCGAGCGTCAAGGCGCATCTTCTGGAGACCGTCTCGTCCCCCGGCGGCCTGCGCGAATTCCGCCCGGCGCACGTCGCCGAACGACGCGGAGGCGGTTACACGGTGCAGCCACTCGCCGGTGGGCCGTACACTCTCTCCGGTTTGTCCGAGGCGAACGGTCTGCTCGTCCTCGGGGAAAGGGTCACCACGGCGGCGGCGGGTTCGACCGTGGACGTGCTGCTGCTCGACCGGAGGCGATGAATGCTCGGGGCCACGCCTGGATGGCCAGCCGTCCTGGCGGATGGTCCGGTGCTGCTGCGGCCGTACAAGCGCGGTGACGCCCGGGCCTGGTCCGAGGTGCGGATCGCCAACCAGGCGTGGCTCGCGCCCTGGGAGTCGGCGCCGCCCGGCCCGTGGTCGGAGATGAACTCGCCGCGCGCCTACGGCTACGTCTACCGCGACATGAAGCGCGCCGCCCGCAAGGGCGACAGCATGCCGTTCGCGGTCTGCCTGGTCGAGGACGGCCGGGAACGCCTGGTCGGGCACGTCAACCTGGGCAACATCGTGCGGCGCGCGTTCGCGTCGGCGTACGCGGGCTACTGGGTGGATCACCGGGTGGCCGGCCGGGGCGTGATCCCGACCGCGCTCGCGCTCGCCGTGGACCACGCGTTCGGCCCGGGCGGGCTGCACCGGATAGAGGTCAACATACGGCCGGAGAACGCTCCGAGCCGCCGGGTCGTGGAGAAGCTGGGTTTCCGCGAGGAGGCGTACCACCAGCGCTACATGCACATCGACGGCGGCTGGCGCGATCACCTCGGATACGCCATGACCAGCGAGGAAGTGGCCGCCGAGGGTGGCCTGCTGTCGCGCTGGAAACGCGTTCGCGCACGCTGAACCGATCTTGCCTGCGTCACTGCTGTCGGCGCGGCGCGCGAAATATCACCGCTACCGCCCGTAACCTCGCAAACGTCGTGCATTTTTTCACGACTCTAAACGATCTTGTCGTGGCGGAACGGAGGGGTGAGGGTGCCGACCTCGGTGCTCCTCGCCGTCCTCGCCGCGGCCGGGCTGCTCGCCCTCGCCCCGGCGCTGGTACGCCGGTACGACGCCACCGAGCGGCTCGCCGCGGAGCGGGCGTCGTCGACGGCGCGGGTGCTGCAGCGCCACCGCCGTCGACGCACCGTGCCCGGACGCCGACCGATCAACCCCGCGCGCCGGGTGACGGTTACGGTACCCGCCCCTTCGAGTGATCCTGCCGCGCCTCCGGAGCGTCGCCTGCGCCTGGTCACCGGCAAGCGTCCGCCCCGCCGCGCGCCGCAGCGCCGCGGCACCCCGGCCGTGGTCCGCCGCCGCCGGGTCTTCGCCGCCCTGGTGCTGCTCAACGCGATCGAGCTGGTCGGCGTGCTGGCGGTCGGCCCCGGCTTCTGGATCAGCTTCGCGGTGACCGGGGCCCTGCTCGGCCTCTACCTGGTCCACCTGCGCAACCGGGCCATCGCCGACCGCCGCCGCCGTCGCATCCAGGCCCGCGAGGCCGCCTGGCTGGCCGCCCGCCAGGCCGAGGTGCGGCGCGAGCAGGCCCGCCGTGCCGCGGCGAGGCGGGAGGCCCAGCGCCGCCTGGCCGCCCAGCGCGAGGCCGTCCGCCGCGCCGCCATGGGCCTGGACCGGGAGCCCTCGGACCTCCCGGTGGCCGCGAACGGCGGCTCGGTCTCCTACCGGCGCCGGGGCGGTCTGCGGGGTCGTCCCTACGAGGCGGGCGGCCGGCACCACACGGCCTGAGGGGGTCGGTTCGCGAATGCCCCCGATGACCTGTTAGCCTTTCCGAGGTTCGCCGGTGAGGAATCACCGAGGAATCGGGGGGCTGTGGCGCAGTCTGGTAGCGCACCTCGTTCGCATCGAGGGGGTCTGGGGTTCAAATCCCCACAGCTCCACCAACCATCAGGGCGACTTCGGTCGCCCTTTTGTTTTCCGGTCGCGCTGCTTTCTTCGTACGCAAGAAGGTCTGTGCCCTTCTAAGTCGCGAAACCGTCCAGCCGGTGCAGGTGGAAGGCGGCGATCTCCTGCACCCGGGCCAGGGTGATCCCGGCCAGCTGCTCGACGGCCAGGGGGTGGCTCGTCGGCTCCAGCTCGATGTAGGGCGGCTCGCCGACCGGCCGGGTGTGGACGTTCGTCTTCAGGTTGAGCGTGGACGGCTCGTAGCCGGCGATCGCGTTGGAGAGCCAGCCGAAGTAGGGCGGCTCGGCCTCCCGGCCCTCCTGCTCCCAGACGTCGACCGCGCGGGTGAAGTTCGGGCGACTCAGCGAGACCCACATGCTGTACGTGAACACGCCGCCGATGTCCCAGACCGGCAGCTCGATCAGCCCGCGGACGAAGAACTGCTCCCCGAAGATCACGCAGAGGTCGGCGTCGAGCAGGCAGCCCTCCTGGCCGGCCATCTCCGGCTTCCACAGATCGGGCGCCTGCGCGGCGAAGCTGAGCGGCGGGCCGTCGTGCTTGGCGCCGCACGTTCCGCAGACGAACTGCTCGGTGCTCACAGCGCCGAAGCATACGACCGGCCGGATGGATCTTCGCGGTCGCACGTGCCACGTCACACCAGAGGTAGGGCAAAACATGAAAACAGCTACTTTCGGGTGGTATCTCTGGAGCAAGTCCCGGAGGTGACGCCCCATGAAAGCTCCACTGCCCGACAACGAGATCGAGCGGCTGGCCGCGCTGTACTCCCTCGACATCCTCGACAGCCCGCCGGAGAAGGATTTCGACGACATCGTCGCGCTCGCGGCCGGTGTCTGCGAGGTCCCGGTCGCGATGGTGAGCCTCGTCGACGCCGACCGGCAGTGGGCCAAGTCGAGCACCGGCTCCGCGCTGACCGAGACCTCGCGGGAGGTGTCGTTCTGCGCGCACGCCATCCTCGGCCGCGACCTGCTGGTCGTGCCGGACGCCCGGGAGGACGCCCGGTTCGCCGACAACCCGGCCGTGACCGCCGCCGACGGCATCCGGTTCTACGCCGGCGCGCCCCTGCTCACCACCGACGGCTTCGCGCTCGGGACGCTCTGCGTGCTCGACACCGTGTCCCGGCGGCTCGACAACGAGCAGCAGCAGGCCCTGCGCGCGCTGGCCCGGCAGGTGACCGCTCAGCTGGAGCTGCGGCGCTACTCGTTCGCGCTCGCCAACACCACGGCCCGGCTCCAGGAGCTGGAGCGCCGCAAGGACGACCTGGCCGGGCTCGTCGGCGGGGAGCTGCGGTCGTCGCTGCGGCTCATGTCGGCGTACCTGGACCGGCTCGGCGACACCGGCTTCCACGACGCCGAGATGGCCGACCTGGTGGGCCGGGCCACCGCCGCGCACGTCCGCGGCTTCCGGGAACTCATCGGCCACCTCACCTCGATGGCCGAAGCCGGCCTGGGCGGGGACAGCCTGCATATGAAGCAGTGCGACCTGACCCGGGTGACGCAGCGGGCGGTCGAGGCGGTCCGGCCGATCGCGGCGAGCAAGCACATCTGGATCCTCAACCAGGCCGGCGGGCCGTCGCTGCCGATCATCGCCGACCCGGTCCGGCTCGAGCAGGTGCTGACCCACCTGCTCTTCGCGGCGGTGAAGTACACGCCGGAGGGCGGCCGGGTGCGGGTGGGCACCGAGATGGAGTCGGGGCCGACCGTACGGCTCGACGACATGGACCTGCCCGACGGGCTGCGGCCCGACCTGTTCCCGCACCTCTACTACGGCGCCATCGCCAACCCGGCGGACGTGCCCGGACCGGATCGGGGCCTGGCCGTGGCGAAGCGCATCCTCGACGCGCACCACGCCACGGTGGCCCTCTCCGACCGGCCCGGTGACGGCACCTCGCTGCACGTCGTCTTCCCCTACGCGGAGATGACACCGAGCGAGATGATCCGGGACCTGGCGGTCGCATAAGCCCCGGACCTGGGGGGACGGCGGTCACCGGCCCCGCGCCCGACCGGCTGCAGTTCGGCCGGGCGCGGGGCCGGTGCGCTACCGGCTCTGATCGAGCCGGGAACTCCCGGCCGGGGGTGAGCCGGCATAGGGGAGCTCATCGGGGTAGTACTCGTAGGCCGGCATGCTCTGGGTGGGCACCGCCGGCGGGGCGACGGCACGGCCGGTCGGGGTCCGCGGCGCCGGGGTGAAGTGGTGCTGCACCGGCGGCCAGCTGTCGACGGCCGGGGCGACGTTGCCGCTCGGTCCGATCGGGTCGGCCGCAGGCGTCCGCGCCACCAGGCCGGCCCGGTTCAGCTTGTGCCAGCGCAGCCGGCCGCCGGTCAGCGCCGTGGTCGCCGACTGGAGCAGCACGAGGTACATCAGCTGGCGATAGGCGAACTGCTGCAGCGGCAGCTTGAGCAGCGGCTTGAGTGACTCCTTGTCGAAACGGAACGCCACCGCCGCCGTGAACATCTGCAGCGCCAGCATCCCGACCCAGGCCACCAGAGTCTCGCTGAGCTCCCAGAAGACCAGGCCGTAGATCAGCATGATGTCGACGACCGGCGCGAGCATCGGCAGCGCGACGCCGAAGAGCGCGAGGAACGGCAGCCCGACCCGGCCGAACCGGCCGGACGCGCCGGACTCGAGGATGGACCGGCGGTGCTTCCACATCGCCTGCATGGTCCCGTAGCTCCACCGGTACCGCTGGCGGTAGAGCTGCTCCAGCGTGGTCGGCGCCTCGGTCCAGGCCTTGGCGTTCTCCTCGTAGACGACCCGCCAGCCGGCCCGGCACAGCGCCATCGTGACGTCGGTGTCCTCGGCCAGCGTCTCGTCGCTGACGCCGCCGACCTGGGCGAGCGCCTCCCGGCGGAACGCGCCGATCGCGCCCGGCACGGTCGGCATGCAGTTCATCACCTCGTACAGGCGGCGGTCCAGGTTGAAGCCGATCACGTACTCGATGTGCTGCCAGGTGGCGACCATGCTGCTGCGGTTGCCGACCTTCACGTTGCCGGCCACGGCACCCACCGACGGGTCGGCGAACGGCTGCACGAGCCGGCGGATCGAGTCGTCCTCGAAGATGGTGTCGCCGTCGACCGTGACGATCAGGTCGTGCCGGGCCAGGGCCACGCCGGTGTTCAGCGCGTTCGGCTTGCCGCCGTTGGGCACCCGCACCACCCGTACGTTGGGCAGCCCCATCCGTTCCACGAGATCGGCCGTGCCGTCGGTGGACCCGTCGTCGACGACCACCACCTCGATCTCCGGATAGTCGCCGGTCGCGAGCGAGCGGACGGCCGCCTCGATGCCCTCCTTCTCGTTGTAGGCGGGCACGATCACCGAGACCGGCTCGGTCACCGGCGGGCCCCAGCGCCAGTTCGGCTTGCGGCGCTGCCGGGCGTGCCGGGTCGCGAGGAGGAGCAGCAGACCGGTACGGCCGATCGTGAGCGCCCCGACGATCACGAAGAGCGAGGCGACCAGGAGGACCAGGCCGTCGGCGAGCCGGACCGTCCAGATCAGGGCCAGGCCCCGCCACTCGTCGTGCTGCGGCGCGTCCGGGTTCAGCGGCAGGGCGGTGATCGCCTCGGCGCTCTCGGCGCGATCCGGGCCGGTCTGGGCGGCCTGCTCGGCGATGCTCAGGTTCAGGCCCTCGGTGACCGTGGTGAACCGGTAGCCGCGGGCCTTCATCTTCGGGATGAACTCGGCCAGCGCCTGGACGGTCTGCGACCGCTCGCCGCCGGCGTCGTGGAACAGGACGATCGCCGAGCTGTCCCCGGCCGGCGTCGACGACTCGACGATCTTCCGGGCGCCCGGCCGCTGCCAGTCCTCGCTGTCCAGGTCGTTCACGACGACGAGGTAGCCGTGCCGGCCGGCCTCCTTGACGAGGTTCCAGTTCACGTCGTCGATCGCGGCGTTCTTGGACGAGTACGGGAACCGGGCCAGGTTGGTCTTCACGCCGGTGGCCCGGGCGATCGCCACCTGGGTCTGGGACAGCTCCAGCTCACGCCGCCAGGGCGCGAGCCGCTGCATGTTCGGGTGGGTGAAGGTGTGCACGCCGAGCTCGTTGCCGCCGTCCACGATCTGCCTGGCCAGCTCCGGGTGGCGGGCCACCTGCGAGCCGACCACGAAGAACGTGCCGTGCGCGTCGTTGTCCTTCAGCACCTTCAGGATCTTCGGTGTCCACTCGGGATCCGGGCCGTCGTCGAAGGTGAGCGCGATGGTGCGGTCCGGCAGCCGGGTGGTGCTCTCCTGCCCGCCGGTGGTGTTGATGATCGGGCCGCCGCCGCGGATCGCCAGCGGCACCCCGGACTGGTCGCCGACCTCGGTCTCCACGTGGTCGCTCTTGAACTCGGCGTTGATGTACGCCTGCACGACCAGCACGGCCACGAAGAAGCCGATCAGCAGCGTGCCGAGCATGACGCGCGGGCGCGGCAGGATCCGGCGGCGGCTGCGGCCCCGGGCGCGCGACCGCCGGGGCGTGGTGGGGGTGGAGGAGGGGGAAGTGGTCACGGCGTGGTCCCGGTCGAGGGGGCAGGGGTGTCCACCGGGTCGTCCTCGACCGGCGGGGCGGGCGGCGGCGGGGCCGGCGCCGGGGTGGCGGTCCTGGTGTTCGTGGCGGCCGGCGCGGGGGCGGGCTCGTCGACGACGGGCTCACCGCCGGTGCCGCCCGCCTGGCCGCCGCCGGTCTGGCCGCCACCCGCCTGGCCACCGGCCGGCGGCGCGGGCGGCGGCGGCTCGTTGCCACCGCCGGCCGGCGGGGCGCTGGACGAGGTGACCGGTGCGGGCGACGTGGACCTGCTGGGCGACGGCTTGGTGGTCGACTCCGTCGTCCGCGAGGTGGCCGGCGCCGGGGTCCTGGTGACCGGCTTGACGCTCGGCGCCTTGGACGGCTTGGCCGACGGGGCCGAGGAGGAGGGCGCGACGGTCCGCCGCGGCGGGTAGTCGGTGCGCCGCTGCAACGACTCCACGATGTACCGCGGGCGGGCCGAGCTGCTCGGCTGCGGCGTGGGACTGGGCCGGGGCGCCGGCGTGGCGTCCTTCTTCTCGTCCTCGTCGTCCTCCAGGCCGGGCAGCGGTAGTACGGCGCTCGAACTGACCGGTCCACCGGCCAGACTGACGCTGAGCAACCCCCCGTAGGCGACGACGAGGATGCCGAAGGCCAACGCGAGGCGCCGAAGCAGCCGGCTGCGCCGTCCCGTCGAGTCGACGAAGACCGGGGCGGGCGCGGACACGGCGATGATCTCCGTGTCCGGGGCATGGTCGGCGGATTGCGAGGTTCTGGGCTCCTGCGAAGTCACGCGGCGAAGCTTAAGAACATTTATCGGCGATCTTGGAACAGATCACTCACAAGGGGGACAGCCGACTGATCCCCTGAAATGGGACGAAATGATGAGGCCGGAGTATTGACCGGTCGGAGCCGGTCCGGCCGGTTCCCGATCGCATTTCGCTGAGCAGCGGTGAGGCCCCGGACCGAAAGACGTTACGCCGATTCGGGCATCGATTTGCTGTCGCATTCCCGACTGGCAATTCGAGCATTCTTCACGAATCGATTAAACCCTTAAGCGAGATTGGAGTGTAATGTCCGAATCGCCATCAAGGTGTTTGCGACACGGCAATCTTGTGGGGTCACCCGTTGTGCCGGTCATCCGACCTCGTTAAGCTCCATCTTGCGCGCCCCTATCGCCCGCTTCCCCCGTGGCAGGCGATCGGGGCGCGCCCTGTTTTCCGGGGCGGGCGCCCGGATTCGGCCTAGATCCAGCGGCTCCCGAGCCACATCCGCACCGACCAGTCGTCATAGGGCATCAGCGTGCCGACGAAGACCGGGTAGAAGTAGGCGAAACAGAGCGCCACCAGGACCACGAAGGTCGTCAGGACCACCGTGCCGATCAGCTGGCGATCCGAGCGGCCCGGCCCGGCCACCAGGCCCGTCGGTGGCGTCATGATCGCGCCGAGGACGTAGACGACGGCCAGGATCAGGAACGGCAGCGCCGGCAGGGCGTAGAACGAGAACATCGTCCGGCCGTCGGCCACCGCGAAGTAGAACCAGGGCAGCAGGCCGGCCACCGCGCCGGTGAAGATGGCGTAGGCCCGCCAGTCGCGCCGGGCGATGCCGAACCAGACCAGCGCGCCCAGCGCCGGCAGGAACGACCACCACAGGATCGGCGTGCCGAGCAGCAGGATCTCGGCCGCGCAGTTCGAGGCGCCGCAGTCGCCGGCGCCGTTCCAGTAGAACGCGACCGGGCGGCCCAGCAGCAGCCACTGCCACGGCCACGACTGATAGGTGTGCTTCTCGGTCAGTCCGCTGTGGAAGTTGTAGGCCTCGGAGTGGTAGTGCGCGAGGTTGAGCAGCGCGCCGATGACCGGCGGCTCGCTCATCCCGTTCGCCTCCCGGTAATGCCGGAAGTAGCCGACGTCGGTGACGAACCAGCCGGTCCAGGTGGCGAGGTAGAGGAGGAACGTGAGGGCGAAGCTGAGCAGCAGCCAGCCCAGGTCGCCGAGGATGCCGGCGACGATCGGGCCGCGGACGCCGGCCGAGCGCCGCGCCTGCACCCGCCAGACGATCACGAGGACGGCGAAGAACGGGGCGAAGAAGAGCGCGCTCCACTTCACGCCGCAGGCCAGGCCGAACGCGGCGCCGGCGGCGAGCAGCCACCACGGGACGATCCGGGGGAGGTGCGGCGTGGCGGACGGGTCGTAGCCGCCGTCGAGCGCCCGCTGCCAGCTGCGCCGGTAGTGGTCGCGGTCGAGCACCATGCAGGCGAACGCCACCAGGATGAACAGGCCCAGGAAGATGTCGAGCAGCGAGGTGCGGGACAGCACCAGCTGGAAGCCGTCCAGCGCCATCAGCAGGCCCGCCGTGCCGGCCAGCACGATCGAGTGGAACATCCGGTAGGCGACCCGGATCAGGACCAGGATCATCAGGGTGCCGGCGACCGCGGCGGAGAACCGCCAGCCGAACTCGCTGTTGCCGAAGAAGTGCTCGCCGAACGCGATCAGCCACTTGCCGAGCGGCGGGTGAACCACGTATGCCGGGCCGTTGGTCTTCTCGTCCCACTCGACGCCGTGCTGGAGCATGTCCCAGGCGTCGGTCGGGTAGTAGACCTCGTCGAAGATGTAGCCCTTCGGGCGGCTCAGCCCGGCGAACCGCAGGATCGCCGCGATCGTCACGATGATCGCCGTGACTATCCACGAGTACGGGTTGAAGCGCTGATCCAGCGTCGACAGCCGCCGCCGGACGATGTCGGGAACAGCACGCACCCCCGGGGACCGATCCGCCCCGGAGGGGGAGTCCGCGGTGGTGAGTTCATTCTCAGCAGTGGCCGCCGTCGTCACCCCGCGATCGTAGGCCCCACGCCTGAGAAGTGATGCCCGCCATCGCCGCGTCCTGTCATGTGATGGACTTTTCCGATGGCGGGACATGAGAACGGACTCGGGCGGGTAGTGCTGGCGGGCGCGCCGCTGGGCAACATCGGCGACGCCTCCGCCCGGTTGCGCGAGGTCCTGGCCTCGGCGGACGTGATCGCGGCCGAGGACACGCGGCGCCTGAACCGGCTCGCCCGCGACCTCGGCGTGACGGTCGGCGGGCGGATCGTGTCGTACTTCGAGGGCAACGACGAACGGCGTACGCCCGAGCTCGTCGAGGCGCTCGCCGGGGGCGCGGTCGTCGCGGTCGTGACCGACGGCGGCATGCCGAGCGTCTCCGACCCCGGCTACCGGCTCGTCCGGGCCGCGCTCGACGCCGGCTACCCGGTGACGGCCGCGCCCGGGCCGAGCGCCGTCACCACCGCGCTGGCGCTCTCCGGGCTGCCCAGCGACCGGTTCGTCTTCGAGGGGTTCCTGCCGCGGACCGGCTCGGGCCGGCGTTCCCGGCTGCGCGAGCTGGCGGCCGAGCCGCGGACGCTCGTCTTCTTCGAGGCGCCGCACCGGATCGTGGGGGCGCTCGAGGACCTCGCCGCGGTCTTCGGCGCGGACCGGCCGGCCGCGATCTGCCGGGAGCTGACCAAGACGTACGAGGAGATCCGCCGGGGCTCGCTCGCCGACCTGGCCGCCGGCGCGGCCGCCGACGAGCCGCGCGGCGAGATCACCCTGGTGGTGGCCGGGGCGCCGCCGGTGGCCGCCGAGGTGCCCTCCGAGGAGGAGCTGCGCGCGGCCGTCGCCGAGCGCGAGGCCGCCGGCGAGTCACGCCGCGACGCCATCCAGGCGGTGGCGGCCGAGCACAACCTCAAGAAGCGCGACGTCTACAACATCGTGCACTGAGCTGGCTGGCTCCGCTTCGCTCCGCGGCAAAACGCTGAGCCTGCTGGCTCCGCTTCGCTCCGCGGCAAAACGCCTTGTAACCGGTGAGGAGTCGCGTGATTTGCCGCCACCCGCAAACCCCGCGGGCGTCGGCAAATCCCACGCCTCCTCACCGGCGGCGTTTTGCGGGTTGCTCGGGGGCTACCTTCGTACCCCTAGAAAGCGGCCGCGAGGAAGCCCAGCTGGAGCAGGATCGGGGCGGTGAAGCTGAGCAGGACAGCGCGGCGGCGTTTCATGCCGGTCTCGAGGCGGTGCGCGCCGGTGCTCTGGGCGATGCCGTAACCGCAGATCAGGACGAGCGCGAAGCCGAGGATCCAGCGGAGGTTCATGAGGGTTCCGGCGGGTCCGGCGTAGGCCTGGCCGCTGCCGGCGCTGACCATCCGGGCCGGGGTGATCGCGCCGGTGGCGCGGCCGTCGCCGGAGATGCCGAGCAGCGTCACGTGGGAGACGGTGAAGCGGCCGTCGTCGGTGGTGAAATCGCCCGCGCAGCGCTGCGTCAGGCCCTCGCCGCGGCACTGGGTCGTGGTGGCCCGGCCGTCGTCGCCGTGCCCGACCGCCAGCCAGAACGGCTCGGCGCTGACCCAGGCGAAGAACGCCGCCAGCAGGCTCAGCGTCACCAGGGCGGCGAGCGGGCCGGCCGGGCTGGTGCGGCGCGGCTGCACGCGGCGGCGACCCGGCTGCTGGTGCCGGTGCGGGCGGGTGGTGTCGGCGACGGCGCGCTCGTGCTCGCTCATCCAGAACGGCGAGTTCTCCAGCCGCTCCAGGCGCGCCTCCACCTCCGGCGACACCGCGACGTCCGGCAGGGGACGCTGCGCGTTCAGGACCACCGTGGGCCGGTTGCGGTCCTCCGGGGGTTGATCTCCGATGCCTTCGAGTACGGCCGGAGCCTGCTCGCCGGACGAGTCCGGCTCGATGATCATCAGCTCCCCGGCGGTCGCCAGCCGGGAGCCCTCGGTCAGGTCCCGGGCGCCCGCGGCCCGGGCCTCGGCGGCCGCCTCACTATCCGCGATCAGACTCTCCGCGGCCGGGCTCTCCGCGATCAGGCTCTCCGCGGCCGGGCCCTCGGCGCGCGGCTCGCCGGCCGCCGCCGGGCCGGTCGGCGGCTCCCGGTCGCGCCCGCCCCGCCACCATCCGGCGTCGGGTTCGGCGAGGGTCCACGGATTGCCCTGGTGGCGGGGGTTCTCCCCGGGCTGCGGCGCTTCTCCGGTCACTAGATTATTGAACGCTCGCACCCGGCCGGGATCACGTCACACATGGGGTGTGTCGTGACAATTCGGGCGGGGGGCGTGTCGGGTGGCAATCCGTTCGCACCGCAGCGGAGGCGGTCACTACCCTTGTACGTCATGAGTCACGTTCTCGCCGCGGTTGCCTGGCCCTACGCCAACGGCCCGCGCCACATCGGTCATGTTTCCGGCTTCGGGGTGCCGTCCGACGTCTTCAGCCGGTACATGCGGATGGCCGGCCACGACGTGCTCATGGTCTCCGGCACCGACGAGCACGGCACGCCGATCCAGGTGCAGGCCGACGCCGACGGGGTGAAGCCGCGCGAGCTCGCCGACCGCTACAACCGGGTGATCGTCGAGGACCTGCACGGGCTGGGCCTCTCCTACGACCTGTTCACCCGCACCACGACCACCAACCACTACGCCGTGGTGCAGGAGCTGTTCCAGGGGCTGCACGCGAACGGCTACATCGTCGCGCGCACCACGCTCGGCGCGATCTCGCCGTCCACCGGGCGCACGCTGCCCGACCGCTACATCGAGGGCACCTGCCCGATCTGCGGCTACGAGAGCGCCCGCGGCGACCAGTGCGACAACTGCGGCAACCAGCTCGACCCCGAGCAGCTGATCAACCCGAAGTCGCGGATCAACGGGGAGGTGCCGCAGTTCGTCGAGACCGAGCACTTCTTCCTCGACCTGCCGGCCTTCGCCGAGGCGATCGGCCACTGGCTCGACCAGCGGGAGAACTGGCGTCCCAACGTCCTCAAGTTCTCCCGGAACCTGCTCGACGACCTCCAGCCCCGGGCGATCACCCGTGACCTGGAGTGGGGCGTGCCGATCCCGCTCGACGGCTGGCGCGAGCGCAACGACAAGAGGATCTACGTCTGGTTCGACGCGGTCATCGGCTACCTGTCGGCCTCGATCGAGTGGGCCCGGCGGACCGGCGACCCGCAGGCCTGGCGCAAGTGGTGGTCGGCGGACGGCGAGGGCAAGGACGCCTCGGCCTACTACTTCATGGGCAAGGACAACATCGTCTTCCACTCGGTGATCTGGCCGGCGCTGCTGCTCGGCTACTCGGGCGAGGGCGACAAGGGCGGCCAGGCCGGCGAGTTCGGCAGGCTGAACCTGCCGACCGAGGTGGTCTCCAGCGAATACCTGACGATGGAGGGGAAGAAGTTCTCCTCGTCCCGCAAGGTCGTCATCTACGTGCGCGACTTCCTGGAGCGCTACGACGCCGACGCCCTGCGGTACTTCATCGCGGCGGCCGGGCCGGAGTCGAACGACACCGACTTCACCTGGGCCGAGTTCGTCCGGCGCAACAACGACGAGCTGGTGGCCGGCTGGGGCAACCTGGTGAACCGGTCGATCTCGATGGCCGCGAAGAACTTCGGCGCGATCCCGCCGGCCCTCGACCTGACCGCCGAGGACCAGGCCCTGCTGGCCGTCGCCCGGGAGGGCTTCGCCACGGTCGGCGAGCTGATCGGCAAGCACCGGCAGAAGGCGGCGATCGGCGAGGCGATGCGGGTGGTCGCCGAGGCCAACAAGTACCTCTCCGAGCAGGCGCCGTGGAAGCTCAAGTCGGAGGAGGAGAAGCCGCGGCAGGGGACCGTCCTGCACGTCGCCCTCCAGGTGGTGAGCGACGCCAACACGCTGCTCACGCCGTTCCTGCCGCACTCCGCGCAGAAGGTCTTCGAGCTGCTCGGCGGGACCGGGGTGCACGCCCCGATGCCGCAGATCGTCGAGGTCGACGACCTGGACGCCGGCCCGTCCTACCCGGTGCTCATGGGCGACTACACGGTGGGCGCCCGCTGGGAGTCGGTGCCCCTGGTGGCCGGCACGCCGCTGGCCGCGCCGAAGCCGGTCTTCCGCAAGCTCGAGCCGTCGGTGGTCGAGGAGGAACTGGCCCGCCTCGGCGAGAGCTCCTGATCGTCTCCGGGGTGACGAGAAGGGCCGGCTGCGTGCCGGCCCTTTTCACAGCTGGTAGGCGATGTCCGCGATGTGGTGGTCGGCCAGCTCGTCCACCGGCGCCCAGGCCTCGTAGACGCCGCGCTCGTAGCAGCGCGCCCCGGTCGCGTTGATGCCGTCGACGTCCGGCCTGATCAGCCGCAGCCGGGCCCAGGTCTCGTCCCGCTGGAGCACCCAGGACGGCACGCCACGCCAGAGCGCCTGCTCGGCCCGCCGGCTCAGGGTCTGCACCGGGTAGCGGGCGGCGCGGGTGAGCGCGCGGACCCGGAACTCGCCGGGCGGGTCGGCGACCGCCTCGTACTCCTTGTCGTCGATCCGGCCGACCAGCCGGGCCGAGGCGGCGCCGGTGCACGGCACGTACTCCCGGTCCGGGCTCGCGCCCGGGATCTCGCCGAGCAGGCTCCGCCAGCGCGGCCCGGCCAGCCGCAGCCAGCCGTTCTGCTCCGGCTGATAGGTGTAGAGGATCACCTCTTCGCCGCCCGGGACATGCGCCAGGAGCTGCGCGTTCGCCGGGATCGGCAGGTCCGCGAAGCCGGCCGTGACGTATTCCGGGATCAGGTCGTCGGTGCTCGGCCCGAATCCGGTGCCGAGGACCATCGCGCCGATCCGGGAGTGCGCCGGCAGCGCCACGAGACCGGGCTGGGCCGGCGCCGACGGCACCTCGTAGTCGATCGGGTCGGTGGCCCGCCAGCGCAGCGCGAACGTGACCGAGGAGTCGGCCGTGCCGTCCGTGCGGAGCAGCGCGAGCCGGTCCGGTTCGCGCAGGTGCTCGATGTCGCAGGAGCGGTAGCAGAATCCGTACGGAAGCCAGCCGCCGAGATGACCGGCGACCTGTGCCGCGGAGAGGACCTTCGTCATCCGCGTGCCGCGGCGGATCGCCGCGGTGGCCCGGATCCGGCGCAGGTCCGGATCGTCCCGGTACACGGCAGACTGGCTCATGAGCTGGACCTGCTGCCAGTTCAGGTCGCGGCGCAGCGGCGCCATCAGGGGTGGGTCGAGCGGGTCGAATCCCAGCTCACTGTCCTCACCGGTCACCGTCACGCGGCGCAACCTAAGTGACTGCGGTGGATATCGGATGAACGCGCGGTTACCGGAAAACGCGACGTGCACAATGTCTCACATGTCTTCTCCCTCCAGCTCGCCGTCCGAGTCCCGCCGGGCGAAAGCCGCGCGGCGGGCGGGCGAGTTCCCGCCCGCGCCGGAGCCGCTCGCGATCCCGGTGTTCGACAGCCACACGCACCTCGACCTGACCGTGACCGAGGGCTCGTTCGCCACGGGCGAGGGCGACCGGGCCGAGGGTGACCGGGGCGAGGGAGACCCGGCCGAGGGCGACCGGGCCGAGGGCGACCGGGTGGAGGCGCTGATCGCGGCCGCCGCGAAGGCCGGTGTGGACCGTCTCGTGCAGGTGGGCGTGGACGTCGAATCATCCCGGTGGAGCGCGGACGCGGCCGAGAGGCACGGCGCGGTGCTCGCCGCCGTCGCCCTGCACCCGAACGAGGCGCCCCGGCTGTCCGACCTGGACGAGGCGCTCCGGGAGATCGAGGCGCTGGCGGCCCGGCCGCGGGTCCGGGGGATCGGCGAGACCGGGATGGACACGTTCCGCACCGGGGACGAGGGGCGGGCCGCGCAGGAGGCGAGCTTCCGGGCGCACATCGCGATCGCGAAGCGGCACGGCAAGGCGCTGATCATCCACGACCGTGACGCCCACGACGACGTGCTGCGGATCCTGGACGCCGAGGGCGCGCCGGACACCGTGGTCCTGCACTGCTTCTCCGGCGACGCGGCGTTCGCGGCCGAGTGCGTGCGGCGCGGGTACTACCTGAGCTTCGCCGGGACGGTCACGTTCGCGAGCGCCGGGAACCTGCGGGAGGCGGCCGCGATCACCCCGCCGGAGCAGATGATGGTGGAGACCGACGCGCCGTACCTCACGCCGGTGCCGTACCGGGGGCGGCCGAACGCGTCGTACCTCATCCCGATCACGGTGCGGGCGCTCGCGGCGGCCCGGGGCGTGGACGTCGACGAGCTCAGCGCCACCATCTCGGCGACCGGGGAGCGGGTCTTCGGACCGTGGTGAAGGGCCCGATCTAGGCTCATCACCATGGCTGACACTCTCTTAGGCCCGGCGGAGATCCGGGAACTCGCCGCGCGCCTCGGCGTCGCGCCGACCAAGAAGCTCGGCCAGAACTTCCTGCACGACCCGAACACCATCCGGCGGATCGTCGCTGCGGCCGCCCTCCGCCCCGACGACGTGGCGCTGGAGGTCGGCCCCGGCCTCGGCTCGCTGACGCTCGGGCTGGTCGCCGCGGTCCGGCACGTGCACGCCGTGGAGCTCGACGCGAAGCTGGCCGCGGCCCTGCCGGAGACCGTCACGGCGCCGCACCTGACCGTGCACCCGGGCGACGCGCTGCGGGTCACCGGCGACCTCTTCGACCCGGCGCCGACCATGCTGGTGGCGAACCTGCCGTACAACGTGGCGGTGCCGGTCGTGCTGCACCTGCTCGCCGAGCTGCCCTCGCTGCGCGGCGGCCTGGTCATGGTGCAGAAGGAGGTCGCGGACCGGCTCACCGCCGGTCCCGGCTCGAAGGTGTACGGCGTCCCGTCCGTGAAGCTGGCCTGGTACGCCGAGGCCAGGCCGGCCGGCAAGGTCCCGCCCGCGGTGTTCTGGCCGGTGCCCAACGTGGATTCCGGGCTCGTCGCGTTCACCCGGCGGGAGCCGCCGGCGGGCCACGGGCCCGCGTCCCGCGCGGACGTCTTCGCGGTGGTCGACGCGGCGTTCGCGCAGCGCCGCAAGACGCTGCGGGCCGCCCTGGCCGGCTGGGCGGGCGGCGCCGACCGGGCCGAGCGGGTGCTCCGCGAGGCGGGGGTGAGCCCGCAGGCGCGCGGGGAGGCGCTCACCGTGGGCGAGTTCGCCGCGATCGCCGCGGCGGCGAAAGTGTCGGCCCCCGGCGGTAAGCTCAGCCCGTCGACCGGCGCGCAGCCTGAGGAGGTGGACTCATGACCGCCGAACCGGCAGGTGATGTGGTGTGGAGTGAGGACCTCGTCAAACAGAAGCGCGCCGGCTACACCGTCGAGGACGTCCTCAACCTGCCCGCCGACGCCCCCCGCGTCGAGCTGTCCGATGGAGTCCTCCGAGTGGTCCCCTCTCCGACCGGTGGTCATCAGAAGATCAATTGGCGGCTGATGGGCTGGCTCGACCGGCACTGCCCGAAGGGCTTCGAACCGCAGATGGCGGTCGGTGTCGTCGTCGACTTCGACTCGACCATCGAGCCGGACGCCCTGATCCTGCACAGCCCGGTGGACCTCGGTCACCACTTCTTCCCGCCGGAGCAGGTGGTCGTGGCCATCGAGATCGTGTCGCCCGGCACCAGGAGGCGGGATCGTCTGGAAAAACCGGGTCTCTACGCCGCCGCGGGCGTTCCGCACTACTGGCGAATTGAGCAGGACCCGGTGCACATCTTCGCCTACGACCTGGCGAAGGGCAGATATGACCTGGTCGCCGACTCGGATGAGGAGCTGGTGTTGAGCGCGCCGTTCGAGATTCGGCTGCCCGTCCGGGACATCGCTCCGTGACCGAGGCGTGGGGACCGGACGACGAGGGACCGCGTCCGCATCCCGGTCCGGTGCGGGTGCGGGTGCCCGCCAAAATCAATCTGCATCTCGGCGTCGGCCCGCTGCGGCCGGACGGCTTCCACGAGCTCAACACGGTCTACCACGCGATCGGGATCTTCGATGAGCTCACCGCTCGCCGGGGCGACACCCTCACGCTGACCATGGAGGGCGTCGGCGCCGGGGAGCTGGCGCTGGACGAGAGCAACCTGATCATCCGGGCCGCCCGGGCGCTGGCCGCGCGGGCGCGGGTCCCGGCCTACGCGCGCCTGCACCTGCGCAAGTCGATCCCGCTCGCCGGTGGCCTGGCCGGGGGCAGCGCCGACGCGGCCGCCGCCCTGATCGCCTGTGACGTGCTCTGGGGCCTCGGCATGTCCCGGGACGAGCTCGCCGAGGTCGGCGCGCAGCTCGGGTCGGACGTGCCGTTCCTGCTGCACGGCGGCACCGCCCTGGGCACCGGCCACGGCGAGGCGGTCAGCCCGATCCTGGCCCGGCCCACCGCGTGGCACTGGGTGGTCGCGGTCGCCGACGGCGGTCTCTCCACCCCGGCCGTCTACCGCGAGCTCGACACGCTGCGGGACAGCTCCTGGCCGCCGGCGCCGCTCGACGGTCCCGACCGGCTGATGGCCGCGCTGCGCCAGCGCGACCCGGAGGTGCTCGGCGCGGCGCTCGGCAACGACCTGCAGGCGGCCGCGCTGTCGCTCCGCCCGCAGCTCGCCGACGTGCTGAAAGCCGGTCACGAGGCGGGCGCGATCGCCGGCATCGTCTCGGGTTCCGGCCCGACGTGCGTCTTCCTCGCGGCCGACGCCGGGCACGCCCAGCGGGTGGTCGCCGGGCTGAACGCGGCGGGCGTCTGCCTGGAGGCGGTCACCGCGCGGGGGCCGCAGCCGGGCGCGCGGGTAATCTAGACGCATCGTGGCCAACATCATCAACCTGGACCGGGTCAACAAGGGTTACGGCGCCGCCGGTCAGCTGCTCACCGACGTGTCGCTCGGCCTGGACGACGACGCCCGCATCGGCATCGTCGGCCTCAACGGGGCCGGCAAGTCGACGCTGCTGCGCCTGCTCGCCAAGATCGAGGAACCGGACGCCGGCCGGGTCACCCACCGACGCGACCTGCGGGTCGCCACCCTTCCGCAGACGCTCAACCTGGCCGCCGAGGCGACCGTGCGCGACGTCGTGCTCGGCACCGCCTGGCTCGCCGAGGGCATGGGCGCCGAGCACGAGTGGGCCGGCGACGCCGGTGTCCGCACCATCCTCGACGGCCTCGGCATGGGATATCTCGGCCTGGACAGCCCGGTCGGCCCGATGTCCGGTGGCGAGCGCCGCCGGGTCGCGCTCGCCGCGCTGCTGGTCCGCGAGAGCGACCTGCTGATCCTCGACGAGCCCACCAACCACCTCGACGTGGCCGGTGTCGACTGGCTCGCGAAATACCTGCTCACCCGCAAGGGCGCGCTCGTCGTGGTCACCCACGACCGCTGGTTCCTGGACGCGGTCTGCACCATGACCTGGGAGGTCGTGGACGAGCAGGTCTACACGTACGAGGGCGGCTACGCCGCGTGGACGCTGGCCCGCGCCGAGCGCCTGCGGGTCGCCGCCGCGGTCGAGGCCCGCCGGCAGAACCTGCTGCGCAAGGAGATCGCCTGGCTGCGCCGGGGCCCGCCGGCCCGGACCTCCAAGCCGAAGTTCCGGATCGACGCGGCGAACGAGCTGATCGCCGACGTCCCGCCGGTCCGCGACACGGTCAGCCTGCAGCGCCTCGCCACCACCCGGCTCGGCAAGCAGGTCTACGACCTGGAGGACGTCGAGCTCAACGCCGGCCCCAAGCCGATCTTCAAGAACCTGACGTTCCAGGTCGGCCCGGGTGACCGGCTCGCCATCCTGGGCGCGAACGGCGCCGGCAAGACGACCCTGCTGCGGCTGCTCGCCGGCGTCACGAAGCCGGACGGCGGCCGCCTGGTCACCGGGTCGACGGTCCGTCCCGCGTTCCTCTCCCAGGAGCTCAAGGAGCTGCCCGGCGACCTGCGCCTGCTGGAGGCCGTGGAGGAGGTCGCGAAGCGGGTCAAGCTGGGGGACCGGGAGCTCTCGGCCGGTCAGCTGGCCGAGGTCTTCGGCTTCACCGACAAGCGGATCTGGACGCCGGTGAGCGACCTGTCCGGTGGTGAGCGCCGCCGGCTCCAGCTGCTGCGCCTGCTCGCCACCGAGCCGAACGTGCTGCTGCTCGACGAGCCGACGAACGACCTCGACACCGACACGCTCGCGGCGCTCGAGGACCTGCTCGACTCGTGGCCCGGCACCATGGTGGTCGCCAGCCACGACCGCTACCTGGTCGAGCGCGTCACCGACACGGCGTACGGGATGTTCGGCGACGGCCGTCTCGTGCACCTTCCGGGCGGCATCGACGAATACCTCGCGCGGGTGGCCGGCAACGGTGCTCCGGCCGTACCGAATGCGAAGGAAGCGCAAGCGCCCGCAGGCGCTCCCGGCCTCTCCGCGGGTGAGTTGCGCCAGGCTCGCAAGGATCTTGCTCGTCTCGAGCGGCAGATGGACAAGCTCGCCGAGAAGGAAGCGAAGATCAACGAGAAGCTGGCCGAGCACGGCAGCGACTACGAGAAGATCGTGGAGTTCGAGGCTCAGCTCAAAGCCGTGCGCGACGAGAAGGAGCAGGCTGAGATGGAGTGGTTGGAGCTCGCCGAGCAGGTGGGCAGTAACTGATCCGGGGGGTGTGCCTGCGCCCTTCTTTCCGATACGCGAGAATCGGTACGACTACAAGTGACCTTGGAGACGGACAGCATGGCCTCGCATATTCCGGTCAACCACCCCCTGCGGCCGATCTACCGGATCGTCGGCTTCCTCGCCGGCGCCTACCTCGTGGTCTTCGGCGTCCTGGGCGCGATCCAGACCGCCGGTGAGCCGTTCGCCAACGAGACGGGCATCCGGGTCCTCGGCCAGGAGACCAACATGCTCTCCTCGCTGATCCACATCGTGATCGGCGGCCTGGTGCTGCTCGGCACCGCGATCGGCAAGAACCTGGACGTCGCGATCGACAAGTACCTGGGGTGGGCGCTGCTGGTGCTCGGCACCTACTCGCTGGCGACCATCCGCACCGACGCGAACTTCCTCGGCTACAGCATGTCCACGGTGATCGTGACCTACCTGGCCGGCCTGCTGCTGATCACGATCAGCCTGTACAGCAAGGTCGTCCCGGAGTCGCAGGCCGGCGCGCCGCGTCAGGTCCGCGAGGGACGCACCGCCTGACCTTCTCCGGCTTCACCCGCAGGGTGCGGATCACCGCACCTTGCGGGTCAGCAGGCCCGGCTTCGTCTCCAGGTGGGACAGGCCGTTCCAGGCCAGGTTGACCAGGTGGGCGGCGACCATCTCCTTCTTCGGGCGCTGCGCCTCCCGCCACCACTGGCCCACCAGCGCGACCATCCCGACCAGCGCCTGCGAGTAGAGCTCGGCGAACTTCGGGTCGATGCCCCTGCTCTTGAACTCGGCGCCGAGGATGTGCTCCACCTGGTGCGCGATGTCGTTCATGACGCTGGAGAAGTTGCCCGCGGCGGACAGCACCGGCGACTCGCGGACCAGCACCCGGAAGCCGTGCGGCTCCTCCTCGATGTAGTCGAGCAGCGCGAGCGCGGCCTGTTCCAGCAGCTCCCGGGGATGCCCGGCGGTCAGCGCCGCGGCGATCCGGTCGAGCAGGGTGCGGACCTCGCGGTCGACGACCACCGCGTAGAGGCCCTCCTTGCCGCCGAAGTGCTCGTAGACCACCGGCTTGGACACCTTGGCCCGGGCGGCCACCTCCTCGACGCTGGTGGCGTCGAAACCGCGCTCGGCGAAGAGCTGGCGGCCGATCGTGATCAGTTGTTCCCGGCGCTGGGCGGCGGGCATGCGGATCCGTGGGGCGCGGTTGCCGCTTTCCGTCTGATCTTTCACCCGGCCATCCTGTCAGGAATGGCATGGCGGCCGCCTTGCAGGTCGATTCGCGGGCGGTTCAGCATTGTCCTATGACCACTAGTGATGAAGCACGTAGGCATGCGACGGAGATGCGGGCCGAGGCACGGCGGCTGCGCGTCGATCCGGGACTGTCGCGATCGCAGCTGAGAAGGCTCTTCGGCGTCAGCAACGGCACCCTGACGGATTGGCTGCGCGGGATCGAGCCGCCCGGGTGGACCAGGCGCCCCAACGCGAAAGATCACCTTCACGACGAGGCGATCGAGCTGCGGAACGACGGCTGGTCCCTCCAGGACATCGCCACTCGATTGGGTGTCGCGAAGTCGACCGCGTTCAACTGGGTCGGGCACATTCCGCTCGACCCCGACAGCGCCCGCGCCACCCAGAAGCGGGAAGCGGCGAAGAGGCGGGTCGCGGGGCGGTGGGACGAGTTCCGGGCGGATCGTGATCGGCGCCAGGCCGAGGTCTGGGAGCGGGCGGCGGGTGATGCCGGGTGCCTGTCGGATCGTGACGTTCTGCTGGCGGGGGCGGTGGCCTACTGGTGTGAGGGAAGCAAGTCCAAGCCGTGGGCGCGGGACGACCGCTTGACGTTCATCAACAGTGATCCCGGGCTCTGCGGTCTCTTCCTGCGGTTTCTCCAACTCGGTGGATACGAGGCCGAGGATCTGAAGTACCGCTTGAGCATTCATGAGACCGCGGATGCCGAGAGGGCCGCGGACTGGTGGTCGGCTCGGCTGGGCCTTCCGCGGGAACTCTTCCGCCCTCCGACGATCAAGAAGCATGTTCCCCGGACCCGCCGGGCCAACGCCGGCGACGACTATCACGGGTGTCTGATCATCGAGGCTCCGCAGTCCCGCCTTCTGTATTGGCGGATGGAAGGCGTGATGCGGGCTGTCGTCCAGGAGACTTCGTCCGCTTTCGCCGCGCGCGGGGTGGGACGCTAGGCTGTCTCCAGCACTATTCGGCCGTGGTGTAATTGGCAACACCCTTGGTTTTGGTCCAAGTTTTCCGGGTTCGAGTCCTGGCGGCCGAGCAAATTCTGTGGTATAAGCCCGATGGCTGAGGGGTTGGATATCGCCCCGGCAATCTGCCACTGAAATCGATGGAGTCCCGCGTGAGCCAGGCCCCCAGCCGTACCGTTGTCGTTCTCGCCGCCGGCGAGGGGAAACGGATGAAGTCCGCGACGCCCAAGGTTCTGCAGCCGCTGCTCGGCCGCACCCTGCTCGGGCACGTGCTCGCCGTCGCGTCGGCGATCCGGACCGACCGCACCCTCGTCGTGGTCGGGCACAAGGCCGACCAGGTGGGCGCATTCCTGGCCGAGGCCGCCCCGGCCGCCACCCCGGTCCTGCAGGCCGAGCAGAACGGCACCGGGCACGCCGTGCGGATCGCGCTCGACGCGGCGCCCGAGCTGACCGGCACCGTCGTGGTGCTCAGCGGCGACGTGCCGCTGCTGCGCCCGGAGACGGTCGAGGCGCTGCTCGCCACGCACGAGCGGGCCGGCGCCGCGGCGACCGTGCTGAGCGCCGAGGTGGCCGAGCCGGGCGGGCTGGGCCGGATCGTCCGGGACGCGGGCGGCAACCTGGAGCGGATCGTCGAGAACAAGGACGCGACGCCGGAGCAGCGCGCGATCAAGGAGATCAACTCCGGGATCTACGCGTTCGACGCGGCGCTGCTGCGCGAGGCGCTCGGCAAGCTGTCCACGGACAACGCCCAGGGCGAGGAGTACCTGACCGACGTCTTCGGCATCCTGGCCGGGCAGGGGCACCCGGTCGCGATCGAGGTGGCCGAGTTCGCGTACGAGACGCTCGGCTGCAACGACCGTGCCGAGCTGGCCCGGCTGCGGGTCCTGATGCGCGACCGGGTCAACGAGGCCTGGATGCGCTCCGGCGTGCTGCTGCTCGACCCGGCGACCACCTGGATCGACGTGACCGCGACCCTCGAGCCGGACGCCGTGGTCGACCAGAACTCGCAGATCTCGGGGACCAGCTCGGTGGCGACCGGCGCGGTGATCGGCCCGGACACCACGCTGGTGGACACGATCGTGGCGGAGGGCGCGACGGTGCTGCGCACGCACGCGATCGGCGCCGAGATCGGCCCGTCGGCGACCGTGGGTCCCTACTCGTACCTGCGGCCCGGCACGAGGCTGGCGCGCAAGGCGAAGGTCGGCGGGTTCGTCGAGACGAAGAACGCCGAGCTCGGCGAGGGCGCGAAGGTGCCGCACCTGTCGTACGTGGGGGACGCCTCGATCGGGGCGAACGCCAACATCGGCGCCGGCACGATCTTCGCGAACTACGACGGCGTGACGAAGAGCCGGACCACCGTCGGCGAGGCCGCGTTCGTCGGCTCGGACACCGTCCTCATCGCGCCGGTCGAGATCGGCCCGGGGGCGTACGTGGCGGCCGGCAGCGCGATCGCCAAGGACGTGCCGGCCGGCAACCTCGGGGTGACCCGCGCGCCGCAGCGAAACGTGGAAGGCTGGACCGAGCGCCGCCGTGCCGGAACGAAGTCCGCCAAAGCCGCTGCGGAAGCCTCGAATATCACCTCTGAGCAGGACTGATCCAGCGGGGGTGAGGCATCCCACGCGGCGGCCTCGAAACGTGGCGGTTACGTTCTCGCAAGGGATACTTCACTGCGAACCCACCCCCTAAACAACGGGAGCAGCGAGTCGATGGGCAGCATCGTCGCGGAGAACCGTAAGAGTTTGATGCTCTTCTCGGGCCGGGGATTCCCGGAACTGGCGGAGGAGATCGGACAGGTGCTCGGCGTCGCGCCGACCCCGTCCGACTCGTACGAGTTCGCCAACGGGGAGATCTTCGTTCGGTTCAAGGACTCGGTCCGTGGCTCGGACGCCTTCGTGGTCCAGTCGGTCACCGAAGGGGTGAACCGGTGGGTCATGGAGACGCTGATCATGATCGACGCCCTGAAGCGTGGGTCGGCGAAGCGGATCACCGTGGTCCTGCCGTTCTACCCGTACTCGCGGCAGGACAAGAAGCACCGCGGCCGGGAGCCGATCTCCGCCCGCCTGGTCGCCGACCTGCTGAAGACCGCGGGCGCGAACCGCATCCTCACGGTCGACCTGCACACCGCGCAGATCCAGGGCTTCTTCGACGGCCCGGTGGACCACCTGTTCGCCATGGACATCCTGGCCGACTACGTGCAGCGCAAGTTCGCCGGCCGCCCGATGACCGTGGTGGCGCCGGACTCCGGCCGGGTGCGTGTCGCCGAGCGCTGGACCGACCGGCTGGGCGGCTGCCCGCTGGCGTTCATCCACAAGACCCGCGACCCGCTGAAGCCGAACCAGGTGGTGGCGAACCGCGTGGTCGGCGAGGTCGAGGGCCGGGTCTGCCTGATCGTCGACGACATGATCGACACCGGTGGGACGATCACCAAGGCGGCGGACATCCTCTTCGAGGAGGGCGCGGCCGACGTGATCGTGGCCTCCACCCACGCGCTGCTCTCCGACCCGGCCACCGAAAGGCTGAAGAACAGCCGGATCAGTGAGCTCGTGGTGACGAACACCCTGCCGCTCTCGCCGGAGAAGCGGCTCGACAAGATCACCGTGCTGTCCATCGCGCCGCTGCTGGCCCGCGCGATCCGCGAGGTCTTCGACGACGGCTCGGTGACCACTTTGTTCGGTGGCCTCAGCTAGTTCCGCAAGCGACTTCCGAGAACGCCCGTCCGTGACGGGCGTTTTCTCTTGTGACGCAAGTTGCGGCGGACCGGACTTTTTTCCGCAGAGGCCGTCAGGTGAGGCCGACCCGCTGACCGGTGCACGATCGTGGCAGGTAAGCTAGTGCGGTTGCCACGGCGAGGGTGCCTCGTGGTCTGCTGAGGTTCGCAGTCCACTCGAGGTGCCGTCATCGACGCGGTGCTCCGGGCCTGTGCCCAGCGCGCCCTTCGCCCGGCAGCGCCGGCGACGGTCCCAGCGCCGTCGGCGGACACCACTTGTACGTCCTGCCGGATACCGCAGCCGCAGACTTAGACGCAGCCCGCATCGAGAAGTTTCAGGAGTTTCCCCGTGTCCGAGGTAAAGATCAGCGCCGAGCCCCGTACCGAGTTCGGCAAGGGTGGTGCCCGCCGCACGCGCCGGGCCGGTCTGGTGCCGGCCGTGCTCTACGGCCACGGCGAGAAGCCGCAGCACATCGCGCTGCCGGCCCGCGAGTTCGCCGCTGCCATCCGGCACGGTGGCCTGAACCAGGTCTTCACGATCGACATCGCCGGCAACTCGGGCGCCACGCTCGCGCTGCCGAAGGCGATCCAGCGTGACCCGATCAAGGACACGTACGAGCACGTCGACCTCCTCATCGTGAAGCGCGGCGAGAAGGTCCAGGTGGACATCCCGGTGACCCTGACCGGTGAGGCCGCCAAGAACACCCTGATCGTCCACGAGTCGAACACGGTCGCGGTCGTCGCCGAGGCGCTGCACCTCCCGTCCGAGCTCGAGGTCTCGATCGACGGCCTCGAGGCCGGCGCGCACGTCACCGCCGGCGACGTGAAGCTGCCGAAGGGCGTCGAGCTCGCGGTGGACGCCGAGACCGTCCTCGCGATCATCAACGCCGCGCAGAGCACCACGCAGGCCGAGGACGACGCGGCCGCCGCCGAGGCCGAGGCGTCGGGCGAGACCGCGGAGTAAGTCTGTCGCGGCAGCGGTAAGCCAGGAATCAGGGAAAGTGCCTCCGGGTACTTTCCCTGATCTGTATATGCGGTGGAGGCGGAGTTGAGCGACGAGGCACCCTGGCTGGTCGTCGGCCTGGGCAACCCCGGCAAGGAGTACGCCGGCAACCGGCACAACGTCGGTTTCATGGTGGCCGACCTGCTGGCGTCCCGGGTCGGCGCCAAGTTCGGCCGGGCCAAGCGGGCGCAGACCGAGGTGGCGGAGGGCCGGCTGGCCAATTCGGGGGGATTCAGTGGTGGTCCGAAGGTGATCCTGCTGAAGCCGCTGACCTACATGAACCTGTCCGGCGCCCCGGTGGTCGCGCTGTCCCAGTTCTTCAAAGTCCCCGTGGCGCATGTGATCGCGGTGCATGATGAGCTTGATGTGCCGTACGGGCAGGTGCGTGCCAAGCGGGGCGGCGGCGAGGGCGGTCACAATGGACTGCGCTCGATGTCGAAGTCCCTGGCGAGCAAGGAGTACGCGCGGGTGCGTGTCGGGATCGGGCGGCCGCCGGGGCGGCAGGACCCGGCCGACTACGTGCTCGCCGACTTCTCGTCGGCGGAGCGCAAGGAGTTGGACTTCCTGGTGGACCGGGCGGCCGACGTCACCGAGGCGATCGTCCTCGAGGGCGTCGAATGGGCGCAGAACAAATACCACGGAGTCTGACATCCTGGTCTTTGTCCGTCTTGTCATGCCGTGACGTGTTTTACCGTCCGCCCGTTGGTCACACGGATGCACCCGAACGGTGCGATGGGTGACAGGAGGTCGGGGGATGTCGCAGGACGTGTCCGAGAGCCGGGCGGATGCGTTGACCGCGAAATCCCCCAACCACGGGCCGCAGCAGCCCACCGGCCGGGATCGCGGCCGTAACGCCCGGATCCCGGGGCCGGTGCCGCGGTCCTTCAACGACGCGATCGACCGGCACTGGTCGGACCGCCCGAACCGCTCCCAGGCGGTCCGCCCGGCCGGGCGGCCGTTCGTCCGCAACCGCGGCCGGCACGCCGCGATGTCCCGGCGCCAGCTCTGGGAGCGGCAGTACGTCTGGTCGCTCGTCCTCTGCGACCTGACCGCGGGCGTGGCCGCCGGGGTGGCGACCTTCATGGTCCGCTTCGGCGACGCGGTGACCCAGTACAACCGCGCGTACATGATCTATTCGGCGCTGCTGCCGGTGCTGATCCTCGCGGTGCTGGCGGTCTCCCGGGCCTACGAGCGGCGGTACCTCTTCGTCGGCAGCGACGAGTACCAGCGGGTGATCCGGGGCGGGGTCGGGCTCATCGCCGGCGCGGCCGTGGTCTCGTACGCATTGAATCTGGATCTCGCCCGGTCCTATGTCCTCGCGGCGCTGCCGGCGACCATCGCGGCCGTCGTCCTGCTGCGGTTCGTTCTCCGCAAGCGGCTGCACTTCTCCCGGCTCCGGGGCGAGAACCTCCGGCGGGTGATCGTGGTCGGACACGAGCTGTCCGTGATCGGAATCACCCGACAGCTGCGCCGCGAGCGGTACCACGGCCTGGAGGTGGTCGGCGCCTGCCTGCCGCCGGACGCCGACGGGGTCGGGGTCACCGACCTGCCCGTCTACGGCACGTTCGACGAGGTGGCGGGCGCTGTCGAACGGGCCGACGCGGACACCGTGGTGGTGCTCAGCTGCCCGGAGCTGGACGGCGCCGCGGTGCGCCGGCTGGCCTGGCAGCTGGAGCGCGACGAGGTCGACCTCGTGGTGGCCAGTGCGCTGGTCGACGTGGCCGGTGCGCGGACCACGATTCGCCCGTTCGATGGACTTCCGATGCTGCACGTCGAGCATCCCCGGCTGCATGGCGGATCGCGCCTGGTCAAGGACGTGTTCGATCGTCTGGGGGCACTCGTTCTGCTGATCCTTTGCGGTCCCGTGCTGCTGAGCGTGGCGCTCTGCGTGGGACTCACGTCACGCGGCCCGGTACTCTTTCGCCAAGTGCGCGTGGGACGAGACGGGCGGCAGTTCCGGATCTTCAAGTTCCGCAGCATGTACCTCGACGCCGAGGCTCGTCTCGGCGACCTGAGGCACCTCAACGAGCACGACGGTGTGCTCTTCAAAATGCGCGACGATCCGCGGGTCACCCCGGTCGGTCGATGGCTGCGCCGGTTCTCGCTCGACGAGCTGCCGCAGTTGATCAACGTCCTTCTGGGGCAGATGTCGCTGGTCGGCCCGCGACCCCCGCTTCCGACGGAGGTCGCCGCTTACGCCGAGGACGTGCGGCGGCGGCTGGCCGTCAAGCCCGGCATGACCGGTCTGTGGCAGGTGTCCGGGCGCTCGGACCTCTCCTGGGAGGAGGCGGTCCGTCTCGACCTGCGCTATGTCGAGAACTGGTCCCTGAGCCTCGATCTGGTGATCCTGCTCAGGACCGTGACCGCCGTGGTGCGGTCGTCCGGAGCGTACTGAGCCCGGGCCTGCCTCCCGCAGGGCCGAGCGTACCGAGTCCGGGCCTGCCTCCCGGCAGGGCCGGCGCCTGCCGAAAGGCGAGGAGGAGCGAGACGATGGGCGAGCAGACGAAGACGTCGGCACGCATTGCGGGGCCGCGCGAAGCCGGCGAGGGCGGCTCGCCGCCGGTCATCGACGCCGCGTTCGCCCGCTGGCTCGCGGACCGCGCCGGCCAGGTGCTTCTCCAGGTGCGGGAAGAGCTCGGGTACGAGGACCCGAAGGCGCTCAAGGCGGCCGGGGACCAGGCGGCCCACGACCTGCTCCGCGCCGAGCTGGCCCGATGGCGGCCCGCCGACGCGGTGCTCTCCGAGGAGGACGAGCACGCCCGGGTCGCGTGGGAGGAGGGCCTCGCCCGCCCCGACCGGCTGGACTGCTCGCGGGTCTGGATCGTCGACCCGCTGGACGGCACCCGCGAGTTCTCCGAGGAGGGCCGCACCGACTGGGCCGTCCACGTGGCCCTCTGGACCGCCGACTCGTCCAACCCGGCCTGCCTCGCGGCCGGCGCCGTGGCGATGCCGGCCCAGCACCGCACGCTCGCCACCGACCACCCGCCGGCGTACCCGCCCATGCCGCTGGAGTCGGCGACCGGCGGCGCGATCCGGATCGCGGCGAGCCGGACCCGGCCGCCCGCGTTCGTGACCGCGCTGGCCGAGGAGATCGGCGCCGAGCTCGTGCCGATGGGCTCGGCCGGGGTGAAGATCGCCGCGGTGATCAGCGGCGAGGCCGACGCGTACGTGCACGCCGGCGGCCAGTTCGAGTGGGACTCGGCGGCGCCGGTCGCTGTGGCGTTGGCCACGGGACTGCACGCATCCCGTATCGACGGCACCCCGCTGGCCTATAACCAGGGCGACCCGAAGTTACCTGACCTGGTCGTTTGTCGTAAGGATCTCGCTCCTCGGTTGCTTGCTGCGCTGCAGAAGCATCTTCCGACACAATGACGAGTCGGTTCCGACCGTGGAAAATCGCAGGGTGAACACCGGAGAAAGGTCTGGGGACTGAACCCATGAGCCAGACGAAGCCTTACCGCGTCTCTCATCTGGATGCACTCGAAGCGGAGAGCATCTTCGTCATGCGGGAGGTCATGGCCGAGTTCGAGCGCCCAGTGCTGCTCTTCTCCGGCGGCAAGGACTCGATCGTGATGCTGCGCCTCGCCGAGAAGGCGTTCGCGCCGGCGCGCATCCCGTTCCCGGTCATGCACGTCGACACCGGCCACAACTTCCCCGAGGTCCTCGACTACCGGGACCGCCGGGTGGCGACCCTCGGCCTGAGCCTGGTGGTCGCGAGCGTCCAGGAGGCGATCGACACCGGCCTGGTGCGCGAGCTGCCGGACGGCACCCGCAACCGGATCCAGACGCCGGTCCTGCTCGACGCGGTGGAGAAGTACCGCTTCGACGCCCTCTTCGGCGGCGCCCGCCGCGACGAGGAGAAGGCCCGCGCCAAGGAGCGGATGTTCAGCTTCCGCGACGAGTTCGGCCAGTGGGACCCGAAGAACCAGCGGCCCGAGCTGTGGGCGCTCTACAACGGGCGGCACCACCCCGGCGAGTCGATCCGGGTCTTCCCGCTCTCCAACTGGACCGAGCTCGACATCTGGCACTACATCGCCAAGGAGCAGATCCCGCTGCCGAGCATCTACTACGCGCACGACCGCGAGGTCGTCGAGCGCAACGGGATGTTCTACGCGGTGAACGAGTTCATCCGGCTCCGGGACGGCGAGACCTCCGAGGTCCGCCGGGTGCGCTACCGCACGGTCGGCGACGCGTCGCAGACCGCCGCGGTGCTCTCCGACGCCGACACGGTGGAGAAGGTGATCGACGAGGTCGCCGCCACCCGGATCACCGAGCGCGGCGCGACCCGCGGGGACGACAAGGTCTCCGAGGCCGCGATGGAAGACCGTAAGCGAGAGGGTTACTTCTGATGAGCCAGGCAGTTCTGGAGCCGGACGCCGCCGCCGCGCGGGGCATGGACCTGCTGAGGTTCGCCACCGCCGGCAGCGTGGACGACGGCAAGTCGACCCTCATCGGCCGGTTGCTCTACGACACCAAGACGATCTTCGAGGACCAGCTCGAGGCCGTGGAGACCGCGAGCGCGTCCCGCGGCGACGAGTACACGAACCTCGCGCTGCTCACCGACGGCCTGCGCGCCGAGCGGGAGCAGGGCATCACGATCGACGTGGCGTACCGGTACTTCGCCACCCCGCGCCGCAAGTTCATCATCGCGGACACCCCGGGGCACATCCAGTACACCCGGAACATGGTCACCGGCGCCTCCACGGCCGACCTCGCGCTGATCCTGGTGGACGCGCGCAAGGGCCTGGTCGAGCAGTCCCGCCGGCACGCCTTCCTCACCAGCCTGCTGCGGGTGCCGCACCTGGTCCTCTGCATCAACAAGATGGACCTGGTCGACTGGGACCAGGACGTCTACAACAAGATCGCCGACGAGTTCACCTCGTTCGCGGCCAAGCTGGACGCGCCGGACCTGACGATCATCCCGATCTCGGCGCTCAACGGCGACAACATCGCGTCCCGCTCGGACAAGTCCCCGTGGTACGAGGGCCCGTCCCTGCTGCACCACCTCGAGCACGTGCACATCGCCAGCGACCGCAACCTGGTCGACGTCCGGTTCCCGGTGCAGTACGTGATCCGCCCGCAGTCCACCACGGTGACCGACTACCGCGGCTACGCCGGCCAGGTCGCCTCCGGCATCCTGAAGCCCGGCGACGACGTCATGGTGCTGCCCTCCGGCCTGACCAGCAAGATCGCGTCGATCGACACGGCCGACGGCCCGGTCGACGAGGCGTTCCCGCCGATGTCGGTGACGGTCCGGCTGACCGACGAGATCGACATCTCGCGCGGCGACATGATCTGCCGCCCGAACAACGCGCCGGCGGCCGCCCAGGACCTCGAGGCGATGATCTGCTGGATGGACGAGACGGCCCCGCTGCGGGTCGGCGGCAAGTACACGATCAAGCACACCACCCGCACGGCCCGGACCGTGGTCCGCGGCGTGCAGTACCGGCTCGACGTGAACACGCTGCACCGCGACGAGACCGCCGGCGAGCTCTCGCTCAACGAGATCGGCCGGGTCAAGCTGCGGACCACGGTGCCGCTGCTGGCGGACGAGTACCGCCGCAACCGGACCACCGGTGGCTTCATCCTGATCGACGAGAGCACCAACCGGACCGTCGGCGCCGGGATGATCATCGAGGCGCGCTAGGGGCGCACGGTCGCCCAGACGATCTTGCCGGTCTCGGTGGGGGTGCTGCCCCACCGGGCCGCCGTCTCCTGAACCGTCCGCAGTCCCCGGCCCCGCACATCGAGCGGCAGGTCGGGGCGCGGGCGGTTCGGCTTCGTCAGGACCTGCGGCAGCGTGGGATCGCCGTCCGCGACCGACAGGTGCAGGCCGGCGCCCCGCCGGGTCACCACCACGAGGATCTCGGTGCCGGCGTGCTCGACCGCGTTCGTCACCAGCTCGGACATCACCAGCCGGCTCGGGTGCAGCAGCCGGACCAGCCCCCACGCCAGGCAGGCGTCGCTCACCAGGTTGCGGGCGAGGCTCGGCGCGTCGGTCTCCGGCGCCAGGGTCATGGTGAGCCGCTCGTCGCCGGGTATCCGCCCGGAGAGCGCCACCCGGGCCTGCCCCACCTTCGCGTAGACCGGCAGGAACCGGCGTACGCCCAGGCCCTGCATCCGGTCCGCCAGCGGCAGATCGGGCGGGACGCAGAGGGCGAGCGGCACCGGCGGCGTCAGGGCCGCGGCGGCGTGCTGGGCGGTCATCCAGGTCGGCGCGCTCTCGCTGCGCGGGTCGAGCAGTCCGGACAGGTCGACGATGAGCGCGTCCGGATGATCGGTGAAGCATCGGCGCAGCGACGCCGAGGCGTTGTACCGGAGCTGGTCGTCCCAGCAGCCGCGGACCGTGAGAAGGGATACCGCGGCGTCCGCCCCGGCGTCGAGGCGGACGGAGACACCTTGCTCGGTGTCATCGGAGAGATACGGTGGGCTGACCCCCATGCAGCACACCATAGTCAGGTGACTGCCCTCCGAGCCCCTGGTCTCGCTCCTGCGGGTGACCGGCCGAAAGGCCGAGCCGACCCCCACGACCGGGTGGTTACGAGCGGTCCCGGTGGTCGGTGAACTCGTCGATCGCCTCGGTCACGGCGCCGGTGATGTCACCCGATGGGACGGCGATCGCCTCGGCCTGCTCGTGCAGCCGGTCCTCGTGGGTGTGCTGCGGCTCGGGCGCCGTGCCCGCCCCGGCGAAGCCGAACTCGTTCGGCTCGTCCGCCTTGGTCCTCTGGTCCTGCGGTTCGCTGGTCATGGAGCGGCCATACCCACCGCAGGACCGTCTGAAGCGTCAGATCCGGGCGGCGCCCGGACCGGCCACGGCGACCCAGCTCTCCGGGGCGGTGAAGCCGTGCTTCTCGTACGCGGCCGCGACCGCCGCGGCGGTGGCCCCGGCCCGGTCCGCGTCGATCAGGGCGAGCACGCAGCCGCCGAAGCCGCCGCCGGTCATCCGGGCGCCGTAGGCGCCGGCCTCCAGCGCCGCCTCCACGGCCACGTCCACCTGCGCCACGGTGATCTCGAAGTCGTCGCGCATCGAGGCGTGCGAGGCGGTCAGCAGCGGCCCGATCTCCCGGGTGCGGCCCTCGCGCAGCAGCGCGACGGTGTCGAGGACCCGCTGGTTCTCGGTGACGATGTGCCGGGTGCGGCGGCGCAGCTCGTCGTCGCCCAGCTTCCCGAGCGCCGCCGGCAGGTCGTCCGCCGCGACGTCGCGCAGCGCCCGGACGCCCAGGGCGGCGGCCGCGGCCTCGCAGGCCCGGCGGCGCGCGCCGTACTCGCCGTCGACGTGCTGGTGCGGCGCGTTGCTGTTGATCACCAGGATCGCCAGGCCCTCGGCGGCCAGGTCGAACGGGATCTGCTCGACCTCGTAGGACCGGCAGTCCAGGAAGAGCGCCCGGCCGTCCTCGCAGCGGATCGAGGCCGACTGGTCCATGATCCCGGTGGGGGCGCCGACGTAGACGTTCTCGGCCCGCTGGGCCAGCGCCGGGCGCTTCTCCACCGGCAGGTCCAGCCCGCCGAGGTCGACCAGCGCGGTGAGCACGGCCGACTCGAGCGCGGCCGAGGACGACAGGCCGGAGCCGAGCGGCACGTCCGAGTCGATCGCGATGCGCACCGGCGGGACCGTGAAGCCGGCGTCCTGCAGGGCCCAGACCACGCCGGCCACGTAGGCGCCCCAGCCGGTCACGTCGCCCGGCGCGGTGGTCCCGAAGCTCACCGGCTCGGGGATGAGCGTGGAGCAGACGTGCCAGCGGTCGTCCGGCGACGGCCCGGCCGCGGCGACGGTGCGCTGCGGCAGGGCGAACGGGAGCACGAAGCCGTCGTTGTAGTCGGTGTGCTCGCCGATCAGGTTGACCCGGCCGGGCGCGGCCCAGACGCCGGCCGGCTCGGCGCCGTACGCGGCCGCGAAGACCTCGGAGACCGTCATGCCACGTGCTTCCGGTAGAAGGTCCAGGCGTCGCCGATCATCGCCTGCAGCGTGTTCTTCCGCGGCACCCAGCCCAGCTCGGTGCGGGCCCGGTCGGAGGAGGCGACCAGGGTCGCCGGGTCGCCGTCGCGGCGCGGGGCGATCTCGACCGGGATCGCGGCGCCGGTGACCTCGCGGGCCGCCTCGACGACCTGCTTGTTGGAGAAGCCGTTGCCGTTGCCCAGGTTGTAGATCTTGTGCTCGCCGGCCACGGCGGCGTCCAGCGCGAGCAGGTGCGCCCGGGCCAGGTCCTCGACGTGGATGTAGTCCCGCACGCAGGTGCCGTCGGAGGTGGGGTAGTCGTCGCCGAAGAGCTGGAGCTTCTCCCGCTTGCCGGCGGCCGCCTGCAGGGTGATCGGGATGAGGTGGGTCTCCGGGTCGTGCCGCTCGCCGATCTCGTGCTCGCCGGTGATGTACGCGCCGGCCACGTTGAAGTAGCGCAGCGAGACCGCGGCGAGGCCGTGGGCGAACGTCTCCGAGGTCAGCGCCAGGTCGAAGGTCAGCTTGGTCGACCCGTACGTGCTGGTCGGCGCCTTGATCGCGGACTCGGTGATGGGCAGCTCGACCGGGTTGCCGTAGACCGCCGCGGTGGACGAGAAGATCACGCGCGGCACCTTGGCGGCCCGGATCGCATCGAGCAGGGCGAGCGACTTGACCACGTTCTCGTGCCAGTACAGTTCCGGCTTGGCCATCGACTCGCCGGCGGCGATCAGGCCGGCGAAGTGCAGGACCGCGTCGAAGCCCGCGTCCGGGGTCAGGACCTGCGCGGCGTCGGCGATGTCCGCCTGCACGAAGGTGGCGTCCGGGGCGACGGCCTCGCGGAAGCCGGTGCGGAGGTTGTCGAGGACGACCACCTCGTGGCCGGCGTCCAGCAGTAGCCTGCTGGTCACGCTGCCGACGTAGCCGGCGCCACCGGTGACGAGCAATTTCACGGCTGAGCCCTTTCGCTAGGCTTGACGATCATAGAATTCCCCACAATCGCTCATAAGTCAACAGGTTCAAACATCGGCGCAACCCGGCGGGGGATTCGCGGTTACCGGGCCGAGGCTGACACAATGACGCCCATGTCCGACGCCGCCCACCGCCCGCGTGTGCTCTCCGGCATTCAGCCGACCGCCGACTCCTTCCACCTCGGCAACTATCTGGGCGCCGTCCGCAACTGGGTGGCGATGCAGAACACGCACGACGCGTTCTACTGCGTGGTCGACCTGCACGCGATCACCATGGGGCACGACCCGGTGGCTCTGCGTAACCGTACTCGCGTCTCGGTGGCGCAGCTCCTGGCGCTCGGGCTCGACCCCGACCTCTGCACGCTCTTCGTGCAGTCGCACGTCCCCGAGCACGCGCAGCTCGGCTGGGTGCTGAGCTGCATCACCGGGTTCGGCGAGGCCGGCCGGATGGTGCAGTTCAAGGACAAGTCGGCGAAGGCCGGTCAGGACAGCACGACCGTCGGCCTCTTCACGTACCCGATCCTGCAGGCCGCCGACATCCTGCTCTACCAGGCCGACCAGGTTCCGGTCGGCGAGGACCAGCGGCAGCACCTCGAGCTGACCCGCGACCTGGCGCAGCGGTTCAACAGCCGGTTCGGCAAGACCTTCAACGTGCCCTCGGCGTACATCGTCAAGGACACCGCGAAGATCACCGACCTGCAGGACCCGACGATCAAGATGTCCAAGTCGGCCTCCTCGCCGAACGGCATCATCGAGCTGCTGGACGACCCGAACCGGTCGGCCAAGAAGATCAAGTCGGCGGTCACCGACACCGGTCGCGAGATCCTCTACGACGAGGAGAACAAGCCGGGCGTCAGCAACCTGCTGACGATCTACGCGGCGCTCACCGCGCGGACCATCGACGACCTGCTCGAGGCGTACGACGGACGCGGGTACGGCGACCTGAAGAAGGACCTCGCCGAGGTGCTCGTCGAGTTCGTGCGGCCGATCCAGGAGCGCACGAAGGCCTACCTCGACGACCCCGCCCAGCTCGACAAGATCCTCGCGATCGGCGCCGACAAGGCCCGGGCCGTCGCGGCGGCGACGCTCGCGCAGGCCTACCGGCACGTGGGGTTCGTCGCCCCGGCCCGCGAGGCCTGAGCCGGTGTCCGACCCGGCACTCACGCGCATCGGCGTGGCGATCGACATCCCGGAGCCCTGGGGCTCCGAGCTGACCCGGCGCCGCGCCGAGGCCGGCGACCCGCAGGCGGCGTACACCCCGGCGCACGTCACCCTGCTCGGCCCGACCGAGGTGGCCGGCGACGCGCTGCCGGCCGTGGAGAAGCACCTCGAGGCGATCGCCGCCGCCCAGCCGCCGTTCACCGTGCACCTGCGTGGCACCGGCACGTTCCGCCCGGTCACCGAGGTGGTTTTCGTGACGCTGGCGAGGGGAATCAGCGAGTGTGAGCTGCTGGCCGAGGCGATCACGCGGTCGGAGGACGTGCGCCGGGACACCCGGTTCCCGTACCACCCGCACGTCACCGTGGCCCAGGACGTGTCGCCCGAGGCGCTGGACGCGGTCTTCGAGGATCTGGCCGGTTTCTCGGCCAGTTTCGAGGTCACCTCGTTCACCCTCTTCTCACACGGCGGCGAGGGACCTTGGCGGCCACGGCGGGACTTCCCACTGGGGCGCTGACAACTCGGTTACGGTCTGCCGGTGAACCCGATCGACCGGGCGTACGACGCTGCCGAAGCCCGGATCACGACATGGCGCTATCGGTCGCCGTACTTCGACCACTTCTGCCGGGCCATCCTGCGCTACGAGGACGTCCAGGGCGGGCGTCTCGCGGCCGCGATCGCCTACTACGGGTTCTTCGCGGTCTTCGCGCTGCTGCTGATCGGGTACTCGATCTTCGGTCTGCTGCTGTCCAACAACGTCGAGCTCTTCGACCTGGTGACCGAATTCCTCCGGGACAACCTGCCCTTCCTCGACGTGCAGGCGATCGTGGACAGCAAGAAGACGGTCGGCATCGTGGGCATCATCGGCCTCACCTTCACCGGGATCGGCTGGGTCGAGGCGATCCGCTCCTCGCAACGGCTCATCTGGCAGTTGAGGGAGCAGCCGGGCTACATCGGCGTACGCCAGGCGGTTGATCTTCTGGTTCTGATCGGCCTCCTGGTGCTGCTCGCGCTCACCCAGCTCGCCGTCTACGGCCTGGAACGGCTGTTGCACTGGCTGGCCGGCGGCGGCTTCACCACGCTGCTCTCGGCGGTCAGCGTGGTGCTCACCCTGGGCGTCAACATGCTGCTGGCGGCGGCCCTGCTGACCGGGGTGCCGCGGCTCAAGATGACCGCCCGCCGGATGGCGCCGCCGGTGCTCCAGGTGGGCATCGGGCTGATGCTGCTCAACACGGTGGGCAAGACGTTCGTGGCGATCGTCGAGCGCAACCCGGCCTACGCCCTGGTCGGCTCGGCCGTCGGCGCCCTCGTCTACCTGTACGTCTTCAACCAGCTGCTGCTGTTCGGCGCGGCCTGGGCGGCGACCAGCCCGCACGGCCGGGTCGTGGACCTGTCGGCTGACGATAAAACCGCCCCGGTGGGGCAAAACACCTGGATCCGGGAGGCCCGCCCGCGATGATGTGCGGGTGGGCACTCTTGTGACGTTGCAGCTGCCACCCGGCTCCCCGCTCGTCGATCTGCCGTGGGTCATCACGATCGGCGCTCTCGGCGACCCGGACGAGTGGGACCCGGTGGTGTGTGGTCCCTATCAGCGCGACCACGCTCTCTCGCTGGCCCGAGCGGTGGTGGCGGACGACGAGCTCATGGCGGTGGTGGAGCCGCTGCAGCCCCTCGACGGAGTGGAGGCGATCCGCCGGGAGGTGGAGGCCGCCCGCACCGCCGACTTCAGCGAGCAGGACGCGCCCTTCGGCGTGGCCGAGGTGCCGGCCGTGCCGCCGACCGTCGACCAGGTGCGGGAGGGATGGCGGCGGATAGCCGCTGGAATACTGGCCCCGTGATGATCAGCAAGCGGTGGGCGGCGTTCCTCGTCGCGGTCGGCGTGTGGACCTGGGTGATCTGGCCGAGGTTCGGCGTCGCGATCTGGAACGACGACCGGTCCTTCGCCGGCGGCACGCCGACCTCCTTTCTGTGGATCCACGCCCTTCTGATCGTGGCGTCGCTCACCGTCGGAACCGTCGTGGGCATTCTGGGCGTGAAGGCGTGGCGGGCTCTCCTTGTAAAATCGGATCACCTCTGACCACCCAAGATGCCCGTTTCCGCCCGTACAGAGTGATACAGAAACGGGCCGAACGGGATTGGGGATTGCGGAGAGGTAACGGTGCGCGAACAGTCCGGAACGATTGCCTGACGGGTCGTTTAGCCCCGGCTACGCTGCCGTCCTTAGGTTCACCGAGCGGGTCGGTGCGCACATGAAGAAGGAGGGCGTCTTGCGCCCAGTACGTGGGAAGCGGATCCTGGCGATTCTCGCGGCAGGTGGGCTGACGCTCGCTGCCGCCGCCTGTGGCGATGCCCCTGACGAGACCCCGACCGGCGGCTCGAGCGCCGCCGCTGCCGCATACAAGGCTTGCATGGTCACCGACACCGGTGGCATCGACGACAAGTCGTTCAACGCGTCCGCCTGGGCCGGCCTCGAGGCCGCCAAGGCCGAGTCGAGCAACGTCGACCCGAAGTACGTGGCGTCCTCCTCCGAGGCCGACTACGAGCCGGGCCTGCGCAGCTTCGTGAGCCAGAAGTGCGACTTCATCCTGGCGGTCGGCGGCCTCATGGGCGACGCCACCACCAAGGTCGCCAAGGAGAGCGCCGACTCGCAGTTCGGCATCGTCGACAGCACCAGCGGCAACACCAACGTCTTCCCGATGCAGTTCGCCACCCAGCAGGCCGCGTTCCTCGCCGGCTACCTGGCCGCGGGCTACACCAAGTCCGGCAAGGTCGCGACCTACGGCGGTCTGAAGATCCCGCCGGTCACGATCTTCATGGACGGCTTCTACGACGGCGTCGAGTACCACAACAAGACCAAGGGCACCAAGGTCACGGTCATCGGCTGGGACAAGACCAAGCAGAACGGCACCTTCGCCGAGAGCTTCGTCGACCAGAACAAGGGCAAGAGCATCACCCAGACCCTGGTCTCGCAGGGCGCCGACATCGTCATGCCGGTCGCCGGCGGCACCGGCCTCGGCACCGCCCAGGTCGCCAAGGACTCCGGCGGCAAGACCTCGGTCATCTGGGTCGACTCGGACGGCTGCAAGAGCGCCGAGCAGTACTGCGACGTGTTCCTCACCACCGTCGTGAAGAACATCCAGGAGGCCGTCAAGGAGGCCGTGGTCAAGGGCGCCAAGGGCGAGGCCCTCGCCGCGAGCCCCGGCTACGTCGGCACCCTGGAGAACGACGGCGTCGGCATCGCGCCGTACAACCAGTTCGACAGCAAGGTCGACGCGGCCCTGAAGACCGAGATCGACACGCTGAAGGCGGACATCATCGCCGGCAAGGTGAAGGTCGAGTCGGCCAGCGCACCGGCCTGATCCACCAGTTAGGTAGCATCTCGGCCGCCGCCCAGCCGCGGGTCACCACCTGCGGCTGAGCGGCGGCTCGTCATTCAGTCCCTCAGTTGGCCTTACCGAATCCGGGAGATTCCGCTGAAACTCGAACTGCGCGGCATCACCAAGCGCTTCGGCGACCTGGTGGCCAACGACCACATCGACATCACGGTCGAGCCGGGCGAGGTCCACGCCCTGCTCGGCGAGAACGGCGCGGGCAAGTCGACGCTGATGAACCAGCTCTACGGCCTGCTCCAGCCGGACGAGGGCCAGATCGTCGTGAACGACGAGCCGGTCGTCTTCCGCAGCCCCCGCGACGCGATCGCGGCCGGCATCGGCATGGTGCACCAGCACTTCATGCTCGTGCCGGTCTTCACCGTCGCGGAGAACATCGCCCTCGGCCACGAGGAGATCCGCGGCGGGCCGCTCGGCTGGCTCGACCGCCGCCGCTCGCGCCGGGACGTCATCGAGACCTCCGAGCGCTACGGCCTGCCGGTCGACCCGGACGCCCTGGTCGAGGACCTGCCGGTCGGCGCGCAGCAGCGCGTCGAGATCGTCAAGGCGCTCACCCGGGATGTCGACCTGCTGATCCTGGACGAGCCGACCGCCGTGCTCACCCCCCAGGAGACCGACGAGCTGCTCGCCGTGATGCGCTCGCTCACCGCGATGGGCAAGTCCATCGTCTTCATCACCCACAAGCTCAAAGAGGTCAAGGCGATCGCCGACCGGATCACCGTGGTCCGCCGCGGCAAGATCGTCGGCACCGCCTCGCCGGACACGAGCGAGGACGAGCTCGCGGCGCTCATGGTCGGCCGCGCGGTGAGCCTGGAGGTCGCGAAGACCCCGGCGGAACCCGGCCGCAGCGTGCTGAAGCTCTCCGGCCTCGTGGTCGACGACGACCGGGGCATCCGCGCCGTCGACGGCGTCGACCTGGAGGTCCGGGCCGGCGAGGTGCTGGGCATCGCCGGCGTGCAGGGCAACGGGCAGACCGAGCTGGTCGAGGCCGTGATGGGCCTGCGCGAGGTGCGGGCCGGCTCGGTCGAGCTGGACAACGAGAGCCTCGCGAACCTGAACACCAAGCAGATCCTGCGGGCCGGCGTCGGCTACGTCCCCGAGGACCGCAGCCACGACGGCGTCGTCAAGGAGTTCTCGGTCGCCGAGAACCTGATCCTCGACATGTACGACCGGGCGCCCTACGGCAACGCCTTCGCGATGAACCACGGCAGCATCGGGAGCAACGCGCGGGAGCGGGTCGAGCAGTTCGACATCCGGTGCCAGTCCCCGGACACCGCGGTCGGCACGCTCTCCGGCGGCAACCAGCAGAAGGTCGTGGTGGCCCGGGAGATGTCCCGCCCGCTGCGCCTGCTCATCGCGTCCCAGCCGACCCGCGGCGTGGACGTCGGCTCGATCGAGTTCATCCACGGCCGGATCGTCCACGAGCGCGACCAGGGCACGGCCGTGATGGTGGTCTCCAGCGAGCTGGACGAGGTGGTCGGCCTGGCCGACCGGATCGCCGTGATGTACCGCGGCCGGGTCCTGGCGATCGTCTCGCCGGACACCCCGCGCGAGGAGCTGGGCCTGCTCATGGCCGGCATCACCGGTAACGCACCGGAAGAGGGGACGAAGTGACCACCGAAGCGCCGGTCAAGAAGGACGCCGAGCAGAAGGACGAGGAGTCCTTCCTCAGCGTCTTCACCCGTAACCTCTGGTCCTCCAACACCGTCACGGTCACCTTCCTCTCGATCGTGCTGGCGTTCGTCATCGGCGCGGTCCTGATCGTCGTCTCCGACTCCGAGGTGCTGGCGAAGTTCGCCTACTTCACCGCCCGGCCGGCCGACGCGCTCACCGCGAGCTGGACGCTGATCAGCACCGCGTACTCCGACCTGCTCAAGGGCGCGTTCGGTGACCCGGAGGCGTTCAACGCCTGGTTCAGCGGCACCGGCACCTGGCAGGACGCGCTCGCGCCGATCTCCGAGACGCTGACCTACGCCGCCCCGCTGGTCTTCACCGGCCTCTCGGTGGCGCTGGCGTTCCGCGGCGGCCTGTTCAACATCGGAGCGCAGGGCCAGGCCGTCATCGGCACCATCACGGCCGGCGTGGCCGGCTTCGCGTTCGGCCTGCCGATCGTGCTGAACCTGGTGGTCGCGATCCTGGCCGGCGCGATCGGCGGCGCGCTCTGGGGCTTCATCCCGGGCATCCTCAAGGCGCGCACCGGCGCCCACGAGGTGATCACCACGATCATGCTGAACTACACGGCCGCGCTCTTCCTCTCCTGGCTCGTGCTGCAGAAGGGCGTGCAGGACCCGAACCGCACCGACGCGATCAGCAAGGCGGTCGCCGAGTCGGCAAAGCTGCCGTCGTTCGGCGGCGTGCTCCGGGTGCACCTCGGCATCCTGCTCGCGGTCGCGGTCACGGCCGGGGTGGCCTGGCTGCTGAACCGCTCGTCGTTCGGCTTCGAGCTGCGGGCCGTCGGCGCCAACCAGCACGCCGCGAAGACCGCCGGCATCAGCGTCGCGAAGACCTACGCCGTGCTCATGGCGGTCGCCGGCGCCCTGGCCGGGCTCGGCGGCGCCACCCAGGTGCTCGGTACGGCGTACGCGCTGACCCCCGCGGTGGCCGGCAACATCGGCTTCGACGGCCTGCTGGTCGCGCTGCTCGGCCGCAACAAGCCGTGGGGCACGCTGTGGGCCGCCCTGCTCTTCGGCGCGCTGCGGGCCGGCGGCAACCGGATGCAGTCGTACTCGGGCATCTCGCTGGAGCTGGTCACCGTGCTCCAGGCGCTGATCGTCATCTTCATCGCCGCCCCCGCCCTGGTAAAGGCGATCTTCCGACTTCGCGCCACCCGCCTCGTGCGGCCGGGCGCCTCGCTGGCGAAGGGCTGAGTCATGTCGACCGCAACTGTGCAGGAGACCGCCGAGGTCACCGCGCCGGAGCCGTTCTGGACCCGGCAGCGGCGCCTCGGCGTGGGCCTCGTCGTGATCGGCATCCTGGCCGCGGCCCTCTTCGGCTCGCTCGCGCCGGGCGAGGCGGCCCGGTTCACCCTGAGCGAGGACGCCGAGGGCGCGGCGCTGTCGATCAACGGTCAGCTCGGCGCGGTGCTCTTCGGGATCGTCACGATCGCGACCGGCGGCCTGCTCTTCGCGAGCTTCGCCAAGAAGTACCAGAACCTGCTGCTCTCGCTCGGCATCCTGGCCTTCGTCCTGTCGTTCCTCTGCTGGCAGGTGGCGGGCAAGTTCCTGCCGCTCGTGGACACCACCAGCGGCACGCTGCAGCTGGCGCTGCCGCTGATCCTGGGCGCGCTCGCGGGCGTGCTCGGCGAGCGGTCCGGCGTCGTGAACGTGGCGATCGAGGGCCAGTTCCTGATGGGCGCGTTCGCCGGGGCCCTGGTCGGCACGATGGCCACCAGCGTCTGGGCCGGCCTGATCAGCGCGGCCGTCGGCGGCGTGATCATCGCGGCGATCCTGGCGGTGCTCTCGATCCGGTACCTGGTCGACCAGACCGTGGTCGGCATCGTGCTCAACCTGTTCGCGCTCGGCGTCACCGGCTTCCTCTACGAGCGGCTGATGCAGAGCGACGCGAGCACCTACAACGAGCCGCCGCGGCTGCCCGAGTGGCGGATCCCCGGCCTGGCCGACATCCCGGTCATCGGCCCGGTGCTGTTCGACACGAACCTGCTGGTCTGGGTCGCGCTCGGCCTGGTCGTCCTGATCCACTTCGGGCTCACCCGGACGCGCTGGGGCCTGCGGACCCGCGCGGTCGGCGAGCACCCGACCGCGGCCGACACGGTGGGCATCCGGGTCCGCGGCCTGCGGTACCTGAACGTGCTGATGGGCGGCGTGGTCGCCGGCCTCGGCGGCGCGTACTTCACGCTCGTGGCGACCGGCAGCTTCACCAAGAACATGACGGCCGGCGCGGGCTTCATCGCCCTGGCCGCGCTGATCTTCGGCCGGTTCACCCCGTTCGGCGCGCTCGGGGCGGCGCTCTTCTTCGGCTTCGCGCAGAAGCTGGCGACCTACCTGAGCGCGGTCGGCAGCCCGGTGCCCAGCCAGTTCCTCAACATGCTGCCGTACCTGGCCACCATCATCGCGGTGGCCGGCCTGGTCGGCCGGGTCCGTGCCCCGGCGGCCGACGGCGTTCCGTACATCAAGAGCTAGCCAGTTCCCAGAGTCAGGCAGAATCGGTTTTATGGAGATCGACTGGGCGGCGCTGCGCGCGTCCGCCATCGAGACGATGCGGCGTGCGTACGTGCCGATTTCCGACTTCCCGGTCGGTGTGGCCGGGCTGGTCGACGACGGCCGGGTGATCGTGGGCTGCAACGTGGAGAACGCGTCCATCGGGATGACCCTCTGCGCGGAGTGCGGCCTGGTGAGCTCGCTGCACGCGTCCGGCGGGGGCCGGCTGGTGGCGATCTCCTGCGTGGACGCGACCGGCGCGCCGCTGATGCCGTGCGGCCGCTGCCGCCAGCTGCTCTGGGAGCACGGCGGCCCGGACCTGCTGGTCGAGGCGCTGCCCCGGCCGCTGCGGATGACCGAGCTGCTGCCGTACGCCTTCGGGTACGAGGACATGCAGCGGGTGACCGGCGGGACCGGCGGCGCCGAGGTGCCCGCCGAGCTGGCCAAGTGGCGCGGCCGGGGATCGGTCTTCGTCCACCCGGACATCTCCGGTGGCGAGACGATCTGGACCGCGTACTGGGAGCGTTCGTCGGGTGAGCCCGGCAGCGCCGAGGAGAAGGGCATCCTGGAGGAGGGCCCGAACTTCCCGGCGGCCGCCGCGGCGGTGGCCTGGGGACTGGTCCGTACCCCGCGGGTGGTCGTGGTGGACGCCGAGGGCGGCCTCTCCTGGGCCGGCGAGGGCGACGCTCCCGAGGGCATCGGGTCGCGCTGGGAGGAGAACAGGTGAGCGGCTTCGCGGCAGTGGACGTGATCCGGGCCAAGCGGGACGGGCACGAGCTCTCCGACGCCCAGATCGACTGGGTGGTCGACGCGTACACCAAGGGCGTCGTCGCCGACGAGCAGATGTCCGCGCTCGCCATGGCGATCCTGCTGCGCGGCATGACGCCGCGCGAGATCGCCCGCTGGACCGCCGCGATGATCGCGAGCGGCGAGCGCCTGGACCTCTCCTCGGTCACCCGGCCGACCGCCGACAAGCACTCCACCGGCGGCGTGGGCGACAAGATCACGCTGCCGCTGACCCCGCTCGTCGCGGCCTGCGGCGTGGCCGTGCCGCAGCTCTCCGGCCGCGGCCTCGGGCACACCGGCGGCACGCTGGACAAGCTGGAGTCGATCGCGGGCTGGCAGGCCCGGATCTCCAACGACCAGTTCAAGTCGCAGCTCCAGGACATCGGCGCGGTCATCTGCGCGGCCGGCGAGGGCCTGGCCCCGGCCGACCGCAAGCTCTACGCCCTGCGCGACGTGACCGGCACGGTCGAGGCCATCCCGCTGATCGCCAGCTCGATCATGAGCAAGAAGATCGCCGAGGGCACCGGGGCGCTGGTCCTGGACGTCAAGGTCGGCTCGGGCGCGTTCATGAAGGACCTCGCCATGGCGCAGGAGCTGGCCCGCACCATGGTCCAGCTCGGCAAGGACAGCGGCGTCACCACGGTCGCGCTGCTCACCGACATGAGCACCCCGCTCGGGCTGGCCGTCGGCAACGCCAACGAGGTGGCCGAGTCGGTCGAGGTGCTGGCCGGCGGCGGCCCGGCCGACGTGGTCGAGCTCACCCTGGCCCTGGCCCGGGAGATGCTCGCGGCCGCGGGCGTGGACGCCGACCCGGAGAAGGCGCTCGCCTCGGGCGCGGCCATGGACACCTGGCGGGCGATGATCCGGGCCCAGGGCGGCGACCCGGACGCGGCGCTGCCGCAGGCCCGGCACACCGAGGTGCTGCGGGCCGAGCGGGACGGCGTGGTCACCTCGCTCGACGCGTACGGGATCGGCATCGCGGCCTGGCGTCTCGGCGCCGGCCGGGCGCGCAAGGAGGACCCGGTCAGCTTCGGCGCGGGCGTCCAGCTCAAGGTCCGCCCGGGCGACCGGGTCCGGACCGGCGACGTGCTGCTGGAGCTGCGCGCCGACGACGAGTCCCGGATCCCGGTGGCGCGGGACGAGGCGGCCGCCGCGGTCGTCGTCGGCACCGAGCCGCCCTCCTCCGCCGGGCTGCTCCTCGACCGCATAGCCTGACCGCACCATGACGAAGGCCGCCCCCGATCCCCGCGCGGTCCGCGAGGCCAGTCTCGACGAGCTCGCGCGGCTCGGCCTGCCCCTGCCACCCCTGGCGTTCCCGCTGGTGTGGGAGCCGGGGGACACGGTCGAGCTGCGCCCGACCGCCGAGCTGGAGGCCCGGGCCGCGGTGCTGCACGTGGTCGTCGCGCGCTGCTTCGGCATGCCCACCGAGGCGGCGATGAGCTGGCTGCTCGGCTCGCACCTGGTCGACCTGGTCACCCCGCCGGAGTGGCAGTTCGTGATCGGGGCGAAGGGCGACCACCGGTCGTTCGTGCTGCACCACGACGCCGTCTTCGCGCTGGCCTGGCTGCTCGGCCTGAGCCGGCACCTGGACCCGACCGTGCCGCCGGACGACGGGCTGATGACGCAGATGCCGGACCTGCCGGCCGGGGAGACGTTCGGCAGCTGGCGGTCGCGGTCGCTGGTGGCGGTCCGGGACCCGGCCGAGGCCGCCGTGCTGCTGGACCTCTACTACTGCCTGGACTGGGCGTTCCAGGAGTCCGAGCAGGCCGGCCGGACGCTGCCCGGCGAGGTGGACAGCAACGCGATCGGGCAGCGGCGGTGGGCACTCGAGTGGGCCGTCGTCTTCACCGGGCCGTACCACGACGCCCCGCCGGAGTGGGAGGAAGTAGATCTCTCGGTCTAGCGGGGACGATAAACCGTGAGGTCCACGGCGGCCGTCACTTTCCCGCCCGACAAATCGGAAATATCCGCATGCCGCGCGCTCGGCGTCATCCCGATCAGGGTGCGGGCCTCGGTGCCGTCGAGGTCGAGCGAGCGTCGCAGCGCCGTCCTGGAGACCCGGGAGAAGTGCGCGTCGAGGCTGCCCGACACCCGGGCCGCCTTGTCCGGGTCGACCGAGATGAGCCCGTGCTCGGCGATCAGCTCGGCCAGGTGGTCGGCGGCCGGGGTGACCACCAGCAGCACCCCGTCCGGGCGCAGCACCCGCCGGAACTCGGCGCCGTTGCGCGGCGCGAAGACGTTCAGGATCACCGATGCCGACGCGTCCGCGACCGGCAGCGGCCGCCACAGGTCGGTCAGCACCGCGGCGGCGCGCTCGTGGGCCCGGGCCGCCCGGCGCAGCGCCGGCTTGGACACGTCCAGGCCGAGCCCGGTGGCGGACGGCGACGCGTCCAGGAAGCGGGCCAGGTAGTCGCCGGTCCCGGTGCCGGCGTCCAGGACCAGCCCGTCGGTGCGGTGCCCGGCGAGGGCGTCGGCGATGAAGTCGTAGTGCCCGGCGCCCAGGAACGCGGCCCGGTCGGCCACCATCCCGGCGGTGTCGCCGCTGTGCGGGAGCCGTCCGGCGCTGAGGTCGGCGTACCCCTGCTTCGCCATGTCGAAGCTGTGCCCTCGCGGACATCGCAGCGCGCGCTCCCGGCGCGCGAGTGGTTCCCCGCACACCGGGCACCGCAGATACGGGATTGCTCCGTCGATCATCGGGTGCTTCCCTCTAGGCTCTTCTGATGGTTGGCATCGCACACTCGGACATCGTCAAGGCACCGAAGGTTCTGCTCCACGACCATCTCGACGGCGGGTTGCGGCCGGCCACGATCGTCGAGCTGGCCGCGGCCGTCGGACACGAGCTGCCCGCGCAGGACCCGGAGGAGCTCGGCGAGTGGTTCGTCGCGGCGGCCGACTCCGGCTCGCTGGAACGGTACCTGGAGACCTTCGCCCACACGGTCGCGGTCATGCAGACCGAGGAGGGCCTGCACCGGGTCGCCAAGGAGTGCGCGCTCGACCTGGCCGCCGACGGCGTCGTCTACGCCGAGGTCCGCTACGCGCCGGAGCAGCACCTGGAGTCCGGCCTCACCCTCGACCAGGTCGTCGACGCGGTGCACGCCGGGTTCCGCGACGGCAGCGCCGAGGCGGCCGCGGCCGGCCGGCCGATCCGGATCGGCACCCTGCTCACCGCGATGCGGCACGCCGCCCGCTCGCAGGAGATCGCCGAGCTGGCGGTCCGCTACCGGGACACCGGCGTGGTCGGCTTCGACATCGCCGGCGCGGAGGCGGGCTTCCCGCCCACCCGGCACCTCGACGCGTTCGAGTACCTCCAGCGGGAGAACTTCCACTTCACCATCCACGCGGGCGAGGCGTTCGGCCTGCCGTCGATCTGGGAGGCGATCCAGTGGTGCGGCGCCGACCGGCTGGGTCACGGCGTACGGATCGTGGACGACATCACGGTGCCGCCGCCCGGCACCCCGCTCGAGATCCCGGCCCTGGGCCGGCTCGCGGCGTACGTCCGGGACAAGCGGATCCCGCTGGAGCTCTGCCCGTCGTCGAACGTGCAGACCGGTGCGGCCGCCTCGATCGCCGGGCACCCGATCAAGCTGCTGCACGACCTCCGGTTCCGGGTGACCGTCAACACCGACAACCGGCTGATGAGCGGCACGTCGATGTCGCGCGAGATGGCGCTGCTGAGCGAGGCCTTCGGCTGGGGCTGGGCGGAGATGCAGTGGCTCACCATCAACGCGATGAAGTCGGCGTTCATCCCGTACGACGAGCGCCTCGTGCTGATCAATGAGGTGATCAAGCCGGCGTACGCGAAGCTGCTCGGCTGACCGGGGACCGGCGGCGTCCGCCGCCGGTTTTCGCCCTTTTCTCTGATACGGACGAACGTACGTCAAAAGAAATCGACGGCCAGGTACAAGCCGTCCTCCGTTCGGCTAGACTGCCGCCTGCAAACTCGGCAGAAACCGGCATCTCGCCTTGCCGATCGCGGTGAAGCGAGCCATCGTCACTTCTATCGCGATCGACTACGATCGGGACCCGGTCGCGCTGCGCCCCACCCCCCAAGGCAGCCCGGCCGAGTGAGTGACCTTGAGAGATGTGCAGATTTACACGCAGTGATATTGGACCGGCGATGTCCAACTCCGATGTTGCAACATCGCGTCACACAACCGGTCCGTGTCCGCCTGCCCTTTCTCTTTGACACTTGTCGTGATGGAATCTCGGGGGCCCGACCCGGCGAGTCGGTCGTGCGCGGTGCCGGCGAGCCGAATGCCGGGGCCCGAATCAGGAGGACGGTGACGTGAGCAAGCGCCCCAAGGCGGCGAACGGCGTCATGTCGCGTCTGCGTCGACCGGCTGGTCGACTGCGAGACCTACCGATCTGGTCGAAACTCGGCCTGATCATGCTGGTGCCCACGGTGGCGACGATCATCGTCGGCGTCCAGGGCCTCGTCGACCACATCGACGAGGCGAGCAACGCCGAGCGCGCCCGCACGCTCTCGGTGCTGTCCGAGGCGGCCGGTGGTCTGGTCGACCACCTCCAGGCCGAGCGGACCTACGGCATCATGGTGGCGCTCGCCAAGGACGCGAAGAACGACGACGCCGCGAAGGCGGCAGTCGAGCTCTACAACGGCGAGCACGAGGCGGTCGACTCCGCCAAGTCGCCGTACGTTCAGCAGAAGGGCGCGCTCGAGGACGTTCCGTTCAACGTCGGCTCGCTCCTGTCCCGCCTCGACAACAACCTCGAGGACCTCCCCGCCTTCCGCAGCAAGGTGGCGAACGGTCAGGTCGACGAGGAAGACGTGAAGATCAACTACAACACGTTGATCGACGACCTGCTCCAGGTCCGCGACTCCTCGGCGCAGCTCGCCACCGACCCGGCCCTGAGCGACCACCTGCGCGCGGTCTCCGCGATCGCCGAGGCGAAGGACTACATCGCCCAGCAGCGGTTCATCGGCCACGAGATCATCAACGCCGGCGAGCTGAACAACAACCTGCGCCAGAAGTTCCTGAGCACGCAGACCGGTTACGCGCTGGCCGTCGACACGCTCGACGCGGTCGGCAGCGACGCCGAGAAGCAGATGTTCGCCAACACGGTCACCGGCCTCAAGGCGCAGGCCGCGACGAACCTCACGACGCCGCTCATGGCGCTGCAGGGCAACAACATCCGAAACATCCCGTTCAACGCCGCTTCCTGGGAAGAGGCGATGAAGGGCTACAACGACCTCTTCCGCCAGGTCGAGGTGGAGTACGACAAGGACATCGTCGCCAACGCGACGACCCTGCGCGACGACACGAACCAGCGGGTCTTCCTGGAGACCAGCCTGCTGCTCGCCCTGCTCCTGCTCGGCATCCTGTTCGCCTGGCTGGTCGCCCGGTCGATGGCCCGCTCGCTGCGCGAGCTGCGCCAGGGCGCCCTCGCGGTGGCCCAGTTCGGCCTGCCGCACGCGGTGAGCCGGCTGCGTGACCCGGCGCTCTCCGCGTCGCTCACGCCGGCCCAGGTCGCCGACCAGATCGCCGAGCCGCTGCCGGTCCGCAGCCGGGACGAGTTCGGCCAGGTGACCGAGGCGTTCAACGCGGTTCACCTCGAGGCCGTGCGTACCGCCGCCGAGCAGGCCGCGCTCCGCGCCTCCGTCGCGACGATGTTCGTCAACCTCGCCCGCCGTTCGCAGATCCTGGTCGACCGGCTCATCGGTCACCTCGACCGGCTGGAGCGCGGCGAGGAGGACCCGGACCGTCTGGCCGAGCTCTTCCAGCTCGACCACCTCGCCACCCGGATGCGCCGCAACGACGAGAACCTCCTGGTCCTCGCGGGCGCCGACTCCACCCGTGTGCAGCGCGAGCCGGCCGCTCTGATCGACGTGCTGCGCGCCGCGCAGTCCGAGGTCGAGCACTACACCCGCATCGAGTTCGGCCAGATCGACCGGGAGATCGAGGTGGCGGCGCACGCCGTCAACGACATGGTCCACCTGGTCGCCGAGCTCTTCGACAACGCGACCGCCTTCTCCCCGCCGAACTCGAACGTGCTCGTCGAGGCGCGCCGGGTGGGCGACAACGCCGTGCTGACCGTCGAGGACCACGGCATCGGCATCAGCCGTGAGCAGCTGCGCGACCTCAACGAGCGGCTCGCCAACCCGCCCACGGTGGACGTCGCCGTCTCCCGCATGATGGGCCTCGTCGTGGTCGCCCGGCTGGCCAACCGCCACGCCGTCCGCGTCGAGCTCCGTCCCGCCGACCGCGAGCGCGGCACGGTGGCCGAGGTCGGCCTGCCCTCCTCGGTGCTGGCCGCGGCGGCCTCCGCCCGCGTCCAGTCGATGCAGTCCGCCGTCGGCGGGTTCGACTCCGGCCCGCAGCCGTCCGTCCCGTCCTTCGGCGAGCCACTCGCCCTGGAGAGCGGCCGCGGTGGCTTCGGCGGCAACGGTGGATTCAACGGCGGTGGCCGCCCGTTCGAGCCGGTCAACGGCTCCAACGGCTCGGTGCCGGCCTGGTCCGACCTGACCGGCGCCGCGCCCACCGGGTTCGGCGGCCTGAACGGCAACTCCGGTCCGGCCACCAACGGCAACGGCTTCGCCAACGGCTTCCACGGCCCGCGCAGCAACGAGGTCATCCCGCCGCTGCCGTCCGGCCCGCAGGGCTTCGCCGGTCTCGACGAGCTGGCGCAGCGCCGCAACGGCGACTTCCCGCGCCCCGAGGACACCAACGGCTTCGGCACGGCCATCCCGCGCCAGCTGCCGGCCAACCCGGAGAACCTCGGTCGCGGACCGGTCATGCCGCCGGTCTCCGCCCCGCCGGTGCCCCCGGTGTCGGCGCCTCCGGTGCCGTCGGCCCCGCCGTACTCGGAGCCGGTCTCGGCCGCTCCGGTGTCCGCGGCGCCGACCTCGGCCGCACCGATGCCGAACGCCATGCCGAACAGCCCGATGTCGGGCGCTCCGATGCCGAACGCTCCGGTCTCGGCCGAGCCGGCCGCCCCGTTCGCCGCAGCGCCGCCGGCCTGGCCGCCGGTCGCTGCCGACCGGGAGCAGTCCGCGACGCCGCACGTGCCGGAGAGCCTCGCCGCCGCGCTCGACATGACGGCCGAGATCCCGCGCTACCGCCCGGACAACTTCGAGCCGCAGCCGCAGGTGGCCCGGCCGACCAACCCGCAGACCGCTCCGATGCCCGCGTCGGCGCCCCCGGCCCCCACGGCCGAGGACGCCGCCCGCGCCGGGCAGGAGCAGTCCTCGGCGCAGGCCGCGGAGGCTCAGGCCACCGCCGCCGCGCAGATCGCCGCGGCGCAGGCCTCGGCACGCCAGCGCGAGGGATCCGTCCCGTTCGCTGACGAGACCATGGAGCTGCCGATCTTCCGGGAGCTCGAGTCGGCGTGGTTCACCACGACGCACCCGAGCGACACGTCCCGGCCCGAGACGGCGGCCGGTCCGGCCGACGAGTCGATCGTCTCCTCGCGCCGGATCCCCACCGGCGAACCGACCCGCACGGCCGGTGTGCCGCAGCAGGCCGGCTCGCCCGAGTCGCGTGACCTCGACACCGCGACGGTCGGCGCCTCCGCGGCGGCGGCCGGCGGCTCCTACAGCAACGGCGCGGCGGCCTCGAACCCGTGGCACACCGCGGCCGACGACGGCTGGCAGGCGGCCCGTGCCGCGTCCGAGGCACAGGTCGAGACCACAACCACGGCGGGCCTTCCGAAGCGCACGCCGATGGCGCAACTCGTCCCCGGCGGTGTCGACCGGGGCGGTAACTCCGTCCAGCGCCGTACGCCCGAGGGGGTCCGCGGTCTGCTGTCCGCGTACCACCGGGGTGTGCAGCGCGGTCGCACCAAGGAACAATCGACCAACCTGGAGGAGACTCCGGGAGGGCAGCAGCCCTCGCAGGCTGGCAAGGAGCATGAGGCATGACATCTACGCAGGATCTCGGTTGGCTCCTGGCCAACTTCGCCGACCGCGTTCCCGGGGTCGCGCACGCGATCGCGGTCTCCGCCGACGGCCTGCTCCTGGCGGCCTCACGGGACCTTCCGCGGGACCGTGCCGACCAGCTGGCGGCCATCGCGTCCGGCCTGGTATCCCTGACCCAGGGTGCCGCGCGTTGCTTCGAGGGTGGCGCCGTCCTCCAGACGGTGGTCGAGATGGACAATGGATTCCTGTTCCTGATGTCGATCTCCGACGGCTCCTCGTTCGCGGTTCTCGCGGCGCGCAGCTGTGACGTCGGGCAGGTGGGCTACGAGATGGCCCTCCTGGTCGACCGGGTCGGCGAGGCTCTGACCCCCGCGCCGCGTTCCGCGGCCGGGGTGCTGGGCTGAAGCGGGCAGTGAGCCGACCCGGTCGGCTACTGTCAGAAACCTTGACAACCAATACACTTCGAGGGGCCGAGGGAGGGGTTGACGGTGACTATGCCCGAACGCGATGAGCCGACCGGTGCGCTGGTCAGACCATATGCCGTGACCCGCGGTCGGACCCGTCCGAAGCTTGAGATAGCGCTGGAAGCGCTGGTCGAGACAACCGTGCGTGGCCGTTCAGGAATGAGCCGCGGACAGGGTGGAAGCGAGCATCAGTACATCGCGGCGATGTGCGACGGCGGGCGGGTCCAATCGCTCGCCGAGATCGCCGCACGCATGCAACTGCCGCTCGGTGTGGCTCGGGTGATCGTGGCAGACATGGCCTCGGACGGCCTGCTCGCGGTCTACGAGCCCACCTCGCTCGAGGACGAGACCGACGCGGTAGGCACGGAACTGCTGGAAAGGGTGCTGAGTGGACTTCGCAGGCTCTGACATGTCTCGTCCCGCTGCGGGACGCGTGACATCGGCGAAGATTGTCATCGCCGGTGGCTTCGGCGTCGGCAAAACGACGCTGGTGGGGTCGGTCTCGGAGATTACCCCGCTGACCACCGAGGCCATCATGACCTCGGCCGGCGTGGGTGTCGACGACAACCGGCAGGTGCCGGGCAAGATGACCACCACCGTGGCCATGGACTTCGGCCGGATCAGCATCGACCGCGACCTGATCCTCTACCTGTTCGGAACGCCGGGCCAGACGCGTTTCTGGTTCATGTGGGACGAGCTGGTCCGGGGCGCCATCGGTGCGGTGGTCATGGTGGACACGCGTCGGCTCGCCGACTGCTTCGCCGCCATCGACTTCTTCGAGCACCGGCGACTGCCCTACCTGATCGCCATCAACTGCTTCGACGGCATGCAGTACCACAACGCGCAGGACGTGCGGGACGCTCTGGCGATCTCGAGCGACGTGCCCGTCGTGAGCTGCGACGCCCGCAACCGCGAGTCGACGAAGAACGTGCTGATCTCCCTGGTGGAGTACGTTCTGACCATGCGTCGCTCGCGCGCGGTAGCGCCCGCCTGACAACTGGTTGAAGCCCCGCTCCGGTCGCCGGAGCGGGGCTTCGCCATGTCCGCCACCGCTCGTTCTCCGGAGTCACTCACTCACCCTAAGTGATTCGGTTGCGCTTTGAAAGATCAAAGTCGGGTCGCAGCGGGGAGGGTGATTCAGATCGCTGCTCCCGCCGAGGGCGCGGCGCCGGCTCGCTGGCCGCTGGCGCGTCCAGACCGCGAGCCTGCCGCCGCGCGGCCTGCGTGAGTGGTTGCGCCCCTTCGCTGTCAGTCCCCGGAGTAGCTGAGCAGGGCAGGCAGCTCGGACAGCTCGTCCACCTTGTGCGGCGGGATGAACCCGTCGGGGTCGGTGCGGAAGGCTGCCACCCCTGGATAGGCCACGTTCGTGACGAGGACGGGGCGCATGCCGGCCCGGCGGGCGCCGTCGTGTTCGCGGCTGCCGCCGTCACCGACATACCAGCATTCGTTCGCCGGAACGCCTAGCCGGGCGGCCACCGTGGCATAGAGGGCCGGATCCGGTTTGCGGCGCCGCTCCCGCCAGGAGAAGACCGGGACGTCGATGAGCGGCGCGTACGGGGTGGTCGCCCACGCCTCGCACAGTTCGCTGGAGCAGTCGCTGAGAAGCCCGGTGCGGTATCCGAGCCGCCGCAGAGTGCCCACGGTGTCCAGAGCGCCCTCCCGGGGCCTGCGGACGCGTTCAGCACCGGCGTGGTGGGTGCGTACCGCCGCCTCGAGTGTCGCCGGCGTGGGGGAGGCCCCGCACGCCTTCGCGACGGCGAGCAGGGTGGCGGCTGTATCGCCGTAGGCGCCGACGATCCGTTGCGGGAAACTGCCCGCCATCGCCGTGTAGAAGACGTCCGGGTCGATCCCTAGCACCCCGGCCGTCGCCGCGAAGGCGGGACGGCGTTCCTGCTCGGCGGCGGGGTCGGTCAGCGTACCGAAGAAATCGAAGACGACCGCGCGCGAAGGCAGAGGCCGCAACCCCGATCGGGGTTGCGGCCTCGAAGGTCGGATCAACGTCCGCCGAAACCGGCGTTGTTGTCGCGGTAGTCGTCGGCGGGCTGGCCGTCACGGGTGAAGTCCCAGCCCCCGGCGGCCTCGCGGCCCGGGCGCCCGCCCATGGCGAAACCGCCGATCTCCTGGCCGCGACGCCAGCCGCGGAAATAGCCCGTGGTGTGCGCGGCGATCGAGGCCGCGTCCCGGACGATCCGCAGCGGACGCTCCTCGCGCAGCGGCGAACCCGGCACCAGGTTGGCCTGCGGCACCCGCTTCGGCAGGCCGGCCGACGTCTCGGCGGCGACGGCCGGGGTGGCCGCCTTCTCCGCCGCGCGCCAGCCGCTGTCGTTCGGGTTGGTCCAGTCCGGTTTGTCCGAGTCGGACTTGCCGGTGAACCACGCCGAACGGGCCGCCGCGAAGATCAGCAGGTCGCCGTCGCTGCCGTCGGACGGAACCGGCGGCGTGCTGCTGCGGTCGAGGGCGGTCAGCTTCTTGCTCATGCCGGCGCCTTCGACCACCCGCAGCGGGGGCGGGCCGGCCGGGTCGACGCCGGGCCGCCCGTTCAACGCCTGGTCGACGAGGCGCAGCGACGGCGGCTCCTTCGGCATGTCCTGCCACGGCGGCTTCACCCGGCCACCGGCCGGCGCCGGGCTGACCGAGGCGGCCGCCGGCGGGGTGGCCGCCGCGTCGTCCTTGCCGGCGTTGAGCAGCGGCCAGTTGGCCCGCGAACCCGGGTCGGCGATCTCCTGGCCGGGACGCTGCGCCGGGGCGGACGGAGCGGCCGGCGACTGCGGAGGCAGCGGCAGGCTGAAGTCGGTCGGCCCGCCGGGCACGCCGTTGGCCGGCGTCGTCTTGGGCCGGGACGGGATGACAGTGCGCTGACGTTCGGCCCGGGCCCGGTTGAGCTCGGCGTTCGTCAGGGTCGGGCGGAACGGCTCGCCGGCCTCGGCCGGAGTGGCACGACCACCGGGTGACGTCGGCGTCGCCGGAGGGCGGGACGACGGAACCGGGCGCGAACCCGGCGTGATCGGGGTCATGCCGGGCGGAGGCGGCGGCACCGAGACCGGCCGGTTGCCCGGCGTGGTCGCGCGGCCGGGAAGCCCGTTCGCCGCGGCCGGTGCGACCGGCGGCGGAGCGATCGGGTCGGGAGCGACCGGCGGAGCGGTCATCGGCTGCGGCGTGGCCGGCCCGTTCCCGGCCACCGACGGCTCGGGACGGCTGCGGCGGCCGAAGCGCGAGGTGTCCCCACCCCGGGCGTCGTCCCGGCCCGCAAGCACATCGCCCCGTGCCTCGTCGCGGCCCGCGAGAGCGGCGGCGCGGGACGGCAGCGCGTCACCCCGGGCGTTGTCACGGCCGCCGAGCGCGTCGTCACGGCCGGCGCCGCGGCCCGCCAGAGCGTCATCGCGGGAGGCGCCGCGGCCTGCCAGTCCATCGTCACGCCCGGAGCCTCGGCCCGCGAGTGCGTCGTCACGCCCGGAGCCTCGGCCCGTGAGTGCGTCGTCACGAGCGGAGCCGCGGGCGGCCGGCGCGTCGTCGCGAGACGAGTCGCGGCCGGCGAGGGCGTCGTCGCGGCCCGCGAGACCGGACAGGCGGCCACCGTCGCGGCCTCCGAGCGCGGCGGCGCGGCCACCGAGCGCGGAGGTGCGGCCACCGAGTGCGGCGGCCCGGCTGTCGTCGCGGGTGAGGCCTGCCGCGCGGCCGTCGTCGCGGGCGGTGAGGCCCGCCGCGCGGCTGTCGTCGCGGGCGGTGAGGCCGGAAGTGCGGGACGGCAGGGCGTCGGGCACCGGCTGCAGCGACGCGGGCTCGGTGGAGCGCCGGGACGAGCGCCGGCCCATGCTGCCGGCGACCGTGGGCATGGTGCCCCGGGCGCTCAGCGTGCCGACCAGGGCGGCACACGCGGCGTCGCAGGAGCGGACCGCGCCGATCGCCTGCCGGACCGCGTCGGCGGCGGCCGGGGCCAGAGACTTGTTGACCCCGCCCCGGCGCGGCGACTCGCTGATCGCCACCTGCAGGGCGGTGACCGCGGCGATCAGCTGATCGTCGCTGCCGGCGCCGTTGCGGGCCAGCTCACCGGCGATCTCGCGGGTGACGTGGCCGGTGTCGCCGGGGCGGCCGGTGATCCGGCCGGGCTCGGGCACCGCCTCGAGCACGGCCAGGGCCAGCGGGTGGGCCGGGTCGGGGTAGGCCCGGAGAGCGGCCGGGTAGAGCTCGCGCAGCACCTCGCGCAGCGCCACGGCCGCCGCGTGGCGGCCGATCAGCATGGCGACGTGTGCGGCCAGGACGGGCTTGTAGCTGACCAGCTCGCGCGGCGTCGGCAGGTTGACCGCCGCGATGGCGCCGGCCTGCAGCGCCCGGGCCAGGCCGACGGCCCGCCGGGCGGCGACCGGCGCCGCGATCTCTTCGGGGGAGTCGTCGTCGGAGAAACGCTCGGCGAAGTCGTCCGCGTCGTCGTCGTCGACCACGACCAATGGCCGACCGGCGGCGGTGAGCAGCGAGGTGACGACGTGGTCGTCACTGTCGGCGGCGACCGCCGCGTCGCTGAACCCCGTCGTCCGTTCCACGAGCAGCGTGCCCAGCTGGGCGTAGCCCGCCGGGTCGTCGCTGATCTCATGGACGCCGAGCAGCCGGCCTGCGTCGTCCACCACGGCGATGGTCAGTGGCGCGGCCGAAGCCGAACGCACCGATTCATCAGCCGACGCCAGACCGCAGTACACGCGCACGAGCGCCACGGCGTCGTCCTCCTCCCCGGGAGTGCTGCTTCTCTCTGCCCAACGTTTGATGTTCCCTGGTAATCGGTCAGTCACGCCAGTCCACAGCGGCAGAGATCTTGCCGATGACCGAACGCCAGCCGAGGCTCGCCTGTTGTGCCCCGATTTTCTTCAACCGGCGGCGCCCGAAGAATCCGCTCACTCCACCGTTCTCCGCAGAACGCAGGGACTCGTCCAGGTCGTCGAGCGGAGAACCGGGCGACAGTGCCAGGATCACCGGCTTGATGCGGAGAGCGTGCCCCAGGTCACGGGCAATCTCGCCGGCGGCGATGAGGAGTGGAAGGTCCCAACTGTCGTGCCCGCCGCGCAGGTTCTCCACCACGAGATCGAGCTCGTAACGGTCTTCCGGCTGCGGGTCGATGTCGCTCGACTGTACCCGCTCGGCGAGGGCCTCCCAGGTGTCCAATTGTGCGAGATCGTGCGGAGCACCCGAACGAAGGAAGGAGACGAGCGATTCGGCGCTCTTGAACGCGAGCAGCCGGCCCTTGTGGCTGAGGAACAGGGGGACTTCCTCGTCGTCCGCCTGGCTGGAGGTCTCCTCCGGTTCGGTCTTGACCTCCTCCTTCTCCTCGGCGTCGTCCGAGGCGTCCGCCGGGGAGGTCTCGCCGCCGGCGTCGAGCGCCTGGCGCTCCAGCTCCTCGTCGCTGACCTCGACGAACTCCTCGCCGTCCTCCTCGCGCACCCGCTTGTGGGCGTCGAAGATGTCCTCTTCCTCGGCCTCGAGCTCGGTCGGCGTCACCTCGCCGGCCTTCCGGTAGGCACGGAGGGTCAGACCGACGCCGCCCGGCAGCGCGATCTCGACCGGCTCGATGCGGACGGAATCCCAAAGCTCCCGCCCGGTCAGCCCCTCGGACGAGGACTTCTCGGCCACCGGCGCGGACGCCTCGGGCTCGTCGGACTGGCTGGTCACGGTTGACCTCCGGATGCTCATTGGGGTGGCGGGACGGGTGACTCTGGGCACACACCCTAGTCCGCAACGCTGTGTGACAAAGGCCCCGGTGGTCTCACTCGCCCTTCGGGTGCCACACGGTCTTGGTTTCCAGCAGTGCGGTCATCGGGCGCAGGCCGGGATCGGCGGTGAAGTCGGCGTCCGGCCGGGGGCGGATCACCCGCTTCAAGGTCCCGGCCGCGGCGCGTTCCAGCTCGGCCGCGAGCTCGCCCGAGGTGACGCCGGTGAGGTCGAGCGCGTTGACGTCGGCGTGCGCGGCCAGCCAGGGCGCGGTCTCGGCGTACTGCCCGGTGAGAATGTTCACGACTCCGCCGGGCACGTCCGAGGTGGCGAGCGCCTCGGCCAGCGTGATCGCGACCTGCGGTTCCGGCGCGAGCACGACCACGGTGTTGCCGGTGACCACGGCCGGGGCGATCACGCTGACCAGCCCGAGCAGCGTGCCGGGCGCGACCACGGCGACCACGCCGGTCGGCTCCGGCGAGGAGATGTTGAAGAACGGCCCGGCCACCGGGTTCGCCCCGCCGGTCACCTGGGCGATCTTGTCGGACCAGCCCGCGTACCAGACCCAGCGGTCGATCGCGGCGTCCACCTCGTCGGCCTTGACCCCGAGCGATGTGAACTCGCGGCGGCGCGCCTCCAGCATCTCGGCGACCCGGTAGAGCACCTGGCCGCGGTTGTACGCCGTGGCGCCGGCCCACTTGGGCTGGGCGGCCCGGGCCGCGACCACCGCGTCCCGGGCGTCCTTGCGGGAGGCGAGAGCAACGTTGTCGCCGTTCACCACGAAGGTCCGTCCTGATTCGCTGCGGGGGAAGGCGCCGCCGATGAAGAGCTTGTAGGTCTTGCGCACGGCAAGACGAGCGGACTTAGGCAAGGTACGCCTCCAACCCGTGGCGGCCACCCTCGCGGCCGTAACCGGACTCCTTGTAACCGCCGAACGGCGACGCCGGGTCGAACTTGTTGAACGTGTTGGCCCAGACCACGCCGGCCCGGAGCTTCGACGAGATCGCCAGGATCCGCGACCCCTTCTCGGTCCAGACGCCGGCCGACAGCCCGTACGGGGTGTTGTTGGCCTTCTCGACGGCCTCGGCCGGGGTGCGGAACGTCAGCACCGAGAGCACCGGCCCGAAGATCTCCTCCCGGGCGATCCGGTGGGCCTGGGTCACGCCCGTGAAGATCGTCGGAGCGAACCAGAATCCGCGGTCGGGCAGCTCGCAGGCCGGCGACCAGCGCTCGGCGCCCTCCGCGGCCCCGATTTCCGACAATTCGGTAATGCGCGCCAACTGTGCGGCCGAGTTGATCGCGCCGATGTCGGTGTTCTTGTCGAGCGGATCGCCGACCCGCAGCGTGGACATCCGCCGCTTCAGCGAGAAGAGCAGCTCCTCGGCGATCGACTCCTGGACCAGCAGGCGGGATCCGGCGCAGCAGACGTGCCCCTGGTTGAAGAAGATGCCGTTCACGATCCCGTCGACGGCCTGGTCGATCGGGGCGTCGTCGAAGACGATGTTCGCGGCCTTGCCGCCGAGTTCCAGGGTGAGCCGCTTGCCGGTGCCGGCCACCGAGCGGGCGATCTCCCGGCCCACCTCGGTCGAGCCGGTGAACGCCACCTTGTCCACGTCCGGGTGCTGCACGAGGTAGGCCCCGGTGTCGCCGGCGCCGGTCACGATGTTGACGACGCCCGGCGGCAGCTCGGCCTGGCGGCACACGTCGGCGAAGAAGAGCGCCGACAGCGGTGTGGTCTCGGCCGGTTTGAGCACCACGGTGTTGCCGGTCGCGAGGGCCGGCGCGATCTTCCAGGCGAGCATCAGCAGCGGGAAGTTCCACGGGATGACCTGACCGGCCACGCCGAGCGGCCGCGGGTCGGGGCCGAACCCGGCGTAGGCCAGCTTGTCGGCCCAGCCCGCGTAGTAGAAGAAGTGTGCCGCGACGAGAGGCAGATCGACGTCGCGCGACTCCTTGATCGGCTTCCCGTTGTCGAGGGACTCCAGCACCGCGAGTTCCCGGGATCTCTCCTGGATGATCCGAGCGATCCGGAACAGATACTTCGCCCGCTCCGAGCCGGGCAGAGCGGACCAGGATTCGAAAGCGCGACGAGCCGCCGCCACGGCGCGATCGACATCCTCGGAGCCGGCCGACGCGACCTCGGCGAGGACCTCCTCGGAAGCCGGATTGACCGTCTTGAAGACATTGCCGTCTTTGCCGGGAACGAACGCGCCGTCGATGAACAGGCCGTAGGAGGACGCGATGTCGACGACGGAACGGGACTCGGGAGCGGGATCGTAAGAGAACATCGGCCTCAGTCCAGGGTGAAGTAGTCCGGACCGGCGTAGTGACCGGTGGTGAGCTTGGTGCGCTGCATGAGCAGATCGTTGAGCAGCGAGGACGCGCCGAACCGGAACCAGTCCGGGCTGAGCCAGTCGTCGCCGACCGTCTCGTTGATGAGCACCAGGTATTTGATGGCGTCCTTGGTGTTCTTGATGCCGCCGGCCGGTTTCACGCCGACCTGGCGCCCGTGCCGGTCCCGGAAGTCGCGCACCGCCTCCAGCATCACCAGGGTGATCGGCAACGTCGCGTTCACCGCCACCTTGCCGGTCGAGGTCTTGATGAAGTCGGCTCCGGCCAGCATGGCGAGCCAGGACGCCCGGCGCACGTTGTCGTACGTCGCCAGTTCCCCGGTCTCCAGGATGACCTTGAGGTGGGCGCTCCCGCACGCCTCCTTCACGGCGACGATCTCCTCGAAGACCCGGGCGTAGTCGCCGGCCAGGAACGCGCCCCGGCTGATCACCATGTCGATCTCGTCGGCGCCGGCCGCCACGGCGGCCCGGGTGTCGGCGAGCTTCACCTCCAGCGGCGCCTGGCCGGACGGGAACGCGGTGGCCACGCTGGCGAGGTGGACCCCGGAGCCGGCCAGCGCCTCGGCGGCGACCGGGACCATGGCCGGGTAGACGCAGATCGCGGCGACCGGCGGGCACCCCGGGTCGGCCGGGTCGGGCCGCCTGCCTTTCGCGCAGAGCGCCCGGACCTTGCCCGGCGTGTCCGCGCCCTCGAGGGTGGTCAGGTCGACCATCCGGATGGCCAGGTCGATCGCTTTCGCCTTGGAGCTCTTCTTCACCGATCGGGTGCCGAGCGCCGCCGCCCTCGACTCGACCCCGACCTTGTCGACCCCGGGGAGGCCGTGCAGGAAGGAGCGGAGATCGGACAGCCCGATGGACGCTGTCGCAGTCATGAAACCGATTCTAAGCAACCCTGTGACAATTGATCTTGGTTGAACGGTAGGTTGGGCCGGGTGGACGTCCTTGTCGTAGATCATCCGTTGGCACAGACCCGGCTCACCGCGATGCGCCGCACCGAGACCGAGTCCGGTGTCTTCCGTGCCTCGCTGCACGAGCTGACCACGATGGTGGTCTACGAGGCGGCCCGCCTCTTCGCCGTGGAGAAGTACCCGATCGAGACGCCGGTCGCCGCCACCGAGGGCACCCGCCTCGCGAACCCGCCGCTGATCGTCCCGGTGCTCCGGGCCGGCCTCGGCATGGCCGACGCGGCGCTGGGCCTGCTCCCCGAGTCGTCGATGGGGTTCGTCGGCCTGGCCCGGGACGAGAAGACCTACGAGCCGCGCGCCTACATGGAGTCGCTGCCGGCCGACCTCTCCGGCCAGCCGGTCCTCGTCCTCGACCCGATGCTGGCCACCGGCGGCTCGCTGGTGCACTGCTGCAAGCTGCTGGCCGAGCGCGGCTGCACCGACATCATCATCTGCTGTGTGCTGGCCGCCCCGGAGGGCATCGAGCGCCTCGCCGAATCGGGCCTCCCGCTGCGCCTGGTCACCGCGTCGATCGACGAGGGGCTGAACGAGAAGGCCTACATCGTGCCCGGCCTCGGTGACGCCGGCGACCGGCAGTTCGGCGGCATGCGCCGCTTCTGATCCTGCTTCACCGAAGGCCGCGTCCACCGAGGGCGCGGCCTTCGCCGTCCGGTCACCCTCCTCACACGTACGGGCAACCGCCCCGCCCCCGCCCGAACCCGCATTCCCCACGCGGCGCAGGTCCCGAGGCTGTATGGGGAGTTGTGGCGCGGATGGGACCCGAACTCAACACGCAGAGGGCGTCCCGAAGCTGTGTGGGGAGTTGTGGCGCGGATCGGACCCGAACTCGACACGCGGAGGGTGTCCCGAAGGTGTGTGGGGAGTTGTGGCGCGGATGGGACCCGAACTCGACACGCGGAGGGCGTCCCGAAGGTGTGTGGGGAGTTGTGGCGCGGATGGGACCCGAACTCCACACAACGGGCGCGGTCGGCGGCGTCGGTGCCGGCGGAGGGACGTACGCGTGAATGGTCTTTAAATGGTGTAACTCCACGACGTGGCGCGGCCCGCGCTGAACGGCATGACGCCGTGGAAGACCGCCGGCTCGTCGGCGAAGACGAGCGGCAGGAAGTGCCTGTCGGACTCCCACATCGGGACCTTCCCGGCCAGGACGTCGGCGATGTCGACCCAGTGCAGCGAGCCCTCGGGGTTCGCGGTGGCGGGGACGCCGGTCCACTCCGTCACCCGGAAGAGGAAGCCCAGCCAGTTCTCCCCGTTGCGGCCGAAGCCGGGCCAGGAGATCGTGCCGGCCAGCTCGACGCCGGTGCAGTCGAGGCCGGCCTCCTCGTGGATCTCGCGGCGGATGCCGGCGACGACGTCCTCGCCGGGCTCCAGCTTGCCGCCGAGGCCGTTGTAGTAACCGAAATGGATGTCATCGGGGCGGGCGTCCCGGCGGATCATCAAGATCTGACGCCGATCGGATGAGAAGACGTAGCCCAGCGTGGCGACGATGGCCTGCACCCGGCCAACCCTAGAGCATGCCGATGGGTGACAAATAGGCCCATTGGGTAATGAAACGGCCTCACGTCGCTACTTGACGTTCTGCTAACGTTCGCCGAACAGCCGACGCATAGAGTGAAGAGTCGGGTTGCGGTCTCCAGGAGGTTTCACGGCATGGATTCCGTGCTGAGCGTCGTCGTGCCGATCTACAACGTGGCACCCTACCTGGAGGAATGCCTTTCCTCGATCGCGGCTCAGTACTACCGCGACCTCGAGGTCGTGATGGTCGACGACGGGTCCACCGACGAGAGCGGTGAGATCGCCGCCGAGTTCGCCCGCCGTGACCCCCGGTTCAAGCTGGTCACCAAGGCGAACGCCGGCCTCGGCGCGGCCCGCAACACCGGCGTCGAGCACGCGACCGGCGAGTTCCTGATGTTCGTGGACAGCGACGACGTGCTGCCGCCGGCCGCCGCCGAGCTGCTCATCGCGTCGATCCGGGAGACCGGGTCGGACTTCGCCTCCGGCAACGTCTACCGGCTCACCAGCCGGGGCGTGCACCAGTCCGGCCTGCACCGCACGCCGTTCGCCACGACGAACCTGCGTACCCACGTCAGCAAGCAGATCTCGCTGATGGACGACCGCACCGCGTGGAACAAGATCTTCCGCCGCTCCTTCTGGGACCAGCACCGGCTGGCCTTCCCGGAGGGCGTGCTCTACGAGGACACCCCGGTCATGGTCCCGGCGCACGTGCTGGCGAAGAGCGTCGACGCGCTCGACGTGCCGGTCTACTACTGGCGCGAGCGCGAGGGCGCCGACAAGTCGATCACTCAGCGTCGCGACGAGATCAAGGGCTTCATCGACCGGCTGGCCGGTGTCGAGCAGGTGAGCCGCTTCCTCGCCCAGCACAAGCAGAACAAGCTGAAGCGCCTCTACGACGCGTCCGCGCTCAAGGGCGACCTGATGCTCTTCATGCGGGTGCTGCCGCAGGTCGACGACGACTACCACCAGCAGTTCCTGGACGGCTGCAACCGCTTCCTGGACACCGTCGACGCCCGGGTCTACGACGAGATCCCGGCCGCACAGCGGGTGCTCTGGCGCCTGGTCCGCAATCGGATGCTGCCCGAACTCCTGGAGATGATCCCGACCGTCCGCGCGCGGCACCGGATCGTCCGCAAGGGCCTGCGCCGCTACCACAAGCTGATGTTCCTCGAGGACCGCCTGCCGAACGTGCCGCGCACGCTCTTCCTGGCCGGCACCCCGCGCCCGCGCACCCGGGTGCACGACGCCCAGTGGCGCGGCGACAAGCTGCAGATCCGCGGGCACGCGTTCATCCCCGGCCAGGCCGCCGCGCACGCCTGGTCGACCACCCGGCTGGTCTGGCTGCGCGACGAGAACGGCCGCCGGACCAAGCGCCAGGCCCTGGTCAACCACAAGTGCCTGGACGCGACCGCGGTGCACGGCAGCCAGACCATGAACTACGACTGGTCCGGGTTCGAGTCGGAGATCGACGTCCAGTCGCTGCGCGGCGAGGACGGCAGGTGGCAGGACGGCATCTGGACCGTCGTGGTCGGCGTCCTCGGCCTCGGCCAGAAGAGCAAGGGCCCGCTCACCGTCGGCGAGCACGCCAACCCGATCCGGCTGACCAGCCTCTACGTCGATAAGGACGTGCGGGTCACGCCGGTCGTGACGAACGGCAAGTTCCAGCTGCACGTCGAGCACGTCGGCGCCCGGCTCACCGGCGGCCGGCTGGAGGGCGACCACGTCGAGATCCGCGGCGAGGTGACCGGCGCGAACCGGCGGCCGGCCACGGCCCGGCTGTCGCGCACGTCCGGGATCGCCTGGCGCAGCTACCCGGTCGACATCCAGAACGACGAGTTCGTCTTCCGGGTGCCGGTCACCGACCTCCAGGACGACCGCTTCGACTACCCCGAACTGCTGCCGGGCGAGCCCGGCGAGCGGTGGGACGTCGAGCTGTCGGCCGGTGACGAGCACGCCGCCCCGATCCGGCTCGCCATGCACGACTACTTCAGCTTCCCGCCGCTCTACCTCTCCGGCCGCACCATCAACCTGCTGCCGGACCGCAAGGGCCACCCGGTGCTGACCGCCCAGCCGCTCACCCCGGTGATCGCCGGCGTGACGTCGCTGAGCACCGGCTTCCGGCTCACCGGCACGCTGCCGCCGGCCGGCGACTGGAGCGACCTGCGGGTCGCCGTCCGGCTCTCCAACGGCCGGGAGACCAAGCACTTCCCGGTGACCGTCGACGGCGAGACCTGGAGCCTCGACCTCGACCCGCTGCGGGTGCCGAACTTCGGCTGGGACATCCGGCTCAAGGCCGGCACCTGGAACCTCTACTACCGGCTCGGCGACGGCCCGATCCGCCCGCTGCCGCTGGCCGCCGGGACGATGGAGAGCCTGCCGCTCGGCCACCCGGCCGACCCGAAGCGGGTCACCCTGGAGTGGCTCGTCGACCAGCGCAGCGTGATCCGGGTCCGGACCGCCCTCACCGACTCCGAGCGCGGCAAGGCCAACGGCTTCCGCAGCCGGACCGAGCTCTACCCGAAGATGCGCAAGACGCCGCTGCGCGACGTCGTGCTCTACAACAGCTTCACCGGCCGGCAATACTCGGACAGCCCCCGCGCCGTGCACGAGGAGCTGGTCGCCCGCGGTCTGCCGCTCGGCCACCTCTGGGTGGTCACCGACGGCCAGGCCGCCGTGCCGGACTCGGCCCGGGCCGTCGCCCTCTGGCGCCACGAGTGGTACGAGGCCCTCGCCACGAGCCGCTACATCGTCACCAACCAGCACCTGCCCGGCTGGTTCGAGCGCCGCCCCGACCAGGTCGTCATCCAGACCTGGCACGGCACCCCGCTCAAGCGGATCGGCTTCGACATCGAGGACCTGCACTTCGCCGACAAGCAGTACTTCGAGAAGCTGGAGACCGAGGCGAAGAACTGGAGTCACCTGGTCTCGCCGAACACCTTCAGCACGCCGATCCTGAAGCGGGCGTTCCGCTTCCCCGGCGAGATCCTGGAGATCGGCTACCCGCGCAACGACGTGCTCTTCCTGGAGGGCGAGAAGCGCGACGCGCTGGTCGCCGACGTGCGGCGCCGGATCGGCCTGCCGGACGGCAAGAAGGTGGTGCTCTACGCGCCGACCTGGCGCGACGACGAGTATTACCGCGGCGGCGCGTACAAGATGACCATGATGCTCGACCTGGAGGCGGCCCGGGAGCGTCTCGGCGACGACCACGTGCTGCTGATCCGGCGGCACCCCAACGTGGTCGACGAGATCCGCGGCGCCGGCAACGGGTTCGTCTACGACGTCTCCACCTACCCGGACATGGCCGACCTGCTGGCGATCACCGACGTACTGATCACCGACTACTCCTCGGTCATGTTCGACTTCGCGAGCACCGGCCGGCCCATCCTGTTCTTCACGTACGACCTGGAGAACTACCGGGACAACCTGCGCGGCTTCTACTTCGACTTCGAGGCCGAGGCGCCGGGACCGCTGCTCTCCACGTCCGACGAGGTGATCGACGCGATCGGCGCCTCGGACCGGGTGGTGGAGAAGTACGCGGCCCAGTACCAGGCGTTCAAGCAGCGTGCGAGCGACCTCGACGACGGACACGCGGCGGCCCGTTTGGTCGACGCGATGCTGGCGGCCGGGCGCAAGAGCAAGTGACCGACCTGGGGATCGGATCTCGTGACGAGGCGCACTATCGTTGTCAGATATGACCCCCATCCCGCTCGCCGAGGAACTCCTCCTCCTCGCGTACGACGACCAGACCGGTAAGGCGACCGGCTCGCGCATCGGGCTCGACCTGGGCATGGCCGCGGCCGTCCTGATCGACCTCGCACTGGCGAACCGGGTCGCCTACGCCGCCGACGGCTACCTCAAGGTCGTCGACGCCACTCCGCTCGGCGACCCGGTCGCCGACGCGGTCCTGCAGAAGGTGGCGGCGGACGAGCCGCACACCCCGGCGCAGTGGCTGCAGCGTCTGCGTCACCGCCTGCGCACCCGGGTCCTGGAGGACCTGTGCGACCGGGGTGTCGTCCGCGACGTCGACGAGACCCAGCTCGGCGTGATCCACGTGCACCGCTACCCGACGACCGACCCGGCCTACGAGGCCGAGATCCGGCAGCGGCTCGCGGCCGCGCTCGTCGGGAACACGCTTCCCGACGAGCGCACGGCCGCGCTCGCCACGCTGCTCGTCGCGGCGCGGATGGAGCCGGCCCTGAAGCTGCCGGCCGACGAGGCCGAGCGGGCGCACGAGCGGCTCGAGGAGATCGCCAGCAACGCCGGGTTCGTCGGCGACGTGTCGCTGGAGGACTCGATCGTCCGGCCGAGCGTGGCCCTCGTGGTGGCCACCCTGGGCCGGGCCATCCAGGCGGCGCTGGGCACCCCCAAGCCGTCGCTCTGAAACGTTCCGGCCCGGCCGGCTGCCTTTGGGAAGCCGGCCGGACCGGTGTCACACGCCCAGCACCGCGGCGATCTCGCCGCGCAGGGTGGCGAGGGCGGCCGCCGCGGTGGTCCGGGCCGTCGCCAGGTCGCCCTCCGCGACGGGCGCGACCACTTCGAGGTACGCCTTGAGCTTCGGCTCGGTGCCCGACGGGCGGATCACCACGCGGGTCGTGTCCGTCCGGAACGTCAGCACGTCGTTCTCCGGCAGCAGGTCGGCCACCTCGGTGACCGGCGAACCGAGCAGAGTGGACGGCGGGTTCTGCCGGGCCCGGCCCATCGCCAGCCCGATCTCGGCGAGGTCGTCGACGCGGACCGACAGCTGATCGGTGGCGTGCACCCCGAACTCGGCAGCCAGCTCGTCCAGGCGGTCGCCGAGGGTCCGGCCCTCGGTCCTCAGCTGCGCGGCCAGCTCCGCCACGGTGAGCGCCGCGGTGATGCCGTCCTTGTCCCGCACCATCGCCGGGGCGACGCAGTAACCGAGCGCCTCCTCGTACCCGAAGGCCAGCTCCTCGGCGGCGCGCACGATCCACTTGAAGCCGGTGAGGGTCTCGGCGTAGGGGACGCCGCGGGCCGCGCAGAGCCGGCCGAGAAGTGACGACGAGACGATCGTGGTGGCGTAGGTGCCGGTCACGCCGCGCCGAATCAGGTGGTCGGCGAGGAGGACGCCGAGCTCGTCGCCGCGCAGCGGACGCCAGCCGCTGGCCGTGGGGACGGCCACGGCGCAGCGGTCCGCGTCCGGGTCGTTGGCGATCGCCAGGTCCGCGTCGTTGCGGGCGGCGAGCTCCAGCAGGTGGTCCATCGCGCCCGGCTCCTCCGGGTTGGGGAAGTTCACGGTCGGGAACTCGGGATCGGGTTCCTGCTGGTCGGCGACGATGGCCGGTGCTCCGAAGCCGGCTCTCTCGAATGCGGCGGCCAGGGTCTCGCCGCCGACGCCGTGCAGCGGGGTGTAGGCGATCGTGAGATCACGAGGGCCGCCCGCGGTCAGGACGCCCGCGGCCTCCCGTACGTATCCCTCGGAGAAGTCGTCCGCGAGCACGGTGCCCGGCTCGCCCAGCGGCACCGCGGCGAGGCTGCCCACCGCCCGGATCGCGGCCTCGATCCCGGCGTCGGCCGGCGGCACGATCTGCGCGCCGTCGCCGGCCGGCCCGCCCAGCTGCGCGCCCAGGTAGACCTTGTAGCCGTTGTCCTGCGGCGGGTTGTGGCTGGCGGTCACCATGACGCCGGCCACCGCGTCCAGGGCGCGCACGGCGTAGGCCAGCACCGGGGTCGGCAGGGTACGCGGCATGAGCAGCGCCTCGCGGCCCGCTCCGGTCGCCACGCGCGCGGTCCGCTCGGCGAACTCCCGGGAACCGTGACGGGCGTCGTACCCGATGATCAGGGGTCCCCGGCCGCCCTGCGCCGCGAGCCAGGCCACCAGGCCGGCCGCCGCCTGGGTGACCACCGCCAGATTCATGCCGTTCGGACCGGCGCGCAGCGGCCCCCGCAGCCCGGCCGTGCCGAAGGTGAGCGGACCGGCGAACCGGTCACGCAGCTCGGCCGCGGTCGCCGGCAGCCGGTCGATCAGCTCGCGCAGCTCCTGCCGGCTCGCCGGGTCGGGATCGTCGGCGAGCCAGGCCTCGGCCCGGTCTCTCAGGTCAACATCAACTTCGGACGCCATCAGGGATTGATAGCACAGCGTCACCCGACGATCTGGAAGGTCTCCGCCATCTTGTCGAAGTACTTCTTGCTTTCGGCGAAGTTCGCCTCCGGCGTGGTCAGGTAGAACGAGTACATCCGGTTGCCGACCGTGGTCATCCGCCAGATGCCGTGCCGCATCGCGTCGCCCTCGCCGCAGGTGTACTCGAACTGCGCGGCCTTGGTGCCGGCCATCTCGACCTCGATGGTCTCGCCCTGGGTGTAGGGCTTCGGGCAGTTCTTCGACTTCTTCAGGGTGCCGGGCGCGGTCTCGTTGACGAACCGGTTCGGCGAGATCGAGCCCTTCTCGAGCAGGACCCGTACCTTGACCGCGTTGTTGTCCGGGTTGATGTAGTCCACGTAGGTCTGGCCCGAGGACCGGGTCCAGCCGGCCGGGACCTGCACGTTGATCGTGGCGTTGCCCTTGAAGGCCTGCGTCTCGAACGGCGTGTCGACCGGCGGCGCGGCGCTGGCCGGCGGCTGGGCCTGCGGCTGCTGCGCCGGGTCGGGGTCGCCCCCGCCGAGCGAGAAGACCAGGATCAGCACCAGCACCACGGCGGCCGCGGCGCCACCGGTGATCAGCTGCTTGTTGCGCGGCCACGACCGGAACGTGGTGACCAGCCTGCCGGTGGTCTCCTTCGCCCCGGCGGTGACCTTGGCGACGGTGGCGCGGCGCTTCGCGGCCGGGCTCATCACCACGGTGCCGGGGCGCGGCCCCTGCGGCGGGATGAGGCTGGTCGCGTCGGCCGCCGGGCCCGCCGGGCTCTGCTGGGCCGGCATCAGGCCGGTCGGGTATCCGCCGGGCGTCTCGCCGGCCGGCTCGGGGGCGCGCCGCCGGCCGCCGGCCGGCTTGTTCTGCGCCTCGAGCTTGTTCAGGTGGTCGGTGAGCGACTCGCCGGGCGCGAGCATGGCCCGGCCGCCGATCTGGCCGGTCGGCTGCGGCGGGATCTGCTGCGTCTCGGCCGGCGCCGGGCTGGTCGGCCGGGACGAGACGACCGAGTAGGGGTCGGTCATCATGTGCGGCGGCTGCTTGCTGGCGAGCGGGCCGGCCAGCTGCTGGCGCAGGATGGTCCGCGCGGTCTGCACGTCCATCCGGCGGGCCGGGTCCTTCTCCAGCAGGCCCATCAGCACCGGGGTGAGCGAGCCCGCGCGCACGACCGGCGCCGGCGGGTCCTCGACGACCGCGTGCATCGTCTCGATCGGGTCGCCCTTGTCGAACGGCGGGCGGCCCTCGATCGCGGTGTAGAGCGTGACGCCCAGCGAGAACAGGTCGCTCGGCGGCCCGAAGTCGTGGCCCATGGCCCGCTCCGGCGAGATGAAGTGCGGCGAGCCCAGGACCATGCCGGGCGTCGTGAGCTGCACGTCGGTGGGCATCCGGGCCACGCCGAAGTCGGTCAGCACGCAGCGCCCGTCCTGGCAGATCAGCACGTTCGCCGGCTTCACGTCGCGGTGCAGCACGCCGTGCGCGTGCGCGACCTCGAGCGCGCCGAGCAGCGCGATGCCGATCTTGGCGACCACCCGCGGGGAGACCGGGCCGTCCTCGATGACCATGTCGGCGAGGCTGCGGGCGTCCAGCAGCTCCATCACGATCCACGGCCGGCCGTTCTCGTGGACGACGTCGTAGACCTGGACGACCGCGGGGTGCTGGAGCGCGGCGGCGGCGCGGGCCTCCCGCATGGTGCGCTCGTACATCGCGTCGCGGTCGCTGGGGGCGAGACCGGGCGGGAGGATCACCTCCTTGATCGCCACGTCCCGGCGCAGCAGCGTGTCAGCCGCGCGCCACACCGTGCCCATGCCGCCGTGGCCCACCGCGGCGCGCAGCGTGTAGCGCCCGCCGATGAGCGTGCCCGGGGCTGCACGTCCGCTGAGGGGGGAGGTGTTGCCACCGCTCCACGTCGGAATCTGAGTCACTGAGGTTGCCACCGAGGGGGTATAGGGGCTGTCGGCCAACCCCGCTATCTTGCCCGCTGGGTGGCGTTCAATGAAAGTCACTGTGCGAGTGTTCAACTCACTTCGACGGTGGGTAGCCGCCGAGTGGCCGAGGGTGCAGCGCGAGCGAACGCTGGGTGCAAAATCCCTCACTGTCGGCGTCCTGAACGAACATTAGGATCACCCTGTGAATGCAGAGTCCGGGTTCCCGATCAAGCCGGTCTACGGTCCCGACGACGTGCCTTCGGGCGTCGGAAACGAACAGCCGGGTCAATATCCCTACACCCGTGGCGTCTATCCGACGATGTACACCAAACGGCCATGGACCATGCGTCAGTACGCGGGTTTCGGCACGGCCGCGGAGTCCAACGCCCGTTACCACCAGCTGCTCGCGGCCGGGACGATGGGCCTGTCGGTGGCGTTCGACCTGCCCACCCAGATGGGCTACGACTCGGACGACCCGATCGCGCACGGTGAGGTCGGCAAGGTCGGCGTGGCGATCGACTCGATCGACGACATGCGCCTGCTGTTCAAGGACATCCCGCTCGACCAGGTGTCCACTTCGATGACCATCAACGCACCGGGTTCCGTGCTGCTCCTGCTCTACCAGCTGGTCGCCGAGGAGCAGGGCGTGCCGGGCACGGCACTGCAGGGGACGATCCAGAACGACATCCTCAAGGAGTACATCGCCCGGGGGACGTACATCTTCCCGCCCAAGCCGTCGCTGCGGCTGGTCGCCGACACCTTCGCCTACTGCAAGGCGGAGATCCCCAAGTGGAACACCATCTCGATCTCCGGGTACCACATGGCCGAGGCCGGCGCCTCGCCCGCGCAGGAGATCGCGTTCACCCTGGCCAACGGCATCGAGTACGTCCGCGCCGCGATCGCGGCCGGCCTGGCCGTCGACGACTTCGCGCCCCGGCTGTCGTTCTTCTTCGTGGCCCGCACCACCCTGCTCGAGGAGATCGCCAAGTTCCGGGCGGCGCGGCGGATGTGGGCCCGGATCATGCGGGACGACTTCGGCGCGCAGGACCCGAAGTCGATGATGCTCCGGTTCCACACCCAGACCGCCGGCGTCCAGCTGACCGCCCAGCAGCCCGAGGTCAACCTCATCCGGGTGGCGATCCAAGCTCTGGGTGCCATCGCCGGCGGCACGCAGTCGCTGCACACCAATTCGTACGACGAAGCGATCGCTCTCCCGACCGAGAAGTCGGCCCGGCTCGCGCTCCGCACCCAGCAGGTCCTCGCCTACGAGAGCGGGCTGACCGGCACGGTCGACCCGTTCGCCGGCTCCTACGCGGTCGAGGCGATGACCGACGCGGTGGAGCGCGAGGCGACCGCGCTGATCGAGCGCGTCTTCGAGCTCGGCTCGGCCGTCGACGCCATCGAGCAGGGCTTCCAGAAGGGTGAGATCGAGAAGTCCGCGTACCAGATCGCCAACGAGATCGACTCGGGGGAGCGGGTCGTCGTCGGGGTGAACCGGTTCGCCGCCCAGAGCGAGGAGAAGTACGAGCCGCTGCGGGTCGACCCGGCCATCGAGGCCGCCCAGGTGGCCCGGCTCGCCACCCTGCGGGCCGAGCGGGACAACCCGGCGGTGCAGGCCGCCCTCGCGGATCTCGGTAAGGCCGCCGCCGGAAGCGTGAACGTCCTACCGTTGATGAAGGAGGCGTTGCGGCTCCGTGCGACGGTGGGGGAGGTATGCCACACGTTGCGTGGTGTCTGGGGCGTCCACCGGCCGGTCGAGCGCTTCTGACCGGCGCAACGGACCGGTAGTGCGTCGCGTCACCTCCGCGATTCGCTACCCGTTGAGGGGTTGGCGGGCCGGGACGATCTCCCATGGGCCCGCCCGATCTCTGCTGTGTTCTTTACTCACCCGTTACACAGCGTGACTGCATTCGGGTTAAGCTGGCGCGCGTCGCGAAACCCGACAAACCTCTAGAACGAATACGGAAGCCGACGTGACTACTGCTCTGACGGCACCGGAAGGTGTCGATACGTCATGGCCCGGGACGCCCCCCGGTACGGACCCGCTCCCCGGCCAGCTGGACCGCTGGCTCGCCGCGAGGGGCGCAGAGCTGGTAGCCATTCGCCGTCACATCCACGCCCACCCCGAGCCGTCACACTCCGAGTTCGAGACCGCTGCGCTGATCTTCCGGGAGCTGGCCGTGGCCGGTCTCTCACCGAAGATGCTGCCCCGGGGCAACGGCGTCATCTGCGACATCGGCGAGGGTGAGCGGGTCATCGCGTTCCGCGCCGACATCGACGCGCTGCCGCTGCGGGACCTCAAGGACGTGCCGTACCGCAGCACCGTGGACAACCTGGCACACGCCTGCGGCCACGACGTGCACACGACCGTGGCGCTCGGCCTCGGCATGGCCCTGGCCCACCTCGACGAGCAGGGCGAGCTGCCCGGCCGGGTCCGGCTGATCTTCCAGCCGGCCGAGGAGGCGATGCCCTCCGGCGCGCCCGAGGTGATCGCGGCCGGCGCGCTCGAGGACGTCGCCGCCATCTTCGCGCTGCACTGCTACCCGCAACTGCCGGCCGGCCTGGTCGGCGTCCGGTCCGGGCCGTTCACGGCGGCCGCCGACGCGGTCGAGGTGAAGCTCACCGGCCCCGGCGGGCACACCGCCCGGCCGCACCTCACCGCCGACCTGGTGCACGCGCTGGGCCGAGTCATCGTCGACGTGCCGGCCCTGCTGAACCGCCGGATCGACCCGCGGGCCGGCATCTCGCTGGTCTGGGGCGCCGTGCACGCGGGCCAGGCGTTCAACGCCATCCCCGGCGCGGGCGAGGTGCGCGGTACCGTCCGGGTGCTCAGCCGGGAGGCCTGGCGGGAGGCGCCGGAGCTGGTCACCAAGCTGATCCACGACGTGGTCGCGGCGACCGGGGCCCAGGTCGAGGTCGACTACAAGCGAGGCGTCCCGCCGGTGATCAACGACCGGATGGCGTCGGCGATCGTGGCGGGTGCGGCCGGCGCCGCGCTCGGCGCCGACCGGGTGGTCGAGGCCGAGCTCAGCATGGGCGGCGAGGACTTCTCGTTCTACCTCGAACACGTGCCGGGCGCGATGATCCGGCTCGGCACCGGGGTGCCCGGCTCGGACGAGCGGCACGACCTGCACCAGGGCGATTTCGACGTGGACGAGCGCTCCATCGGATACGGGGTCCGGGTCATGGCGCACACGGCCCTCGCGGCGCTCTCCTCCGGCGCCTTCTAGCGCCCGCCCTGCTCGCCCGCCCTGCTCGCCCGCCCTGCTCGCCCCGCCCCCTCCCTTTCCCGATCTTGATGATTTCCACAGTGCCGTCCCTGCGGAGCTTCACAAGATCGCGGAGGGCTGGGAGCGCGGACCTCTCCCGCGCCCTCTTCCCGCCGATCTTGTGC
>NZ_JBFAAR010000001.1:252530-609535 GCF_040639855.1 Actinoplanes sp. NPDC023714
GTGGAACTGTGCAGGCCCGTCCCTGCGGAGCTTCACAAGATCGCGGAGGGCTGGGAGCGCGGACCTCTCCCGCGCCCTCTTCCCGCCGATCTTGTGGAACTGTGCAGGCCCGTCGCTGCGGAGCTTCACAAGATTGCGGAGGGCTGGGAGCGCGGACCTCTCCCGCGCCCTCTTCCCGCCGATCTTGTGAAACTGCGCAGGCCCGTCGCTGCGGAGATTCACAAGATCGGGAGAAGGGGGCAGGGGTAGGGCGGGGCAGGGGTGGGCTGGGTCAGGGGGTCGTTGCGGGGCGGCGGCGGTAGCGGCGGATCGCGTAGACGGCCGCGCCGGCCGGGATGCCGATCGCGATGAGCCAGGGCAGCAGCGCGCCGAGCACGGTCGCCAGCACGGCGAGGGAGGCCTTCAGCGCGTCCCAGCCGCCCGCGAGGCCGGCCAGGAAGCCCGGAGGCTCGTCGTCGGGTGCGGCGCCGGTGGCGTCCGGGTCGAGCAGCACCACGGTGATCGTGGAGAGCGAGGTCAGGTCGGCGAGCCGCCGCTTCTTCGCCTCGAGCGAGGCCAGGTCGGCCTCCCGGGTGGCGACCTCGCGTTCCAGCATCACCAGGTCGTCGAGCGTCTTGGCCTGGGCGAGCAGCTTCTTCCCGCTCTCCACCCGGGCGGTCTGCACCGAGATCCGGGCGTCCAGGTCGACGACCTCCTCGGTGACGTCCTCGGTGTTGATGCCCCGGGTCTCCTCGTGGCCCAGCTTCGCGAGCTGGTCGACGACCGAGCTGAACTTCGCGGCCGGGATCCGCAGCGTCAGGTTCGCGGTGTCCGCGCCGCTGCCGCTCTGCCGCTCGTCCGAGCCGATGAAGCCGCCGGCCGCCGAGGCGATGCCGGTGGCCTGGGCGGCCGCCGTCGTGACGTTGTCGACCCGGACCGTGATCGAGCCGGTGTAGATGATCGAACGCTGGTCGACGCGCAGGTCCGGGGCCTGCGCAGCGGTGTTCGTACCCTTGCCGGCGGTCCCGCCCTCCTCGGCGGCCGGCGCCTCGGCCTGGCCGCCCGCCGAATCCGCGCGCCCCATCGCCGGCTCGGCCTGGGACGTCCCGGAATCCGATGAATCGGCGCCGCAGCCGGCCAGCAACGCCCCCGCCAGCAGTGCCGCGGCGATCAACTTCGTGGTTCCCCGCTTATGCATCGTCGCTCCGATCTCGTCATGCTTGACCGTTGGGACGTACGCCACACGTCTCGCGGTTCCGGCAGACTGCTTGTCAACCGGTCACGATTGAGCAGCGGAGGGATCCCGTGCGCGTCACGAAGTTCACGCATTCATGCCTGCGGCTGGAGGGCGCGGGAGTTCTCGTCGTGGATCCCGGCGAATTCTCCGAAGCGTCCGCATTGGACGGCGCCGACGCCGTGCTCGTCACCCACGAGCACGCCGACCACCTGGACGTGACGGCGGTGACCGCGGCCGTCGCCCGGCGCCCCGATCTGCGGATCTTCGCGCACGAGGCGGTGCTGCCGCTGCTCGCCGACGTGGCCGGCGCGACGACGGCGGTGGCGGCCGGGGAGGAGTTCGAGGCGGCCGGGTTCCGGGTCCGGGCGTACGGCGGGCAACACGCGATCATTCACCCGTACGTGCCGGTCTTCGCGAACCTCGGCTTCCTCGTCGACGACGGCGCCGCGAACCTCTACCACCCGGGTGACTCGTTCGTGGTCCCGGACGGTGTCGAGGTGGAGACGCTCTTCGCGCCGATGAACGCACCCTGGGCCACCATCGCGGAGTCGCTGGAGTTCATCCGGTCGGTGCGGCCCGGGCGGGCGTTCGCGCTGCACGACGGCCTGATCAACGAGCGCGGCGCGGCCGTGTACGGCAAACACCTGGAGAGCTTCTCCGATACGAGGTTCGCCCGGGTGGCGCCGGGAACCGTGCTCGGCTGACGTGGCGACCGACACCGACGGGAGCGTCCGCCGGCTCTACGAGGAACCGCCGGACGGCTTCGTCGCGGCCCGCTCCGCCGCGATCGCCGAGGCCCGCAAGGCCGGCGACCGGGATGCGGCCCGCCGCCTCGCCGCGCTGAAGAAGCCCACCGTGGCGGCCTGGGTGGTCAATCTGCTCGCGATCAAGCGCCCGGATCTCATCGACGAGCTGGTCGAACTGTCCTCGGCGCTGCGGGCCGCCCAGCGTGATCTCAAGGGTGACCAGCTGCGCGAGCTCTCCACCCAGCGCAGGCAGTTCGTCTCGGCGCTCGTCGCGGCCGCCCGCAAACTGGCCGTCGCCGCCGGGACGCCCGCCGCCCGCCTGCCGCTCGGCGAGGTGGAAGCGACCCTCACGGCAGCCCTCGCCGAGCCGGAGATCGCCTCGCAGGTCCGGACCGGCAGGTTGATCCGGGCGGCCACCTATGCCGGGTTCGGGGAGGTGCCGCGCCCACGCCTGCGCCTGGTGACCGACCTGCCCGATGAGGCGGCGGCCGACGAGGACACCGACGACGGCGAGCCGGAGGCGCGGGTCACCGCCCGGGAGAAGGCCGTCGCCGAGCAGCGGCGTCGGGAGGAGGAGCAGCGGCGGCGGGAGGTCGAGCGCCGGCGGCGGGAGCTGGAGCGGGAGATGGGTGTCGCCACCGCTGCGGAGCGCCGGGCCGATGCGCAGCTGGAGCGGGCCGAGGCGGCCGAGCGGGATGCCGGGCATCTGGTCGAGGATCTGGACGCCGAACTCGCCGAGCTGGAACGCCGTCGTACCGAGGCGGTCGCCGACGTGGCCCGGCGCAAGCTGGCCCGGCGTACGGCCGAGCGGGAGGCCGCCGCGGCCCGCCGCCGGGTGGGTGACGTCCAGGCCGCCCTCGACGACCTGACCGCCGACTGAGCCGGCCGAGGTGGGTTGAGGCGGCCGGGGCCGGCGCGCGGTTGGGCGGACATGAGGCCGCCGACGTGGGTTGAGGCGGCCGAGGACGGCGCTTGGGTGGGCGGACATGAGGCCGGCGGGTCGGCGCACGGGTGGGTGGTGCGTCTCTTCGACGGGTCGGGGAGGGGCTGGTCGGGAGGGGTGTGGCGGAAGCGGCGAGGACGGAGCGACGGGGAGCGTTTTCTTTAACCGGTCAGGGAGTGCAGAATCGGGCAGGTGACCCCCGAACAGGCTGCCGCCAACGCCAAGGCGGGACTCGCCGCCATCGTCGGAGCCTTCGCGGAATCACCGCAGACGTTGCGCCGGGCGCGGCTGCTCGGGTTGTCGGGGTGGGCCTACCACGTGTCGGCCCGGGCCGGGGCGCTCGGCGACGTGCGGCCGGAGACGGTGGCGGCGGCGCTCGCGTTCATCGCGCCGGAGGCGGTCACCGACGGGTGGGAGGCCACCGCCAAGACGTCGGCGCCGGTCGAGGTGGCCACCTGGCACCTGCATGAGCTGTGCGCGTGGGGCGCCGACCAGCTGGGCGCGTTCCCCCGGCTGAACCGGCTGCTGGAGCTCGGCGGGCGGGTCGTGGACGCCGTCGACGCGGCCGGGCTGACGCTGTTCGCCGCGTGGCGGGCCATGCCGGTGCCGGACGCCTCGCCGGGCGCGCGCGCCGCGGTGCTGATGCATCTGCTGCACGAGCACCGGCAGGGCGTGTACGTCATCGCGGTCCGGGCCAGCGGCCTCACCCCGCTCGAGGCGATCATCGCGGGGCCGGACGGCGAGACCGGGGCGGTCGCGTTCGGGTGGCAGGCGCCGTACCCGCACGCCGGCCCGCTGGTCCGCCGGCTCATGTGGGCCGAGGCGGTGGCGAACTCGCTGGCCGGGCAGGCCTACGCGACGCTGGACCGCGGTGAGCGCGTCGAGTTCGCCGGCCTGCTGGAGTCGCTGAGCCACCGCCTGACCCGCTGAGCCGAGCCGGGCCGGGGAGCCGAGCGGCGCCGGGACGCGGGCCCGGTGGAGGGTCCTGGCGAAAACCGATTGGCAGGCGGGCGTGGGCGTGGTCGGATGGCCGGCATGTCCGATCTCCCCGCCGGCTGGCGGCTGCGCCGGCCCACCCTCGACGACGCGCCCGCCATCCTCGCCATGGTGCACGCCAGCGACATCGCCGCGGTGGGGGAGCCCGACTTCACCCTGGACGAGGTACGCGAGGAGCTGACCGGCCCGCACACCGACATGAGCCGGGACAGCTGGCTGGCGCTGGATCCGGCGGGCGCGATCGCCGGGTGGGCGTACCCGCGCAACCCGACCGGCAAGAACCGGGACTTCGCCGAGGTCTACGTGCACCCGGAGAACGGCCTGCCGGCGCAGCGGCCGCTGCTGCGGCTCCTGATGGCGCGGATGGCCGAGCGGGGCGCCGAGCTGGGGCACCACGTCTACGCGGTGCGGGCCGGGGCGATCCCGACCGAGGCGGCGTACATCGAGGCGCTCACCGACGCCGGGTTCGTCTTCCTGAAGCAGCACGCCCGGATGCAGATGCCGCTCGCCGGCGTGCCGCACGAGGCGCCCGCGCCGCCCGAGGGGGTCGTGATCCGCCCGGTCCGGGCCGGCGACCCGGACGAGATGCGACGCTTCCACGCCGTCATCGAGGAGGCGTTCCGGGACTCGGATCACCGGGCTTTGACGTACGAGGCCTGGCGCGAGCAGATCGACGCCGAGTCCGGGGTGCGGTTCGCCGAGTGGCTGGTCGCCGAGGTGGACGGGGTGATGGCCGGCGTGCTGCAGTCCGGCGGCTCGGGTGGCGACGAGGCGAACGACGAAGGATGGGTGCGGTCGCTCGCGGTGCTCCGCGCGTACCGGAAGAGGGGTTTGGGCGAAGCTCTCCTGCGCCGCGCCTTCGCGGAATACGCGGCCGCAGGCCGCGCGAAAGCGGGACTCGGCGTCGACCTGGCGAACCCGACCGACGCCGCGAGCCTCTACTTCAAGGTCGGCATGACCGCCCTGTACCGCGCCAACGTCTACGAGACGACGCTAGACCTCCGGTGAGGCCGTCCCGGTGGGACGGGACCGCAGCTCCTGGACGTAGTCGTCCGGGGCGCCGGCCTTCTCCGCCGCGTTGGCGATCTCGGAGAGGTACCACGCGGTGGGCAGGCCGCCCTCGTAACCGGTGAAGACGTAGATCCAGGCGGGTACGTCTCCGTCAAGAGTCGATACACGTACGGTGAGCTTCTGGTAGGTCCCCGCGTTCACCCCCTCGACCTCGTCGAGCTGTGCGGCGTCCCATTGGTGGACGTCGTAGAGGGAGACGAACACCCGGTCGCCCGGTGATTCGACGACCGTGGTGACTGCCCCCTCCCAGCCCATTTCTCCCTCACCGGCGAAGGTGAGGCGCCAGCCTTCGATCCACCCCACGCCGACCATCGGCGAGTGCGGACAGTAGGCCCGCATGCGGGCGGGATCCAGGTTCGAGCCATACGCGGCGTAGTGACGCACGGCGACGACGATAGCTGGCGGAAGGGGTAGTGAGAATATGGAACGAGCGTGTCGGCACAGATGCCGGTTTTTGGAGGGGTTGTTGTCGTGAGTCGGATCGTGATCATCGGTGGGGGACCGGGCGGATACGAGGCGGCCCTCGTCGCGGCCCAGCTCGGTGCGGAAGTGACCCTCGTCGAGGCGGACGGGCCGGGTGGCGCGTGCGTGCTGACCGACTGCGTCCCCTCCAAGACCTTCATCGCCAGCTCGGAGGTGATGACCGGTTACCGCCACAACGAGCGGTTCGGCATCTCCTCGGCCGGCCTGGACGGCGTGAGCGTCGACGCGGCCGCCGTGAACCAGCGGGTCAAGAAGCTGGCGCTGGCCCAGTCCGGCGACATCCAGACCAAGCTGATCAAGGCGGGGGTCGACGTCGTCCGGGGCCGGGCCAAGCTCGGCGAGGACCGGCTCGGCCACACCCACCAGGTGCTGATCACCCCGGAGGGCCGGGAGACGTACGCGGTCGAGGCCGACACCGTGCTGCTCGCCACCGGCGCCACCCCGCGGGTGCTCTCCTCGATGCGCCCGGACGGCGACCGGATCCTCGACTGGCGGCAGGTGTACGACCTGACCGAGCTCCCGTCCCACCTCGTCGTGATCGGTTCCGGTGTGACCGGCGCCGAGTTCGCGAGCGCGTACCTCGCCATGGGCGTGGAGGTGACGCTCGTCTCCAGCCGGGAGCGGGTGATGCCGCACGAGGACGCCGACGCCGCCATGGCGATCGAGCGGGTGTTCCGCGAGCGCGGCATGACGATCCTGAGCCAGGCCCGGGGCAAGTCGGTGGAGAACACCGGCGACGGCGTGCGGGTGACCCTCGGCGACGGCAAGGTGATCGAGGCCTCGCACGCGCTGATCGCGGTCGGCGCCATCCCGAACACCGCCGACCTCGGCCTCGAGGAGTACGGCGTGGCAGTCGGCGACGGCGGCTACGTGACCGTCGACCGGGTGTCCCGGACCAACGTGCCGGGGATCTACGCGGCCGGCGACTGCACCGGCGTGCTGCCGCTGGCGAGCGTCGCCGCGATGCAGGGCCGGATCGCGATCTGGCACGCCATGGGCGAGGCGGTGGCGCCGCTGCGGCTGCGGACCGTCTCGGCCAACGTCTTCACCGACCCGGAGCTCGCCACCGTCGGCGTCACCCAGAACGAGGTCGACTCCGGGCGTACGCCGGCCCGCCAGGTGATGCTGCCGCTCACCGGCAACGCGCGGGCCAAGATGGCCGGGCTCCAGGACGGGTTCGTGAAGCTGTTCTGCCGGCTCGCGACCGGCCAGATCATCGGCGGCGTCGTGGTGGCGCCGAAGGCGAGCGAGCTGATCCTGCCGATCACCATGGCGATCGAGAACAACCTGACCGTGGATCAGCTGGCGCACACCATCACGATCTACCCGTCGCTCTCGGGGTCGATCGCGGAAGCGGCCCGCCAGCTGATGCAGCACGAGATCCAGTAGCGCCGTCCGGCTCCTCTTCGGCGGCCGGCCCGCCGCCGAAGAGGGCGAGGATCCAGCCGGCCGTGCCGAACACCACGGCGGCGGTGGCCGCCACGGCGAACAGCCGCCACGCCGACTGGGTGATCGCGGTGCCGCCGAGATGGCCGACCAGCCCGCCGTAACTGGCCCAGGCCAGCGAGGCGAGTCCGTCGTACGCCACGAAGAGCTTCACCGGGTAGTGGCTGCGGCCGGCGTGGTAGCCGGACGCCATCCGGCCGCCGGGCACGAACCGGCAGAGCAGCATCACGAGCGGGCCGGGCCGGCGCAGTCCCCGGGTGAACCGCTCGGCGGCCTTGCGGGTGCGGCCGGGCTCCCCGGCATCCTCGCCGCGCGGGGCGAAGCGTTCGCGCAATGCGCTCAAACGGGCACCCGTCGAGCGGCCCAGGACGAACGCCACGGCGTCCCCGGCGAACATGCCGACGGCCCCGAGAGCGATCACCAGGGCGAGATCGAGATTGCCGTAGACGGTGAGCGCCCCAGAGGTGATCATGATGGCCTGGATGGGCACGACCGGCACGAGGGCGTCGACCGCGAGGAAACCGAACAGCGCGAGGTACGCCCAGGCGGGCGTGGCCAGCATGGTCAGCAGTTCGGTCATCAGACGGTCACCTCGCGGCTTCGGGGCTCACGGCATTGTGCTCGGCCGTACCTGAGAGTGCGCTGTGCTGTGAATGTTCTTCTTCAGAATGCGCTTCGGTCAGACGTTCTCCGCCGTGACGACCGCCACGGTACGTCCGAAGTTCACACCGGCGCGCCTGGTTTTCGATGGACGGCGAGTCCGCGGCGTACGGTGGGACTGCCCGTGCCGCCGGACCTCGGATCGTTCCGGCAGCGCGGCGCGGGCCGCCGGTAGGTCCCGTATCGGCGGCCCGCCCTGGAGTTCCCTCAGGACTCGATCTTGTTGATCTGCATGGGCACGGGGCGGCACCCCATCAACAAGATCGCGGAAAGAAGGGTTACGCGATCTCGCAGATCAGCGTTCCCGCGGTGATGGCGGCGCCCACCTCCGCCGTCAGGCCGGAGACCGTTCCGGATCGGTGGGCCTGCAGCGGCTGCTCCATCTTCATCGCCTCGATCACGACGATGGTGTCGCCCTCGGCGACCTGGTCACCGTCCTGCACGGCGACCTTGACGATCGTGCCCTGCATCGGGGCGGTGAGCCCGCCGCTGGTCACGGCGGCCGCGGCGCCACCGCTGCGGGAACGGGCGCTGCCGCGCCTGGGGGCGGCGGCTCCCGCCGTACCCGAGAGGGTCGTACTCGAGAAGAAGGTCTTCGGAAGACGCACCTCGATGCGCTTGCCGCCCACCTCGACCACGACGGTCTCCCGCTCGGCGGGCTCGGCCTGCGCCGCGGCGGGAGCGGCGAACGGCGGCACCGTGTTGTCCCACTCGGTCTCGATCCAGCGGGTGTGCACCGTGAACGGCTCGCCGGTGAACGCCTCGTCGCGGATCACGGCGCGGTGGAACGGCAGCACCGTGGCGATGCCCTCGATCACCGTCTCGTCCAGCACCCGGCGGGAACGCTCGAGCGCCTCGGCCCGGGTCGCGCCGGTCACGATGATCTTCGCGAGCATCGAGTCGAAGTTGCCGCCGATCACGCCGCCCTTCTCGACGCCCGAGTCGACCCGGACGCCCGGGCCGGCCGGCCAGATCAGCTCGGTGACGGTGCCCGGCGCCGGCAGGAAGCCCCGGCCCGCGTCCTCGCCGTTGATCCGGAACTCGATGGCGTGACCGCGAGGGATCGGGTCCTCGGTGAACGGCAGCGGCGCGCCCGCGGCGATCCGGAACTGCTCGCGCACCAGGTCGATGCCGGTGGTCTCCTCGCTGACCGGGTGCTCCACCTGGAGACGAGTGTTGACCTCGAGGAACGAGATGGTGCCGTCCTGGCCCACGAGGTATTCCACGGTGCCGGCGCCGTAGTAGCCGGCCTCCCGGCAGATCGCCTTGGCGCTCTCGTGGATCTTCGCGCGCTGCTCGTCGGTGAGGAACGGCGCGGGCGCCTCCTCGACCAGCTTCTGGTGCCGGCGCTGCAGCGAGCAGTCGCGGGTGCCGACCACCACGACGTTGCCGTGGGTGTCGGCCAGGACCTGGGCCTCGACGTGCCGCGGGCGGTCCAGGTATCGCTCGACGAAGCACTCGCCACGACCGAAAGCGGCCACCGCCTCGCGCGTAGCGCTCTCGAACAGGGCGGGAATTTCATCAAGGGTACGGGCGACCTTCAGTCCCCGGCCGCCGCCGCCGAAAGCGGCCTTGATGGCCACGGGGAGGCCGTGCTCCTCGGCGAACGCAACGATCTCGGCGGCGCCGGCGACCGGGTCGGGGGTGCCCGGCACGAGCGGCGCGCCCGCCCGCTGCGCGATGTGGCGTGCGGTGACCTTGTCGCCCAGGTCGCGGATCGCCTGTGGACTCGGGCCGATCCAGATCAGGCCGGCCCCGAGCACCGCCTCGGCGAACTCGGCGTTCTCGGAGAGGAAGCCGTAACCGGGGTGCACAGCGTCGGCCCCGCTGCGCGCCGCCACGTCGAGCAGCTTGTCGATGCGCAGGTAGGTGTCGGCCGCGGTCTCGCCGTCCAGCGCGTAGGCCTCGTCGGCCGCGCGCGCATGCGGCGCGTCGCGGTCACTGTCGGCGTAGACGGCGACGCTGGTGAGGCCGGCGTCCTTGCAGGCCCGGATTACCCGGAGGGCGATCTCGCCACGGTTGGCGATCAATATCTTCCGCACGGGTAGAGCCTAACGGTCGTTCTGCTCCGCCGGGCGACTACGTTTCGCCGGATCATCGATTCACTTAGAAGCTCACTGCCTCCACAGACTCGTGATCGGCACGCCCATCTGGGCCAGCAGATTCCGGAGCAGCGGCAGCGACAGGCCGATCACGTTGCCCGGATCGCCCTCGATCCGGTCGACGAAAGCGCCGCCCCGGCCGTCCAGGGTGAACGCGCCGGCCACCTGGAGCGGCTCGCCGGAGGCGACGTACGCCTCGATCTCGGCGTCGCTCACGTCGGCGAAGTGCACGGTCGTCGTGCCGACCGCCTCCGCCTGCAGACCGCTCACCAGGCCGGTCAGGTGGTGGCCGGTGTGCAGCACGCCGGACCGGCCGCGCATCGCCGACCAGCGCTTGATCGCCTCTTCCGGGCTCGCCGGCTTGCCGAAGACCTCGCTGCCGAACGCCAGCACCGAGTCGCAGCCGAGAACCAGCGCGCCCGGGTCGGCCGGGAGGTCGGCGGCCACGGTGCGCGCCTTCATCCGGGCCAGGGCGAGGCAGAGGGTGGCCGCGTCCTCGGCGTCGACGACGCTTTCGTCCACGCCGCTCACGATGACCTCGGCGTCGATGCCGGCGCCGGTCAGGAGGGCACGGCGGGCCGGGCTGGCCGAGGCGAGGATCAGGCGGTACGCGATGTCGGTCTGCACGGGAAAGGAGCCTACAAGGCAACGGAGTGGGCTCGTGGGCGCAAGCTGCATGTTTCAGCCGTTTTCGGGGGTTCGGCCCATCGCCGGGCCGGGGTCGATCGGCTTCTCCGGGGGCGGCTCGACGACCGGGTCGACGCCCTCGCCGATCTCCCAGGGGGTGCCGGGGTGGTGGCGGCGGTGGCCGGTGGGGTGGGGCGGCGGGGGTTGCCGGCCGATCACGCCGCCGATGGGGGCGGCGAGCGGGCCGGCTCTGGTGGCGGGCTGCCCGGCCGGTGGTTGCCGGCCTGTCGTGGTGGGGGTGCCCTCGGCCGGGGAGTCCGTGGGTCGGGTGCCGTTGCGGGTGGCCGGGGTCGGGCTGCCCAGGATCGGATCGCCCAGGGTCGGATCGCCCAGGGTCGGCTCGGCCGGGATCGGATCGCCCGGGATCGGACTGCCCGGGATCGGATTGCCGGGGACCGGGGTGGTCGGGGGCCGGCGGGAGGGAACGGGGGGCCGGGTCGCCCCGATGATTCCGGCGGGCGGCCGGGCCGAGGTGCCCCTCCCGGGGGATATTTCGGAAATATTCGGGCGGCCGATCACCATGCCCTCGGGGCCGGGGGCCGGTGCTCTCCCTCGTACCGAAGAAGGTCCTGGAATCTCCTGGCGGGCCGGATCGGAGCGGGGGAGCGGAATGCGAGCACGCGACGCCGCCGGACCGGGCTCGTAGGCCGCCGGGACCACCAGCGCGCTCTGGGCCTGGGCCAGCTCGGTGGAGAGAGCCTGCATCACCGCCCTGGCGCGGGCCTCCAGCAGCGCCTGCCGGCCCTCCGGAACGGGCCGCTGCGGCGGCACCCCGCGGGCCTTTCCCGGCGTCAGCTGGTAGAGCCGCTTCTCCTCGGCGAACGCCGCGAGCAGCAGCGCGTTCGCCGTGTGCTCGCGATGGATCTCGGCCATCTGCCGGCGCGCCGACTGGAGGGCGCCGGTCGCGCCGGTGAACGCCCGCTGATTCGCGACCGCCGCCTCGGACGTCTCCTCGAGGTTGGCGATCAGCGCGTCGAGGCGGGCGAAATAGGCGGCGGCCGCCCGGTTGCGGGCCGGGTCCCAGGACGCCGCCAGCCGTTCGCGGTAGTCCCGGACCTGCGCGAGATGACGCATCGCCAGCTCGTGGGACTGCCGCCAGCCGCCGATCAGCCGGGCGTGGGTGTCCGGGTCGTGCGAGGAGACCATCGCCCACATCTGGTCGAGCCGCAGCGACGACCAGTCGGTCCCGCCGCTGCCGCCGGTCCCGGCGATCATGCGCGTCTCAGCAGGTCGCGCGCGGTGGCGTCGCTCTCCGCATAGCGCGAACCGGCCTCCCGGGCCGCCGCGGCGAGACCCGCGGTGCCGTTCGCGAAGTGCAGCACGTTGGCGAGGGTGGCCTGCTGCGCCTGCTCGTGGGCGTGCGCGAAGAGATGGAGCTCGCTGAACCCGCGGTCGGCCGGCGGCATCGGCGTGCGCATCGCGGCGCTGACCGTGACGGCGCGCGGGGCGTAATCCCGCTCGACGGCCGCGGCCAGGAGGGCGGCGGCCTCCTCCATGCCGGGGAGATTCGCCTCGATGTGACCAGCGTCGCGTCTCATCGGACCTCCGGGCGTTGGGGGTGACGCAGATGAGGGTATCCGGTCACGCCCCGTATGACTGCCCCCTGTGGACAGCCGTTATCGGGGCAGGGCCGATGCCCGCCATCCCCGCGACGCGCCCGACGGCCGTGCCGATCGCGACCATTCCGAGACCGCTTGTGGCGGTGTTTCGGAATTGACCGAAGTGGATCGAGATGTCAGGATGGCGGCCAGCGCGGCCAGCTCATGATCGTCTAGGCTTCCTCGTACGACGCTGACCAGCGGTTCCTCATTCATCAACCGAGCGTACGACGGGTGGCCGGAGATCCGGTGACACGTGTCCCACACTCGGCTGATCAATTCGCGGCCGCTCGACAGAACCAGGTATTTTCTGCGTGATGTCTTCTTCTCCCCCACTCGTTGTCGCTGATCGGTACCGGCTCGTCGCGCCGCTCGGTCAGGGCGGGATGGGGCGTGTCTGGCGGGCGACGGACGTCGTCCTGCACCGGGACGTGGCCATCAAGGAGCTCGTTCCGCCGCCGGGGCTGACCCCGGCCGAGCGGCAGGAGATGCGCGAGCGCTCACTGCGTGAGGCACGCGCCATCGCCCGGCTCAACAACATCAACGTGGTGCGCGTCTTCGACGTGCTGCGGACCGACGCCGATCCGTGGATCGTCATGGAATACGTCGCGTCCCGCTCCCTGCAGGACACCCTCGCGCAGGACGGGCCGTTCGACTCGGTCCGCGCCGCCGAGATCGGCCTGGGCGTGCTGAACGCGTTGCGCGCCGCGCACCGGGCCGGCGTCGTGCACCGTGACGTCAAGCCGGGCAACGTGCTGCTCGGCACCGACGGCCGGGTCGTGCTCACCGACTTCGGCCTCGCCACGGTCCCCGGCGACCCGAACGTGACCCGCACCGGCCTGGTGCTCGGCTCACCGGCGTACATCGCCCCCGAGCGCGCCCGGGACGGCACGGCCGGCGCGGCCGCCGACCTCTGGTCGCTCGGCGCCACCCTCTTCGCCGCGGTCGAGGGGCAGTCGCCGTTCGCCCGGCCGTCCGCCATCGCGACGCTCGCGGCGCTGGCGACCGAGAACGTTCCGCCGGCCCGCAATGCGGGACAGCTCAAGCCCGTGCTCAACGGCCTTCTCCGCAAGGACCCGGCGCACCGCATCAACGCGGAGGAGGCCGAGCGTCTGCTGGCGCGCGCGGCCGGCCGCCGATCGAAGATCGCGTTCCCGATGAGCCCGACCATGCGCCGCCCCGGCGTGGGGCGTGAGCGGCCGTCGCTGCCCAGCGGTCCCGGTGGTCCGCCGGTGCTGCCCGGATCGGGGTGGGCCACCGGCTCGGCGCCGGTCGTGCCCACGCCGCGGCCGCCCGTCACGCCGGCGCAGCAGGGGCAGTCCGGGCAGGCGGCTCTCGGTCAGCAGGGCCAGTCCGGTCAGCCGATCCGTGGGCAGCAGGGTCAGCCTGCTCGCGCGCAGCAGGGTCAGCCGCCTCGGGCGCAGCAGGGCCAGCCTCCTCGCGCTCAGCAGCCTGGTCAGCCGCCGGTCTCTCCGGGATCGCAGGGGCCGCAGGCTCCTCAAGGGCCTTATGGGCAGCCTCCGCAGGGGCGTCCGCCGGTCTTCGTGCCGGGCAAGGCGCCGGTCGGTGGCCTCCCGCCCGCGGATCCGCCGCGTGGGCCGCAGCCCCGGAGTCCGCAGCAGCAGCCGCCGCAGGGTGCTCAGCCGCCGGCCCGTGGTCGTCAGGGGGCGTCCAAGCCGCTCGACGCCACGCGCATCGATACTCCGCCGGTCACTGATTCTTCGGGTACGGGGTACCCGCCGCCGCCCGCCGCGCCACGGGGACCCGGTGCGCGCCCGGGAGCCCGGCCGCCGGTCACCCAGCCGCCGACCGCGCCGGTCAGCCCGGCCCGGACCGGCTTCACCGCCGCCGACGTGGCCGCCAACCGCCGCAAGACGGCCGCGCCCGAGCACGAGCGTTCGCTGGCGGCGGCTACCGGCGCCTACCCGATCGTCCCGGCGCCGGAGGAGTCCGCCCAGGCCACCACGGTGATGCCGGCCGGCGGTGTTCCGGGCCGGCAGGTGTCGTCGGCTTCGGCGCCCACCAAGCCGGTGCCCGCTCAGCCGTCGCCGCCGTCGGTGTCGCCCGATGTCGAGCAGCCGGCCGCTGAGCCGAAGCCGGCCGTGGAATCGAACCCTGCGGTCGAGTCGAAGGCGGCCGTGGAGTCGGAGCCGGCCGTGGAGTCGGAGCCGGCCGTGGAGTCGGAGCCGGCCGTGGAGTCGAACCCTGCGGTCGAGTCGAAGGCGGCCGTGGAGTCGGAGCCGGCTGTGGAGTCGGAGCCGATTGCTGAGTCGGAGTCGGCGGTCGAGTCGGAGCCGATTGCTGAGTCGGAGTCGGCGGTCGAGTCGGAGCCGTCCGCGGAAACGAAGCCGGCCGCCGAGCCGGAGCCGTCCGCGGAAACGAAGCCGGCGGTGGAGTCGAAGCCCGCGGTGGAGTCGAAGCCCGCGGTGGACGAGGTCGAGTCCGAATCCGATCAGGAGGAGGCGGCTGAGGCTGCTCCTTCGGCTGCGGCGGCGCAGATCGCCTTCCCCGTTGCCAAGCCGTCGGCTGTGGAGGAATCCGCGGAGGCCCCGGCCGGCAAGGACGAGGACGACGCTGCTGAGGATGACGCCCCGGTGAAGGAAGAGGCTCCGGCCGCCGTTGAGCAGCCGGAAGCCTCCGCGGACGCGGAAAAGGCCGAGCCCTCCACTGAGGAGAAGACCTCGGTTCTCGGTTCGGATGACAAGACCTCGGTCCTCGGTGCTGGACTACCGAGTCCGAAGGGTGCCGACGCCGAGCGGACCACCGTCTTCGACCCCGGTGCCGACAAGACGTCCGTGGTCGTGCCGGGAGCCGACAAGACGTCCGTGGTGACGCCGGCCGACAAGACGTCCGTCGTCGCGCCTCTGTCGCCGCCCGGGCCCCGGCGTGGGCCCAGCGTGCCGGTCGGCGACTCGGAGACCCGGGTCGTCGGGAACTTCGGTGGGGCGCCCGGCTTCGAGCGGCCCAACCGGCCCGCGTGGACGCCCATGCCGATGCGGCCGGCCGAGCGCCGGGGGATCACCGTGTTCGGTACGACGCTGACGCACCGGCAGGCGGCCGTCGGGCTCGGGATCGTGCTGACGTTCCTGCTGCTCATCGTCATCATCGCGGTGCAGGCGTTCGGCAGCGACGCGGAGGGTTCGGCCGCTGCCACGCCGACGGACAGCGCCGCCGCGGCGGCCGGGAAGCCGGCCACCGGGGAGAGCGCCGCGCCGGCGAAGGGCGAAGCGTCCAAGCCGGCCGCGAGCAGCCCGGCCGCTCCCAGTGTGGCGCCGAGCTCGGCGGCGGCCGAGGGAACGCCCAGCGGCTGGCGTACCTATAGCGGGTCTGGATTCAGCGTGCCGCTGCCCAAGAACGCATCCGTGTCCGGGGGCGGCAGCGAGACGAGGGTCAACTACAACAACCGGCTGCTGCTGATCAACAAGATCGACCAGGAGCTCGACGACCCGGTCGAGTACCTGGAGCAGCAGAGCACCGACCACTACCGGAACTACAACAACCTCGGCATCTCCGAGATCGACTACAACGGTGACGCGGCCGACTGGAACTTCACCTACACGACGAACAGCGGCGGCAACCCGCAGCGCGTGGTGAAGCGGGTCTTCGAGATCGAGGACACCACCTGGACCGTGGCCTGGTACACCTCCCCGGAGGACTGGGACGCCGCGAAGGCCGACCTCGACGCGATCTTCCAGGGGTTCAAGGCTCGTTGATTGCACCCCCATCCGGCTGGGTAGTGATTCAGCATCACGGATGGAGGTGCATCATGAACTGCCGACGTCACGGCAGTAAGCCCACGATCGCACTCTGGATGCTGGTCGCGGTGGCCGATGTGGCGATCCTCGTCGCCACCACCGGATTCGTCATGGTCTTCCTGGCGCTCGCGGCGCTGGCCGTGGTGGCCGGCGGAGTCGTCGCCTATCGCTCGCTGCGCCGCCCGCAGCCCGAGCCGGTCGAGGTCGTGGCCCGGCGCCGCGCATAGTGCGGCGTGACCATCGGAAACCCGCGCATAGCGTGATCGGATACAGTCCCCCGCGTGTTGTCGATCGACGGTGTGACTGACCTGTGGGATCAACTCCTCGGCGCTCAGCCCGATCCACCTGGTCTTCTCGTGTTGCTGACCGCGGTGGCCGGGTTCCTCGCGGTGGCCTTCCGCCCGGTGTGGCGGGTCGCCCGCAACGCCGTCACCATCGCCCACGAGGGTGGTCATGCGCTGATCGCCCTGCTGACCGGGCGCAAGCTGCGGGGCATCCGCCTCGAGTTCGACACGTCCGGCCTCACCCTCTCGGCGGGCCGCCCGACCGGGCCCGGCATGATCCTGACCCTGCTCGGCGGCTACATCGCGCCGTCGCTGGTCGGCGTGCTCGGCGCCTGGCTGCTCGGCGGCAACCGGATCACGCTGCTGCTCTGGCTCGCCGTGGTGCTCCTGCTGCTCATGCTCATCAACATCAGGAACCTCTTCGGCGTGGTCTCGCTGGTGATCACCGGCGCGATCGTGTTCGCCGTCTCCTGGTACGCGTCACCTCAGGTCCAGGCCGTCTTCGCGTACGCCGGGGTCTGGTTCCTGCTCTTCGGCGGTGTCCGCCCGGTCTTCGAGCTGCAGAAGCTGCGTGGTCGCGGCCGGATGCGCGACTCGGACGCCGACCAGCTGAGCCGCCTGACCCACCTGCCCGCCCTCTTCTGGGTGGGCGTCTTCCTCGTGGTGAACCTGGCGGCCCTGCTGACCGGCGCCTTCCTGCTGGCCGGCCAGTGGCTCCCGGACGGAACCACGGTCTGAGCTACAACGGGATGTTGCCGTGCTTCTTGGGCGGCAGCGTCTCGCGCTTGGTGCGGAGCATCCGCAGCGCCCGGGTCACCTGCGCGCGGGTCTGTGACGGGCGGATGACCGCGTCCACGTAGCCCCGCTCCGCCGCGATGTACGGGTTCGCGAGCGTGTCCTCGTACTCCTGAATGAGCTCGGTCCGCCGCAGCGCGGGATCCTCGGCCGAAGCCAGCTCGCCGCGGTAGAGGATGTTGACGGCCCCCTGCGCGCCCATCACCGCGATCTGCGCCGTCGGCCAGGCGAAGTTGACGTCGGCGCCGAGGTGCTTCGAGCCCATCACGTCGTAGGCGCCGCCGTACGCCTTGCGGGTGATCACGGTGACCTTCGGGACGGTCGCCTCGGCGTACGCATAGATGAGCTTGGCCCCCCGCCGGATGATGCCGTCCCACTCCTGGCCGGTGCCGGGCAGGAAGCCGGGCACGTCCACGAAGGTCAGCACGGGGATGTTGAAGGCGTCACAGGTACGGACGAAGCGGGCCGCCTTCTCGGACGCGGCGATGTCGAGCGTGCCGGCCAGGCTCATCGGCTGGTTGGCGACGACACCGACCGGCCGGCCCTCGACCCGGCCGAAGCCGACCACGATGTTCTGCGCGTAGAGCGGCTGGACCTCGAGGAACTCGTCGACGACCGTCTCCACGACCTTCTTGATGTCGTAGGGCTGGTTCGGGGAGTCGGGGATGAGGGTGTCGAGAGCGGCGTCGGCGTCCGCAACCGACAAGTCCGAAATTTCGGGAAATGTCGGTGGCTCGTCCAGATTGTTCGACGGCAGGAACGAGATCAGCTCCCGGACGTAGTCGATCGCGTCCTGCTCGTCCGACGCCAGATAGTGCGCGTTGCCGGATCGGGTGTTGTGGGTCCGGGCGCCGCCCAGCTCCTCCATCCCGACCTCTTCGCCGGTCACCGTCTTGATCACGTCGGGGCCGGTGATGAACATGTGCGAGGTCTGATCGACCATCACGGTGAAGTCGGTGATCGCCGGGGAGTAGACCGCGCCGCCCGCGCACGGCCCCATGATCAGCGAGATCTGCGGGATGACGCCGCTGGCCCGGACGTTGCGGAAGAAGATGTCGGCGTAGAGGCCGAGCGCCACGACGCCCTCCTGGATCCGCGCCCCGCCGGAGTCGTTGATCCCGATGATCGGGCAGCCGATCTTCATGGCCAGGTCGAGCACCTTGACGATCTTCTCGCCGAACACCTCGCCGAGCGAGCCGCCGAAGACCGTGAAGTCCTGGGAGAATACGCAGACCTGCCGGCCGTCGATCGTCCCGTGGCCGGTCACCACGCCGTCGCCGTACGGCCGGTTCTTCTCCAGCCCGAAGGCGGTGGAGCGGTGCCGGGCCAGCTCGTCGAGCTCGACGAACGAGTCCTTGTCGAGCAGCATCTCGATGCGCTCGCGTGCGGTCTTCTTGCCCCGGGCGTGCTGCTTCTCGATGGCCCGCGCCGATCCGGCGTGCACCGCCTCGTCGGTGCGCTGGGCGAGGTCGGCGAGCTTCCCGGCGGTCGTATGGATGTCCGGCTGCGATGTCACGGTTGGTCTCCCGCTCCGATGCGACGATGCACTCAGCGATGATCGTAACCAAGCCACCGTTCAGGTGAGATGCCGTCGTTACGGGAGCGTTTCATACTCAATGTCCCATTCGTTACCCCCCTCGTGACGAACTGGATGACAGCGGCAGGGCTGGCACTCATCGCAGGCGGCCTCGCCACATTGATCACGTTCTGGTCGGTGATCTTCGGTGGCGGCGCCCGCCGCGCGTCCCGGAACAGCGAGGCCGATGCGGGCGGGATCCGCACCGGCCGGGTTCGCCGGCGGCGGGCCGCTTCGCAGACCCGTCCGGCGGCCGTCGCGGAGGAGCCGCTCCTGGACCCGGTCGAGGCCCCGCTCCCCGAGTCGTCCCTGATGCTCCCGGAGCCGTCGGTGATGCTCGCGGACCCCGATCCGCGTCTCGGCTACGAGGACTACGAGATCGTCGAGGAGGACGAGCCGGAACCCGACGTGAGCGATCCCGAATACGACGACGAGCCCGGCTACGACGATCCTTTCAAACCACATGGGTACGTCGGCAGCACCGCTGTCGACCGGTCGGACCTCAACTACGGTGACCGGGTCGAGGACTGGGTCCGGCCGCGCTACCAGGAACTGGACGACCGTCCGCCGGCCGGGGAGTACTGGACCCCGGTCCCGGACGACCTCTACGCCGACCCGGAGCCGTCGGCCCGCGGCTACGGATGGCCGGTACCCGTGGAGCGGCTGCCGCAGGTGCCTGCCTACGAACCCGCGACCGGTTTCGATCTGACCCCTGCGGAGGCCGCCGAGCCCACCGCCTTCGTCCCGCACACCTGGCCCCCCGCGCCGGAGGAGGGCCACCCCCAATCCTGGCCGGTCGCTCAGGACGAGGAGCCGTGGCCGGTCGCTCAGGATGAGGAGTCCTGGCCGGTCGTGCGGTCGCAGTCCTGGCCGCTCGTGCGGGAGGACCGGCAGGCTCCGGCCTGGCCGCTCGCCCAGGAGGACCGCCAGACCTCGTCCTGGAGCCTCGCCTCGGAGGACCGCCTGGCCCGGGAGGACCGCATGGTCCTGGAGGATCGCCTGGCTCTGGAGGATCGCCTGGCCCGGGAGGACCGCCCGGCCCGGGAGGACCGCCCGGCCCCGACCTGGCCGCCCGCGCCCGAGGACCGCCGCCCGCGGCTGCCCCGTTCCTGGCGGGACCGCGACGACAAGCGCTCCTGGCATGACGAACGCCGCTCCTGGCGCGAGGAAGAACGCCGCCATGAGAGGTCCGAGGGCCGCGGCCGCCGTGAACGCCCGCGTCCCCGCCCGCGCCCGGCCGCCGCGCAGGCCCCCGGCTACGTGAGCCGCCACTCCGCCGGCACCCCCGAGTAGCCCCACGCGCCGCAGGCACCCGAAAGCCGCCATCCAAGGCCGGCCACCTCGACGAGCCGCCGCTCGAGGGCGGCCACCCCGAGGAGCACCCGTGTGACCGCCACTCCGCCGGCTGCGGCATAGGCTGCCGGGGTGACTCCCTATGCCGATCTCGACCGTCCGCCGCTCTCCGCCCGGGCGCTGACCCGCGCCCTGGTCGTGCCGGGTGGGCTCTGGACCCGGTTCGACGTGCGGGAGGAGACCGGCTCGACGAACGCCGACGCCGGTGACGCCGGGCGGCGGGAGGAGCCGGAGGGGCTCGTCGTGATCGCCGAGAGTCAGTCGGCGGGGCGTGGGCGCCGGGACCGGCAGTGGACCTCGCCGCCCCGGGCCGGGCTCACGCTCAGCGTCCTGTTGCGACCGGGTAGCCCGGATCCGGAGCGTGGCTGGCCGGTCGCGCCGCCCGGGTCGTACGGATGGCTCCCGCTCCTCGCCGGGGTGGCCCTGCGTGAGGCGGTGACCCGGGTGGCCGGCGTCGAGGCCGCGCTGAAGTGGCCGAACGACCTCCTCGTCGGGGACCGCAAGTGCGCCGGGATCCTCGCCGAGGTGGCCGGCGACGCCATCGTGATCGGCATCGGGCTGAACGTGAGCACCCGTGAGGACGAGCTTCCGCCCACGAGCGGCGCGGCGGCCACCTCGCTGCGGGTGGCCGGCGCGGAGAGCACCGACCGGGATCCGCTGCTGCGGGCGCTGCTGCGCGGGTTCGCCCGCTGGTACGAGGGCTGGCGGGAGGCGGGCGGCGACGCCGAGATGTGCGGGCTGACCGCCGAGTACCGCCGGGCCTGCGCCACGATCGGCCGCCGGGTGCGGGTGCTGCTGCCGTCCGGCGGCGAGCTGACCGGCGAGGCGACCACGGTGGACGGCGACGGCCAGTTGGTGATCCGTACGGAGGACGGCGCGGAACATCGGGTCTCGGCCGGGGACGTGCTGCACGTACGCTGACCGCGTGGCGTTCCCGGAGGATGTGCTCGCGGACGAGGAGGAGGTCGTCCTCCACCTGGCTCCGCATTGGAGGGCCGCGGTCCTGCCGGTCGCGGTGCTGCTGCTCGCGCTGACCGGGGAGATCATGGCCTGGGTGCTGCTGCCCGGCACCGAGGGCGGCCGGATCGGGCTGTGGATCGTCACGGCGATCCTGCTCTGGTACTCGGCGCGCTACGCCGTGCGCCCGCTCGTGATCTGGCGGTTCACGCACTACGTCTTCACCAACGAGCGGATCCTGCTGCAGCACGGCGTGCTCGTCCGGGAGCGGCGCGACCTGCCGCTGAACCGGGTGAACGATCACGCGCTCGCCCAGTCGGTGCTGGATCGGATGCTCGGCAGCGGCACGCTGACCATCGACTCGATCGGCGACCAGAGCGCCGTGCTGACCGGTCTGCCGCACGCGCAGCGGGTGCAGACGACTCTCTACGAGCTGATCGAGCACAGCCCGGCCGAGGAGGAGGACGAGGACGGGGACGGGCCGGAAGACGAAGCAGCGCCGGAACCGCGTCGCGGCCTGTTCCGGCGCTGAGGAGCGATCTTGTGAAGCCGCGCAGCACCGGGGCTGCGGAAATTCACAAGATCGCGAGGAGGGAACGCGAGATCAGCGGGCGTCCAGCTCCGCCTGCAGGTCGAGGCGCGCCACGCTGCCCGGCTCGTCGGCGGCGCTCAGCTCGGCGAGGCCGGCCGTCGCGTCCAGCTCGGTGATCGCGGCCTCGTGGCCGTCCACCGGCGGCTTCAGGAAGACGAACGTGCGGTACGCCCAGAAGCGGAACAGCGTGCCGAAGCCGATGCCGAGCACGGTGACCGCCATGAACGCGATCTCGTCGTGCTCCTCGGTGAGGCCGAACCCGTACTTGCCGATCGCGATGGCGCCGGACTGGATCACCATGCCGATCAGGTTGAAGCCGAAGAAGAGGGTGTACTCCCGGCGCAGCGCGGTCCGCGTGTGGTTGCGGTAGGTCCAGTACCGGTTCGCGAAGTAGGCCAGGGTGCACGTGATGATCGTGGCGATGACACTGGCCTTGACGGCGCCGATGTCGAGCAGCAGGTACGTGATCGCCATGTAGAGCAGCGTGTTGCCGGCGCCGATGATGCCGAAGGCGATGGCTTCCGGGGCGAGCCGCCGGAGGCGTTCCGGCAACGTGCTGGCTGAGGACATTGGGCAACCTTACGAGTACAGGGGTGAAGACACCGGTCGGTCAGTGGGCGGACGGCGACGGCGACGTCGCGTCCCGGTCCGGTGGCGGGGCGGCGGTAACCGTACCGTCCGGTGCCGGGGCGCCGGTGACCCGGAAGACGAAACGACGGTATGACCAGAAACGGAAGAGGGTACCCAACGCGGTACCGACGAACTGGCCCGAGATGGTGTCGGCGATCTGACTCTCGAAGACCGGCCAGATCCGGCCGAGCCCGTAGTGGCTGATCGCGAGGCAGATCAGGGCGATGCCCAGGCCGATCGCGTTCATCACGAAGAACAGCGTGTACTGCCGGGCCATGTGGGTGTGCTGGCCGTCACGCCAGGTCCAGTACCGGTTGCCGAAGAACGCGACGGTCGTCGCGACGATCGTCGAGATGGTCTTGGCGAGCAGCGGCTCGACACCGGCGCCGCGCACCACGCTGAAGATCGCCAGGTCGATGGAGAAGGCGATGACGCCGACCGTGCCGAATTTGCTCAGCTCGCGAACGAGTGCCTGTAAGCGTGTACGCAGGCGAGACGACTCCGCTGGATTCGGGGGCACGGGGTCGAGGGTACCTGGGGAGGTCTCGTCGGCGCTGTCCGCGAACCCGAGTCTTCGTCGGTCGCGACCGACTCTTAACCATGGCTCCCGGCATGGTGACGTTGACGTAACGGTGCGTGCCGGATGGCGTCGATCTCCCGGATCTCGGCGAGCCGGCTCCGGCAGTCGGAGCACCAGGAGAGATGCGCCCGCATCCGGTGGGCGTCGCGGGCCGCGAGCCGGCCGCGCACCTGACCGCCGAGCCGTTCGCCGGCCCACCGGCACTCCGGGTGGTCGGCGACGGTCACATGCTGCTGGAGGTAGAGGCTGCGCAGGCCCTCCCGGGCCCGGTGGGCGAGAACGGCCACGGCGTTCGGGGTGAGGCCCATCCGCGGCGCCAGCTCGGCCGGGGTGTTCCCCTCGATCTCGGTCTGCCACAGCACGTCCCGCCAGCGCGGCGGCAGTTGCCGGAACGCGGCGGCCGCGTACGCGCGCTCGAGCCGGTCCAGCGCCGGGTCGGTGTACGGCTCGCCGGCGTCGTACCGGGTCAGGTCGTCGGTGAACTCGATCCGCCGGTCCAGCCGGGCCCGGTGGTAGCAGACGTGCCGCATCGTGGTGTGCAGGTAGGCGCGGAACGCCACCAGCGGTCCGCGGCCGGCGCGCAGCGTGGCGAACACCTTCGCGAAGGTCTCGGCGACGAGGTCGTCGACGTCGGCGGGGTCGTGCACCAGGCCGAAGGCGAACTTCCGCACGGCCGTGTGGTGCCGCTCGTAGAGCGTGCCGAAGGCGGCGGTGTCGCCGGCCCGCACGGCGCTCAGCAGGTCGGTGTCCGAGTCCGCGTCGTGGGCCGGGGTGGTCATTCCGCCTCCTGTGGCCGGAACCGCGAGGAAAGCACCATTAGGCGGAAGTCTAAGGCGTTAAGTCCTTTTTGTGAAAGTTGTCAGAGTGGCGGTGTGCCTCGGGCCGTGAGTGCTCGCACGTGCGTCAAGCGGCGAAGAATCGATCGTCTACGCGCATCGCGGCCATAGATTGTGCGGTTGTCCACAGGTTTCACCGATGAACTCCAGGCGGGATCGGCCTAGGCTGATGTGACTCCCATGACAGTGCCGGCCTCCCCGGCTGATTCGTCATTGGTCAGTGCCGACCGAAGGAGCTTCATCTTGTCTCTGCCCCCTACCTCGCACCCCCGCCTTCTGGCGTGGGTGGACGAGGTCGCCGCCTTGACCAACCCCGACCGGATCGTCTGGTGCGACGGTTCGGAGGCCGAATGGGCCCGGATGACCGACGAGCTCGTCGAGTCCGGGGCGCTGGTCCGCCTCAATCCGGAGAAGAAACCGAACTCGTTCTGGGCGCGGACCGACCCGTCCGACGTGGCGCGCGTCGAGGAACGCACCTTCATCTGCTCGGTGGACGAGGCCGACGCCGGCCCGACCAACAACTGGATGGCCCCGGCCGAGATGAAGCAGCTCATGACGGAGCTGTACCGGGGGTCGATGCGCGGCCGCACCATGTACGTGGTCCCGTTCTGCATGGGCACGCTCGACGCCGAGCAGCCGATGTTCGGGGTCGAGCTCACCGACAGCCCGTACGTCGTGGCGAGCATGCGCATCATGACCCGGATGGGGGCCGGGGTCCTGGAGGCGATGGGCGACGACGCGGACTACGTACCCTGCCTGCACTCGATCGGCGCGCCACTCTCCGAGAACGAGGAAGACGTCGCCTGGCCGTGCAGCGAGACCAAGTACATCTCGCACTTCCCGGAGACCCGGGAGATCTGGTCGTACGGCTCCGGGTACGGGGGCAACTCGCTGCTCGGCAAGAAGTGCTACGCGCTGCGGATCGCCAGCGTGGCCGCCCGGGACGAGGGCTGGCTCGCCGAGCACATGCTGATCATGAAGCTCACCTCACCGGAGGGGCGGGTCCGGTACATCGCCGGCGCGTTCCCGTCGGCCTGCGGCAAGACCAACCTGGCCATGCTCGAGCCGACCCTGCCGGGCTGGAAGGTGGAGACGGTCGGCGACGACATCGCCTGGATGCGGTTCGGTGAGGACGGCCGGCTGTGGGCCACGAACCCCGAGTTCGGGCTGTTCGGCGTCGCGCCCGGCACCGACTTCCACACCAACCCGAACGCGATGCGCACCCTCGCGAAGGGCAACTCGGTCTTCACCAACGTCGCCCTCACCGACGACGGCGACATCTGGTGGGAGGGCATGGGCGAGCCGCCCGCGCACCTCGTGGACTGGAAGGGCCAGGACTGGACGCCGGACTCGGACGCCGTGTCGAGCCACCCGAACAGCCGGTTCTGCACCCCGATCGAGCAGTGCCCGATCCTCGCCGACGAATACCACGACCCGCGCGGCGTGCCGATCGACGCGATCCTCTTCGGCGGCCGCCGCAAGACCACGATCCCGCTGGTCAGCGAGGCCCGCGACTGGGTGCACGGGGTCTACCTCGGCGCCACGCTGTCGAGCGAGACCACCGCGGCGGCGGTCGGCCAGGTCGGCGTGGTGCGGCGCGACCCGATGGCGATGCTGCCGTTCATCGGCTACCACGCCGGCGACTACTTCCAGCACTGGATCGACATGGCGAAGGGCGCCTCGGGCGACGCCGACAAGCTGCCCAAGGTGTTCTACGTGAACTGGTTCCGGCGGGACGCCGACGGCGGTTTCCTCTGGCCCGGTTTCGGGGAGAACAGCCGCGTGCTCAAGTGGGTGGTCGAGCGCCTGGACGGCAAGGCCGACGCCGTGGAGACGCCGATCGGCCACGTGCCGACGCCGGAGTCGCTCGACCTGACCGGCCTCGACCTCGACCCGGCCGCGCTGGAGGCGGCGCTGCGGGTCGACACCGAGGAGTGGCTGGCCGAGATCCCGCAGGTCACCGAGTGGTTCACCAAGTTCGGTGACAAGCTGCCGGCGGTGCTCTGGTCGGAGCTGGACGCCCTGCGCGCCCGCCTCGCCGACGCCTCCTGAGACCACGCCGCACCCGCTCCCACCTCCTCGGGAGCGGGTGCGGCGTCCGGCGCGCCGGTCACTATGGGAACCATGGACGTCTATGATGTGGCGGTGATCGGCGCCGGTCCGGCCGGTGCGGCGGCGGCCCTCGCGGCGCTCCGCGGCGGGGCGAGCGTGCTGCTGCTGGACCGGGCCGGCTTCCCCCGGGACAAGCCGTGCGGCGACGGCATCGCGGCGGAGGCGGTGGACGTGCTGGCCGGCCTCGGCGTCCCGGATCCGGTCGCCGGGTTCCCGCGGGTGGAGCGGTTGCGGCTGGTGGCGCCGGGCGGTGCCGCGGTGGCGCGGCCGCTGCCGCGACCGGCGCACACCGTGCCCCGGCGGATCTTCGACGAGCGCCTGGTGCGTGCGGCGGTGGCGGCGGGTGCCGCCTTGCGCAGGCACACCGCGAGACGGGTACGGGAGGACGCCCCGATCACCATCGACGAGCGGTACCGGGCCCGGGTGCTGATCGGTGCGGACGGCGCCTCCTCGGTGGTGCGCCGGCACCTCGGCCACGGGGCCAACCCGCCCGGCCACCTGGCGATCGCGATCCGCGGCTACGCGCCGTCGGCGGCCACCGGCGAGCAGGTCATCGTCACCACCGGGCAGCGCTGGCCCGCCTACGCGTGGCGCTTCCCGATCGGCGACGGCACCGCCAACGTCGGGTACGGGGAGGTGCTGCGCGGCGGGGCGCTCTCCCGCCCGTACCTCCGCCGGAGGCTCACCGACCTGCTGCCCGGCGCCGAACCGGAAAGCCTGCGCGGGCACCACCTGCCGTTGTCCACCCGCCGCCCGGCGGCGGGACGCGGCCGCGTGCTGCTCGCCGGCGACGCCCTCTCCCTGATCAACCCGCTGACCGGGGAGGGGATCTTCTATGCGGTGCTCTCCGGGGCGCTGGCCGGCGCGGCGGCGGCGCGCGGCCCGCGGGACGTGGCCGGCCGCTACCGGGAGGCGCTGCGCCGGCGTCTCGGCCGGCACCTCCGGCACTCCGCGGCCGCGGCCCGGCTGACCGGCTGGCCGGCGGTGGCGGACGCCGCGGTGGCCGCCGCCCGGCAGGACGAGCGGACGTTCGCCCGGATGGTGGACCTCGGCCTCGCGGACGGGCTGCTGGACGCTCGCACGATCGGGCGCATCGCGTGGCGGATGGTGCAGTGCCGGGCCGTCCCCGCTTGAGCCTCGCGCGGAGGTGGCTACCCTTTGCGGTGATGAGTCTGCGTTCTCTGGTCTATTCCTTTTATGAGCGGCGGCTGGCCGGCAAGCTCGCCGGCAAGCCGGTGCCGCGTCATGTCGGGGTCATGTGCGACGGCAACCGCCGCTGGGCCCGCGAGATGGGCTTCGTCGACCCCAACGACGGCCACCGCGTCGGCGCGACCCGGGTCAAGGAGCTGCTGACCTGGTGCGACCAGGCCGGCATCGAGCACGTCACGCTCTACCTGCTGGCCACCGACAACCTGCAGCGCCCGGCCGCCGAGCTCGATCCGCTGGTGCGGATCATCGAGGACCTCGCGACCGAGCTGGCCGAGGACGGCAACCCGTGGCGGCTGAGGATGGTCGGCGCGCTCGACGTGCTGCCGTCGGCGACCGCGGCCATCCTCAAGGCGGCCCAGGAGAAGACCCAGGACCGGCGGGACGGCGTCGAGGTGAACATGGCGGTCGGCTACGGCGGCCGGCGCGAGATCACCGACGCGGTCCGCTCGCTGCTCTACGAGCACGCCTCGACCGGCGGCACGATCGAGGAGCTCGCCGAGATCCTCGACGTGGAGCACATCGCCGAGCACCTCTACACCCGTGGCCAGCCCGATCCCGACCTGGTCATCCGGACCAGCGGCGAGCAGCGGCTGTCCGGCTTCCTGCTCTGGCAGTCCGCGCACTCGGAGTTCTACTTCCACGACGCGAACTGGCCGGACTTCCGCCGCATCGACTTCCTGCGGGCGCTGCGGTCGTACGGCAACCGGCAGCGCCGTTACGGCGCCTGACCGCTCAGAAGCGCTTCAGGCCGTCGGCGAGGAAGGCGGCCACCGCTTCCGGCGACTCGAGGGTCAGGTCGGCGGCGCCGGCCACCTCGGCGCCGGTCTCCGGGTTGGCCACGGCCACCGCCATGCCGAAGAACGCCGGGTCGACGGCCTCGCGGGCGCGCAGCGCGTCGAACGCCTTGATGTCGGACATGTCGTCGCCGAAGTACCACGCGCAGCCGGCGTTCCGCACGCCCTCGGTGATGACCATGCCCTTGTCCTGGTCGACCGGGGGCTTCAGCTCGACCACCATGCGGCCGCCCTGGATCCGCAGGCCGAGCCGCTCGGCCTGCTCGTGACCCCAGCGCTCGACCGTGCCGGCCAGACCGGGCGCGGTGCGGTAGTGCAGGGCCACCGAGAGACGCTTGTATTCCACCAGCGTCTCGGCGGGCAGCTCGGTGCGGGCCCGCTCGGCGAGCAGGTCCATGGTCGGCACGAACTCCAGCGCGGCCGGCTCGGTCACCACCCGGCCGTCGTGCCACACCTCCAGGCCGTACAGCCCGTAGAGGTCGACGCCCTCGAGCGTCTCGAAGCGCGACCGCAGGAAGCTCACCGGCCGGGCTGAGACGATCGCCACACGCTGCACCACGGAGGCCAGCCGCTCCAGCACGCCGAGCACGGCCGGGACCGGCTGGGAGGCGTCCGGGTCGTCGGTGACGGGTGAGAGGACACCGTCGAAGTCGAAGAAGAAGGTGGTCGAGGAGGCCCTCGCGGCGGTGAAGGCCCAGGCCTCGTCGGTGGTCAGCGGATGGGTCGGACGAGAGGTCTCTGCCACGGCCTCAGACTACCCGCGGATGGTCGTCTTTTATGCGCGGTGAAATTCGCGTGGGGCGAGCGTCACCCCTGGGCTCAAGATTTTGTGCTCTACCGCAGGACGCTGTCGCCCGCTAGCGTTTGAGTCATGGCACGGGGTCATCCCGAGTCAGCCGGCCGGCCCGGACCTGCGACGAGTGCGCCACGGGGCCCGCAATCCAGCCCCGTGTCAGTGCCGGGTTGCCGGAGGTGGCGGACCGCGGGTGGCCGGGTTGCACGCCCGCTGGAGCAGGCCTGTGACATCTCGCCGTACCGATGCCGGGGTCGCAGTTCCCCCGGCCGACAAGGTCTCCAGCCGTTCGACGACCGGGCGCCGTAAGACCCGCGATCGTCACGCCGACGCCGAACCCGCCCCTGCCGGCCGGGTCTTCGTCCTGGACACCTCGGTCCTGCTGTCCGACCCGGCGGCGTTCCGCCGGTTCACCGACCACGAGGTGGTCGTCCCGCTCGTGGTCATCTCCGAACTGGAGGGGAAACGTCACCATCCCGAGCTCGGCTGGTTCGCCCGGCAGTCGCTTCGCATGCTCGACGAGCTGCGGATCAAGCACGGCCGCCTGGACCAGCCGGTGCTCTGCAACGACGAGGGCGGCACGCTGCGCGTCGAGCTGAACCACGCCGACCAGAGCGTGCTGCCGCTGGGCTTCCGCAACGACTCGAACGACACCCGGATCCTCTCGGTGGCGCTCGGGCTGGCCGCGGAGGGCCGCGACGTCACGCTGGTCAGCAAGGACATGCCGCTGCGGGTCAAGGCCGCCTCGGTCGGCATCACCGCCGACGAGTACCGGCACGGCCAGGCCAGCGACCCGACCTGGACCGGCATGGCCGACCTGGAGCTCGGCGAGGAGCAGGTGGCCGGCCTCTACGCCGGTGACGAGCTGGAGGTCGAGGAGGCGGAGGGGCTGCCCTGCCACACCGGCCTGGTGATCCACTCGAACCGCGGCTCGGCCCTGGCCCGGGTCAACCCGGACAAGACGGTGAAGCTGGTCCGCGGCGACCGCGACGCGTTCGGCCTGCGCGGCCGCTCGGCGGAGCAGCGGATCGCGCTGGACCTGCTGCTGGACGAGTCGGTCGGGATCGTCTCGCTCGGCGGCCGGGCCGGCACCGGCAAGTCCGCGCTGGCGCTCTGCGCCGGCCTGGAGGCGACGATGGAGCGCAACCGCCACAAGAAGGTGGTGGTGTTCCGCCCGCTCTACGCGGTCGGCGGCCAGGAGCTCGGCTACCTGCCCGGCAGCGAGGCGGAGAAGATGTCGCCCTGGGCGCAGGCCGTCTTCGACACGCTCGGCGCGGTCGTCCACGCGAACGTCGTGGAGGAGGTGATGGCCCGCGGGATGCTCGAGGTCCTGCCGCTCACCCACATCCGCGGCCGGAGCCTGCACGACGCGTTCGTGATCGTGGACGAGGCCCAGTCGCTGGAGCGCAACGTCCTGCTCACCGTGCTCTCCCGGATCGGCCAGAACTCGCGGGTGGTGCTCACCCACGACGTGGCGCAGCGGGACAACCTGCGGGTCGGCCGGCACGACGGCGTGACCGCGGTGATCGAAGCGCTGAAGGGGCATCCGATCTTCGCCCATGTCACGCTGACCCGTTCGGAGCGATCTCCCATCGCCGAGGTGGTCACCGACCTTCTGGAAGAAATCCCCCTGTGAGATGACGCCGTCGCGGCACTTTGTGCCGAAATGAAGTAGAAAAACGTGTGACTAAAGTCACAAGACCGCGTTGGCATTTCACATCCACTTCACCTTGCGCCATGGTGGCTGGCGGGCATCGGCCGGCCACCATGGCGTCGGGGGTGCCCATCCTTGCCCCCGACGAAGGGATTCTTCGTGAAGCGGCTCTGGAGCCGGCTCGGAGTTCGTGCGGCGTCTGTCGGTCTTCTCCTCACCGGGCTGGCCGGCGGTGTCTACCTCGGACAGAACCGGGAGATCCAGCAGGCCAGCGCCGAGTCTCAGCTCGTCATGCAGGCGAACGCGGACGAGATGCAGCTGCTGAAGGCGCGCCAGGCGCAGCACGCCGCGGCCCGGGCGTTCCGCAGTCAGGCGGAGGACGCCGCGGCGGCGAAGGCGGCCACCGAGGCGAAGAGCGCCGCGAGCAAGGCGCGCACGCTGGAGAAGAAGGCGATCGCCGCGGAGGCGGCCGCCAAGAAGGCCGCCGAGGCGAAGAAGGCCGCCGAGTCGGGCGGGCCGGTGGCGTACACCGGCGACATCCCGGAGTCCTGCAACGACTACAGCGGCAGCCGCAAGATCGGCTGTGCCCTGATGCTCGACGCCGGCTTCGGCCTCGCCCAGTTCCCCTGCCTCGACAAGCTGTGGAAGAAGGAGAGTGGCTGGAACTACAAGGCCACGAACCGCAGCTCCGGGGCGTACGGAATCCCGCAGTCCCTGCCGGGCAGCAAGATGGCGTCGGCGGGCTCGGACTGGAAGACCAACCCGGCCACCCAGATCAAGTGGGGTCTCGGCTACATCGAGGGTCGCTACAACACCCCGTGCGGCGCGTGGAGCCACTCGCAGAACGTCGGCTGGTACTGATCTGTTGCGGCGGGGCTGCGCGGTGTGTCCGCGCAGCCCCGTTTCGCTGTGATGCAATGTCCATATGGTCCGAAATGTCGTGTGGCTCGTCCTCCTCGCGCTGATCCTGCCGGGGACGCCGGCCGGCGCCGAGCCGGGCATCCCCGAGGTGATCGGCGGCAAGGTCGCCGCCGCCGGGAAGTTCCCCTGGGCGGTGCGGCTCTCGATGGGCTGCGGCGGCGCGCTGACCGCGCCCCGGGTGGTGCTCACGGCCGGGCACTGCGTCGGCGCGACCGGCGCCAACCGGCGGATCACGATCACCGCGGGCGCCCCGGACCTGAAGTCCCGGAAGGCGATCACCGTACGGTCGGTCGCGGTGTACCGATCGCCGAAGTTCGTGACCGAGACGAGCGGTGACGACTGGGCCGTGGTCCGGCTCGAGCGCGCCCTCGCTCTGCCCACCCTGGACCTGGTCCGCGACGGCAGCGGCGACGAGGGCACGTTCACGGTGATGGGCTGGGGGCAGACCCGGGAGACCGCGGTCAAGCAGGAGCGGCGGCTGCACTACGCGGACGTGCCGACCATCCCGGACGAGGCGTGCGCGAAGGCGTACCACCAGGCCGGGGTGGACCTGGTCCGGAAGTCGTCGATCTGCGCGGGCCGGCACGGGGTGGACACCTGCCAGGGCGACTCCGGCGGCCCGATGGTCCGGCGTGAACGGGACGGCACGTACGTCCAGGTCGGGATCGTGAGCTGGGGACTCGGATGCGCCCGGGACGGCTATTTCGGGGTTTATACCCAGATCTCGCAGTTCCGTGACGAGATCAGGGCCGCTACGCGCAAGCTCGGGTAGCGCTCGACTGGTCGCTGATGCGTCCGGCTGCCACCATCGGAACATGGGGTACGGCGGATGGGCGCAGCAGGCACGTGAGGACGAGGCCGCGAAGTTCGGCACCGACGCGTTCTACGCGGCGCTCGGCCGGGCTTTCGTGACGATGTGCGCCATCGTCCCGGGGCTCTTCCTGATCGAGGCGATCGACGTCGGCCTCGGTCCCGGCACGCTCGACGTGGCCGGCGGCATCATCCCGCGGCACGTCGGCGGCCTCGACGGGGTGCTGTTCAGCCCGTTCCTGCACGCCGACTGGGAGCATCTCTACGGCAACGCGGTCCCGCTCATCCTGCTCGGCACGTTCGTGCTGGCCGGCGGGGTGCGCCGGTTCATCTGGTCGACCGTGCTGATCATGGCGGTGTCCGGGCTGGGCGTCTGGTTCATCGGCGACCCGCGCAGCGTCGTGGTCGGCGCGAGCGGCGTCATCTTCGGCTACCTCGGCCTGCTGCTCACCCGCGGCCTGGTCGAGCGCAGCTGGTGGAACTTCGCGGTCGCCGTGTTCATCGGCCTGCTGTACTGGTACCAGCTCTACGGCATCCTGCCGACCGACGCCCGCGTCTCCTGGCAGGGCCACCTGCTCGGCCTGGTCGGCGGCGCGCTGGCGGCGGTGCTGTTCCGCCGCCGGCGCCTTTCCTAGCCGTCAGAGCGTGGGCAGGTGGCCGTCGAAGTCCACCGCTGAATAAAGTGCGAGCTTCTCCAGCCGGTGGTACGAGTCGATCACCCGGATCGTCCCGCTCTTGGACCGCATCACGATCGACTGGGTGTGCGCGCCGCCCGCCCGGTACCGCACGCCCTTGAGCAGGTCGCCCGAGGTCACGCCGGTCGCCACGAAGAAGCAGTTGTCGCCGGTGACCAGGTCGTCGGTGGTGAGCACCCGGTCCAGGTCGTGCCCGGCGGCGATCGCCTTCTCCCGCTCGGCGTCGTCGTGCGGCCACAGCTTCGCCTGGATCATGCCGCCGAGGCACTTGAGCGCACACGCCGCGGTGATGCCCTCGGGGGTGCCGCCGATGCCCATCAGCACGTCGACGTCGGACTCGGCGCGGGCCGCCGAGATGGCGCCGGCGATGTCGCCGTCCGAGATGAACTTGATGTTCGCGCCGGCCTGCCGGACCTCCTCGACCAGCCGGGTGTGCCGCGGGCGGTCCAGGATGCACACCGTCACGTCGGAGACGCTGGACTTCTTCGCCTTCGCGATGCGCCGCAGGTTCTCGGTGGCGCCGGCGTTGATGTCGATCACGTCGGCGCAGTCCGGGCCGACCGCGATCTTCTCCATGTAGAACACCGCGCTCGGGTCGAACATCGCGCCGCGCTCGGCGACCGCGAGCACCGCGACCGCGCCCGGCATGCCCTTGCTCATCAGCGTGGTGCCGTCCACCGGGTCGACCGCGACGTCCACCTCGGGCCCGGTGCCGTCGCCGACCTGCTCGCCGTTGAAGAGCATCGGCGCTTCGTCCTTCTCACCCTCACCGATCACCACGACGCCGCGCATCTGGATCGAGTTGATGAGTTTGCGCATGGCGTCGACGGCGGCGCCGTCACCGCCGTTCTTGTCACCACGGCCGACCCAGCGTCCGGCGGCCATGGCGGCCGCTTCGGTCACTCGGACGAGGTCGAGGGCGATGTTGCGGTCGAGGTCCTGGGGGACTCGGGCTGGCACGGCGGCCTCCTCGCGACGTTGCGGGGCTGTCAATCCACCGATCCTGGCATCCGAGGACGTGTTGAGTCTCGGTTCAGCGACATGGTTAACAATGGGTTGGTGGAACCCGCGACGTCTGCCCCCGCACCCGCTCCCGCGCGGCTCGCCCCGAAGGAGGGCCGCCGCCCCCGCGACATGATCTATTCGCTGTTGGTGCTGCTGGTGCCGATCGCGCTGGTGATGGTCTTCTGGAAGGTCGTGCTCGACGGCGACAAGCCGCTCACCAAGGACCCGTCCAGCGCCATCCAGTCGGCCTCCCGCGAGTTCACCGTGGCGCAGCCGGCCGGCCTGAGCGAGGACTGGCACGTCACCTCGGCCACCTTCGGCCGCGAGGAGGGCGGGGCGACGCTGCGCATCGGGTACGTCGACCCGGACGCCGACCCGATCCTCGTGGTGCAGAGCACCGTCCCGGCCGACACCCTGGTCCCGGCCGAGGTCGGCGACCAGGGCAAGCGGACCGGCACGTTCCGCACCGCGAACCGCACCTGGATGACCTACTCCGGGCGGCCCGGCGAAACCGCGTTCATCGTGACCGAGCAGAACCGGACGATCGTGCTGATCGGCGAGACCAAGCAGAAGAACATGGAGACCCTGGCGGCGGCGCTCTCCTAGTCGCCGGCGCGGGCGGCCCGGGCCGCCTCGATCCGCTCCCGGGCGCCGTCCAGCCAGCGCTGGCAGACGTCGGCCAGCTTCTCGCCGCGCTCCCACAGGGCGAGGGACTCCTCGAGGGTCCCGCCGCCCTGCTCCAGCCGCTCCACCACGGAGGCCAGCTCGGTGCGGGCCTGCTCGTAGCTGAGGTTCTCGTCGGTCATCAGCCCTCCTTGACGGTTGCGTTGATCTCGCCCTCGGCGAGCCGGATCCTGATCGGGTCGTCCGCGGCCACCTCGCCGGCGGCCCGGACCACGTGGCCGTCGGCGCGCTGCACGATCGCATAGCCGCGCTGCAGCGTCGCGGCCGGCGACAGCGCCCGCAGCCGGGCCACGGTGTGCCGCAGGTCGTCGTCGGCGCGGCGCAGCCGGTGCTCCAGGCTGCGGCCGGCCCGGTCGCGCAGCGCCACCACCTCGGCGCCGCGCTGGTCGAGCAGCGACTCGGGCCGGGCCAGCGCCGGCCGGGACCGCCACGACTCGATCCGGTGCCGCTCCCGCTCGATCATCGAGATGACCGCGCGGTCGAGCCGGTTGCGGGCCATCTCGATGAGCCGCATCTCGTCGGCGAGGTCGGGCACGATCCGTTTCGCCGCGTCGGTCGGGGTGGAGGCGCGCAGGTCGGCCACGTAGTCGAGGAGCGGCGCGTCGGTCTCGTGCCCGATCGCGCTGACCACCGGGGTGCGGGCGCCGAACACGGCCCGGCACAGCGCCTCGTCGGAGAAGGGCAGCAGGTCCTCGACGCTGCCGCCGCCCCGGGCGATCACGATGACGTCGACGGTGTCGTCGTTGTCGAGCACCTTGAGCGCGTCGATGATCTGCGGCACCGCGGTCGGCCCCTGGACCGCGACGTTCACCACCCGGAAGTCGACGGCCGGCCAGCGGCGGCGGGTGTTCATCAGCACGTCGCGCTCGGCCGCGCTGGCCCGCCCGGTGATCAGGCCGATCCGGCCGGGCAGGAACGGCAGCCGCCGCTTGCGCTCCCGGGCGAACAGCCCCTCCGCGGCCAGCAGCTTCTTCAGCCGCTCGAGCCGGGCCAGCAGCTCGCCGAGGCCGACCTGGCGGATCTCGTCGGCGCGCAGGCTCAGCGTGCCCCGGGCCGGGTAGAACTCGGGTTTCGCGTGCAGGGTGACCCGGGCGCCCTCGGCCAGCTCGGGCGCGCCGGCGTCGAGCACGTCGCGGTGCGCCGTCACGGTCAGGCTGAGGTCGGCGGACGGGTCGCGCAGCGTCAGGAAGACCACGCCCGAGCCGGGACGGCGGCTGATCTGGGCCACCTGCCCGTCCACCCAGACCCAGCCCAGCTTCGCGATCCAGGCGCCGACCTTCTGGCTGACGACGCGGACCGGCCACGGCTCGTCGGCAGTGCTCCGGGGTTCCGGGCTCTTGGGTTCGGGCTGTGTCACCGGGCCAGATTACGTAAGCCCACCGACATTCTCGCCGGTGCGATCCGGGGTGGCGTCCATGGCGCGGGTCTCCGCGTGCCGGGCCGTGTAGTCGCCGAGGTCGACCGGGGTGCGCCGCTCCGGCAGCACCCGCTCGATCAGCGCGAGCACGGTGAGCAGCACCAGGCCGAGACAGCCCCAGAAGACCAGGTCGGCCACCAGGTACTCCGGGTCGACGTGCACGCCGTCGCCGGTGCCGAGGAACGGGTACGGGTAGCCGCGGCGCTCCGGGTACGCGGCGAGGCAGCAGCGCGCCGTGGCCGGGACCGCGGTGGCCGCCATCCCGGCGAGGGCGAGCACGCCGGACAGCAGATATCCGGCCCGGCTCGGCGTGATCCGGTGCTTGAGCAGCAGCAGGGCGCCGCCGGCCAGCAGCGCCACGTGGAAGATCAGATAGGCGCTGGTCAGCCCACCGTCGATCTCGACGGCGAGGTTCAGCCCGCCGATGCCGACCAGGAACCAGCCGGCCATCACCCTGATCACGGCCGTGACCTGCGTCCACGCCGCCCACGGGTCCTCGCCCCGGTGTGCGCCGCCCATGCCTCCATTATCAGGTTCTATTCGGATCTTTCAGGGCGAAACGGCACCACCGGGAGGATCAACCCCGATTTTGGGTACGGGCTGTGGCGCTGATCGCAGAGAGGCGGGCGGGGGAGTGGTCCACGTACCATGGCCGGGTGACTGATGTTCGTAAGCGGGTGCTGCTCGCCAAGCCACGTGGTTACTGCGCCGGTGTCGACCGTGCCGTGCAGACCGTCGAGGAGGCGCTGAAGCTCTACGGCGCCCCGGTTTACGTTCGTAAGCAGATCGTGCACAACAAGCACGTGGTCAACACCCTGGAAGCCCGCGGTGCGATCTTCGTGGAGGAGAACTACGAGGTCCCCGAGGGATCGACGGTGGTGTTCTCCGCCCACGGCGTGGCGCCCGAGGTCCACGACCAGGCCCGCGAGCGCAACCTCAAGGCGATCGACGCGACCTGCCCGCTGGTGACGAAGGTGCACCACGAGGCGAAGCGGTTCGCCGCCGAGGACTACGACATCCTGCTCATCGGTCACGAGGGCCACGAGGAGGTCATCGGCACGGCCGGCGAGGCGCCCGCCCACATCCAGCTCGTCGACGGCCCCGACGACGTGGACAACGTCGTGGTGCGCGACCCGTCGAAGGTCGTCTGGCTGTCCCAGACCACCCTCTCGGTCGACGAGACCATGGAGACGGTGGCCCGGCTCAAGACGAAACTGCCGCTGCTCCAGTCGCCGCCCAGCGACGACATCTGCTACGCCACCTCCAACCGGCAGCACGTGATCAAGGAGATCGCCCCGGACTGCGACGTGGTCATCGTCGTCGGCTCGCGGAACTCCTCGAACTCGGTGCGTCTCGTCGAGGTCGCCCTCGGCGCCGGGGCGCGGGCCGGCCACCTGGTCGACTACGCCTCCGAGATCCAGGACGAGTGGCTGGCCGGCGCCACCACGGTCGGCGTCTCGTCCGGCGCGAGCGTGCCGGACGAGCTGGTCATGGAGGTGCTGGCACACCTGGCCGACCGCGGTTTCGGCGAGGTCACCGAATACACCACGGCCGAGGAGCGCCTCACCTTCTCCCTGCCGCAGGAGCTGCGCAAGGACATGAAGGCCGCTGGGCTTGCCGGCTCCGCTTCGCTCCGCGGGCAAAACGCCTTGTAACCGCTGAGGAGGCGTGTGATTTTCACGGGCTCTCCGGCTACGCCCTCACCAGAAGCTCAACCCGTGCCGCGTCACGTATTCGGTGTGCTGAGCTCGGGGGCCTGGGGCTGGCGAGGCATCACCTCGACCTGGGGGACCTCGACCAGGTCCTCGTGGGAGACGCCCATCTCGGCGAGCTTGCGGGCGCTGACCAGCACCCGTGACTCCAGCGAGCCGACCGCCTTGTTGTACGCCGTCACCGCGCCGGTGAGTGACGTGCCCAGCTTCGCCACGTGGTCGCCCATCGTGGAGAGCCGGGCGTAGAGGTCGCGCGCCAGGGCGTGCACGGCGACCGCGTTGTGGGTGAGCGCCTCCTGCCGCCACGAGTAGGCGATCGTCCGGAGCATGGCGACCAGGGTGGCCGGGGTCGCCAGCACCACGTTGCGCCGGAACGCCACCTCCATGAGCGTGGGGTCGCGCTGCAGTGCCGCGTCCAGGAACGGGTCGGCCGGCACGAACAGCACCACGAAGTCGGTGGCCTCGTCGAAGGCGGTCCAGTACTTCTTCGCGGAGAGCTGGTCGACGTGGGCGCGCAGGTGGCGGGCGTGCATGTCGAGGTGGGCGTCGCGGGTGCGCTCGTCGCGGGCCTCCATGGCGGACAGGTAGGCCTCGAGCGGCGCCTTCGCGTCGACGACCACGGCCCGGCCGCCGTGCAGCCGCACCACCAGGTCGGGGCGGACGCCCTGCTCGTCGGTGGACGACGTCACCTGCTCGGCGAAGTCGCAGTGCTCCAGCAGGCCGGCCGCCTCGACGATGCGGCGCAGCTGGTGCTCGCCCCAGCGGCCCCGGACCTGCGGCGCCCGCAGCGCCGACACCAGCTGGCGGGTCTCGGTGCGCAGCTCACCCGAGACCGCCCCCATGGCCCGGACCTGCTCGCGCAGCTCCGCGTACGCGTCGACCCGGTCGTGCTCCAGTTGCGCCACCCGGTCCTCGTACCGTCTCAAAAGATCTTGAAGTGGGGCGGTGGCCCGGGCCACGGCTTCCTGGGACTGAGCGGTCGCCTCATAGGACAGAGCCCGCAGCGACTGTTCGAGACGCTGCTCACCCTCCCGGGCCGCATCGAGCGTCGCCTCCAGACGGGCGATGTCGGTGGCGGCACGGGCGCGGGCCACCAGCCAGCCCAGCGCGGCGCCGGCGGCGAGACAGACCAGGATCACAGCGAGCGTCGAGAACGTCACCCCCGCAGATTGCCAGACTCCTGGGACATGAACCGCGGAGGTACCGTGGAAAACATGAAGGGCGTGTTACTCATCCTGGTGATCCTCGCGCTGGCGGCCGTGCTCATCGCCGTGGCGCAGCGCAGCGGACAGGCCCGCAAGAAGACCCAGCTCGAGGACGCCCGCGCCGAGGCGCAGAGGTGGTACGAGCGACTCGGCGGCCAGGTCATGAACCTGGTGTCCGAGGAGCCGGCGGCCCGGCAGGCGCTCTCCGACGCGAGCGAGCGCTACAACGCGGCCGGCGGCCAGCTCCAGCAGGCCAACACGGTCCGGCAGTACGAGCTGGCCCGGGAGTCGGCGCTGGAGGGCCTCGCCTACGTGCGGGCCGCCCGGACCGCGATGGGCATCGACCCCGGACCCGAGCTGCCGCAGCTCGCGGGCGCCCGGGGCACCGGGCAGATCACGCAGGAGCGCGAGGTCACGGTGCAGGGCCAGCACTACCGCGCCGGCCCGCAGCCCGGCGCCGCGACGCCCTACTACTACCCGGGCGGGCACGTGCAGGGCCGCCCGGTGCCGGCCGGGTGGTACTCGACCCCGGTCTGGAAGACCGCGCTCGGCGCCGGCGCCGGCGTCCTCGGCGGCATGCTGATCTTCGACGCGCTGCTCTCGCCGGGCTTCGGCGACATGGGCTTCGACGGCGGCGATTGGGGCGGGGATGATCTCGGCGGCGGCGACCTCACGGCCGGCGGTGGCGATTGGGGTGGCGGTGACTGGGGCGGTGGCGACTTCGGTGGCGGCGACTTCGGCGGGGACTTCTGACCCTCAATAGCGGCGCACCGGCTGGTTCTTCTTGACCCGCATCCAGTGCTCCATCTCCCGGCGCAGCGCCCGCGGGCTCGGCCACAGCTGACTCAGGTCGGCGGTGAAGGCCGGGCCGCGCGGCGTGTCGGTGAGCGCCGGCCCCTCGTCGTGGGCGTCCTGCACCGGATGCACGGTGTCGAGATCCCGGGGTACGACCTCCATGACCGTGCGCAGCCCGTCCCGCTTGATGACGACCGCGGCCACGTCCTTCCACTCCAGCAGCACCGGGTCGCTGTCCTGCGCCGCGAGTTCGACGCCCGCCTCGGACACCCGTACCCAGGTCGGCAGCGACGCCCGCGCGGAGATCGTGTAGACGCCGGCCGCGCCCGCGGCGACGGCCGCCGCCTGCAGGGCGGTGATCCACCAGGGGTCGCCCGCGGCGCGGCCGAACCGTGCCACGAGCGGGGCGGCCACCAGGTACGCGACCATCAGCGCGGCGAACACCATCAGGAAGGTCCGGACCGGCGAGGAGCGGAACAGCACCGCGTCCCGGGCCGGCGCCTCGACCTCTTCGGGGGCGAACGACATGCCCCTCATGATGAACCGATCGGGCCCCGGCTACCGGCGTTTGGCCAGGTAGCCGGGGGATAGCTGGTCCTCTGCTCAGAAGGCGCAGGCGATCACGAGCTCGGTGGTGCGGTCGCGGAGCAGGTCGAGCTTGGTGATCCGGCCGGCCGCCCGGAAGTCGCCCTCGACCAGCTCCAGCCGGTCGAGCAGATCGGCCGGGCCGAGCGCCTCGGCGAGCGGCACCTCCGTCTTCATCGACAGCTTCCGGTCGGACTTGGCCCGGCGGACCTGCCGCAGCGCCTCACCGGCCAGGTCGAGCAGCGCCGGGTCGCTCTCCGGCGCCACCCGGGTCAGCTCGTACGTGGTCGGCCACGTCGAGGTGTGCACCGAGCCGTAGCGCCACCACGACCAGACCTCCTCGGTGACGTACGGCAGGAACGGCGCGAACAGCCGCAACAGCACCGACAGGCCGGCCGCGAGGGCCGCGCGGGCCGAGTCGGCGCCCGGCCCCTCGCTGTACGCCCGGTCCTTGACCAGCTCGATGTAGTCGTCGCAGAACGTCCAGAAGAACGCCTCGGTGACCTGCAGCGCGTCGGTGTGCTGGAACCGGTCGAACGCCGCCGTGGCCTCGGTGACCACGGTGGCGAGCCGGCCCAGCACGGCCCGGTCCAGCGGTTCGCTGACCGGCCGCCGCAGCGCCTCCGCCGCGCCCAGCCCGAGCGCGAACCTCGACGCGTTCAGCAGCTTCGTCGCCAGCCGCCGGCCGACCTTCAGCTGCGCCGGCTCGAACGCCAGGTCGGCGCCGGGCCGGCCGCTCGCCGCCCAGTACCGCACCGCGTCCGACCCGTACTGCTCCAGCAGCGCGGCCGGCGTCTCGACCTCGTTGCCCTTCGACTTCGAGATCTTCTTGTGGTCGGGGTCGAGGATCCAGCCGGACAGGACGGCCCGCTCCCACGGCAGCGCGTCGTGCAGCTGGTTCGCGCGCAGGACCGAGGAGAACAGCCAGGTCCGGATGATCTCCTGGCCCTGCGGGCGGAGATCCATCGGGTACGTCCGCCGGTGCAGGTCCTCGTCGGTGCTCCACCCGGTGACGATCTGCGGGGTGAGCGACGACGTGGCCCAGGTGTCCATGACGTCCGGGTCGGCCGTGAAGCCGCCCGGGACGTCCCGCTGCGACTCGTCGAACCCCGGCGGGCACTCCGACGACGGGTCGACCGGCAGCGCGGCGTCGTCCGGCGTCAGCAGCTGCGCGTAGTCCGGCTCGCCGGTCGCGCCGACCCGGTACCAGACCGGGATGGGCACGCCGAAGAAGCGCTGCCGGCTGATCAGCCAGTCCCCGGTCAGGCCGCCGACCCAGTGGTCGTACCGATGGCGCATGCTCTCCGGCACCCAGCGCAACTCGCGCCCGCGCTCCAGCAGGAGATCGCGCAGCTCCGGGTCGCGCCCGCCGTTGCGGATGAACCACTGGCGGCTCGTGACGATCTCGAGCGGGCTGTCGCCGCGCTCGTAGAACTTGACCGGATGCGTGACCGGCCGCGGCTCCCCGATCAGGTCACCCGACGCGGTCAGCAGCCGGACGACCTCCCGGCGGGCGCCCGCGACGGTCAGGCCCGCGAACCCCGCGTAGACGTCGTCGCCGACGCCGTCCGGAGCGTCCGGCAGGAACCGCCCGTCGCGGCCCAGGACGACCCGGGTGTCCAGCTCCAGATCGCGCCACCAGGTGACGTCGGCCAGGTCGCCGAACGTGCAGACCATCGCTATGCCCGTACCCTTGTCGGCCGCCGCCAGAGGATGCTCCCGGACCGGAACCTCGACGCCGAAGACCGGGGTGCGGACCGACGTGAGACCCGCGAAGCGGGGATCGCCCGGGTGATGGACCAGCGCGACGCACGCGGGCAGCAGCTCCGGCCGGGTGGTGTCGACCTCGACCGTCCCCGTCCCGTCGGCGGTGGTGAACCGCAGCTTGTGGTAGGCGCCCTGCCGGTCCCGGTCCTCCAGCTCGGCCTGCGCGACCGCGGTGCGGAAGCCGACGTCCCAGAGGGTCGGCGCCTCCGCGGTGTAGGCCTGCCCGTCCCGGAGGTTGGCGAGGAACGCGCGCTGCGCGACCATCCGCGACTTCGCGCCGATCGTCGAGTACGTCAGTCCCCAGTCGACGCTCAGCCCGAGCCGCCGCCACAGCGCCTCGAACGCCTTCTCGTCCTGGACGGTCAGCCGTTCGCAGAGCTCGACGAAGTTGCGCCGGGAGATCCTCTCCTTCTCCGGCCCGGGCTGCCATCCGGGATCGTAGGGCAGCGACGGATCACATTGGACGCCGTAGACGTTCTGGACGCGGCGCTCGGTGGGCAGGCCGTTGTCGTCCCAGCCCATCGGATAGAAGACGGTCTTGCCGCGCATCCGCTGGAATCGCGCGACCGTGTCGGTGTGCGTGTAGGAGAAGACGTGCCCGATGTGCAGCGACCCCGATACGGTCGGCGGGGGCGTGTCGATCGAAAATACGTCCGAACGCTCCTTGGAACGGTCGAACGCGTACGTACCCTCCCCCTGCCAGCGTGACGCCCACTTCTCCTCGAGGCCGTCCAGCGACGGGCGCTCGGGGAGACCGTGACGTCCGGTTCCCGTATCAGTCATGCCGAACAGAGTAGGGTTCCGGCGCCGATCGCGGCGAGGCGATTAGCTTCCTCGCTGTTCAGTCGCCGGCTTCGTGTTTGAGCAGCCACGCCTTGATCGTCAGGCCCCATCGGTAGCCGCCGAGCGAGCCGTCCGACCGCAGCACCCGGTGACACGGCAGGATCAGCGCGACCGCGTTGCGGGCACACGCCTGCGCGGCGCCCCGGACCGCCGCCGGATTGCCGGACAACTCGGCGAAACGCGTGTACGTCACCGGCATCCCCGGCTTGATCTCACGCATCACGTCCCAGGCGTGCCCCATGAACCCGCCCTTCGTGTGCTGCTCGACCGGAACCGTGTCGAGCGCCGTCAGGTCGCCGTCGAAATAGTCGCGCACCGCCTCGCGGGCCGGGCCGACGTCGTGCCTCTCCAGCAGTCCTCTCATGCTCGGGTGCGTCAGGCGCATCAGCTCGGGCACGTCGGTGGTGAACCCGGCCGCGCGCACCGCGCCCTGCTCGGTGGCGATCATGGTGAACGGGCCGACCGGGGTGTCCATGGTCGAGTAGCGAAGCATCGTTCTCTCCTTCACGAAGTGGGGGATCCAGCCTCGCCGGGGGCGCGTGCCTCCGGCGGCGAGGCTGTGGACGGCCGGAGAATGTGGATAAGACCCACGCTCGGTGCTCCGGCCGTACCGTTAAGCGGCACGCCACAGACGGATCAGCGCGTAGGAACGCCACGGGCGCCAGCGTTCCGCGTGCTCGGCCAGCGCCCTCGGAGTGTCCGGGAGGTGCAGGGCGGACGCGCCGCGGCGAGCCGCCAGATCCGTCTCCAGGAAGACGTCGGGGTCGCCGATCGCGCGCATGGCGACATATCCGGCCGTCCACGGGCCGATGCCGGGGATCTCCAGCAGGCGGGCGGTCGTCTCGGCGCGGTCGGCGCCCGGCTCCAGGTCGATCTTGCCGTCGGCTGTCGCGGTGGCCAGGGCGCGGAGGGTGCGGCGGCGGGAGGCCGGCATGCCGAACGCGGCGTCGGGGAGGTCGGCAAGGAGGCTCGCCGGGGGGAAGCCGGTTAGGGCGGTGGTGTGCGCTGGTGTGTCCGCAAGATCCGGCAGGGCGGTAGGTCGGGAGGCGGGGGAGGGGCCCTCGGAGAGGGCCACCAGACTGCCCACCCCTTCGCCCCCTTCGCCCACATTCGCGGCAGCCCGAACGATCCGCTGCAACGTAGTCCGCGCCCCCGCCACACTCACCTGCTGCCCCACCACGGCCCGGACCGCCATCTCGAACCCGTCCACAGACCGCGGCACCCGAACCCCCGGTTCCCGCGAGACGACCTCCCGAAGAGCCGGATCCGCCCCCAGCCCGCCATCCACGGCGACCGGATCGGCGTCCAGATCGAACAGCCGCCTGCACCGCGCCACCGCCGGCGCCAGATCCCGCACATCGCTCAGCCGCAGCGTCGCGAAGACCCAGCGGTCGGCGGGCTTCAGCGTGACGCTTGCGCTTCCGTGGGGGAGGTTCAACCCCCTTGTGTACGTCGACCCGCACACGGCATCGACTCCCGGCAGGGTTCGTGCTGCCAGGAATTCGAGCAGGGATCCGGCGTGCAGCGGCGGGCGGTAGGCGAGCCGCAGGTTGATCACCCCGGCGTCCCCGGCCGGCGAGGAGGCGGGCCGGCGCGCGCGCAGCCGGCTGGGCGATCCGGCGTATACCTCGAGCATCGTGTCGTTGAACTGCCGCACGCTCCCGAATCCGGCCGCGAACGCGATCTCGGCGAGTCCGAGGTCGGTCGTCTCGACGAGGATCCGGGCGGTCTGGGCGCGCTGGGCCCGGGCGAGGGCGAGCGGCCCGGCGCCGAGTTCGGCGGTGAGCATCCGGTTGAGGTGCCGTTCGGTGTAGCCGAGCCGGCTCGCGAGGCCGGTCACGCCTTCGCGGTCGACGACGCCGTCGCCGATGAGCCGCATGGCCCGGCCGACGGTGTCGGCGCGCACGTCCCAGTCGGGGGAGCCGGGTGCGGCGTCGGGCCGGCACCGGCGGCAGGCGCGGTATCCGGCGCGCTGGGAGGCGGCGGCGCTCGGATAGAACGTGACGTTCTCGCGCTTGGGTGTGACGGCGGGGCAGGACGGCCGGCAGTAGATCCCGGTGGTCCGCACGGCCGTGTAGAAGCACCCGTCGAACCGCTGGTCGCGGCTGTCGACAGCGCGGTAGCAACGCTCGAAGTCCAGCTCCATGTCACCGAGTCTGCTCCGCGCGACCCGCCCGCGGCTGGCGGGATTCGGACATGACCGTGCACCCCGCACACACGCACCCGCCCCCGAGCCCCGTGTGTTGAGTTGCGGTCCAATCCGCGCCCCAACTCAACACGCTGAGGTGGTTGCGGGCGCGCGTGTGAAGTTGCGGTCCGGTTCGCGCCCGTACTCGACACGCTGAGGTGGTGGTTGCGGGCGTGCGTGTGGAGTTGCGGTCCGGTTCGCGCCGGAAGTCAACACGCAACGGGGTGTGTCAACTGCGGTTGACGCCCTCGCAGGTGTCAACTACGGTTGACAGCATGGAGACGACGGCGCTCAGGACGGACATCGGGTGGCGCACCTTCGGTGGCGGCCCCAAGGTCGTGCTTCTGCACGGCGGCATGCAGACGTCGGCGAACTTCACGAGGCTCGCCCGCCTCCTCGCGACGACGCACACGGTCTACGTCCCGGACCGGCGCGGGCGGGGGCAGAGCGGTCCGGCCGCTCCCGGTCACGGTCTGCGGGCCGAGCTCGACGACCTGCGCGCGGTGCTCGACGAGACCGGGGCGCGCGACGTGTTCGGCCTCGGTTCCGGCGCGGTCGTCGCGCTGCGCGCGGCCATGGAGATGCCGATCGGGCGGCTCGCGCTCTACGAGCCCCCGCTGAAGCATGATGGTCACGATCCGGTGGGGTGGCTTTCACGGTACGAGGGGGAGCTGTCCCGGGGCCGGACGGCGGCCGCGTTCGTGACCGTCACCAAGGGAACGGGCGCGTTCCGCCACGTGCCACGTGCCGCGTTGATCCCCCTCGCGGGTCTCCTGATCCGGAATCGGCGGGAGATCGGCGAGCTGGTGCCGACGATGCGCCTGGACGCCGCCGTGGTCGAGGACGCGGCCGGGCCGCTGGACGTGTACCGCGCCGTCGGGGCGGAGACGCTGCTGCTCGGCGGCGACCGCTCCCCCACGTACCTGAAAGCGGTCTTGAATGGTCTGGAACCGGTCCTGCCGCGGGTGCGCCGGGTGACCCTGGAGGGCGCCGGGCATCTCGCCGCGGACGACGGCGGCAAGCCGGAACTGGTCGCGGCGGAACTGCGCCGGTTCTTCGGATCGCGCAACCCGTAGACTGGCGTTCCGTGAGCCTCACCATCGGAATCGTCGGCCTGCCCAACGTCGGCAAGAGCACCCTGTTCAACGCCCTCACCAAGAACGACGTGCTCGCCGCGAACTACCCGTTCGCGACGATCGAGCCCAACGTCGGCGTGGTCGGGCTGCCCGACGAGCGGCTCGGGAAGCTCGCCGAGCTGTTCGGCAGCGAGAAGATCCTGCCGGCGCCGGTGAGCTTCGTCGACATCGCCGGCCTGGTCCGGGGCGCGTCGAAGGGTCAGGGCCGCGGCAACGCGTTCCTCGCGAACATCCGCGACGCGTCCGCGATCTGCCAGGTCGTCCGCGCGTTCTCGGACCCGAACGTGCTGCACGTCGACGGCAAGGTGTCGCCCTCCGACGACATCGAGACGATCAACACCGAGCTGATCCTGGCCGACCTGCAGACGGTCGAGAAGGCGCTGCCCCGCCTCCAGAAGGAAGCGAAGCTCAAGAAGGAGAAGGCCGCCGTCGTGGCCGCCGCCGAGGGCGCGTTCAAGCTGCTCAACGACGGCGTCACCCTCTACCAGGGCGCCAAGTCCGCCGGCGTCGACCTGGACCTGCTCGGCGAGCTGCACCTGCTCACCACGAAGCCGTTCCTCTACGTCTTCAACGTCGACGAGGCCGAGCTCGGCAACGAGGCCTTCCTCGACGAGCTGCGCGCCCTGGTCGCCCCGGCCGAGGCCGTCTTCATGGACGCGAAGATCGAGTCCGAGCTGATCGAGCTCGACGAGGACGAGGCCCTCGAGCTCCTCCAGTCCACCGGCCAGTCCGAGCCCGGCCTGAACCGCCTCATCCGCGTCGGCTTCGAGACGCTCGGCCTGCAGACCTACCTGACGGCCGGCCCGAAGGAGGCCCGCGCCTGGGTCATCCCGGTCGGCGCCACCGCCCCCGAAGCCGCCGGCGTCATCCACTCCGACTTCCAGCGAGGCTTCATCAAGGCCGAGATCGTCAGCTTCGACGACCTCATGACGGCCGGCTCGATGAGCGCCGCCAAGTCCGCCGGCAAGGTCCGCATGGAAGGCAAGGACTACGTCATGAAGGACGGCGACGTCGTCGAGTTCAGATTCAACGTGTAGTGCCGGGCCCGGCCTATTCCTTGCGGCCGGGCACCAACCCGTCGAGGTCGAGTTCGATGGCGAACGGCTCGGAGGCACTCAACGTGTGCCGGTGGATCGCGGCCGGCGCGTATGACCGGGTCGGCCCGTCGAGCCCGTAGGTGTGCACGACCGGCGCGCCGTCCTCGTCCTCGACCCGCCAGTAGTGCGCGATCCCGGCCTCCGCGTATTTGCGCAGCTTGACCGTCCGGTCGCGATGCGCCGACTCCGCCGAGACCACCTCACCCACCAGAAGCACCCGATCCGGCGTGAAGAAGGTGAGGTCGAGCGAGTACGGCTCGGCGACGATCAGAAAATCCGGCTCCGGGCGGTTCCGCTCGTCGAGCCGGATGGTGATCTCGCGCTCGACTCCGATGCCGATAGGAGCCTCTTGCCTCAGCACGTTGACCATCGCGCTGACGAGGCGGGAGTGCCAGGCCTGCTGCGGGAACATCCTGAAGACGAGCGTGCCATCGAAGAGCTCGGTGTGACGCGGCGCTTCGGGAAGGTGGTCGAGATCGTCCGCGAACCAGCCCTCCGGGCGAGGTGGCCGCATCCACTCGGGCACCGCAGTCATGCCGCCACCGTAACACCGACACCCTGCGCCTACTCGTCGTCGGAACCGGGGAAACGGCGGGTGGGTTGGGATGATGGGGCCGTGCTCAATGCTGGTGCTGTGGTCGTCGATGAGGGAGTGCGGGACGACGCGCTGACCCGGCTCGCCCGGGTGGTGTCGGAGGTGCTCGCGCCCGCCGTGCTGGTCGCCGTGCTGCTGCTCGTCGTGGGGTGGCATGCCGGGGACGCGCCCGGGGTGTCGCGGTGGTGGGGGCTGCCGGGGGCGCTGTTCGCCGCGGTGATTCCGCTCGGGTATGTGCTGCACGGTGTCCGCCGGGGGCGGCTCACGAACCATCACATTCCGGAGCGGGCTGATCGGCGGGTTCCGCTTCTCTTCGGTACGGCGTCGCTGGTCGCCGGGCTGCTGCTGCTCGTCGTGCTCGGGGCGCCCCAGGAGGTGCTCGCCCTGCTCGGTGCGGGCGGGTGCGGGCTGGCGGTGTTCGCGCTGGTCACGCACTGGTGGAAGATGTCGATCCACGCCGGGGTGGCGGCCGGGACGGTGGCGGCGCTCACCGCGGTGTACGGGGCGGTGGCGCTGCTCGGCGTCCCGTTCGTGCTGCTCGGATGTTGGGCGAGGGTCCGCCTCACCGCGCACACCCCGGCGCAGGTCGTCGTCGGCGCGCTGGTGGGCGCACTGATCGCGGGAACGGTCTTCCCCCTAATGCGATAGGGAGAACGCCGCCAGCGCCGCATCCACCATGGACATCTGCGCTGAGGGCGGGTACGCCTCCGGGTCGGCCGCGGCGTAGGCGGCCATGCCCTCGGTCATCGAGATGAGGGCCAGTGCCGCCGAGGCGACGCGATCGGCCGGCCAGTCCGGGGCGGCGTCGCCGATCAGCCGGGACACCCGGGCGCGCCACGCGGCGTTGTTGCGCCGGTGCTCCTCGATGAGTTCGGGATCGGTCACCGCGGCGGCCAGGAAACCCATCCAGACGAGCGCCTCCTGCCGGTTCCGCTCGTCCAGCGCCATGCCCTGCAGCAGGACCGCGCGCAGCGCCTCCCGGGGGCCGGGCGCCGCCTCCTCCAGCGCCGACACCCGTTCGCGGGTGGTCTCGTGCAGCAGCCGGCGGGCGTGCAGGAGCAGCGCCCGGCGGTTCGGGAAGCGGTGCATGACGAGGCCCGTCGTGCAGCCCGCAGCGGCCGCCACGGCCCGGACCGTCAACCGCTCCAGGCCCTGCTCGGCGAGGACGCTCCAGACCGCCGCCGAGAGCATCGAGGCCTGCGCCGACCGGTCAGCTGATCGTGACATGGATCGCCCTCCCCGTTTCCGTAACGACTGTTACCGTAACAAGCGTGACGGTGACTATCGAGGTGCGGGACTGGAACGACGCCGACGGCGTGGCGCTGCGGGCGGCGCAGCGGGCCGAGCTGGACGAGCGCTATGGCACCGGGGATCACGAGCCCGGCACGCCGCCGTCGGCCGCCGACATCGATCTCTTCCTGGTGGCGACGGCCGGCGGGCGCGCGGTCGGCTGTGGCGCCCTGCGGCGGCTCGACGAGGGCAGTGCCGAGGTGAAACGGATGTACGTCCGCCCCGAGTCCCGCGGCTCCGGCGTGTCCACGGCGATCCTCCGGGCGCTCGAGGCGGCCGCCGCCGAGCGCGGCTGGACCACGATCCGGCTGGAGACCGGGCCGGCCCAGCCGGACGCGATGCGGTTCTACGAGCGCGAGGGATACCGGGAGATCCCGCTGTTCGGCGCGTACGCGGGGTCGGACCTGTCGGTCTGTTACGAGAGGTCGCTGTGATCGGCGGCCATCGCTGAGAACGCGGCGGCCAGCCGGTCGAGGTCGAGCCCGTCGAGGTGGTCGAAGATGTGCCGCCGGACGCTCGCGAGGTGGGTCGGCCACGCCTCGCGCAGCCGGGCCAGGCCCGCGTCGGTGAGCACCGCGTTGGCGCCGCGCGCGTCCTCCTGGCAGCGGATCCGCCGCAGGTGGCCGAGGGATTCGAGCTTGCCGGCGAGCCGGGTCATGCCGCTCAGCGACATGTCGCACGCGGTGGCGAGCGTGCTCATCCGCAGCATCCGGTCGGGCGCCTCGGAGAGGTGGCGCAGCACCGAGTACTCGCTCGCCGACATGCGCTGCTCGCGCTCCAGGTCGGCGTCGAGCGCACGCGGCATCACCATGAGAAACCGGCCCAGGGCGCGCATCACCGCCTCTTCCCGCGGGGTCAGCGGGGCAGGCGCGCCGTCGTCCATGACTTCGATCGTACGGCGGGAGTCCGCCGGGACGGCCTGTCGACTTTCCGGCTCGCCAGGGACAACGCGCCACGGTGGACGCGGGGCGCGGCCGTCCCCCTTTGGGGGACATTAGGGTGATTTGCCTGCGAGCTATGAAGAGTCACAATGCTTCGGTGCAAAACCAGACAACTAGTGACTCTCTTCAGCAACTGCTCGAAATGCCACGAAAGTCTTGGTGGGCTCGACTGCCGTTCGGCGTCCGGATGACCGCGGGCACGACCGCGCTGCTCGTGCTCGTCGGCGGCGGGGTGGCGGGGGTGACCACCCTGGCCCGGGACGACGCGTCGACCGTCGCGTCGGCGGCGGATCCGGCCGCCGAGCCGGACCCCGGCCTGGCCCGGCTCGAGGAGAGCCCGGAGGTGGTGAGCCGCGCCGCGGCCGCCGCCGAGCCGTTGCCGAAGCGGCACACGCCCGCACCGCCGCGCCCACCCGCGACCGCGGCCGACCAGCTCGGCCGGGCCCGGGTCGACGACGAGCGCGCCGACCGGACCGGGCCGCGTCCCAGCCGGGCCGCCGGCGAGGCGACCGCCGAGCGGACGGCGCCGCACCGCGCCGCCACGCCGGGCGGGTCCGCGAAGGACCGGGCGCCGGCGACCCAGGCCCAGCCGGTCGTCACGACGCGGACCGACGTGGAGACCCGGGAGATCCCGTACGACACCCAGGTGATCCGCGACCCGTCGCTGCCGCGCGGCACCCGCAAGATCGAGTCGCCGGGCGCGTCCGGCGAGGAGACGCTGCGCTACCTCGTGACGCTGACCAACGGCAAGCAGACCGCACGCATCCTGATCGGCAGCGAGGTGACCCGCGCGCCGGAGCCGCGGATCGTCGTGTTCGGGGCGCGCCGCAAGTGGGACCGCGACTGCGAGGGCGCGCTGCGCGTCTGCGTGCCGCTGGGCCGGTCCGCGGTCTGCCCGGAGGCGGAGGCGCCGGCCGGTGCCGGGCAGGGCGACCCGGACAGGCCCGGTGCGGAGCCGGTCCGGGAGGAGGGGCTGCGGGCCATCCTCACCGTGGAGGAGCTCGCGCTCCTCGACCCGATCGACCGGGTACGCCTGGAGCCCGCGAGCGTGTGTCGCTGACCACCGGTGATTGCGCCGCCGGGCCGGGGAGATCACCGTAGGGGAATGGCGCTGACCGATACCGAGCTGACCGGGATCGCCACCCGGCTGGCCGCCGTTCCCGGGGTGTTCGGTGTGGTGCTGGGCGGCAGCCGGGCCCGCGGCGAGCACACCCCGGACTCCGACACCGACCTCGGCGTCTACTACCGGGCGCCGCTGGACACCGGGCGGCTCCGCGAGCTGGCCGTCGAGATCGCCGGGCCGGGCGCCTCGGTGACCGAGCCGGGCGGGTGGGGGCCGTGGGTCGACGGCGGCGGCTGGCTCAGCGTCGGCGGCCACCCGGTCGACTGGATCTACCGCGACCTGGACCGGGTGCGCCGGTGCTGGGACGAGGCGGAGCAGGGCCGGTACGCGTTCCACAGCCAGGCCGGCCATCCGCTCGGCGTGACCGGTTTCTCGTACCCCGGCGAATTGGCCCTGGGCCGCATCCTCAGTGACCCGGCCGGTGAGCTCGCGGCCCTCCAAGGCCGCGTCCGGATCTATCCGCGCGCGCTGTCGGAATCGCTGGTGGCCGGACTCTGGGAGGCCGACTTCCTGATCGGGCTGGCCCGCAAGGCGGTGTCCCGCGGCGACAGCGCGTACGTCTCGGGGTGCCTGTTCCGGCTGGCCGGCGTGTGCGCGCACGCCCTGCACGGCGCGGCCGGACGCTGGCTGATCAACGAGAAGGGCGCGGTCGCGGCGGCGGGCGCGCTGCCCGGGGCGCCGGAGCGGTTCCCGGCCCGGGTGGACGCGGCGTTCGCGGCGGTCAGCGGCGACCCGGCGCATCTGAGCCTGGCGATCGACATCGCCGCGGACATCGTGCTGGAGACCGCCGACGCGTGCGCCATGATGTTGCGGTGACAGCCGACGTTCCCACCATCCTGGCCACCAGCGCGTTCTTCCGGCGCGGCAGCCACGGCCCGCTGAGCCTGCGCCCGGGCCCCACCCACTACCTCGCCGCGGAGCTGGCGAACGCCCGCAAGGCGCCGAAGATCTGCGTGCTCACCCAGGCGCTCGGCGACCCCGAGGCGCGGATCGGCGCGTTCTACGCGGCGTTCGCCGGGACCGAGTTCACCATGTCGCACCTGCAGCTGTTCCCGATGCCGAACGTCGACGACATCCGGGCGCACATCATGGCCCAGGACGTCGTCTGGGTGGACGGCGGCAGCGTGGCGAACCTCTGCGCGGTCTGGCGGGTGCACGGCCTCGACGAGATCCTGTACGAGGCGTGGCAGGCCGGCATCGTGATGAGCGGGGTGTCGGCCGGGTCGATCTGCTGGCATCAGGGCGGCACCACGGACAGCTACGGCCTCGAGCTGCGCGGGTTCACCGAGGGGCTGGGCTGGCTGCCGTACAGCAACGGCGTGCACTACGACGCGGAGGAGCAGCGCCGGCCGAAGATGCACGAGCTGATCGGCGCCGGGACGCTCGGCGACGGGTACGCGACCGACGACGGCGCCTCGCTGGTCTACCGCGGCATCACGCTCGACGAGGTGGTGGCCGACCGGGAGGGTCCGCTCGGGTACGAGCTGAAGCGTGCCGAGGACGGCTCGGTCGTCGAGACCGCCCTGCCGACCCGGGTTCTGTCGCTAGCCTGAGAACGCTGATCCACGAGCCCGATCGAGGAGTGCGATGTCCGTGCGTGGCGGAGAAGGCGGCAGCTACCGCTGACGGGTCCGCCACGGCCGGAGGCTCAGTACAGCGCGGCCGTGGCGAGACCCACCAGCAGCGCCGAGAGCAGCAGCGCCACCGCGAAGATCGCACCACTGCCGAACCGCGCCGGCGCCGGGCCGAGGTCGTGGCCGATCAGCTCGGCGCGGTATCTCCGGGTCAGCGGTCGCGGGAGATGGGTCATCATCGGTGATCGCCTCCGGGGTAGGGGTCGGGCAATCCCCGGTAGCATGCGGCGGCCCGGACCCGGCAGCAATGGCTACCTGTCGGTAACTGCCCTGGGTGGCCGGACTGGCATGTCCTGCTCGTCCGAACGTATGTCCCGAATCGGTCTAGTCACTCTTTATAGGGATTTGTCGGTTCGGGACTGTTCGCCACCATTGATGTGATGGCAGAGACGTCGACGTATCAGACGTTGTTCAGGGGCACCCTGAATGTCTCCATCGTGCTCATCGGGCTGGCGTCCGGGGTGGCCCAGCTCGCCGGCATCCCGGCCCCGGCCGCGCAGTGGGTCCTCACCGCGATCTTCTTCGCCAGCCTCCTCTACTTCGTGGTGCGGCTCTGGCAGCTCGGATTCGTCGTCAAAATCCGGGAACTGCGCGCCGACCTGCTCCGGTCGACCCGGGCGCTCGCCCTCCAGGAAGCCGTGCACCAGCGCTACCTCGACGCGATCCGGCGGATCAGCGACCGGGAGAAGCCGCTCTTCTCGGAGACCCTCGAGGTGCTCGTGACGGTCGGCGCCGACGACGACAGCGACCGCATCGTCGAGAAGCGGGTCACCACGCCGGAGCCGCTGGTCACCCATAGGACCGTGCGGCCGATCGTGCCGACCGGCACCGACCGGCCGGCGCTGCTCGACGAGATCTCGTTCCGGGCGGTCCGCCCGGCGGCCGGCACCATCACGACGCTGCCGCTGGAGCAGACCCGGCTGCTGCGGGTCTGGCTGATCTTCGACCCGGCGATGACGACGCGGACCGAGTGGCAGGTCGAGTACCGGCCGCGCGGGCTGTGGCGGCCGCTGCGCGAGCGCGGCTGGGATCAGCTGGCCTGGGACGACCGGCTTCCGGCGGCGAGCGGCGCGCCGTCGGCGTTCACCCGGTTCGTGGTGACGTTCTCCTTCCCGGAGAGCGATCAGCCCCCGAGTGTCAAGGAGCGGCAAGGGTACGGGCGGACGGCCGAGCCGGCCCGTGACCACCGTGGCCGGTGGGAGGTGGTGTGGCGGGACGAGGAGCCCGCCGGCCGCCGCTACGTCTGGGATCTCACGCAGGCGGTCAGCGGGCGGTGACCGCTCCTACGAGCAGCGGCTCAGGATGAGGTTGTGCACCCGGTGGGACTTGTCCGAGCCCCGGAACTCGATCTCGTACGTGTGGGTGCCCACCGTGATCGCGATGGTGCCCGAGGAGAAGAACTGGCCGGCCCAGCTCTTGTTGCTGATCACGCTGACGCTGCTGACCTTGGAGTACGGGATGCTGGTGATCGCGAAGCGCTTCCCGACGTAGGACCGGTCCTGGATGATGATCCGGCGGTCGGTCAGGCCGATGAACCCGGTGCCCGCCCCGATCGCGTCGTAGACGGCGATGACCTGCTCGCCCTCGAGGAGGCCGCTCTGGATCTGCTCGAACTGGCTCTTGTTGTCGTACACCACGTCGCTCATGGGCGCAGGGTATCGCCGCCGATCTACGGCCTCTGCACCACCGTGCGGTAGAAATCTTCGATACGCGCTGCTAGCGTTACCTCACCATCCGTGATGGCCGTCCCGTCGGAGGAACCGAGGCAGATCTGAGTGTGACCGTCGACCCGCCGGATGCTGGGCCGGATCGCGAGGGTGTCCGCCGCCACCTTGATCCGCTCGGTCAATGCGGCATGCTGACTGTCGTCACACGGAAGATCGCGGCGGAGCTGCACTCCGTCGCGGGTCCATCCGCCCAGTAGCGCGATGGCGTCGTTCAGATAGTCGGCGCCGTTGCTCCGGCGTCGTCGGGACCGCATCAGCCGCACCCCCCTCAGCGTCGTTGCCGGCTTGTGGCCGAACTGTCGCCGTGTCGTCATGGTCGGTGTCCCACAGTTTCGTCTTTTGGGACACCCGTGTCCACGCCCACATATCCGTGTTTGCGTGACGATCAGGGCACCATCGGGCAACCTGATCGGTGAACTTTTGTGCGATCTTTGTATCCATGCCGCCGGAACCGTACGTCAGGACCTCGATGTCACCCAGGGTGATCGTAGCGGCGGTGATCATCGCCGACGGCCGGGTGCTCGCCTGCCAGCGCAGCGCGCCTCCGGAAGCGGCGGGCAAATGGGAGTTCCCGGGCGGCAAGGTGGAGCCGGGGGAGACCGAGGAGGCGGCGCTCGCCCGGGAGTGCGCCGAGGAGCTCGGCGTGCGGGTGAAGGTCGGCGACCGGGTGGGCCCGGACGTGCCGCTGGCCCACGGCCGCGCCGTGCTCCGGGTCTACGCCGCCGACCTCGTCGAGGGGGACGTCCCGGAGGCGCTGGAGCACACCTCCATGCGCTGGCTGGCCGTGGACCAGTTGGACAGCGTGGTGTGGCTGCCCGCCGACAAGCCGATCGTCGCCGAGCTGCCCTCCCTACTGGTCTGAGTACTGCTTGCGCAGCTCCCGCTTGAGCACCTTCATGCTCGGGCCGAGCGGGAGCGACTCGGCGAACCGGATCTGCCGGGGGTACTTGTGCTTGCCGAGGCGCTCCTTCGACCACTCGACCAGCTCGTCGGCGGTGAGGCGCTTGTCCTCGAGCACCACCACGGCGCAGATCTCCTCGCCGAGCGTGGCGTCCGGCACCCCGATCACCGCGACCTGCTGGATGGCCGGGTGCCGGGCCAGCACCTCCTCGACCTCGCGCGGGTAGACGTTGAACCCGCCGCGGATCACCAGGTCCTTGGTCCGGTCGACGATCCGGATGAAGCCGTCGGAGTCCCTGGCGCCCAGGTCGCCGGTGCGGAACCAGCCGTCGACGAGCGCCTCGGCGGTGGCCTCCGGCCGGTTCAGGTAGCCGGCGAAGACGTTGTGGCCGCGGATCACGATCTCGCCGAGCTCGCCGTCCGGCACGAACTCGATGCGCTCCGGGATCTCCGGGCGGGCGATCTCGACGTCGACGCCCCAGATCGGGTGCCCGACCGTGCCCGGCCTGGCGCCGAAGATCGGCTGGTTCGTGGTGGCGGTCGGGGACGTCTCGGAGAGCCCGTACCCCTCCCAGATCGGTGAGCCGAACGCCTCGGCGAACTTCTCCAGCACCGCGACCGGCAGCGACGCGCCGCCGGACACGCAGAGCTTCAGCTTCGGCAGCCGCTCGGCCTTCGGCGCCGCCTCGAGCAGGCCGATGTACATGGTCGGCACGCCGTGGAAGATCGTCACGTTCTCCCGGAGCATCAGCTCGATCGCGGCCTCGCCGGAGAACCGGGGCAGCAGCACGAGCGTGCCGCCGAGCCGGAAGGTCGCGTTCATGCCGACCGTCTGGCCGAACGTGTGGAACAGCGGCAGGCAGCCGAGCACCACGTCGTCGCCGGTGAGCGGGTGCACGTCGAAGACGTTGACGGCCGCGTTCATCACCAGGTTGAGGTGGGTGAGCAGGGCGCCCTTCGGCTTGCCGGTGGTGCCGCTGGTGTAGAGGATCACCGCGACGTCCTCGGCCTCGGTCGTCTCGTACGTGACCAGCGGCTCGACGCCCGCGGCGATCTCCTCGAGCCGGGGCGGCGTGGCCGGCAGGTCGGCCGGCAGCGGGCCCACGTTGACCAGCCGGGTGCCGGTGGCCTGCGCCGCCGCCGCGCCGGCCTGCAGGAACGCCGAGTGGGTGACCAGCAGGTTCGCCTGGCTGTCGGTCAGCACGTAGCCGACCTCCTCCGGCGTGAGCAGCAGCGAGACCGGCACGATCCGGGCGCCGACCGACAGGGCCGCGTAGTACACCCGGGGGAAGTCGGCGACGTTCGGGATCATCACGGCGACCGTGTCGCCCCGCTGGACGCCGAGCTCGCGGAGCCCGGCCGCGTACGCCCGGGTCTGCCGCCAGAGTTCGCGGTAGGTGATCCGGTCACCGCCGGCGTCGACGATCGCCACCTTCTCGGGGTGGCGGCGTGCGGCCTCGGCGAGCACGGTCGCCAGGGACAGCGTCGTCATGCGGAACTCCTTCGGCATCGCGAGTGATGTGCGTCGCAGTTCCGCCTAAACTAGCGGTGTAAGTTTTTACACGTCCAGTGCTGAATCCGTAATTCATTCGTTTCTCAGGGAGTTCCCATGGCCCGGCCCCGGCAGGCGCTGCTCACCCGGGAGCGCATCGTCGAGGCGGCGTCCGCGCTGATCGACGCGGAGGGCCTCGACGCGCTCTCGATGCGGCGGCTCGCGACCGAGCTGGGCGTGCAGGGCCCGTCGCTCTACAACCACTTCGCCACCAAGGCCGAGATCGTCGACGCGGTGGCCGACGCGGTCGTCGCGCAGGTCGACATCGACGTGTTCGGCAGCGGCGACTGGCGCGAGGCGCTGCGGCTCTGGGCGAAGTCGTACCACGCGGTGCTCACCGCGCATCCGAACATCGTGCCGGTGCTGGCCACCGGCCCGGGGCGGCGGCCGGCCGGCCTCGCCATGGCCGAGGCGGTCTACGGCGCGCTGATCGAGGCGGGCTGGTCCCGGGCCCGGGCCACCCACATCGGCGCGCTGATGCGCTACCTGATCACCGGTTCCGCGCTCGGCTCGTTCGCGCTCGGCTTCGAGGCCGACCCCGACCTCTACGACGAGCGCTATCCACATCTGCACCGCGCCCACGAGCTCGCGGCCCACCGTGCCGCGGTCGACGAGGGCGCCTTCGAACTGGGGCTGGACCTGTTGATCGCCGGCCTGACCGATCGCTACGACCAGGGGGTACGCCGATGACGTCGGTATTCCGTGATCAGCTCTACATCGGCGGCCAGTGGGTGCCGCCGGACTCCGCCGAGCGGATCGAGGTGGAGAACCCGTACACCGAGGAGGTCTTCGGGCACGTCCCGGCCGGCACCGCCGAGGACGTGAATCTCGCGGTCTCCGCGGCCCGCCGGGCGTTCGACGGCTGGGCCGGCACGCCCGCCGCCGAGCGGGGCGCGGCGCTCGGCCGCCTGCATCAGGCGCTCGCGGCGCGCGCCGACACGATCGCCGAGACGGTGGGCCGCGAGCTGGGGACCCCCCTCAAGGTCGCGAAGGCGGTGCAGGCCGGGCTGCCCCTCACGGTCCTTTCCGGGTACGCCGAACTCGCCGGGCGCGAGCCGACCCCCGAGACGATCGGGAACTCGCTCGTGGTGCACGAGCCGGCCGGCGTGGTCGGCGCGATCACCCCGTGGAACTACCCGCTGCACCAGGTCGTCGCGAAGGTCGGCGCGGCCCTCGCGGCCGGCTGCACGGTGGTCCTCAAGCCGAGCGAGCTGACGCCGCTGGTGGCCTGCCTGCTGGCCGACGCCGTGCACGAGGCCGGCCTGCCGCCGGGCGTGTTCAACCTGGTCACCGGCACCGGTCCGGTGGTCGGCGCGGCCATCGCCGGGCACCCCGACGTCGACCTGGTCTCGTTCACCGGCTCCACGGCGACCGGCCGGGCCATCGCGCACGCGGCCGCCGACCGGATCGCCCGGGTCTCGCTGGAGCTCGGCGGCAAGTCCGCCAACGTGATCCTCGAGGACGCCGACGTGGTCAAGGCCGTGAAGGTCGGCGTCGGCAACGCGTTCCTCAACTCCGGGCAGACCTGCACGGCGTGGACCCGGATGCTGGTGCACCGCAGCTACTACGACGAGGCCGTGGAGCTGGCCGCCAAGACCGCCGCCGGCTACACCGTGGGCGACCCGTTCGACCCGGCCACCCGGCTCGGCCCGCTGGTCTCGGCCGGGCAGCGCGAGCGGGTCCGCGGATTCGTCGAACGGGCTGGCGCCCGCCTGGTGGCCGGTGGTCTCGACGCGCCGCTGCCGGCGACCGGGCACTTCGTGGCGCCGACCGTCTTCGCCGACGTCGACCCGGCGAGCGAGCTGGCCCAGGAGGAGGTCTTCGGACCGGTCCTGTCGATCATCCCGTTCGGCGACGACGACGAGGCCGTGGCGATCGCCAACGACTCGAAGTACGGCCTGGCTGGCGGGGTCTGGGGCTCCGACGAGCGGGCCCTGGCCGTGGCGCGGCGGATCCGCACCGGCGCCGTCGACGTGAACGGCGGCTCGTTCAACCCGTTCGCGCCGTTCGGCGGTTACAAGCAGTCCGGCTTCGGCCGGGAGCTGGGCGCGTACGGCCTGGCGGAATTCCAGCAGGTGAAGGCCATTCAGCGATGACCCACTACATGTCCGGCCTCGTGGTCCGCGCCGAGGGCGTCCCGGCCGAGATCGCCGAGCTGCGGCTCCCCGAGATCGGCCCCGGCCAGGTGCGGGTCCGTATCCGCGCGGCCGGCGTCTGCCACTCCGACCTCTCGATGATCAACGGCACGCTCCGGCCGCCGCACCCGCTCGTGCTCGGCCACGAGGCGGCCGGCGAGGTCGTCGAGGTGGGTGCGCACGTCACCCGGGCCGCGGTCGGCGACCACGTGGTGCTGAACTGGCAGCCGGCCTGCCGCAACTGCTGGCACTGCGACAACGGCGAGCCGTGGCTCTGCTCCACCTCGCACGGCGTGGCGGCCCTGGAGAACGGCCTCACCCTGGACGGCGCGCCGGTCCACGTGACGCTCGGCGTCGGCGCGTTCGCCGAACAGGTCGTGGTCCCGGAGAACGCCGTCATCGCCGTACCCCCGCAGTTGTCCTTCGATCTGGCGGCGCTGCTCGGATGCGCGGTGCTGACCGGGACCGGCGCGATCCGCCACACCGCACGGGTCAAGCCGGGCGAATCGGTGCTGGTCATCGGCCTCGGCGGGGTCGGCCTCTCGGCGGTCGCGGCAGCCCGCGCGGCCGGCGCGGCCCAGGTCATCGCGGTCGACGTCAACGAGTCGAAGAAGGGCCTCGCCGAGGCGGCCGGCGCGACCGACTTCGTGGTGTCGTCCGACAACCTGTCGAAGGACATCCGCTCCCGCACCGACCGCCAGGGCGCCGACCACGCCATCGAGTGCGTCGGCCGGGCCGCCACGATCCGCGCGGCCTGGCGGGCCACCCGCACCGGAGGCCAGGTCACGGTCGTCGGCATGGGGGCGGCCGACGACATGGTCCAGCTCAGCGCCCTGGAGATCTTCAGCTCGGCCCGGGTGCTGCGCGCGTCCGTCTACGGCCAGGCCGACACCGACGTCGAGGTGCCGGCCCTGGCCCGCGAGATCCTCTCCGGCAACCTGGACCTGGGCTTCCTGGTCACCGACCGGATCACCCTGGCCGACGTCCCGTCCGCCTTCGACCGCATGTCCCGGGGCGAGGGCGCCCGCTCGGTCGTCATCCTCTAGCGCGGGCGCGGGGCGGGAGAAGCCGGCACGGCCCCTCCCGCCCCGCGCCGGTGGCTATCCTGGGGAGGCCGATCCGTCGCGCCCGGTGGAGGTCGCCATGAGCCAGCCCGAACCGCTCATCTCCGGCTATCCGGCCCGGCCGCAGACCACGCGACGGCTCGTCGAACCGTTGGCTGCTCGGCTGATCGGACGCCGGCCGCTGAGAAGCCGTCCTCGCCCCATGAACGACATGTGGATCGCGGCCTGTCGCCTGACCTACGACCTGCCCCTGGCGACCCTGAATCTTAGGGATTACCAGGATTTTCGGGAGCATCACGGTCTGCGGATCCTGGGCACCACCTGATGCGGCCGGTGGCGGGGGAGGTTCTGCACTTCTCGGAGGATCCGGGGATCACCCGGTTCGTGCCGCATGTGGCGGCCACCGCTCAGCAGCCCGAGGCGTACGTCTGGGCGGTCGATCACGAGCAGGCGCCCAGCTACTGGTTTCCGCGGCAGTGTCCGCGGGCGATGGCGTGGGTGGGCGGCGAGACGACGGCCGCCGATCGGGAGCGGATCGTCGGGGCCGGGTGCGGGGAGCGGGTGCACGCCGTCGAGTTCGGGTGGCTGGCGGCGATGCGGACCACGCGGCTGTATGCGTACCGGCTCCCCGCCGGGCCGTTCCGCCCGTTCGGGGAGCCGTATCCGCACGCCATGGTGGCCGTCGAGACGGTGGTGCCGCTCGGGCCGCCGGAACCGGTCGGTGACCTCGTGGACCTGCACGCCGCGGCCGGGATTCAGCTGCGGCTGCTCGGCGACCTGTGGCCGTTCTGGGACGAGGTCGTCGCGAGCTCGCTGCGCTTCAGCGGCATCCGGCTGCGCAACGCCCGGCCCAGAACGGCTGCGCAACGCGCGGCCTAGACCGGCTGCGCAACGCGCGGCCTAGACCGGCGGCGCCACGCCCGGCCTAGGCCGGCGTCAACAGGGCGCTGACGCTGCGCTGCAGGGCGGCCCGGGAGTCGTCCACCGACATCTCCATGACGTCCCGCCACGTCGCCCAGGTCGGCCACTGGCTGATCGACGTGAGGGCGTTCAGCAGTTCCTCGTCCTGACCGATCTCGGTCGCGAACGTGGTGGTCAGCTCGTCGCGGACGCGCGCGACGTGCAGCCTGCGGTAGTGCTGCAGGCCGGCCGAGAAGGGCTCCTTCAGCGCCGAGGCGCGGGCCGCCGGACCGATCTCCTCCAGCAGCCGCGCCCGCTGCTCGCAGTACGCCGCGATCCGCTCGCCGAGCGGCAGGTCGGCCCGGATCGGCCGGTACGAGGTGTCGCGCTGCTCCAGCACCCGCTGACCGCTCGCGGTCATCAGGGCCTCCATATCGGCGAAGTGGCTCCACAGTGCCCGCAGCGACACCCCGGCCAGCTTGGCGATCCGGTCCGCGGTGGGACGCAGATCGCCCTCGCCGATCAGGCGGAGATGGGCGTCGACGATCGCGTTGCGGGTCCTCTCGGACCGGGCGGTACGACCGTCGACGCGGGGCGGTGTCGTCACGAACCACTCCGGTAGCGCTTCAGCTCGCGGTGCGCCAGTGATCGCTTGTGGACCTCGTCCGGGCCGTCGGCGAGGCGCAGCGTGCGGGCGGACACCCAGAGCGCGGCGAGCGGCGTGTCCTGGCTGGTGCCGGCCGCGCCGTACGTCTGGATCGCCTTGTCCACGATCCACTCCACAGCCGACGGCACCACGATCTTGATGGCCTGGATCTCGGTGTGCGCGCCCCTGTTGCCGACCGTGTCCATGAGCCAGGCGGCCTTGAGGACGAGCAGCCGGGCCTGCTCGATGCGGACCCGGGACTCGGCGATCCAGTCCTGGATGACGCCCTGCTCGGCGAGGGGCTTGCCGAACGGGGTGCGGGTCAGCGCCCGGGTGCACATCAGCTCGAGGGCGCGCTCGGCCATGCCGATGAGCCGCATGCAGTGGTGGATGCGTCCCGGGCCGAGGCGGGCCTGCGAGATGGCGAAACCGCCGCCCTCCTCGCCGATCAGGTTCGTGGCCGGCACCCGGACGTTCTCGAAGAGAATCTCGGCGTGCCCGCCGTGGTCGCCGTCGGCGTAGCCGAAGACCGTCATGCCGCGCTTCACGGTGAGGCCCGGGGTGTCCCGGGGCACCAGGATCTGGCTCTGCTGCACGTGCCGCGGCGCGTCCGGGTCGGTCTTGCCCATCACGATGAAGATCCGGCAGTTCGGGTTCATCGCGCCGGTGATGTAGAACTTGCGGCCGTTGATGACGTACTCGTCGCCGTCCCGCTCGATCCGGGTGCCGATGTTGGTGGCGTCCGAGGAGGCGACCTGCGGCTCGGTCATCGCGAACGCCGACCGGATCTCGCCGGCCAGCAGCGGCTTCAGCCACTTCTCCTGCTGCTCGGGGGTGCCGAACTCGGCGAGCACCTCCATGTTGCCGGTGTCCGGCGCGGCGCAGTTCAGCGCGGCCGGGGCGATCGCCGGGCTGCGGCCGGTGATCTCGGCGAGCGGCGCGTACTGAAGGTTGGTCAGGCCGGCGCCGTGCTCGCCCGGGAGGAAGAGGTTCCAGAGGCCGGCCTCCTTGGCGGCGGCTTGCAGAGAGGAGAGGATCGCCGGCGGTTCCCAGCCGCCGTCGGCGTGGAAGGAGCCTTCGGCGGGGTAAACGTGCTCATCCATGAAGGCGAGCAGCCGCTTGCGGTAGTCCTCGGTCTTCGCGTCGAACTCGAAGTCCATGGGGTTCAGTGTCCTTCCAGCGCTCGGTGGCCCTGCTCGATCAGTGCGGGCACCATCGCGCCGACGGTGTCGAAACCGGCGCCGACGGTCTGCCCCTGGGTGTAGCGGTAGTGCACGCCCTCGAGGATGACGGCGAGCTTGAACGCGGCGAAGCCGACGTACCAGTGCAGGTCGCCGACGTCCCGGCCGCTGCGCTCGGCGTACCGGGCGGCCATCGCGTCGAGCGACGGGTGCCCGGGCAGGTCGATCGGCGCGACCGGCGTGCCGTCCCGGACGAGCAGCGGGCGCCCGGCGTAGACCAGCATCAGGGCGAGGTCGCTCAGCGGGTCGCCCAGCGTGGACATCTCCCAGTCGAGGACGGCCTTGACCTCGAGCGAGGAGCCGATCAGCACGTTGTCGAGGCGGTAGTCGCCGTGCACGACCGCGCCGGGCCCGCCGGCCGGGATGTCGGTGGCGAGCCGGGCGTGCAGCTCCTCGATGCCGGAGAGCTCCCGGCTGCGGGACGCGTCGAGCTGCTTCTTCCAGCGGCGGACCTGGCGCTCGTTGAAGCCCTCGGGCTTGCCGAAGTCGCCGAGCCCGATCGCAACCGGATCCAGGGCGTGCAGGTCAGCAAGGGTGTCGACGAGCCGAAGCGTCAACTCTCCGAGATCCACGCGCTCCAACGAGGAGGCGTCTCGATAGATCTGTCCGTCGACGTGCTCCATGAGATAGAACGGGGCACCGATGACCGAGACATCCGTGCACAGCCGGACCGGCTCGGGCACCGGGAATCCCGCCGCGGACAGCGCGGCCAGCACCTTGTGCTCCCGCTCCATGTCGTGAGCGGTCGGCAGCACGTGTCCCAGGGGCGGGCGACGCAGCACCCACCGGTGGGTCCCGTCGGTGACGGCGTAGGTCAGGTTCGACCGCCCGCCGGCGAACATCGTCGCGGTCAGGGGCGGGCTGTCCAGATAGGCCTGGAGGGCGTCCAGGTCGAGCCCCTTCACCGGGCGGCCTCGAATCCACGCTGCATCTTGTTCATGCCACCCAGCCAACGGTCCGGATCGCTCGCGCGCAAGCGGTAGTAGTCGGCGACCTCGGGATGCGGGAGGATCAGGAACTCGCCGCCGTCCAGCGACGCGGCCACCCGGTCGGCCACCGCCTCGGGCGCGAGCGCGCCCTCGGCCAGGAGTGCGGCGCTGCCGCTGCCCGCGTCGTTGCCGCGGGTCAGCATGTCGGTGCGCACGCCCTGCGGGCAGAGCGCCTGCACGATGAGACCCCGATGCGCGTACGTGGCGCGCAGCCACTCGGCGTACGCGAGCGCGGCGTGCTTCGTCACCGAGTAGGTGGCGCTGCCGAGCAGGGTCAGCAGGCCGGCCGCGCTCACCGTGACGAGCAGGCGCTTCGGGGTGTCGCCGTCGAGCCAGCGGGGGAGCAGCGCCCGGGTCACGTAGACGTGCGACATCACGTTGACCCCGAAGTCGCGCTGCCACTGCGCGTCCGGGGTGGTCTCGTCGCCGGAGGAGAGGACGCCGGCGTTGGAGCAGAACAGGTCGATCCCGCCGAGCTCGGCGAACGCCGTGCCGACCAGGGCGCGGACGTCCTGCTCGCTGGCCGCGTCGCCGGGCACGGCGATCCCGCCGATCTCCGCGGCGACCGTGCGGGCGGCGTCCGGGTCGAGGTCGTTCACCACGACCGTGGCCCCGTCCGCCGCGAACCTGCGGGCCAGGGCGGCGCCGATGCCGCCGCCCGCGCCGGTGACGACGACCCGCTTCACTGCACGCTCCCGGTGAGGGTGACCCCTCCGTCGAGGACGATGGTCTGCCCGGTGATCCAGGAGGCGTCCGCCGAGCAGAGGAACGCCACGGTGCCGGCCACGTCGTCGGTGTTCCCGAGCCTGCCCAGGGGGTACGTGGCCGCCACCTCCGCCTCGCGTCCCTCGTAGAGCGCGGTGGCGAACCGGGTCTTCACGACGGCCGGTGCGACCGCGTTGACCCGGATCTTCGGCGCCAGCTCGACGGCGAGCTCCTCGGTGAGGTGGATGAGCGCCGCCTTCGTGGTGCCGTAGAACGCGATGCCCGGCGCCGGGCGCACGCCGGAGACCGACGAGATGTTGACGATCGAGCCGCCCGACTCGGCGAGGCCGCCGCGCAGCGCCTCCTGCACCCAGCCGAGCGTGCCGATCAGGTTGACCTCGGCCATCTTGCGGGCGGCGCCGAGGTCGAGCTTCGCGAGCGGCCCGTACGCCGGGTTGATCCCGATGTTGTTGATCAGCGTGGTGACCGGCCCGAACCGGGCGGTGACCGCGTCGACCACGGCGGCCCGGTGCTCCGGGTCGTCGCCCTTGCCGGCCACGCCGATCGCCACGTCGGCCCCGCCGAGCTCCTTCACGGCGGCCGCGAGCGCGTCGGCGTCCCGGCCGGTCACGGCCACCTTCGCCCCCTGTGAGACGAAGCGTTGCGCGATGGCCAACCCGATTCCCCGGCTGGCTCCGGTCACGATCGCTACCTGGTCGGCCATCGCTCACTCCTCAAGAATTCAGTATTTGCAGACAGGGTGCAGATATTACGCGGCCGGGACGCCGTTGGAAGGCGGTGTCACGGCCTGGGCGGTGTGCGGGGTGACCGCGCCGTCGGCGTCGTCGGTGGTGTACGCCGTCCCGAAGAAGACGGCCTTGCCACTTTCGATCTTCGTGAGCTGCGTTCCCCCGTACCCGGAATGATCGGTGGCCGAGAAGCGCAGCGGAACCAGAGCCGGGCCCTGGAAGCCGTTCTTCTTGACCGCCTCGACGATGCCGTCGCGGGTCAGGTCCTTGCCGGCCGCCTGGAGCGACTGGACGAACAGGTACGCCACCGACATGCCGTAGACGACGTTGTTGTCGAACTCGGCGTTGTTGTTGTACTCGGTGTTGACCTTCTTGAAGAGCTGGATCCACGGGTTCGCGTCGTCGCTGCTCAGCGGCAGGTAGTTGGCCGCCACGACGCCCTCGAGCAGCGGTGCGGCGGCGCCCAGGGCCTTGCTCACGGTGTCCGGGTCGGCGCCCACGTTGCTCACCACGAACTGCGGCTTGAAGCCGATCTTCGCGGCCGTCCCGATGGAGAGCGCGGTGAACCCGGGGATGGTCGCCAGCACCACGACCTCGCAGCCGGCCGCCTTGAACTGGCCCATCTGCGGGCCGACGTTCGGGTTGCTGGTCACGTAGCTGCCCTTGGACGCGACGGCGCCGACGACCTTCTCCAGGCCGACCAGGGCGTCCCGGCCGAAGTCGTCGTCCTGGCCGAGGAAGCAGACCTTCTTGCCGGCCTGCTGCTCCTTCACGTACGTGCCGAGGATCTTGCCCTCGACCGTGTAGTCCGGGTTGAAGCCGAACGTGCCCGGATACTTGTCGGGCTGGTTCCAGCTGCGGCTGCCGCTCGCCACGAACAGGTCGGGCACCCGGTTGGTCTTGAGGAAGTCCAGCACGCCGGTGTGCGTCGGGGTGCCGAGGCCGTTGATGATCGCGAAGACCTTGTCCTGCAGCACCAGCTCCCGCACCACCTGCTGGGTGGTCGCCGGGTTGTAGCCGTCGTCCTTGACCTTGTACGTGATCTTCCGGCCGTGCACGCCGCCGTTCGCGTTGACGAAGTCGAAGTACGCCTTCGTCGCCGGCGAGATGCTCGCGTACCCGGCGGCGGCCGGCCCGGTGAGCGGCTGGTGGCTGCCGACCACGACCTCGGTGTCGGTCACGCCCGGCACGTCGGCGCCGCCGCTGCCACTGCCCCCGCCGTCGTCGCTGCAGCCCGCGGCCAGTAGAACAGCGGCGGCGACGAACATCGTCGCGATGCGTTTCATCGAACCCTCCTGAATCTGCGGATGAAGGTGAAGCGGATGGAAGCGAGGCCGCCCGGGGCGGCGAGCATGACGACGATGAGCACCACGCCGAAGACGACCAGGGCGAGGTTGCCCTCGAGACGGTGCGATCCGGTCTGCTCGGCGATCGACTGCGCGAACGCCGGCAGGGCGACCAGCAGGACGGCGCCCCAGAGCGCGCCGAACAGGCTGCCCAGGCCGCCGATCACGATCGCCATGACCAGGAAGAGGGAGAGGGTCAGCGGGAACGCGCCGGGCGAGACGCTCTGCGCCAGCAGCGCGAACAGGCTGCCGGCAAGCCCGGCGCAGACCGCGCTCACCACGAACGCGAGGACCTGAGTCCGGGCGATGTTGACGCCGGCCAGCTTCGCGGCGGTCTCGTCGTCGCGGACCGCGCGCAGCCGCCTGCCGAACCGGCCCCGGACGAGCGTCGCCAGCACCAGAACGGTGATCAGCGCGCCGGCCCAGCAGAGCCACACCTGCCAGCGCTCCATCGGGATGGTGCCGGGCGGCGGGTCGAGGACCACCGACAGGCCCTGGTCGCTGTTGAAGACCTCGTCGAACGTGCTGGTCACCGACGGGACCACGATCGCGACGGCGAGGGTGAGGCCGGCCAGGTAGGGCCCGCGCAGCCGGGCCGCCGCGAGCCCGATCACCGCGCCGGCCGCGGTGGTCACCGCGATCGCCACGACGAAGCTGACCGGCATGCTCAGCCACTTGTTCTGGGCCAGCGCGAACGCGTAGGCGCCGGTCGCCATGAGCGCGCCGTGCCCGAGGCTGAGCTGGCCGTTGAGTCCGGTGAGGACGGTCAGCCCGGCGGTCACGCAGAGATAGGCGCCGACCGTCGCGAGCTGGTAGTTCCGGAACGGCGGCAGCGTGTAGCTGAGGATCAGGATCACGACCGCGCCGGCCAGGACGATCAGGAGCGGAGCGAGGCGGCTTCCGCCTCTGCGTTTCGGCACGCTCTTCTCCGGTACGTCGTGAGCGGCCGTCTTCTGCTTCATGTCCGTCATGCCACCCTCGCCTTCGAGTCCGTCATGCCACCCTCGCCTTCGAGCTGGAGAACAGTCCGCCCGGCCGGCCGAGGAGCACCACCACGAGCAGCAGCAGGACGGCCATCGGGGCGACGGTCGGCTCCACGTAGCCGCTCACGTAGGAGAGCAGGAGCCCGACGATCAGCCCGCCGGTGACCGCGCCGATCGGGCTGTCCAGGCCGCCGACGACCGCCGCCGTGAACGCGGAGATGAAGACGACGTCCATGGCGGTCGGGTGCAGGCCCAGCTCGGTCGGGACGACGAGCATCCCGGCCAGCGAGCCCACGGCGGCGGCCAGCGCCCAGCCGAGCGTGAGCATGCCGCCGACCGAGACGCCGAGCAGCCGGGAGACGTCCGGCGCGAACGCGGCGGCCCGCATCCGCAGTCCTACGGCCGTACGCGTGAAGAGGAGCGTGAGCGCGACGACCACCGCGCCCACCGCGGCGAACACGAACAGGTCGTACCGGGAGAGCAGGGCGACGTCGCCGATCTGGAAGGCGTCCCGGCTGAACGGCGTCTCGACCGGCTGGAACTCGTTGCCGTAGATCATCCCGAGCACGCCCTGGATCACCAGGACCAGGCCGAGCGCCACGACCACGCCGTTGAGCGGCGACGAGTGGTCGACGAACCGCATCACCACCCGCTCGACGACGACGCCGAGGATCAGGCCGGCCACCAGTGCCGTGACGAATCCGAGCCAGTACGACCCGGTCGCGTTGGTGACCGAGTAGCCGGCGTAGACGGCCGCGACCGCCATGGCGCCCTGCGCGAAGTTGACGATCCGGGCGGCCCGCCAGATCAGCACGAGGGCCAGCGCGAACGCCGCGTAGACCGCGCCCCGGCTCAACCCGTCGAAGGTCAGATAGACGAATTGGCTCATCAGAACCCCAGGTAGGCGTGACGGAGATCGGCGTCGTCGCGCAACGCCGACGCCCGGTTGCGGGTGACCACCCGGCCGAGGGCGAGCACCACGCCCTCGTCGGCGATGGAGAGCGCGCTACGGACGTTCTGCTCGACGAGGAGGACGGCGAGGCCGGTCCTCTTCTGCAGATCCCGCAGGAGCGCCATGATCTGCGCGGTGATCTTCGGGGCGAGCCCGAGCGACGGCTCGTCGAGCAGCAGCAGCCGCGGCCGGCCGATCAGCGCGCGGCCCAGCGCCAGCATCTGCCGCTCACCGCCGGAGAGCTGGTGCCCGGCGAAGGCACGTCGTTGTGCCAGCGCCGGGAACAGCTCGTACACCTCGTCGAGGGCACGTTTCGCGTCGGCCTGGTCGCGCCGCCACAGGCCGCCGAGCCGCAGGTTCTCGTCGACGGTGAGCTCGGTGACCACGCCACGCCCCTCCGGGACGTGCGCGATCCCGCGCCGGACCATCTGCTCCACCTTGGTGCTCCGGAGATCGGCGCCGTCGAAGACGACGCTGCCGCGGCTGCTGCGGACCAGGCCGGAGAGGGTGCGCAGGAGCGTCGTCTTGCCGGCTCCGTTCGCGCCGAGGACGGCGACGATCTCTCCCGGTTGGACGGTGAGGTTCACGTCGTGCAGGACGGGTGCGGCGCCGTACCCGGCGGTGAGCCCCTCGACCTGCAGCAGTGGGCTGGTCATGCCGTGCGGCACCTCCGGTCTTTTCACGAAATTTCGGGTATGGCGGAGCAGGCCCGTGCCGTAGGCATGGCCTGCTTCTCTTCTGAGGTGCTCTAGGCGGGGGTGCCGAGGTATGCCTCGGTGACCCTCTCGTTCGTGCTGATCTCGCCCGGGGTGCCGAGCGCGATCGGCTTGCCGAAGTCGAGGACGAGGATCTCGTCGCAGATCGACATGACCAGGTCCATGTGGTGCTCCACCAGCAGAACGGTGGTGCCGGCGTTCTTGATCAGCTCACCGAGCCAGTGGATCTCGTCGGTGTCCAGGCCGCCGGCCGGCTCGTCGAGCATGAGGATGCGCGGCCGGGACGCGAGCGCCCGGGCCAGCTCGACCCGTTTCCGGATCGCGTAGGGCAGCGCCCCCGGCCGCGCCGCCGCGTAGTCCGCGACACCGCACCGGTCCAGCGCCTCGAACGCCTCGGTCTCGGCCCTGGCGCGCCGGCCGCGCACCCCGACCATCACGTTCTCCAGGACGCTCATGCCGCCGAACTGCCCGACGCCCTGCAGCGTCCGGGCGATCCCGAGACCGTTGAGCTGATGAGGCCGGGGCCGCCACGGCCGTCCGTCGAGGGTCAGCGATCCCTCGGTGGGCGGCACGAACCCGCAGATGACGTTGAAAAGGGTGGTCTTGCCCGCCCCGTTGGGTCCGATGACTCCGACGACCTTGCCGGGTGCCACACGCAGCGACACGTCGTCGAGAGCGACCAGCCCGCCGAAGCGAACGGTTATGTGATGAAGGGCGAGCTCATTTGTTGCCATAGCCACCTCCCTGGACCGGCGTCGGTCCCGTATGGAGTGATGGTCAACTATTTACACTTGGAGTGTAACTTTCTCGCGCTGCTCGTCAACCACTTGCAATGCCCCTGTTACAAGAAGATGTCCCACCAGCTAGACCCCCACTCCACCCGCCGCCGCCCGCAGCCGCCCACCTCGCCTTGCCGCCACCCGCTCCGCCGCCGCCACCGGCCCGCCTCGCCGGCCGCAGCCGAGCCGGCGCCCACCGAAACCTGCGGCGGGCGCGTGACGCGGCGGGCGAGGCGGCGGGCGGGCGAGGCGGCGGCGCGCGCGGTGGCGGGCGCGTGACGCGGCGGGCGGGCGAGGCGGCGGCGCGAGGCGGCGGGCGGCGCGCGCGGGAGAGAGGTGGGAGCGGCTCAGGCGACGCCGCGCGGGCGGAACTGCACGCTCACCCGAGGGCCGACCGCGCGGGCCGTCTTGGGGATGGCGTGCTCCCAGGTCCGCTGGCAGGAGCCGCCCATCACGATGAGATCGCCGTGGCCGAGCGGGAACCGCAGCGTCTCGTGGTTGCCGGCGCGCGGGCGCAGCAGCAGGTTGCGGGGCGATCCGAAGGAGACGATGGCGACCATCGTGTCGTGCTCGGCCGAGCGGCCGTGGGTGTCGCCGTGCCAGGCGACGCTGTCCCGGCCGTCGCGGTAGAGGCACATGCCGGCGGTCACGAACTCTTCGCCGAGCTCGGCCGCGTAGTGCGCGTTGAGCAGCGACTTCGCCGTCTCCAGGGCGGGGTGAGGGAGGGTCTCGCCGCCGCCGAACCAGCGGAGCAGGCGGGGCACGTCGACGACGTCGTCATACATCTTCCGGCGCTCGGCCCGCCAGTCGATGCCGAGCAGCGTCTCGAAGACCTCGTCGGAGCCGCTCATCCAGCCGGGCAGCACGTCGGCCCAGGCGCCCGCCGTGAGGTGGTGACGTGTCAGGCCGGCCAGCGGCGCGAAGGCGCCGGCCGGCCCGGACGTCATGAGGTCGAGCATCGAGGGCTGGTAACTGCTGCTCACTCCGCCATGTTAGTACGCGTGTTCGACGGATGGTGATAGGTCACCTGCTCGGGCGGCAGCGGGAACTCGATGTCCTCGCCGAACGGCGACAGCCCGCCCTGCAGCGGGGCCGCGAGCTCGGCGATGTCCATGTGCCCGTCCGGCCCGACCGGCGGCCCCTCCGGCAGCCGGAAGCTGGAGAGCGGCACCGAGACGGTGGACGCGGTCGTGCCCGCCGTCGGCGCCGTCAGCTGATCGTCAACGGAGAGCTCGTCGCGGCGGCGGATCTTGCGGCCCAGCCAGACGAGCGGGTCGAAGCGGCGATCCACCACGCGCTCCTTCATCGGGATGATCGCGTTGTCCGTGATCTTGATGTGCTCCGGGCAGACCTCGGTGCAGCACTTCGTGATGTTGCAGTACCCGAGGCCCTGGGCCGCCTGCGCGTATTCCTTGCGGTCGCCGCGCGCGTCGAGCGGGTGCATGTCGAGCTCGGCGGCCCGGATGAAGTAGCGCGGGCCGGCGAACGCCTCCTTGTTGTCCTCGTGGTCGCGCACCACGTGGCAGGTGTTCTGGCAGAGGAAGCACTCGATGCACTTGCGGAACTCCTGGCTGCGTTCCACGTCGACCTGCTGCATCCGGTATTCGCCCGGGGCCACGCCGACCGGCGGCGCGAACGCCGGCGTCTCCCGGGCCTTCTCGTAGTTGAAGGAGACGTCGGTGACCAGGTCGCGGATGACCGGGAAGGTGCGCAGCGGCGTGATCGTGATGGTCTCGTCCGGGGTGAACGTCGACATCCGGGTCATGCAGCCGAGCCGCGGCTTGCCGTTGATCTCCATGGAGCAGGAGCCGCACTTGCCGGCCTTGCAGTTCCACCGGCAGGCGAGGTCGGGCGCCTGGGTGGCCTGGAGCCGGTGGATGATGTCGAGCACGACCTCGCCCTCGTTGACCTCGACCTCGAAGTCGCGCAGGTCGCCGCCGGTCTCGTCGCCGCGCCAGACCCGGAATCGACGTTTCATTCAGCCATCTCCTCGTCGGTCAGGTATTTGGCCAGCTCCGAGCGCTCGAAGAGGCCGAGCAGCTCGTCGCGCATCCGCGGCACCGGCTTACGTTCCAGGTGGACGTCGCCGGACTCGTCGAGCGAGCAGATCAGGTTGATCCGGCGCCACTCGGGGCTCATCTTCGGGAAGTCCTCCCGGGTGTGCCCGCCGCGCGACTCCTCGCGCTCCAGCGCCGCTTTCGCCGTGCACTCCGAGACGACGAGCATGTTGCGCAGGTCGAGGGCGAGGTGCCAGCCGGGGTTGTAGCGCCGGCCGCCGTCGGACGCCACGTTGGCGACGCGCACCCGCAGTTCGTGCAGGCGTTTCAGGGCGTCGGTGAGTTCGCCCGCGCGCCGGATGATGCCCACGAGATCGCCCATCACCGCTTGAAGATCCTGTTGCAATGTGTACGGGTTCTCACCCGCGTCCCGGACCAGAGGCGCGAGCGCCACCTCGACGGCCGCGGCGACGTCCACCTTCGACGGCTTCGGCCGCTTGCCCAGGGAGTCGACGTAGGCCGAGGCGTGCTCGCCGGCCCGCTTGCCGAAGACCAGCAGGTCGGAGAGGGAGTTGCCGCCGAGCCGGTTCGACCCGTGCATGCCGCCGGACACCTCGCCGGCCGCGAAGAGGCCCTGCACCCGGCCGGACGCGGCGCCCGAGTCGGGGTCGACCTCGACGCCGCCCATCACGTAGTGGCAGGTCGGCCCGACCTCCATCGGCTCCTTGGTGATGTCGACGTCGGCCAGCTCCTTGAACTGGTGGTGCATCGACGGCAGTCGCCGGATGATCGTCTCGGCCGGCATCCGGGTGGAGACGTCCAGGAAGACGCCGCCGGCCGGGCTGCCCCGGCCCGCCTTCACCTCGCTGTTGATGGCGCGGGCCACCTCGTCACGGGGGAGCAGCTCGGGGGGCCGGCGGTTGTTGTCGGGATCGGTGTACCACCGGTCGGCCTCCTCCTCGGTCTCCGCGTACTGCTTGCGGAAGACGTCGGGGACGTAGTCGAACATGAAGCGCTTCTGCTCGGAGTTGCGCAGCACGCCACCGTCGCCGCGGACCGACTCGGTGACCAGGATGCCCTTCACGCTGGGCGGCCAGACCATGCCGGTCGGGTGGAACTGGAGGAACTCCATGTTGATCAGGGTGGCCCCGGCGCGCAGCGCGAGCGCGTGCCCGTCGCCGGTGTATTCCCAGCTGTTCGAGGTGACCTTGTAGCTCCGGCCGACCCCGCCGGTCGCCAGCACCACGGCCGGCGCCTCGAAGAGCAGGAACTCGCCGGACTCGCGGTAGTAGCCGAACGCGCCGGCCACCCGGTCGCCGTCGAGCAGCAGCTCGGTGACGGTGGTCTCCTGGAAGACCCGGATGCGCGACTCGTAGTTGCCGGTCTCGGCGTAGTCCTCCTGCTGCAACGAGACGATCTTCTGTTGCAGGGTGCGGATCAGTTCCAGGCCGGTGCGGTCGCCGACGTGCGCGAGCCGCGGGTACTCGTGGCCGCCGAAGTTGCGCTGCGAGATCCTGCCGTCCTTCGTCCGGTCGAAGAGCGCGCCGTACGTCTCCAGCTCCCAGATCCGCTCCGGCGCCTCCTTGGCGTGCAGCTCGGCCATCCGGAAGTTGTTGAGGAACTTCCCGCCGCGCATGGTGTCGCGGAAGTGCACCATCCAGTTGTCGCGGGAGTTCGCGTTGCCCATCGCGGCGGCCGCGCCGCCCTCGGCCATCACGGTGTGCGCCTTGCCGAAGAGCGACTTCGAGATGATCGCGGTGCGTTTGCCGGCCAGCCGGGCCTCGATCGCCGCGCGCAGGCCGGCCCCGCCGGCTCCGATCACGACGACGTCGTAGAGGTGTCGTTCGATCGCGGTGGTCATGCGGGCCCCTCAGTCGATGATGCGCAGGTCGGAGTACCACCCGGCGGCGAGACCCATGATGTAGAAGTCGGTCAGCGCCAGCGTGGCGAGCGTGATCCAGGCCAGCTGCATGTGCCGGGTGTTGAGCTTCGAGACGAAGGTCCAGAAGCGGTAGCGCACCGGGTGCTGGGAGAAGTGCTTCAGGCGGCCGCCGGCGATGTGCCGGCAGGAGTGACAGGACAGCGTGTACGCCCACAGCATGATCACGTTGACCCAGAGGATCACGTTGCCGAGGCCGAGGCCGGTGGTCTGCGCCAGCACCGCGTCCCAGGTGTTGATCACCGAGATGATCACGGCGGCGTAGAACGCGTAGCGGTGCGCGTTCTGGAAGATCAGCGGGAAGCGGGTCTCGCCGGTGTAGCGCTGGTGCCCGTCGGGGACCGCGCAGGCCGGCGGCGACAGCCAGAACGAGCGGTAGTACGCCTTCCGGTAGTAGTAGCAGGTGAGCCGGAAGAGCAGCAGGAACGGCAGCGAGAAGGCCGCCTCCGGGATCAGCCAGAAGCTGGGCAGCGGCGTGCCGAACTCGGCCGCGGCGCCGCACCGGTCGGTGATGCACGGTGAGTAGAACGGTGTGAGGTAGTGGAACTCCTCCACAAAGAACCATTTGTGCATGAAGACCCGGACCGTCGCGTACGCGACCCAGGCGCTCAGGCCGATGAAAGTGATCAGTGGAGCGAACCACCAGCGGTCGGTCCGCAACGTGCGGGCCGTGATCGCGGCGCGGGGCCGCCCGCCACCGCCCGGCGTCACACCGCCCGGCCTCGATGCCGTCGTCGTCATGCCATCTCCTGAATGTGCCGTTCAGGCGCGCACGACCGAAAGTGGACAGACGTGTGCCCCACGATCAGCCGTCGCGAAGCGACAGTGATGTGGGGCACACGTTACGCCGAAGGTCCGACACTTCGCTGCGCGGGGATGCGAAGTGGACCACAAAATCCCCATCCCGGATCACAACGGCGATCATGGATGGGGTAATGGATCATCCCGAGGCGTTCCCGGTGACGTTCCATCCGGCGAGGTGCAGGGCCGGGGCGGCGTACCGGGCGCGGCCCCACGACTCGGGCAGCAGCACCGGCTCGCTGCCGATGCCGAGCACCCGGCCCGGCGCGAGGGCCTGCGGGTACGACTGGGTGAACCGCACGTTGCCCACGGCCGCGACGATCTCCCCGTTCTCGATCAGCCAGACGCCGTTCCGGGTCAGCCCGGTGATCACGAGGCTCTTCGGGTCGAGCACGCGGGTGTACCAGAGGTCGCTGATCAGCAGCCCGCGCGTGACCCGCGGGACGAGCGGCGCGGCCGACGCGGTGACGTGCGGGTGGCCGGACGCGCCGGCCGGGCCGGCCTCCGCCGCCTCCAGCCGCAGGTGGGTGGCGAGCGGTCCCCACGAGCGGGAGACCGCCGACGCGTGGCCGGTCGACGCGGCCCCGGCCTGCGCGGCCGAGGTGCGGTCGTGCGTCACGGCGCTGGTCACCCCGTCCCGGACCAGGACCAGCGACCGGCGCGGCGTGCCCTCGTCGTCGAAGGGCAGGCCGGGCCCGGCGTCGAGCCGGCCGCCCAGCGGCTCGTCCACGATGGTCACCGCCGGGTCGAACTGGCGGTGGCCGAGCTCGGCGAAGCTCTGCCGCTGCACGAACGCCTTGCCGTTGAACCCGAACGTCGCGAGGTTCTGCAGCAGGTCGGTGACCGCGTCCGGCTCGAGGACCACCTCGTAGTCGCCGGGCGGCAGCTCGACCGGCGAGCGGGCGGCGCGGGCCTTCGCGGCGGCCAGCGCGCCGAGCGCCGCGCCGTCGATCGAGGAGAGCCGGCCGGAGGCGAGCCGGGCGACGCCGTCCGCGCCGTCGAGGCGGGCGACCCCGTCCATGGCGGCCTCCACGGCCCGGCCCTCGACGGCCTGGCCCGCGGTGTTCGCGAACGCGGCCGCGACGTGCGCGGTCCGGCAGTAACCGGCCGTCTCCAGCCCGCCGGCCGCGTCCACGAACGCGCGGACCCGCGCGGCCCGGTCGGCCGGGTCGGCGTGCGCGGTCGCCTCGTCGAACCGGGGTGCCAGGCCGGACGGGACGGCCAGCGCGGACGGCGGGGTGAGCCCGGGCCAGGAGGCGTCCGGCGGGCTGACCCGGGCGGCCGCCAGCGTCCGCTCGACGAGCGCGCGCAGCCCCGCCGCGTCGGTGACCGTGGTGGCGCCGCCGGTGGTGCGCCCCTCGGCGTGCAGCCGCAGCCGCACCCCGATCGTGTCGTCGGCGACGTTCTGGTGGATCGCCGAGTTCGCGAACCGGGTCAGTGCCGGCGCGTCGTGGCGGACCACCACCTCGGCCTCGGCCGCCGGGCCCGCGATCTCCCGGACGAGCTCGACGATCCGCGCCGCCACCTGCATCTCCGCACTCATCCGCGCACCCCCACCCGCACGTTGGTGAACCGGGCCGGCGCCGCCGGATGACCGGTGTGGCCGATCTGGCCGGGCTGTCCCTTGCCGCAGTTCGGCGTGCCCCAGGCGACCGTCTCCGAGGAGAGCATGTCCATCGACTGCCAGAACCGGGGGCCGATGCCGGTGTAGGTCGGGTTGCGCAGCATCCGCCCCAGCCTGCCGTTCTTGATCTCGTACCCGATCTCGCACCCGAATTGGAAGTTGAGCCGCCGGTCGTCGATCGACCATGATCGGTTGACGTCCATGAACACCCCGTCGGCGGTGTTCGCGATGATCTCGTCGAGGGTGTGCGGCCCGGGCTCCAGGCCGACGTTCGTCATCCGGACCATCGGGAGCCGGGACCAGCCGTCGGAGCGGACGCTGCCGGCGTAGTCGAGCCCGGCCACCGCTGCCGAATCGCGTCCGGCCAGCACGCCCACCCAGATCCCGTCGCGCACCGCGTGCCGCTTCACCGCGGGCGTGCCCTCGTCGTCGAAGCCGAAACTGCCGAGCGCGCCGGGGAACCCCGGGTCGATGGTGATGTTCATGAGCTCGGAGCCGTAGCGCAGCGAGCCGAGCCGGCTCAGGTCGAGCCAGCTGGTCCCGGCGAACGCGGCCTCCCAGCCGAGGATCCGGTCCAGCTCGATGGCGTGCCCGACCGACTCGTGGATCTGCAGGGCGAGCTGCTCGCCGCCGAGCACCAGGGTGGTCTCGCCGGACGGGCAGAGCGGCGCGGTCAGCAGCTGCCGGGCCTCCTCGGCCATCCGCGGGGCGTTGCCGACCAGGTCGAGCTCCTCGACGAGCTCCCACCCCCGGGTGCCGAACTGCCCGCGCCAGGACGGCCAGGACCGGCGCTGGATCTCCCCGTCGCCGATCGCGCTGGCCTCCACGCCGGCGCCGCACTCGCGGATGTGCTGGTCGATCCGGTGGCCCTCGCTCGAGACGAACCACTTGCGGGTGTCCCAGATCGAGTAGCTCGCCTCGGCCATGTCGGCGCCCGCGTCCTTCGCCGCGGCGGTGGCCCGGACCAGCAGATCACCCTTGTCGGCGAGGGACACGCCGAGCGGATCGATCACGCAATCGCTCTGCCAGCTCGCGGTGACCGCGCCGGACGGGACGAGATCGACCGGCCGGCCGGCGACCGAGGCACTGGCGGTGGCGATCTGCGCGGCCCGGCGTCCGGCCGCGCAGGCCGCGGGCTCCGAGAGATCGGGTACGGCGTAGAAGCCCCACCCGGATCCGACCAGCGCCCGCACACCGATGCCCGCGCTCTCGTCGAAGCCGACGTCCTCGACGGCGCCGTCCCGCGCCGACATCGTCTCACTGCGCCGCACCATGACACGAGCGTCGGCATAGCGCGCGCCCGCCTCGAGCGCGGCCTGTACCGCCGCGCCCGCCTCATCGAAGTGGGTCATGACTCGACCCTAGGCCGCGGGTGCGACGACGTCAGCGAGGCGGCAGCAACCGCTCCGGATCGATGGTCACGGCCACCGGGTCGCCGAGCCGCAGGGGATCGCCGGGCGCGCCGGCCGCATGCTCCCGGTAGGTCGAGCCGTCGAGCGCGAACAGCTGCAGAGTGCCCTCGTGAGGATCGACCAGCAGGTACCACGGGATGCCGGCCGCAGCGTAGTAGTGCATCTTGAGCACCCGGTCGGTGGTCCCGTTGGTCGGCGAGAGAATCTCGCAGACCAGGCGGACCGCGGAGGCGTCGACGACGAGCTCGTCGAAGTCGATCTCGCCGGTGATGACCAGGTCAGGAATGGGAATCCGGTCAGGTCCGACGCGCACGTTCACGGCGTCGAGGACGTAAAGCCCGGCGCGGTGCGCCGCGGATTTCAGGACGGCGTGAAGCTCGCTGGAAATGTATTGATGTCGCGGAGTAGGGGCTGGAGTCACATGAAGGCTCCCGTCGAAGAGCTCGATGCGCTCGGGCGTATCGCCTATCGACAGGAACTCCGTCTCCGTCACCATGACGAACCCTCCGGCTACTTTCGAGTGACCTCCGCGCCGTGACCGCTACACAGGAAGGCTAGCTCTTCGGGCAGGGTCGCGGCGGGCGTCGAGGGGCAGCCCGGCAGCTCGGCGCCGACCAGCAGGAGCGCGTCCGAGGCGCCGGCCGTGCGCAGGCTGTGGTGGGCGTAGACGTCGGCCGCGTCGGACCGGTCGCCCAGGTAGCGCTCGGCGATCGGGGCCGGCAGGTCGCACCAGTCGATCACCGGGTCGCGGGCGACGGCCCGGTGGAAGTCGTCCGGCCGGCGCAGCACGGCCATCGCCGCGAGCCAGCCGCCCAGGCCGTGGCCGCGCACCGCGATCCGGCCGAGGTCCAGGTCGGGGTGCTTGCCGAGCAGGATCTGCAGGGCGTCGGTCAGGTCGGTCAGGATCACGTCGGCGAGGCGCCGGTGCACGGCCTTCTCGAAGCTGGGCGCGACTCCCGGCGTACCCCTGGGGTCGATCGAGACGACGGCGAAGCCGGCGTCCGCCCACCACTGCCGCTCCTGCCACGCCGCGGGGTCCGCACGCACCTGCTGGTGTCCCGGCCCGGCGCCGAGCGTGAGCAGCACCGGGAGGCGCGCGCCCGCCACGTACCCGGTGGGGTAGAGCACCGCGGCGGGGAGCCGCCGGTCGGTGACCCGCTCGAGCACCGGCTCCGGGTGGTAGGGCGGTTCGGCCGCCGACGACCCGAGCGTGGCCACCACGGTGTCCCCGCTGCTCACCCGGACCCCGGCGACGATCAGGTCGCCGCCCGCCACGACCCCGTCGTGGCCGGTGAGCCCGGCGATCCGGGTCACCTCGGGACCGCCGCCGCCGAGGGCGGTGCGGACCCGGAACACCTCGCGCACCGCCGGGTCGCCGAGGGTGCCCTCGACCACGAGGTCGGGTGAGCCGGCCGGGCCGCCGTCGCGGGGCAGCGTGCCGGCGACCCGCCACACGTAGAGCCCGGGCGGGGTGAGCAGGCTGCCGTCGGCGAAGAGGCAGCGGGCGTCGAAGCCGTCGTGCGCGAGCTCCCCGCCGACCAGCACCCGGCCGTCCGGCAGGTGGCGCGGGGTGCCGGGCACCGGCTCGACCCAGCGCGCGTCGGCGAGCTCGGCGTGCACCTGGGTCTCGCCGGTGCGCGGGTCGACCGAGAGCACCAGGCCGTGCTGCTGCATCCGGCGCAGCACGGTGATCAGCGGGCCGCCGGACTCCCAGCGGACCTGCGCGAGGTAGGGATAGGTCTCCCGGTCCCAGTGCACGTCCACCCAGCCGCCGTCGAGGTCGAGCAGATGCAGGCTGGCGGCCCCGGCGGTGCGCACCGCGAGGATCTGGCCGCCTTCCGGCGACCACCACCACCCCCGGGTACGCCGGAACGCGGCCGCCGCCGCGCCGGCCATGCCCCACGAGATCGTCCCGCCGTGCTCGCGCCACGCGTTGCCCGGTTCGCCGGCGAGCAGCCGGTCGCCGTCCGGGCCGGTGACCCGCAGCGTCGCGGACCCCTGGCAGTCGGTGACGTAGCCGATGTCCCGGCCGGACGGGGAGGGCCGCGGGTCGTGGACCGGGCCGGGCGTCGGCACGGCGCCGACCGTCCCCCCGGTCAGGTCGGCGCGGAACAGCTCGCCGTCCCGGGCGAACGCCGCCACCAGGGCGTCCCGGTCGGTCGCGTACGAGGTGATCGGCCCCTCGGCGATCAGGCGTTCCGCGCCGCTGTCCCGGTCCAGGACCCAGAGCGCGGCGTCCGGGTCGTCCGGTCCGGCCGAGCGCAGGAAGACGACGCGGGCCGCGCCGGCGCCGATCGTCACGGCGTGCGGCGCGCCGTAGCTGAAGCCGCCGGTGCGCGCGGCGAGTCCCGGGTACTCCACGATCACAGCATCGCTGATCGGGCGGGTCTCGCGCGGGTCAAACCGCGGGCTCGTGCCGCGAGTTCGTCGGTGGTCGCGCGTACAGTAGCGGCCGTGACTGATGAGTCCCTGCCCGCACGCCGCCTGCTGCTGGTGCACGCGCACCCCGACGACGAGGTCATCGGCACCGGGGCGACGATGGCCCACTATGTCTCCCAGGGCGCCCACGTGACGCTGGTGACCTGCACCCTCGGCGAGGAGGGCGAGATCCACGTGCCGGAGCTCGCGCAGCTCGGCGCCGGGCAGGCCGACCAGCTCGGCGGCTACCGGCTCGTGGAGTGGGAGCGGGCCTGCGCCGCGCTCGGCGTGACCGACCACCGGATGCTCGGCGGCGCCGGGCGCTACCGCGACTCCGGGATGATGGGGCTCGACACCAACAAGCACCCGCGGGCGTTCTGGGGCGCCGACCTGGACGAGGCCGCCGAGTTCCTCGTGGAGATCATCCGCGAGGTGCGGCCGCAGGTCATGATCGCGTACGACCCGAACGGCTTCTACGGCCATCCCGACCACATCCAGGCCCACCGGGTCGCGATGCGCGCGGCCGAGCTGGCCGGCGACGACGGTCCGCAGAAGATCTACTGGAGCGCCATGCCGCTCAGCGTCATGCAGGACGGCATGGAGGCGTTCCGGGAGTCCGAGGGCAACCCGTTCTCCGAGGTGGAGAGGGTGGAGGATCTGCCGTTCGGCACGCCCGACGCGGAGATCGCGGCCCGGATCGACGGCACCGACCACTCGGCGAAGAAGACGGCCGCCATGCGCGCCCACGCCACCCAGATCCCGGACAACTCCTGGCTCTACGGCATCGCCGGCGACTTCGGCGGCGAGTTCATGGGCTTGGAATACTTCACGTTGGTGAAGGGCGAGCGCGGTCCCGGCTCGGGGCCGTACCAGTGGGAGGACGACCTCTTCGCCGGGCTGGACATCCGATGACCGCGCCGACCACCGATCCCGAGCCCGGGGTCGCGCCGGTCCCGCCGCGGCGGGAGCCCCGGCCCGGGCTGGAGACCACGATCAGGGTCGGCGGCGTGCTGGTCGCGGTCCTCGCCACGCTGGTCACCGCGCTGATCGAGCTGGAGCTGACCACGCTGCGCACGGGCGGTGTCGCGAACCTCTTCACCGGCGGCTCGCCCTGGGAGGGCGGTGGCGCGCTCCTGCCGATCGCCATCCCGGTCGCGGTCGGCGCCAACCTCGCGATCGCCTGGTTCGCGGTGACGAGCACCGGCCGCCGGTGGGCGCTGGGCCCGCCGTGGGCGCTCTGGACGCTGATCATGCTGGCCGCCGCGGGTACCCGGACCGCCGAGGGCGACTATCTGCTCAGCGGGGACAACTGGGTGGCGCTCGTCATGATCCTGGTGGGCAGCCTGACCTTCGCCGTCTACTCGTACCGGATGATCTTGAAACCGATAAAGTCAGCGAACTCTCAGCCGGCGTCTAGGAATCCACGCGCCCCATCCGTTTAGATGTCCCCGGAGAGGCATTCACCGGGGAGGATGAGATGAGGGAGCAGCGCTGGTTCCGGATCGCGGTGCTGGCGGCCGGACTGTTCGTGGTCAACGCGGTCGCCCGGCTGGTGGTCCGATTCGGCTTCGACGGGTCCGACTCGGCGCAGACGCGGGCCTCGATCGTGATGTTCGCGCTCATCGCGCTGATCCTGGGCGTGCTCACCTTCCTGCGGTCGCAGCGCGTGAAGCCGTCGGCCTGGCTGCCCGAGATCGGGTTCGGCGCGCTTGGCGGCATGCTGCTGACCGTCCTGGTCGGACCGTTCCTGAGCGGCAGCGGCCCGTTCGCGAACGGCTCGGGTGACTTCTTCGCCCAAGTCTGGATCTACGCGGGCTGCGCGATCGTGGGCAGCGCCCTCGGCTACGCCGTCGCCGTGCTGCTCGGCCGGGACTACCGGTCGAAGTCGCTCAAGGCGTTCACCCAGGCGCGCACTACCCGTCCGCGCCGCGTGGTGGGTCGCTGAGCTCCCGCGTCAGATAGGTGTGATGAGTGGTGAACCCGAGCCGGCCGTAGAGCGTCACGGCCGGCGTGTTCCGCTCCTCCACCTGCAGATAGGCGCGGGCCGAGCCGTGCTGCGACGCCCACTGGGCCAGCGCGCGCACCACGTGCGCGCCGAGGCCCCGGCGGCGCGCGGCGGGGGCGGTCTGCAGCAGCGAGACGCCGAGCCAGCGGTCCCTGCCGGTGATCGCGCCCCGGGCCACCGCGAGCAGTTCGCCGTCGGTGTCCCGGACATGGGCGAAGACCTTTTCCGGTACGCCGTTGAGAATGCGCAGCGCCGTTCCGGGTAGTGCACCCTTGTGCTCGGCGACCATGGCGTACCAGTCGTCTCCGGCGGTGTCGGCGAGGTCGACCACCGGGAGATCGGCGCGCGCCGGCGCGGCCAGCAGCGGCGCGAGCGGCGACGTCTGCACCAGGGTGAGCGGCCGGGCGGTCCAGCCGCGCTCGTCGAGGGCCGCGTTCACCGGCGCCGCCAGCGGCATCGGCGCGTTGATCAGCGGTCGCTGGCCGCGCTCGGTGTACCACTTGACCACCGCGTCGATGGCCTCCTCGAGCGTCCGGTCCGGATCGCCGACGGCGAGCGCCGAGTTGGCGCGCCCGGTCCAGTTGTCCGCGGCGCGCAGGATCCACCCGCCGAGGCGCGACTTCACCGGCGCCGGCCAGGCCTCGTCGGCCGCGAGCTCGAGGGCGATCACGTCGGCGGCGGCCGGGCGCCGCGCGGGCGGAACACGCTTGGCACGGTGCACTTCGCGCAGCGGAACGCGGACCGTTCCCTTGGCGGTCGCGAGTGTGAGATCGGTCTCCGTCAGGTCGACGAGCTCACCGAGCGCATCCGTGAAGAGCGTGCGGTCTCCGGTTACGCCTACAATTCGGCGTACCACCACCCGGTGTCCCACATCCTGTTGTCGGAGCACGCATTACCTCCCTCGGCGGGAATACTAGGCTCTGCAATTCGTCGTCGGCGGTTCTCGCGGCGTGGCTTTGAAGGGAAGACCCGTGACCTACATCATCGCTGAGCCCTGCGTCGATGTTCTCGACAAGGCGTGCATCGAGGAATGCCCGGTCGACTGCATCTACGAGGGCAACCGGATGCTCTACATCCACCCCGATGAGTGCGTCGACTGCGGGGCCTGCGAGCCGGTCTGCCCGGTCGAGGCGATCTTCTACGAGGACGACGTCCCGGACCAGTGGAAGGACTACACGAACGCGAACTACGAGTTCTTCGAGGATCTCGGCTCGCCCGGTGGCGCCTCCAAGGTCGGCAAGATCGACAAGGACGCCGCGTTCGTGATCTCGCAGCCTCCGCGCGGAGAAGGGCACTGAGCGCGCCTCTGTCGTCGGCCCTGCCGGACTTCCCCTGGGACCTGCTGGAGCCGGCCAAGGCGATCGCCGCGGCGCATCCGGACGGCATCGTGGACCTGTCGGTCGGCACCCCCGTCGACCCGGTTCCGCCGGCCGTCCGGCAGGCCCTCGCGGACGCGTCGGACGCCCCCGGCTACCCGCTGACGGCCGGCACCCCGCGGCTGCGCGCCGCGATCGCCGGCTGGCTGGCCCGTGCCTGCGGCGCGAGCGGTGAGCTGGGCGTGCTGCCGACGATCGGCTCGAAGGAGCTGGTCGCCTGGCTGCCCACGCTGCTCGGGGTCGGCCCCGGCGACGTCGTGGTGATCCCGTCGGTCTGCTATCCGACGTACGAGGTGGGCGCGCGCCTGGCCGGCGCCGAGGTGATCCGCTCCGACTCGCTGACAGCGCTCGGACCGGACCGTCGCGTCAAGCTCATCTGGATCAACTCGCCGTCCAATCCGACCGGCCGGGTGCTCCCGGCCGAGCACCTGCGCAAGGTGGTCTCCTGGGCGCGCGAGCGCGGCGTGGTCGTGGTCAGCGACGAGTGCTACGTCTCGCTGGGCTGGGAGACCGAGCCGGTCTCGGTGCTGTCCGACGCGGTGACCGGCGGCGACTACACCGGCGTCATCGCGGTGCACTCGCTCTCCAAGCGCTCCAACCTGGCCGGTTACCGCGCCGGGTTCCTCGGCGGCGACCCGGCCCTGATCGGCGAGCTGCTGGCGGTCCGCAAGCACGCCGGCATGATCGTCCCGGCGCCGGTGCAGGCCGCCATGGTCGCGGCGCTCGACGACGAGGAGCACGTGGCCGCTCAGCGCGCCCGCTACGCGTCCCGGCGCGACATGCTGCGGGCGGCGCTCACCAAGGCGGGCTTCGAGATCAGCCACTCGGAGGCCGGCCTCTACCTCTGGGCGACCCGCGGCGAGGACTGCTGGCAGACCGTCGACGCGCTGGCCCGGCGGGGCATCCTCGCCGCTCCGGGCGCGTTCTACGGCCCGGCGGCGGCCCAGCACGTGCGCATCGCGCTGACCGCCACCGACGAGCGGGTGGCGGCCGCGGCCGGCCGGCTCGCGGACTGGTAGGAGACGGCATGGACCCCGGTCGCGCCCCGCTCGTCATCGTGCAGGGCGAGGCGCACCGGGAGGTCCCGCCGGAGCTGGCGGTCTTCTCGGTGGCGGTGTCCGCGACCGATCGGGACAGGGCCGCGCTGATCACCCGGCTCACCGAGCGGGCGGCCGCGGTCTCCGGGATCCTGGACGCCCACGCCGCCGCGATCGAGCGGCGGGAGACGGCGGGGGTTCAGGTCCACCCGGGCCGCAGGAAGCACGAGTACTCCGGAAACATCGAGACGTCGGTCGTGCTGCACGACTTCGGCGATCTCGGAGTGCTGCTGGCCGCGCTCGCCGGCCTCGACCTGACGTCCGTCGCCGGGCCCTGGTGGCAGCTGAAGCCCGGAAATCGGGCCGGTTCCGACGTACGGAAAAAGGCTGTTGAAGATGCCCTTGATCGTGCCCGGGACTATGCGGCGGCGGTCGGCGCCACCATCGAGCGGATCGTCGAGATCGCCGATGAGGAGGGCGGCGGCATGCACCGGATGATGCGATCGGAGGCCTTCGATCAGGCTTTCGACCTGACCCCGCAGGTACAGACCGTGACGGCCCGGGTCCGGCTCAAGGTCGTCATCACCGATCCCGTCGTTTCCTGAACGGCCGCACGGCACTTCGGCAAGACTCGGCACCATGCGCAAGGGCCTCGGGCACCTGTTGCTGCGGGTGGCGAACGTGAATCCACTCAGTGTGACGACACACTCGGATCGCGTCCTGTACCGCTCGATCGGCGTCTTCATCCTGCTGTACTTCGTCTATGCCACGATCGGCGGCGCCGCGTTCATCGACGCCAGCTCCGGTTACACGCACCCCTGGTACCAGTGGATCGCCGGCCCGCTCGTGGCGATCGGCGTGGTCGCGTACGACCGGACCGTGGTCGGCCGGGTGGCGGTGAACTACGAACAGCTCGACTCGGCCGATCCCCGGCACCTGCTGAAGCCGCCGACGGCCGGCCTCTATCTTGGCCGGATCGGCCTGGCGCTGCTCTTCGCCGTGGTGGTGACCGAGCCGCTGATGCTGGCCCGCTATCGGGGCGAGATCGACGCCCGGCTCGCCGCGGTGCACGGCGCCCAGGTCGCCGAGCTCGACGCGCAGGGCCCGGTCGCCGCGTTCACGGCCCGCCTGGCCGAGCTGCGCCGGGACACCGCGCGCGAGGACGCCGAGGTACGAAAGCTGACCGACCGGGCCCAGCGCCGGCGCGACGACGCCCGGCAGCTCTACCGGCAGGCGCTCGCCGACTCGGCCGGCCGCGGGGTGAGCCGCAGCCGCGGCTGCCCGCGCGGCGGGTACTGCGACAGCCTGGTGCGGCAGTCCCGGACGCTGACCGCCGAGGCCGCGACGCTGGACCGGCAGGCCGCGACGCTCCAGCGGGACCAGCGGGCGGCGCGCGCCGAGCGGGCCGCCGAGCAGGCCCGGATCGGCGAGCGGATCACCGCGGAGCAGGCCGCGAACACCGCGGTGGTGCGCGCCGACTCCGGCTTCGGCGCCCGCACGGCCGCGATGTGGCACCTGATCAAGGCGGACTTCGCCGGCGTCGGCGTCTTCTACCTGGGTATCGCGCTGCTGCTGGTGGCGCTCGACTGCGCCGCGATCGCGCTGAAGTTCGTGTCCCGGGGCAACGCCTACGAGCGGACCGAGGCGCGGGCCGCCCGGCTGCGCGAGCACGAGGCGTCCCTCATCCACGAGCGGGAGATCCACGACGCCCGCACCTACGGCGACGCGACCGCCAAGGTGATCGCCGACGGGATCGAGGCGGCCAGCCACGACCATCGGCTCGTCGAGGTCGCCACCGAGCACGCCCGGGCGGTCCTGCACACGGCCGTCGTGGTCGACCCAGCCACGCTGGAAAGCCCGCGCCCGGCGGTCCCGCGCACGGCCGTCGTGGTCGACCCGGCCACGCTGGAAAGCCCGCGCCCGGCGGTCAGGGACGGACAGCCTCAGCACGCATCGGCACGGTGAACGTCGCGCCGCGGCACGCGGCCGGCCCGCCCGCCCGCATCGACAGCGCCCCGGGCAGCACGAACGCGCCGACGGTGTTCTTCGGCACCTCCCAGGAGACCGCGAAGACCTTCCGGCTCACCTCGACCCGGGTCGCGGCGCAGCCGGCCGCCCGGTGCTCGTCGTCGGCCACCGCGGTGCCGGCCAGCGGCTCGACCGAGGTGATCCGGATCGGCACCGGATGCTGGTTCGTCACGGTGACCGTGAGGTTCCCGGCACTGCCGGCCGTGAGCGAGTGCTCGGGGTCGGAGGAGCCGCTCAGCGCCATCGCGAACGTGGTGCCGGTGGTGACCGCGGCGGCCGGCGGCTGCCGCTCCTCGTCCGGCCCGTTGAACCGCCAGTACGCCCAGGCCGCCCCGGCGTTCGCGAGCAGCGCCCCGAGCGCCGCCGCGGTGAGGATGGTCCGCGCCCGCTTGTCGAACCGCCGTCGCGGCGCACCGGGCCGGTGCACCTCCCAGGTCGGCTCCTCGTGATCGGCCGGGTCGAGCTCGATCTCCGCGGCCGGCGGCTTCGCGCCGGGCCGGTCGGTACGTCCCATGCCCGGGCCGCGGTTCTGCCGCGCGCCGCCCTCCCGGAAGTTCGTCAGCACGTCCCGCCGGTTCACGGGACGGCCCTGGCGGCGGAGACCGCCGGTGGTCTGTCCAGGTGGGGCATGGCGGCTCGCTCCTCCTCGAAGGCCGGTGGGAATGCCGTGTTCGGCGCTCATACAACGTTCCCCGATAGAGATGTCCGATGTGATCGGTTTTCCGTACGCCCTTCCAGTGCATAAATCGGACAGGTGTGCCCATACGGTTTAACCCGCCTGAGTGATGACATCGTGCTACGCCGCTGCGCCCGGCCCGGCCGGCGACCGGCTCGCGGCCGCGCCTTCCTGCCCGGACACCGGCGTAGCGCGTGACCTGCCGGAACACCAAATCAGCGCTGGTCTAGAAGCACCTGGTCGCCCGGCAACGGGTTCGAGCCCCCGGTTGTCGCCGGGGGCTCGAACTCGCCGGGCGCCTACCCGGCCGGTGCCGGGACGGCCGGCTCCTCCGGCGGCGTCGCGGACTCGACCGGCGGCGCCGCCGGCGGTGTCTCCGGCTCCGGCTCGGCGGCCGGTGACGCCGAGGTCCGTTCCGGAGCCGGAGACGGTGCGGGCGCGGTCGTCGTCGCCGGGGACCGCGGCGGCGTGACCGTGACCTGGGCGGCCGGCGCCGTCTCCCGACCTTTCTCCTTGGTGGCGGGAGCGGCCGGGAAGGTGAGCCGCCGGCTGAGCCTGCTCTGCTCGCCCGTCCAGCCGAGGTACCGCGGGGTGACGGACCAGCGCCACGTGCCGCCGGCCACCTCCGCCACGGTGAAGGTGACCGACTCGGTGGCGCCGCCGTCCGCCGCCACGGTGTGCGTGACCGCGGGCGCCGGCGGATCGCTCACGCTGTGCGCGGTCACCGTGTAGTGGTCCATCAGCACGCCCGGGACGATCTCCTGGGCGCTCCAGCTCACCACGGCCCGCCGGCTCTGCGCGGCGACGCTCGGTTCGGCGCCGCGCGGCATCTTCGCCACCTTCGCGGTGACGCCGAGCCGGCCGTCGACCGTCCAGCCGCCGGCGTAGGCGTACACGGTGCCCGCTGCCCCGAGCACCGTGACGACCCCGCCGACGAGGAGGGCCCTCCCGGCGCGCCTCATCGCGCCACCCGGTAGCCGACCCCGGAGATCGCGATGGTGAACCGCACCCCGGCGCACTTCTCCGGCGCGCCGAGCGGCATCGCGACCGGGATGGCGCCGCCCAGGTCGGTGCGCCCACCCGCGGCCACGATCGCCGGCAGTCGGCCGGTGTACTCCTTGACCTGCAGGTTCGCCGGCGTGGCCGGGCAGCCGCGCCGCGATGACGACGAGGTCACCGTGGCGCTCAGCCGCTGCACGCTCAGCCGGTAACCGAGCGGGTTGTCCACCGTGATGCGCATCTGCTTGACCGCCCCGGGGTAGAGCCCCCGTACCGGCTTCCCCTTCAGCTCGAAGGCGAGCGGGCCGCCGCCCGGCTCACCGCCACCCCGTCCGACCAGGACGAACGTCTCGTCCTCCGGCGCCTCGGGCCCGGTCACCACGACCACGAGGGCGGTGGCGAGGGCCGCGGCCGCCGCCACCGCTGCCAACCAGCTCCTCACCATCGGTTGCGGATCAGGCCTGGCTCACGCTGTTGAATTCGTAGCTGATCGTGATCTTCTTGCCGGCGCAGGCCTGCGGCAGGTCGCCGACCGTGAGGTTCGACGAGACCACCTGGCCCTGCGCGCCGGCGTTGATCACGGGGGTGCCGGGGAAGTTCGTGACGAAGACGCCCTGGGCGCCGAGCCCGCTCAGGCAGTCGTTGTTCGCCGGCTCGACCACGGCGTTGGTCGGCTGGATGGAACCGGTGAGCTTGACCTTGAACTCGTTCGGGTTCGTGATCGCGGTGGAGATGGTGGTGGTCTTGCCCGGGAAGATGTTGCCGGCGACGGTCGCCGTGGCGGTGAGCGGCGTGATGGTCGCGGCGTTCGCCTCGGCCGTGCCGGTACCGCCGATGGTCCAGCCGTTGGCGGCGAAGGCGGCGCCCCCACCGATGACGACGACGGCGATGCCGGCGGCGACGGCAGCGGAACGCTTGGTGAACTTGGCCATGGGGATGTTCCTCCTGGAACGGGCTCGGAACCCGAAGTGGGTGAGCGTCGTTGATTCGAGTGTCCCGGGAGCCGCGGAGGCGTCCCGGTGCTGCGACAAAGATGGCGGAAAGCCTCGCCAGCATCGATAGGCCGTAAAGCCCGCCTCTTGCGTGCAAATCGCCGACCGGGTCCGCCCGAACCGTTTACCTCGCAGGTGTGACCCACCCCGTCGCGGAGATCATCACCGCGGGTGCGGGTGATCGTCGGAATCGTGCACTGCCAGCACCGGCGCGGTCATGCACGACGACGCGGGCGACTCAAGCCCGAAAAGCGCTCGCATGCGCCGGAGGGCCCGCGGACAAGCTTGAGACGTGAAGTTTCGAAGAGGCCGGAGCGGATATTTCCCCGACGGCAAACACCAACGGGTTAACCGCCGTTCCCCTGAAAGAGGCTTGCGCCTTATGCCTCTGTCGGCCGCTCGGCCTGGAGGAGGAACCGGTGCGCCCGCGCCGTGAACACCCCGCGGGCCCGGATCGTCGCGGCGAGGCGGGCCAGGGCGCGCTCGTAGCGCTGCGGGCTGAAGTCGCGGATCTGCCACGGCACGGTGCGCAGCTGGTGGACGACAGCGGTGATGTCGTGGAAGGCGACCAGCGGGTGCTCTTCCCGTACGTCCGTGACGCGCAACCCGGCAGCGCACAGCGACGCGACCGCCACCTCGGCGTCCCACCGCCGCGGATGCGGCGGCGGGGCGTCCAGAGCGATGTTGAGATCGGCGAGGTCGTCGCTGCCGACCTGCTGGGTGAGCAGGACGCCGCCCGGCTTCAGCAGGCGGGCGATGTCCGGCGCGGGCAGCCTGCCGTGCCGGCTCAGCACCAGGTCGAACTCGTCCTCCCCGGAGGGCAGCTCGGCGTGCACCGGGACGCCGAACGGGCCGAGCCGGGCGGCCGCGGCCGGGGTGTTGCGCGACCAGCTCTCCACGGCGACGGTGTGCGCCGGCAGCGGGGCCAGCTCGGCGAGCAGCTCGCCGCCGCCGGTGTCGAGGTCGAGCACCGCCGCCGACCGGCGGACCAGGGGACGGGCCAGCTCGGGGTATGACCACGAGGGCTCGGACGCCACGGCCAGGCCGTCCAGCCAGGCGAATTCCCACCCGGTCATGGAGGCGCCGGTAGCCGCGGCGTTGAGTTCGTCCTCCTGCCGGTTGCTGCGCACCACGGAAAATTAGCCGGGCCCCCGGCGGAACAGCGACTCGATCACGCGTTCCATGCGGTACCGGTGCCGGACTGTGTCGAAACGGTTACCAGAACGGCCGTACCGGAAAGGAACTAGGGACGGACCGGCATCAGCAGGGAGAAACGGGTGTCGTCCCCGGGGATCCGCACGGCGAGCGGCTTCAGCGGCCCGTCCAGTTCCAGCACGAGCTGGCCCGGTCCACCGGCGTCGATCGCTTCCAGCAGGAACTCCCTGTTCACCGCGACGTGCGCGCCGGCGTCCGCCTCCCACTCACCCTGGGTGCCCAGGCGCAGGCCTCCCGCCTGGTCCAGGCCGAGGACGAGACATGGGTACGGGTGACCGTCGTGCTCCTTCGGGATCACCGGCGCCGCCGCGAGCCGCTCCCGGAGCGCGGCCGTGTCGACCGGCACCCGCCGGGTCTCCGCGCCCGGCACCGGCAGCAGCCGCCGGTAGTCGGGGAAGTCCAGGTCGAGCGGCTTCCCCTCGGCGACGGCCGAGCCGGACTGCCCGCGCGCCCGCTCGGCGGTGACGTCCAGGGTGACCGGCCCGGCGGGCAGGCCGCGCAGATCGTCCGTGAGGCCGAGCGGCAGGAACCGCCGGACCGGCGGCCCCTCCACCTCGGCCGGCACCGAGGCGGCGGCGAGCCGGTAGCGGTCGGTGGCGACGAGCGTCAGCAGCCCGTCGCCGGTCTCGAAGAGCACGCCGGCCGGGATCGGCCCGGTGGCCGCGGCCGCGGCGAAACGGACCGCGTCGAGCGCGGCGAAGAGGCCGGTCGAGCTCACGGTGACTCGGGTCATCAGGTTCTCCTCCAGGTCGAGCAGGGCGTGCATGCGGAGGAGCTCACGCCGGGCATCGGCGAGGCCGGCTTCCAGACGGGCCAGGTGATCGTCCAGCTTCCGGCGTACGGAAGAAGGCTCCTCACCCAGGTCTCGCACCACCTGCGCGATCTCCGCGACCGGCATGCCCACCCGCCTCAGCCCGGCGATCAGCCGGGCCGCCTTGATCTGATCGGCGGAGTACCGGCGATAGCCGGTCGCCGGGTCCACGACGGCCGGGACCAGCACGCCCGCGCCGTCGTAGTACCGCAGCGCGCTGACGCTCAGGCCGCTCGCCCGCGCCGCCTCGCCGATGCCTCGTGTGTCGCTCACGCCCCGACCCTGCCGTCTCGACCTGCTGGAGAGTCAAGCCTGCACCAGCCTGCCTCAAGGCCGATTTCAGCGCTTCTCGCGGCCGCACGCAGCCTTTCTCAAGGGCGGCTGGAGCCTTTCTCAAGGCCGCCCGCAGCCTTCCTCAAGGGCGGCTGGAGCCTTTCTCAAGGCCGCCTATAGCCGGAATCAAGGGCGGCTCAAGCCTGCGCGAGCAGCATGATGCCGAGGGTCGCCATGACCGCGGCGATCAGGCCGTCGAGCACCCGCCAGGCGCCGGGGCGGGCGAGGAGGGGAGCGAGTCGCTGGGCGCCCACGCCGAGGACGGCGAACCAGCCGAGGCTCGCGGCGGCGGCGCCCAGGCCGAAGAGCCAGCGGTGCGGGTGCTGCTGGGCGATCGAGCCGAGCAGCAGCACGGTGTCGAGATAGACGTGGGGGTTGAGATAGGTGAGGGCCAGACAGGTGAGCAGGGTGGCCCGCAGCGTGGCCGGGGCCTGGCCGGCCGCCTCGAGCCGCTGCGGGCGCACGGCGCGGCGGGCGGCGAGCAGCGCATACCCGAGGAGGAACGCGGCGCCGACCCAGCGGATCGCGGTGACCAGGCCGGGCCGGGCGCTGATCACCGCGCCGAGGCCGGCGATGCCCGCCGAGATCAGGGCGAGGTCGGAGACGGCGCAGAGCAGCACGACCGGGAGCACGTGTTCCCGGCGCAGACCCTGGCGCAGCACGAACGCGTTCTGCGCGCCGATGGCGACGATGAGCACGGCGGACGCGGCGAAACCGGCCAGTGCGGAGGTGAGCATGTCCCGACGCTAAGGCCCACGCCGTCTTCACTCCAGCTAAGGATTCTGATGATGGATTAGATTTCCTTACGTGGACCAGGTGCAGCTCGCCACTTTCCAGGCGGTCGTGGAGCTCGGCAGCTTCGAGGCGGCGGCGCGTGCGCTGCACGTCACGCCGTCGGCGGTCAGCCAGCGGATCAAGGCGCTCGAGCAGTCCGTCGGCCAGGTGCTGGTGCGCCGGGGCAAGCCGTGCGCCGCGACGACGGCCGGGCAGGCGCTGGTCCGGTTCGCCGGTCAGGTCGCCCTGCTCGAACGGGAGGCGCTGGCCCAGGCCCGGGACGACACCCGGCTCGCGGTCGTGGTGAACGCGGACTCGCTGAACACCTGGTTCCTGCCGGTCCTCACGGCGGTGCCGGACGTCCGGTTCGAGCTGCACGTCGACGATCAGGACCACTCGGCCGAGCTGCTGCGCACCGGGCAGGCGATGGCGGCGGTCACCGCGGACCGGGTGGCGGTGCAGGGCTGCCGGGTGGAGAGGCTCGGGGTGATGCGCTACCTGGCGGTCTCGTCCACCGAGGTCGCGGATCCGGGCACCGCGCCGGTGGTGGTCTACAACCGCAAGGACGAGCTGCAGCAGCGCTTTCTCGGTGAGCGGCCCCTGCCGCCGGCCCACTACGTGCCGGCCGCGGCGTCGTTCGAGGAGGCCATCCGGCAGGGACTCGGCTGGGGCATGATGCCCGAGCAGCACGCGCGGCCCGACCTCGCGGCCGGCCGGCTCGTGGAGGTCGTCCCGGGGCGATTCCTCGACGTGCCGCTCTACTGGCAGTGCTGGAAGATCCGGTCGTCGGTGCTGGAGACGCTGACGGCCGCCGTTCGCACGGCGGCCGCCTCGTCACTCAGGTCCTGGTCCTAGTCGTTCGCGTGCAGGGCGCTGTTCAGCTCGATGCCGGTGCCCTTGCGCGGCTTGGCCTCCAGAGCGCCGGAGACCGAGTTGCGCCAGAAGAGGAGATTGTTCACACCGGACAGCTCGATGGCCTTCACCACACGGCCATCGGGCAGCGAGATCTTCGACGCGGCGGTGATGTAGGTGCCGGCCTCGACCACGCAGTCGTCGCCGAGCGAGATGCCGACACCGGCGTTCGCGCCGAGCAGGCTGCGCTCGCCGATGCGGATCTTCTCCTTGCCGCCGCCGGAGAGCGTGCCCATGATCGACGAGCCGCCGCCGATGTCCGAGCCGTCGCCGACCACGACCCCCTGCACGATCCGGCCCTCGACCATCGAGGTGCCGAGCGTGCCGGCGTTGAAGTTGACGAATCCCTCCTGCATGATCGTCGTGCCGGAGGCCAGGTGGGCGCCGAGGCGCACCCGGTCGGCGTCGGCGATCCGGACGCCGGCGGGCACCACGTAGTCGGTCATCCGCGGGAACTTGTCGACGCCGTACACGGCGAGGTGCCGGCCCGCGGCGCGCTCCAGCAGGCGCAGCTCGTCGACCCGCTCCGGCGGGCACGGGCCGGCCGAGGTCCAGGCCACGTTCGCGAGCTTGCCGAACACGCCGTCCAGGTTGAGGGCGTTCGGCCGGACGAGCCGGTGCGACAGCAGGTGCAGGCGGAGGTAGGCGTCCGAGGCGTCGGCGATCGGGTCGGTCAGCGACTTGATCACCGTGCGGACCTCGACCGTCGAGAGTCCGGGCAGCAGCTTCGGGCCGGTCAGCCCGGCCGGCAGCGCCGGCAGGTCGGCGGGCTCCTCGCCGAGACCCAGGAAGCCCGAGGGGTACCAGGTGTCGAGCACCTGCCCCTCGGCGGTCACGGTGGCGAGGCCGATGCCCCAGGCGGGCGAAGTCGAGAGCGCGGTTTCCACGACCCGAACCCTACCGGACCGTAATGAGGCGGCGGCCGCGTCACGGACCCCCGGTATGGTGCGCACATGGCCAACCCGCTTACCCCGGACGTGCTGCTGGACCCGGTCGAGCTCACCCGCGCTCTGGTCGACGTCGAGTCCGTCTCCCGCGACGAGAAGGTGATCGCCGACTGCGTCGAGGACGCCCTCCGCCGGGTCGGCCACCTCACCGTCAAGCGGCTGGGCAACACGGTGATGGCGCGCACGAAGCTGGGTCGGGGGCAGCGGGTCATCCTGGCCGGCCACCTCGACACCGTGCCGATCAACGACAACTGGCCGTCCACTGTCGTCGACGACCTGATCTACGGCTGCGGCACCTCCGACATGAAGTCCGGGGTCGCCCTCGCCCTGCACCTGGCGACCACCCTGCCCGACCCGGCGTACGACATCACCTACCTCTTCTACGAGGCCGAGGAGATCGAGTCCGAGTTCAACGGCCTCAACCTGGTCGCCGAGGCGCACCCGAAGTGGCTCCAGGCCGACTTCGCGGTGCTGCTCGAGCCGACGTTCGGCGCGGTCGAGGCCGGCTGCCAGGGGACCATGCGGGTCCGGGTGCACACCCGCGGCCGCCGGGCGCACACGGCGCGGGCCTGGCGCGGGGTCAACGCGATCCACGCCATGGGCGACGCGCTGCGCCGGCTGGAGAAGTACCAGGCCCGGACCGTGACGATCGGCGGCTGCACCTACCGCGAGGGCCTCAGCGCCGTACGGATCTCCGGTGGCATCGCCGGCAACGTGGTGCCCGACGAGTGCTGGCTCGACGTGAACCTGCGGTTCGCCCCGGACCGGTCCGAGGAGCAGGCCCTCGCCCACCTGCGGGAGGTCTTCGAGGGGTACGAGCTCGAGGTGACCGACTCGGCGCCGGGCGCGCTGCCCGGGCTCGACGCCGCGCCGGCCCGCGACTTCCTGGGCGCGGTCGGCATCGAGCCGGCCGCGAAGCTGGGCTGGACCGACGTGGCCCGGTTCGCGGCCCTCGGGATCCCGGCCCTCAACTACGGCCCGGGCGACCCGGCCCTGGCGCACGCTCCCGACGAGCACGTCGAGATCGGCAAGATCCGGGACGGGGCGGCGACCCTCTATCGCTGGCTGGCCCCGGCCTCGGACATCTAGAGATTCTGGATCGCCGCCCGCCCGATAGCGCGCTGCGCCGGAGGCGGTATCTCCATGGTGGCTTCGAGGTCCACCGTCGGTTCGTTGTTGCGCGCCGCGAAGGCCATCCGCCGTTCCTCCACCACCAGGCGGATCCGGCGCTGCATCCGGCGCTGCATCTTGAGGCGCTCGTATCGGTTCGTCACGGTGGCTGCTCCTGCCTGCCGTGGATGGGTCGGTAACTGTACAGACGTCGCGGGGCTACGGTCGGTTGCTTCAATCTGGCAAAAAGGTCTCCCGGTCGCAATCCTCTTACCGAAACGCACCCGGTTATTCACCGGGTACTGACCGTCCGCACTACCTTGGACGCATGACGGAGAGCACCAACGGGCGACCGCAACCAGGCCCGGAGCGTCATCGCGGCGCCGTCACCCTGCGACGCGATTCCATCCCGCCGAGCACCGCCGACCAGAAACTGCTCGACTCCCACCATCGCGGCGAGTGGAAGACCAAGGACGCCTGGCGGGCGCTGCGCATCCTCTCGGAGTTCGTCGAGGGCTTCGACACCCTGGCCGACCTGCCGCCGGCCGTGAGCGTCTTCGGCTCGGCCCGCAGCGGCCCCGACAGCTTCGAGTGCGAGCTGGCCGAGAGCCTCGGCGCGGCCCTCGCCGAGGCCGGCTACGCCGTGATCACCGGCGGCGGGCCGGGCGTCATGGAAGCGGCGAACCGCGGCGCCACCGAGGCCGGCGGGATGTCCGTGGGCCTCGGCATCGAGCTGCCGTTCGAGCAGGGCCTCAACGACTGGGTCGACGTCGGCATCGACTTCCGCTACTTCTTCGTCCGCAAGACCATGTTCGTGAAGTACGCGCAGGCCTTCGTGGTGCTGCCGGGCGGCTTCGGCACGCTCGACGAGCTCTTCGAGGCGATCACGCTGGTGCAGACGAAGAAGGTCACCCGCTTCCCGGTGATCCTCATGGGCGTCGAGTACTGGGGCGGCCTGCTCGACTGGATGAAGCGCCGGATGCTCGACGAAGGCAAGATCAGCGCCATGGATCTCGAACTGATACAGGTCACCGACGACGTCGCCGAAGCGGTCCGGATCATCGTGGACGCCGACGCGGCCCTCGGGAAGTCCTGACATGGCGAACGTCTGCGTCTTCTGCGCCTCGTCCACCACGATCGAGCAGCGCTGGCTCGACCTCGCCGAGGAGACCGGCCGGGTCCTCGCCGAGCGCGGCCACGTCCTGGTCTCCGGCGGCGGCTGCGTCGGCATGATGGGCGCGGTCGGCGACGGCGCCCGGGCCGGTGGCGGGCAGACCCTCGGGATCATCCCGCAGTGCCTCATGGACCTCGAGGTCGCCGACCTGTCCTCGGACGAGCTCGTGGTGACCGACGACATGAGCTCCCGGAAGAACCTCATGATCGACCGCTCGGACGCGTTCATCACGCTGCCCGGCGGCCTCGGCACGCTGGACGAGCTCTTCGAGGTCTGGACCACCGCGACCCTCGGCGTGCACCGCAAGCCGATCGTCCTGCTCGACCCGGACGGCTTCTACGACGGCCTGATGAGCTGGCTCGGCGGCCTCGTCGACGACAAGTTCGTCCGGCCCGCCGCGATGGAGATGATCCTCACGGCGCGGTCCGTGCCGGAGGCCGTCGACATCGTCGAGCGAGCGCTCGCGGCGGGCCCGGCCGGCGCCGGCACCGCGTCCCCGGCGGACGGCTGAGGAATAACGTCGTACCGGCGTGCTCTCATAGATGCCGTGAGCACGCCGGCCCCCCAGACTCCGGTGCGCCCGCCGGCCTACCGTCTGGTCCGGCGCCCGCGCCCGGCCGCGCCCGAGCTGCTGCCCGACGAGGTGCAGAGCCGGGTGATCGCGCATGCCGCCGGTCCGCTGCTGGTGGTCGGCGGTCCCGGCACGGGCAAGACCACGGTCCTGGTCGAGTCGGTGGCCGCGCGGATCGCCGAGGGCGCCGACCCGGAGCGCATCCTGGTGCTGACGTTCGGCCGCCGCGGCGCCTCGGCCCTGCGCGACCGGATCGAGGCACGGATCGCCGGTGACGCCGGGCGGATCGTGCACGAGCCGTTGGTGCGGACCTTCCATGCGTACGCCTTCGGCCTGCTCCGCCGGGCCGCGGCCGAGCGCGGTGAGCCCTCGCCCCGGCTCCTCACCGGTCCCGAGCAGGACCTCATCATCCGGGAGCTGCTGTCGGTAGTCGGCGAGTCCGCCGCCGCCTCCGCTGGCTCCGCCGCCTCCGCCTCCTCCGCTGCCTCCTCCGCTGACTCCGCCGCTGGCTCCGCCTCCTCCGCTGGCTCCCCCGCCGCCTCCTCCTCCTCCTCCGCCTCGGACGGGACCGCCTCGGACGGGACCGGCGCGGACGGGACCGGCGCGGACGGGATCGGCGCGGATGGGATCGGCTGGCCCGAGTCGCTGCGGCCGGCCCTTGCCACCCGGGCCTTCGCCCAGCAGCTGCGCGACCTCATGCAGCGCGCGGCCGAGCGAGGCATCGGCCCGGCCCGGCTGGCCCGGCTCGGCGAGCAGCTCGGCCGCGACGACTGGCCGGCCGCCGCCCGTTTCCTCCGCGAATACGTCGCGGTCCTCGCCCTGCGTGACGTCACCACCAGGGGCTCCACGGCGTACGATCCGGCCGAGCTGGTCCGCGCCGCCTCCGGCCTCCTCGCCGACGAGCCCGACCTGCTCGCCGCCGAAAGGCGGCGCCTCACCCACATCTACGTCGACGAGCTGGCCGAGGCCGACCCGGCCCAGATCGAGCTCCTCGAACAGGTCGCCGGCGGCGGCAAGCCACTGGTCGCGTTCGCCGACCCCGACTCCTCGGTCTACGGCTTCCGCGGCGCCGACCCGTCGCTGGTCGGATCCTTCCCGGCCACCTTCCGCACCCCTTCCGGAGCGCCGGCCCCCACCCTCACCCTGCACACGAACTACCGCGTCGAGGCCCCCCTGCTGGCCGCGACGAGCCGCGTCTCCCGCCGCATGCGGGGCCCGATCAGCCACCGGGCGATGTTCCCCCCGCAGCCGTCCCCGGCCGCGGCTCCTCTCCCCGCCTCGACTTCGGCCGCGGCTCCTCTCCCCGCCTCGACTTCGGCCGCGGCTCCGGATTCCACCTCGCCCGATCAGGCCGGCACGGGCGCTGCCGCCTCGCCGGGTCCGGGCGATGCCGTCCCTGCGAGCGCTTCTTCCCCTGCGAGCGCTTCTTCCCCTGCGGACGCTTCTTCCTCTGCGGGTGATTCCTCCTCGGCCGGCGAGGAGGGGGTGCTGGTTCCCGAGGCGGTGGTGCGGACGTTCCGGTCGCCCGCCGCCGAGACGGCCTTCATCGCTCATGCGCTGCGGGAGGCTCATCTGCTGCACGGGGTTCCGTGGTCGCGGATGGCCGTGGTGATGCGGTCCACCGCGTTGCAGCAGCCGTCGGTGCAGCGGGCGCTCGCCGCGGCCGGGGTGCCCACCGTGACGCTCGCCGAGGATCTGCCGCTGCACCTTCAGCCGGCGGTAGCGCCGTTCCTGCTTCTCCTGCGGTGCGCGCTCGATCCGGCGGTGCTCGACGAGGAGGCGGCCGTCGCCCTTCTGCACTCGCCCCTCGGCGGCGCCGACCCGCTGGCCGAGCGGCGGCTGCGGCAGGGGCTGCGGGCGCTCGCGCTCGCGGCCGGCGACCGGCGTCCGTCCGGGGAGTTGCTGGTCGACGCGGTACGTGACCCGGCCGGGCTGGACATGGTCGAGCGCCGCTGGGCGCGTCCGGCGAAGGCCGTGGCCCACCTGATCGACGTGGCGCGCAAGGCCGCGGCCGAGCCGGGCGCCGGCGCCGAGGACGTGCTCTGGGCCGTGTGGCGGGCGAGCGGGCTGGCCGACCGGTGGTACGCCATGAGCACCGGCTCCGCACCCCTACCCGATCACCGCGAGGCGGGCCGGGCCCGGCGCTGGCGTGCCGAGGCGGCCGACCGCGACCTCGACGCCATGGTGGTGCTCTTCGACGCGGCGGCGCGATTCGTCGACCGGCTGCCGGGCGCGCGCACCGAGGTGTTCCTCGAGCACGTGCTCGGCCAGGACCTGCCGGCCGACTCGATCGCCCCGAGCGCCGACCGGGGCGATGCCGTCCGGCTGCTCACCGCCCACGCCGCGAAGGGTCTGGAGTGGGACGTGGTGGTGCTGGCCGGCGTACAGGAGGGCATCTGGCCCGACCTGCGCCTGCGCGGCAGCCTGCTCGGTTCGGAACGCCTCGTCGACGTGCTCGCCGGCCGCCCCGCCTCCGGCCCGGCAGCGATCGCCGGCGAGACGTCCGCGCTGCTCGACGAGGAACGGCGCCTCTTCTACGTGGCGATCACCCGCGCCCGCCGCCGCCTCGTGGTCACGGCGGTGGCGTCGGCGAGCACCGGCGGCGGCGTCGGCGGTGAGGAACAACCGAGCCGCTTCCTGTCCGAACTCGCCACCACCCTCCCCGGCCCCGGTGACGCGGGCCCGGCCCCGGGCGGCCCGGCCCCCGGCGGCCCAAAACCCGGCGGCCCGGAACCCGGCGGCCCAAAACCCGGCGGCCCGAACATCGGCGGCCCGATCATCGGCGGCCCGAACCCCGAGGGCCCAGATTCCGGCGACCCGAATCCTGACGACTCAAATCCCGACGGTTCCGGGCCGGATCCCGATGGGCCTGAGCTGGATCCCTGGGATGCCGGTCCGCCCGAGGATGTCGACCTCGATGCGATCGTGACCGACAAATCCGGATATTTCCTCGGCGAGGTGAAGGGGGAGCCCCCGTTCGGGGACGCCGAGCCCAGCGATGCCGAGCCGGCCGATGCCGAGCCGGGCGACGACGATCCTGCGGGCGACGAATCCGGAAGGGCGATCGGGGAGGGCGGGGGCGAAGACTCCGGCGATGTCGAGCTTGAGGTCGGGCGGGCTCCCCGGGCGCTGACTCTGGCGTCGCTCGTGGCGGAGCTGCGTACCGTTGTGGTGTCGGAAGGGGAAACGCCCGGCCGGCGGCGCGCGGCGGCGGCTGAGCTCGCGAAGCTTGCCGCCGAGGGTGTGCCGGGGGCTCATCCGGACGAGTGGTGGGGGCTGCGGCCGCTCTCCGACGAACGGCCGCTCGTGGACGAGGGCGACCTGGTGAAGGTGACGCCGTCGTCGATGGAGAGCGCGCTCCGGTGCAGCCTGCGCTGGCTGCTGGAACGCCACGGCGGGGCGGCGCCGGCCGGTCCCGCGCAGGGCATCGGCAACCTGGTGCACGCGGCCGCGATGCTCGCCGAGGACGCGAACGCCGACCGGGAGAAGCTGGTGGAATACGTGTCGGCGCGGTTCGACTCGATCGAGCTGGCGGCGCGCTGGCTGGCCGGGCCGGAGCACGAGCGGGCGCAGGGCATGGTCGACAAGCTGCTGCGCTGGCTCGCGGCCAACCCGCGGCGGCTGCTGGCGATCGAGCACGAGTTCACGGTGCGGCTGGAGGACGAGAAGCGGCCGATCCAGCTGACCGGCCGGGTCGACCGGCTGGAGATCGACGAAGAGGGCCGGCTCGTGGTGATCGACCTGAAGACCGGCAAGTCGACGGCGGTCTCGGCCGCCGACGTGGCGGAGAACCCGCAGCTCGGCGGCTATCAGGCGGCGGTCGACGCGGGCGCGTTCGCGGATTTCGGCTCCGACAGCGGCGGCGCGGCCCTGGTGCAGCTCGGTCCGGGCAAGGAGGCCCGCGAGCAGATGCAGGTGCCGCTCGCCGACGCCACCGACCCGCAGTGGGCGTACGCGATGGTCCGCCGCACCGCCGAGACGATGGCGGCCTCGACGTTCTCGGCCGTGGCGAACAGCAGGTGCCGGGTCTGCCCGGTCCGGACGAGCTGCCCGATCTCGGGCAAGGGGCGGCAGGTAGTCGAACCGCGATGAGCCAGCCCACCCTCTTCGGCGAACCGCCCCGGCCGCGCCGCCGCGCCGACTCCGGCCCGCGCTACACCCCGCGTGAGCTGGCCAGACTGCTGCGCCTGCCGCCGCCGACCGCCGAACAGGAGGCGATCATCGCGGCCCCGGTGGCGCCGCTGCTGGTGGTCGCCGGCGCCGGGTCGGGCAAGACCGAGACGATGGCGTCCCGGGTGGTGTGGCTGGTCGCGAACGGATACGCGCACCCCGGCGAGATCCTCGGTCTCACGTTCACCCGGAAGGCGGCCGGCGAGCTGGCGCACCGGGTGCGCACCCGGGTGGGCCAGCTGATCCGGCGGCTGGGCCGGGACGACGCATTCGCCGGCGAAGCCACGATTTCGACCTATCATGCGTACGCCGCCAGGGTCGTCACCGAGCACGGCCTCCGCGCCGGCTACGAGCCTTCGGCCCGGCTGCTCACCGAGGCCGCCCGCTGGCAGATCGTCGACTCGCTGGTGCGGGCGTACACCGGCGAGATGACCGGCCTGAACCGGGCGCCCGGCACGGTCACCGACGACGTGCTGGCGCTCTCCGGCGAGCTCGCCGAGCACCTCGTCACCGCCGACGACCTGGCCGCCTGGACCGGCCGGTTCTACGCGGAGATCACCGAGTTCCCGGGCCGGGTCTACAAAGACGTCGCCGACGTGCTGCGCCGGCAGCAGCAGAGGCTCGCCCTGCTGCCCCTGGTCCGGGCGTACGAGAAGCGCAAACTCGACCTCGAGGCGATGGACTTCGGCGACCAGATGGCCCGCGCCGCCCGGGTGGCCCGGGACCACCCGGAGGTCGGCGCGATCGAGCGCGGCCGGTTCCGGATCGTGCTGCTCGACGAATACCAGGACACCAGCCACGCCCAGGTCACCATGCTGAACAACCTCTTCGGGGGCGGGCATCCGGTGACCGCGGTCGGCGACCCCTCGCAGTCGATCTACGGCTGGCGGGGGGCCTCGGCCGGCACGCTGGAGCGGTTCGCCACCGAGTTCCCCGACCGGGAGGGGCATCCGGCCTGGATCCGGACGCTCTCCAAGAGCTGGCGGAACCGCCCGGAGATCCTCGCGGTGGCGAACGCCGTGTCGGCGCCGCTGCGGGCCGGTGCGGCGGTGACCGAGCTGACCTCGGCCGAGCGGGTGGCCCAGGCGGTCGGCGGGCGGACCGTCGCCTGCGCGCTGCTGCCGACGTACGCGGACGAGGCCGGCTGGATCGCCGACTCGATGCTGACGGCGTGGCGTCTCGCCGCCGGGATGCCGGACGCGCCGGCCGCCGAGATCCCCCTGGAGCGCCGCCCCACCAGCGCGGTCCTGGTCCGGGTCCGCAGCCAGATCGCCGTGATCGAGGAGGCGTTGCGGTCCCGTGGCCTTCCGGTCGAGGTGGTCGGCCTGGGCGGCCTCCTCGACACCCCCGAGGTACGGGACGTCGTCTGCACCCTGCGCGTGCTGGCCGACCCGACCGACGGCGCCTCGCTGCTACGGCTCCTCACCGGCGCCCGCTGGCGGATCGGTCCCCGCGACCTGGTGGCGCTGCACCGGCGGTCCCGGGCCATCGCGGCGTCCCGGGCCCAGGAGCAGGAGGAGGACGAGGACGAGATCGCCTCGGACCGCCTCGACGACGCCACCCTGGTCGAGGCGATGGCCGACCTCGGCATCCCGGTGCAGTACTCGGCGGAGGGCTACGCGCGGCTCCGGCAGTTCGGTCAGGAGCTCGGCGCGCTCCGGCAGCGCCTCGACCAGCCGCTGCCGGACCTGCTCGCCGACATCGAGCGGACCAGCGGCCTCGACGTCGAGGTGGCGGTCCGCGGCTGGGCGGCCGGTGACGCCGGTCTGGCCCGGGCCCACCTGGACGCGCTCGGCGAGGCGGCGACCCGGTACAGCAGCGAGAACGAGAGCGGCACCCTCGCCGGGTTCCTCGCCTTCCTGGCCGCGGCCGAGGAGGAGGAGCGCGGCCTCGAGCCGGGCCAGGTGGACGTGGTCGAGGGCGCGGTGCAGATCCTCACGGCGCACGCCGCGAAGGGCCTGGAGTGGGACGTCGTCTCGGTGGCCGGCCTCGGCAAGGGGGTCTGGCCGGGGCAGGTCCGGGCGTCCGACCACTACCTGGGCGGCATCGGGGTGCTGCCGTTCCCGCTGCGCGGTGACGCCTCCGGGCTGCCCGACATCGATCTCACCGACGCGGTCGAGCAGAAGGACGTGGCGGGTGCGCTCACCACGTTCGGGCGCCACTGGCGGGAGCACGACGAGAAGGAGGAACGGCGTCTTGCGTACGTGGCGGTGACCCGCCCGCGGCGGCTGCTGCTCTGCTCCGCCTACTGGTGGGGCGAGGGCGTGAAGCGTCCCCGCGGCCCGTCCGTCTTCCTCGACGAGATCCGCGCGGTCTGCGCCGCCGGCGCCGGCGTGGTGGACCGCTGGACGCCCGAGCCGGCCCCCGGCGAGTCCAACCCGAGCGAACAGGCCGTCGCGAACGCCGAATGGCCCGCCGACCCGCTCGGCCTCCGCCGGCCCGCCATGGCGGCGGCCGCCGACCTGATCCGCCGGATGATCGCCGATCCGGACGCCGCGGTCGCCGAGCAGTTCGCGGCCCTCGCCGAGAGCGACCCCGAGGTGGCAGCCCGGGCCGGCCTGGCCGCCGACGCGGTGGGCCTAGCGGAGGCGCTGCCGGTTAAAGGCGACAAATCCGAAAAGTCGGCGGGTGCGGCGGAAGGGAGCGCTGAGGCCGCGACCGCTGAGGCCGCGACCGCTGAGGCCGCGACCGCTGAGGCCGCGACCGCTGAGGCCGCGGGGGAGCCCGGCGGCGCTGCGAGGGCCGGCGACGCGGGGAGGGGCGAGGCTGCCGCGAAGGATGGCGGCGCTGTGGAGGGCGGCGGCGCTGTGGAGGGCGGCGGCGCTGCGGCGGGCGGGGACGGCGGGGATCCGGACATCGCTCGGTGGCGGCGGGAGGCGAGGCTGCTTCTTGCCGAGCGCCGGGAGCGGGTCGAGCAGGGTGGGCCGATCGCTGTTGCTCTGCCTCCTCATCTCTCGGTGTCTCAGCTCGTCGTGCTGCGTCGTGATCCGCAGTCGCTGGCGCGGTCGCTCCGGCGTCCGCTGCCGCATCGGCCGGCGCCGCAGGCGAGGCGGGGGACGGCGTTCCACGCCTGGCTGGAGCAGCGGTTCGGGACGGCTCGGCTGATCGACATCGACGAGTTGCCGGGGGCCGCGGACGACGGCGCTGCGGGGGATGAGGAGCTGGCCGCGCTGCAGGAGGCGTTCCTGACCGGCGAGTGGGCGGGCCGGACCCCGGTCGAGGTGGAGGTGCCGTTCGCGACGACGGTGGCCGGGGTGGTGGTGCGCGGCCGGATGGACGCCGTCTTCGCCGACCCGGACGGCCGCTTCGACGTGATCGACTGGAAGACCGGCAGGCGGCCCGCCGGCGCCGAGGCCGAGGCCGCCGCGGTGCAGCTCTCGGCGTACCGGCTGGCCTGGGCGACGCTGGCCGGGGTGCCGGTGAACCGGGTCCGCGCCGGGTTCCACTACGTCCGCGAGCAGGTCACGGTCCGGCCGGCCGATCTCATGGACGCCGCCGAGCTGGCCGCGCTGATCCGGGAGATCCCGGAGGAGTCACTCTGACGGATGAATGGCCGCGGCCAGGAGATGGATCAAGGCTTTCGCGTACGCCTCCTCGGGGCTGGACGCGACGAACTCCTCCTCGACCGCGAGCAGTTCCATCCGTACGAAATAATCGCCTCCCTCGCGCCGCAGGTGCCGGAACGTGCCCCCGAGGAGCTCCCGAAGCTGATCCTCGCGGGGCAGCCACAGCGCCTCCTCGAGATCGACATCGTCGAGGGCCCACTCCGTGGTGCCGTTGAAACCGATGATCCGCCCCTCCGGCCGGTCATGCACCTGGATCGTCATGTTGCTGAGCACGAACAACTCGTCGTCGAGATCACGATCGGGCACGGCGAACCGGTCGCCGGGTGCGGGTTTCCAGGTCAATCCGGCGGCTTTGAGCTGCCGCGCCGCTTCTACGCCGAGCACGTTGCGGCCCCCTTCGTCGTGCTACGCTCGCTTGCGTTGTCAGTTTGGTTCCCAAGTACTCAGGAGCGCCTGTGGGGAAGTCTGCCCCAGGCGCTCTTTGTCGTAACCCGGGTTTCTCCGGTACGGGCGATCAGTACGGCGACACGAGCCCCGCAGAGTGCGGGACTTACCACCTCGTTCCCGTCCATAATGGCCGGGAACGATCGACCGTCGAGGAGACGAGCATGGTTACCGGCGTTGTGAAGTGGTTCAACGCGGACAAGGGCTTCGGGTTCATCACCCCGGACGACGGCGGCGCCGACGTCTTCGCCCACTTCTCCGCTATCCAGATGTCGGGCTACCGCAGCCTGGAGGAGAACCAGCGGGTGGAGTTCGAGGTGACCCAGGGCCAGAAGGGCCCGCAGGCCGCCAACATCCGCTCTGTCTGATTGAGCCCTATGTTCGGCTGCCTCGTGCAGCCGTGATAGTCGCCTGAGTACTTCGGCGTCGTGCCCACCCGGGTGCGACGCCGTTGTCGTTTCACGACGAGAAAGAGCGAAGGCCCCCGGACACGCCGAGGGCCTTGGCGATCGGAAACGGTCAGACAGCCGCGGACTGCGGCAGCGGCGCGGTGCCGCCGAGGTGGGCCGGCAGCCACCAGCGGTCGTCGTCGCCGGCCGGCTTGTCCGGGTAGGCCCTCTGCACCGCGTCGAGCAGCGTGCTGAGGCGTTCCTTCAGCAGCGCGGTGACCGCCTCGGGGGTGGCGCCCTCCGGCATGTGCAGCGCCTCGCCGATCTTGATGAGCACCGGGACGTGGCGCTTCGTGAGCTCCTTCTTGCGTCCCTTGGTCCAGAGCCGGTGCGGGCCCCAGACGGCCATCGGGATGAGCGGGACGCCGGCCTCCTGCGCCATCCGCGCGGCGCCGGACTTGAGTGCCTTCACCGTGAACGACTCGGAGATCGTCGCCTCCGGGAAGACGCCGACGATCTCGCCGTCGCGCAGCGCCTGGGTCGCCTCGCGGAACGCGCCGGTGCCGGCCTTGCGGTCGACCGGGATGTGCTTCATGCCGCGCATGAGCGGGCCGCTGATCTTGTGGTCGAAGACCGACTTCTTCGCCATGAAACGAACGAGCCGCTGGGAGGGCTGAGCGCCGAGGCCGCAGAAGATGAAGTCGAGGTAGCTCGAGTGGTTGCTGGCAAGCACCGCCCCGCCGCTGGTCGGGATGTGCTCGCCGCCTTCGACCTCGATCTTGAGGTCGAGGACGCGAAACATGGTCTTCGCGAGACCGACAACCGGGGGATACACCAGTTCCATGGCAGCACGGTAGCGGAATATCCTGGGAAAGGCCCGGTACGGGTGGACAATGCCGGCGGGCGTACCGGCCGGTGAGACGTCCCGTGGTGTTCACTGGTAGGCATGTCGGAACCGAGCGCGTGGACCCGGCCGTCCGGAGCATGGTCGTCGGGCATGGTCACCGTTTCCGGCGTACCCCCGCAGTCGCCGGAGGCGCCGGAGGAGCCACCGCCGCCTCCGCCGGATGGACCACGACGGCGCCGGCGGCAGTTGATGATCTTCGGTGGGGTGGCCGGCGGGATCCTGGCGACCGGGCTCGTGGTGCTGCTGATCGTGATCTTCGGGGGCGAGACCAACCCGTTCGCGGACAGGGCGTCGGCGCCCGCCGATCTGCGGCCGCCGCTCGCGCAGGCCTGCCCCGCGCCGACCGGATCGCCGAGCGAGGCGCCGACCCGCCGGCCCTCCGCACCACCGGCGACCGGGGAGCGGACCGTCGACGAGGAGGCCGGCATCTCCTACCGGAAGTTCGGCGCACCGTGGGTGACCTGGACCGACGTGTGGAAGGCGGGGACGCTGGAGGTGCCGTACCGGGTCGGCCAGCACTTCGTCACCGAGTTCTACAGCGGCGGTGAGTACCACGCCTCGATCCTCTCGGCCGCGGTGCCGGCCGCCGACAACGACGCCGTCTCGCTCGACCTCGAATGCGTGGGCCGGCAGGTGGCGGCGGACGTGCGCGCCGAGTACTACCCGCAGCCCAACACGCTGGAGCCGCTCCGCGACGAGGTCACCTCGCTGGGCGGGCTGCCGGCGTTCGTGAGCGAGTTCCGGCTGCGGTTCAGCTCGCCCGGCCTGACCGCCACCGAGGAGCTGTCCGCGGTGGCGGTCATCGACGTCGGCAAGCCCACGGCGGCCGTCCTCTACGTGTCCATCCCCGGCACCCACAAGCAGCTGAACAACGTGGTGGGGGAGGTCCTCGAGTCGGTGCGCCCGCTCTGAAGTCCGTGGCCCCTCTTCCGCGATCTTGATGATCTGTACGGGAACGGGGCGGCACCGATCAACAAGATCGGGGAGGGGTCAGCTCCCGGTCAGGCCCCAGCGCTTGCGGAGGGCGTTGTCGGCCGCGTTGAAGAACTGGTCGATCAGGATGCCGATGATCAGGACCACGATGATGTAGCTGATCACCAGGGCGCTGTCGGACAGATCGCGCGCGTTCTGCATCCGCACGCCGACGGAGACCGTCCCCGGCACGATGACCAGCAGCTCACCGGCCATCAGGCTGCGCCAGGAGAACGCCCAGCCCTGCTTGAGACCGGAGACGAAGGACGGCAGCGAGGCCGGCAGGATCAGGTGCCGGTACTGCGCCAGCCCCTTCATGCCCATCACCTTGCCGACCCGCAGCCAGGTCCGGGGCACGTAGTCGATGCCACTGATCAGGCCGTTCGCCACCGACGGCGCGGCGCCCAGGACGACCACGAACATGATGGCGCTCTCGCCGAGCTGGAAGAGCAGGATGGCGAGCGGGAACCACATGATCGACGGCATGGTCTGCAGGCCGGTGATCAGCGAGCCGATCGCGGCGCGCAGCGGCGCGAACCGGGAGACCGCCGCGCCGATGACCGTGCCGATCAGCACGGCCAGGAAGAAGCCGGTGATCGCCCGGGTCATGGTGAGGCGCACGCCGTCCCAGAAGTCGGCCGTGGTGACCAGGTCCTTCAGGACCGTGAAGACGTCGAGCGGGGCGGGCAGCACGTAGACCGGCTTCCACTCGGCCAGCACGGCCGCCTGCCAGATCGCGACGACGATCGCGACGGCGAGCAGCTTCGGCCAGGTGCCGTGCCAGATCCGCCGGCCGAGCCGGCCCTTCTGCTTCGCGGGGCCGAGTTCCAGGGCGTCGAGTCCGCTGACCTCGTCCGCGGAGCGGCTGATGACCTCAGTTGGCATGGCGGGCGACCTCCGCGCGGAGCCGATCGGTGATCTCGGCGGCCTGGCCGGAGACCTCGGGGGAGTCGATGCGCCGCGGGCGCGGGTGACCGATCTCGTAGTCCTCGATGACCCGGCCCGGGCGGCTGCTGAGCAGGACCACCCGGTCGCCGAGCCGGACCGCCTCGCGCACGTTGTGGGTGACGAAGAGGACGGTGAGCTCCTGCTCGCGCCAGATCCGCTCCAGCTCGTCGTGCAGGATGTCCCGGGTCATCGCGTCGAGCGCGCCGAACGGCTCGTCCATCAGCAGCACGTCGGCGTTCTGGGCGAGGGCCCGGGCCAGGGCGACACGCTGCCGCATGCCGCCGGAGAGCTCGTGCGGGCGCTTGTCCCCGAAACCGCCCAGCCGGACGATCTCGAGCAGCTCCTGCGCCCGCTTGCGGCGCTCGGCCCGGCCCAGGCCCGCGAGCCGCAGCGGCAGCTCGACGTTGCCGGCCACCGAGAGCCAGGGGAAGAGGGCGGCCTCCTGGAACATCAGCGCGACGTGCCGCCCGCCGATGTCCAGGGTGCCGGTGGTGATCTCGTCGAGCCCGGCGACCAGCGAGAGCAGCGTGCTCTTGCCGCAGCCGGAGGCGCCGAGCAGGCAGACGAACTCCCCCTGCTCGACGTCGAGCGAGACGTGGTCAAGGGCGAGCAGAGCGCCGCCGCCGGTGCCGTACTGCTTGGAGACGTTGTCGATCTTGACCACGGTGCTCATCGGGTCAGGCCGCCGCGTCGCTGACCTCGGGCTGACCGTCCGCCTTGAGCAGCTCGTTCAGCGGGCCGAGGTCGTAGATGCCGTTCAGGTCGACCGGCTTGAGCAGTCCGACCTCCTCGGCGTGCTTCGCGCTGGTGTAGAGCGAGGCCGCGATCGGGTCGTACGTGAACTTCAGGTTCTGGAACGCGGCCGACAGGATCTCCGGCTTCAGCGGCTTGCCGGAGAGCGCCTCGATCTGGGCGTTCGCCGCGGTCTGCGCGCCGGCGCCGTCGTTCTTGATGTACTCGACCGCGTCGATGTGGCCCTGCAACAGCTTCTTGACCGTGCCGGGGTACTCCTTCAGGAACTTCTGGCCGACGATCAGGTGGGTGGTCACGAACTCCTCGTTCGGCCACAGGGTCTTCTCGTCGACCAGGACCTTCGCCTTGGACTCCAGGATCAGCTTGCTGTAGTTCGGCTCCGGCACCCAGGCGCCGTCGATGCTGCCCTGCGCGAAGGCCTGCACCGCGGTCGCGTTGTCCTGCGGCAGCACCGAGACGTCGCCGCCGCCGTTGGTGTCGGCGTTGAGGCCGTTCTCCTTCAGCCAGGCGCGCAGCGCGACGTCCTGGGTGTTGCCGAGCTGCGGGGTGGCGATCTTCTTGCCCTTGAGGTCGGCCGGGGAGTCGATGCCCTCCCTGACCACCAGGCCGGCGCCGCCCGAGGTGCTGCCCGCGATGATCTTCAGCGCGGTGCCCTTGGAGGTGGACCAGCCGTTGATCGCGGGGTTCGGGCCGATGTACGTGGCGTCGATCGCGCCGGACAGCAGCGCCTCGATCGCGGCCGGGCCGGCGTTGAACGTCTTGGTCTCCAGCGTGGTGGCGCTGCCGAGCGCCTTGGAGAACAGACCCTTGTTCACGCCGACCAGGGCGGGCGCGTGGGTGATGTTCGGGAAGTAGCCGAGGTTGAGGGTCTTGGCCTCGGCGGCGGCGCCGCTGGTTCCCTCGGCGGTGTTGTCGTCGTCGGATCCGCAAGCGGCCAGCGCGGTGGAGGCCACGACCGCGGCCGAGACAAGGGCAAACGCACGTATGGTGCGGGAGCTCATGCTCACTCCTAGTTCTGTTTCACGGAAATCTGAGAGAGTTCGGCCAGGGTCTTGTGGTCGACCACACCCTCGATGGCCGCCTCGACGGCGATCCACACGTCGTGCAGCGCCGTCGCCGCACCGTGGTAGGTCGCCGTGGACGTGGGGAGCCCCCGGACCGTGGTGAGGGCACCCCCGACGGCGCGGACCACGTCGCCGACGGTGATCTCCTCGGCCGGGCGGGCCAGGGCGTACCCGCCGTCCACGCCGCGGTGGCTGTGCAGCAGCCCGGCGCGGCGCAGATCGAGCAGGATTCCCTGCAGGAAGCTGAGCGGGATCTCCTGGGCGGCCGCCAGGCCGGCGGCTTTGACCAGGTGGGGGTGCTCGGCGGTGACCGCCAGCATCGCGCGCACGGCGTAGTCCGTGCGAGCCGAGACGTACACGACGAGCCCTCCTCCCGCGATACTTTGCTTAACCTATCTGCTGGATGGGAATAGTGGAGCATGTAGGTCTGGTGCGTCAACCCCCGTCCGGATCGGCGGATCGGGATATGGCGCATTTACGCTGTTGGGTGAAGCGCGACTACCGCGCGGATCCGGGCCGACACGCTAGATTCGTACCGTGGCGCCCAGAATCAAGATCCCCGCGACGAAATATCCGGTCGAGCGATTCACCCTCGGCAATGGTCTGCGCGTGGTCCTCTCGCCGGATCGCAGCGCTCCGGTGGTCGGCGTGGCCGTCGTCTACGACGTCGGCATCCGCAGCGAACCGGAAGGCCGGACCGGCTTCGCCCACCTCTTCGAGCACCTGATGTTCCAGGGCTCGGCGAACCTGGAGAAGCTGGCCCACTTCCGGCACGTGCAGGGGGCCGGCGGCACCTTCAACGGCTCGACCCACCTGGACTACACGGACTACTACGAGGAGCTGCCCTCCGGCGGCCTGGAGCGCGCGCTCTTCCTCGAGGCCGACCGGATGCGCGGCCCCCGGCTCACCGAGGAGAACCTGCGCAACCAGGTCGACGTGGTCAAGGAGGAGATCCGGGTCAACGTCCTGAACCGGCCGTACGGCGGGTTCCCGTGGCTGAAGCTGCCGCCGGTGATGTTCGAGACGTTCCCGAACGCCCACGACGGGTACGGGTCGTTCGAAGACCTGGAGAGCGCCACGGTGGAGGACGCCCAGGGCTTCTTCGACCGCTACTACGCCTGCGGCAACGCGGTGCTCTCGGTGGCCGGCGACTTCGACGTGGCCGAGGCGACCGCCATGATCGAGCGGCACTTCGGCGACGTGCCGGCCCGGCCCGCGCCGGCGCTGCCCGACTTCGCCGAGCCGGGCATCACCGAGGAGCGGCGGGAGTCGTACACCGACCGGATCGCGCCGCTGCCCGCCGTGGCGGCCGCCTGGGGTGTGCCCGACCCGATCGGCGACTTCGCCGGCTACCTGCCCTACGCCGTGCTCGCCGAGGTGCTCACCGACGGCGACGCCTCCCGGCTCGTGGAGCGCCTGGTCCAACGGGACCGGTCGGCCACCAACCTCGGCGGCTACATCGGCTTCATGGGCGACGAATACCAGGTCCGCAACCCCACGGCGCTCCTGCTCCAGGCGCACATGCCGCCCGGCGGCGACGCCGGCAAGGTGCTGCAGACGATCGACGAGGAGCTCGACCGGCTGACCACCGACGGCCTCAAGCCGGGCGAGCTGGACCGCACCCAGGCGCGGATGGCGACCCGGCTGCTCCAGGGCACCGACGACGTGCTCGGCCGGGCCCAGCCGATGGCCGTCCTCGAGCTGCAGCGCGGCCGCCCGGGTCTGCTCAACGAGCTGCCCAAGCTGGTCAGCGAGGTGACCGACGAGCAGATCGTCGCCGCCGCGGCCACCCTGCGGCCCGAGCGCCGCGCCAGCGTCGAAGTCATCCCGGGAGCCGCCCAATGAGCGAGCTTGCGAGCGAATCAGCCAGTCCAGTCGACACATGTCGATGCCGGAGCGCAGCGGAGGTAGCGGCATGAGCACCACGACCCTGCCCGACCTGATCCCGGACGCCGCGCTGCACCTCCCCCGGGAGGCGGAGCGCCGGCTGCCCAGCGGGCTCACCGTCATCGCGATCCGGCGCTCGGCGGTGCCGCTCGTCGAGCTGCGGCTGCGGATCCCGTTCGGCCGGGCGCCGCTGGCCCCGGCCACCCTGCTCTCGCAGGCGATCTTCACCGGCACGAGCACGCTGTCCAGCATCGACATCGCGGCCGAGCTGCAGGCCGTGGGCGGCAGCCTCGGCGCCGTCCTCGACCCGGATCGCCTGCTGATCAGCGGCAACGCGCTCGCCGACGGCCTGGGCCGGACCCTGGAGCTGCTGGCCGGGGTGCTGACCGACGCCACCTATCCGGCCGAGGAGGTCGGCGTCGAGCGCGAGCGCCTGGTCGACCACATCCAGGTGGCGATGAGCCAGCCGGCGCACCTGGCTCGGGTGGCACTGCTCAAGAGGATCTTCCAGAGCCATCCGTACGCGGTGCAGACGCCGACGCCGGACGAGGTCCGCTCGGTGGAGCCCGGGGCGCTGCGCGAGCTGCACGCCGAGCGTGTCCGCCCGGCCGGCGCGACCCTCGTCCTGGTCGGCGACATCGACCCGGACCAGGCGATCGACGTGGCCGAGAAGGTGCTCGGCGGCTGGACCGGCGCGGGGCCGGACGGCGTCATCCCGCCGACCCCGGCGATCGAGACCGGCCCGCTGCTGCTCGTCGACCGGCCCGGCTCGGTGCAGTCGTCGCTGCGGCTCGCGCTGCCCGGCGTCACCCGGACCGACCCCGACTACGCCGCGTTCACGGTGGCCAACCTGATCTTCGGCGGCTACTTCTCGTCCCGCTGGGTGGAGAACATCCGCGAGGACAAGGGGTACACCTACGGCTCGCACTCGGGGATCGAGCACTTCGTGGCCGGGTCCACCTGGTCCGGCTCGGCCGAGGTCGCCACCGAGGTGACCGGGCCGTCCCTGCTCGAGACCGTCTACGAGCTGGGCCGCATCGCCAGCCTCCCGCCCGGCGAGGAGGAGCTCGAGCAGGCCCGGCGCTACGCCCTCGGCACCCTGCGCCTCAGCATGTCCACTCAGGCCGGCCTCGCCGGCCTGGCCAGCATGTACGCGGGCTTCGGGCTGCGCCTCGACCACCTCCGGGAACACTCGGAAGCGCTCGCCTCCGTCACCCGTGAGGAGGTGTTCGCGGCCGGAGCGAAGTACCTGGCACCCTCCCGTGCGGTTACCGTGGTCCTCGGCGACGCCGACAAGATCGAGTCGCAACTGTCCGTACTGACGGCCGTGGAGCGCAGCAGAGAGTGACCGAACCCGAACAGCCAGACCTGGGTGAGCAACCCGGCACCCCGCCGCTGGCCCGTACCACCCTGGACCGCGCCGCCCACCGGCGGAAGGACGAGGCCTGGCTGGCCGGCGCGGCCACCCGCGGTCTCGTCCTCGTTGTCGACCTCGCCGCCGGCGGACGTGCCCTGGTCACCGATCGTCCCGACGGCGGCGCCGCACTCGTGCTGGCGCCGTCGTCGGCGTTGCCCGACGCCGAGCGCTGGTTCCTCGGCCTCGACGCCGACGGCACCCCGATCTGGACCGTGGACGCGCCGGTGGAGCCGTCCGAGGGCCGGCGAGCCGTCACGCTCCGCGAGGTCGGTCACCTGCTCGACGACCGGGACGCCGGGTTGTTCACCGCGGCGGCGGCGCTCGGCAACTGGCACCGCAGCCACGCGTTCTCGCCGCGTACCGGCCAGCCGACCACCGTGGTGGAGGCCGGCTGGGCGCGGGCCGACCCGGAGGGCCGGCTGATGTGGCCGCGGACCGACCCCGCCATGATCGTGCTGGTGCACGACGGCGTGCCCGGCCCGTCCGGCCGTTGCCTGCTCGGGCACAACGCGTCCTGGCCGACCGGCCCGGACGGCGTACGCCGCTTCTCCTGCCTCGCCGGTTACGTCGAGCCCGGCGAGTCGGCCGAGGCCTCGGTGGTCCGCGAGGTCCGCGAGGAGGTCGGCATCGGCCTGCGGTCGCTGCGGTACGCCGGGAGCCAGTCCTGGCCGTACCCCGGCTCTTTGATGTTGGGTTTCCACGCGGTCGCCGATCCGGACCAGCCGTTCGTGCTCGACCCGGAGGAGATCGACGAGGCGCACTGGTTCACCCGGGACGTGATCGCCAAGATGATCGCCGGCGGCTACGTCGACCCGGAGAGCGGCGTGCCGATGAGCCTGCCCATGCGTTCCTCGATCGCGTTCTATCTGGTCGAGAAGTGGCTGCAGGGTTAACGGAAACTTTTTCTGATTCCCGGGCAACCAACCAGGTACCCCACGGCGTCTTGGATACAAAGACGAGAGGGGAACCGATGACCCAGGTGGAAGCCCCGGCGTGGACGCCGATGTCCGCGGAGGAGCGGGAGGCGTTCGAGCGGGACGGGTACATCGTCGTGCCCTCGGTGCTCAGCGAGAGCGAGATCGAGGCCGGCCGGGCCGCGATCCTCGGCCACTACGAGAAGACCAAGCCCGAGGGCGGCGCGCTGCACCAGCTCTCGCCGGTCGCGCACGTGCCCGAGCTGGCGTTCCTGCTCGACCACCCGAAGGCGTTCAAGTACATCTGGTCGCTGCTCGGCTGGAACGTGCACGTCTACCACTCGCACATCGACGTGCACCCGCAGCTGCACGAGCAGCAGAAGCAGTGGTGGCACTGGCACCAGGACGGCGGCCGGCAGAACCGGGAGATCGAGACCGACCCGCGCCCGATGATGTCGGTGAAGCTGGCGTACTGGTTCTCCGACGTGAGCGAGACCGGCCGGGGCAACTTCACGGTCCTGCCCGGCAGCCACAAGACCAACTGGCTGCCCGGCCCGCCGAGCCGCGGCGTCCCGTGGCCGCAGCCTTCAGGCGCCGTCCAGATCACCGCGAACCCGGGTGACCTGGTCGTCTTCGACCGGCGCATCTGGCACGCCCGGTCGGACAACTACTCCGACATCACCCGGGTCGGCGCGTTCTTCGGCTACACCCCGCGCTGGATCGCGATCCGCGACGAGGTGGCCCACTTGCCCGCCCGGTCCGACTGGGACGGCTTCAACGACGTGCAGAAGCAGCTGCTCGGCGGCTTCGGCAACGGCGACGGCGACCACCAGTGGGGTCACTACCCGGAGACCACGCCGCTCTACGGCGCGCTCAAGGAGCGGGGCCTGCTCGACTCGAGCATCCCGGCGTTGATTCCCTGATCTGCCCCATACGAAAGGGGCCTTCCGCAAGGAAGGCCCCTTTCGCTGCTTTTCAGGCGGAGATCGTCGCCAGGTGCTGCTTCACCTGCACGATCGACGGGTTGGTCAGCGCCGACCCGTCGTCGAACTTCAGCGTCGGAACGGTCTGGTTCCCGCCGTTCACGCTGCGCACGAACGCGGCCGAGGCCTCGTCCTGCTCGATGTCCACGACGTCGTAGGCGATGCCCTCCCGGTCGAGCTGGCTCTTCAGGCGGTGGCAATACCCGCACCAGGACGTCGAGTACATGGTCAGCATCGGTCACTGCTCCTTCGATACAGGTCACACGGCGGTGCGGCTGAGAAGCACAACGCCCGGCCGGGGTGTCATGATTCCCTACCGTGCGCAGTGATGGGGTGCTGGCCGGGCTGGACCCGGAACAGCGGACGGCGGTGACCGCTCCGGCGGGTCCGGTTTGCATCCTGGCCGGCGCCGGAACAGGTAAGACTCGGGCGATTACCCACCGGATCGCGTACCGAACCTCGACCGGCGAGATCAGTCCCCGGCACGTCCTCGCCGTGACGTTCACGGCCCGCGCGGCCGCCGAGATGCGCGCCCGGCTCACCGCGCTGGGCACGGCCGGCGTGCAGGCCCGGACGTTCCACGCCGCCGCGCTGCGCCAGGTCCGCTACTTCGCGCCCCGGCTGCTCGAGGGCCGGGGGATGCCCGAGCTGATGGAGAGCAAGGTCCGCGTGGTGGGCCTGGCCGCGGCCCGGGCCGGGGTGCGCGCCGACCGCGCCGCCGCCCGCGACCTGGCGGGCGAGATCGAGTGGGCCAAGTCGTCGCTGGTCGAGCCGGGGGAGTACGCCGTCGCGGCCGCCAAGGCGCTGCGGGAGCCGCCGTTCGAGCCGGCCCGGGTGGCCGAGGTGTTCGCCGCGTACGAGTCGCTCAAACGGCGGCAGGGCGTGATCGACTTCGAGGATCTGCTGCGCGCCGCGGTCTGGGGCATCGAGGAGCACCCGGACGTGGCCGACCAGATCCGCGCGCAGTACCGGCACTTCGTCGTCGACGAGTACCAGGACGTCAACCCGCTCCAGCAGCGGCTGCTCGACGCCTGGCTGGGCGGGCGCGACGACATCACGGTGGTCGGCGACGCCAGCCAGACGATCTACTCGTTCACCGGCGCGACCTCCGGCTACCTCATCGACTTCCCGCGCCGCCGCCGCGACGCCGTGGTGGTCCGGCTGGTCCGCGACTACCGGTCGACGCCGCAGGTGGTCGGCCTCGCCAACGCGGTGATCCGGCAGGCCCGGGGCACCGAGGCGAAGCTGCGGCTGGAGCTGGTCGGCCAGCGCCCGGCCGGCCCCGAGCCGGAACTCAAGATCTTCCCGGACGAGCCGGGCGAGGCCGCCGCGGTCGCCCGGCGGTGCCGCGAGCTGATCGCGTCCGGCACGCCGGCCAGCGAGATCGCGGTGCTCTTCCGGACGAACGCGCAGTCCGAGGCGTACGAGGAGGCACTCGCCGAGGCCGAGGTCCCGTACGTGGTCCGCGGCGCCGAGCGGTTCTTCGAGCGCGCCGAGGTCCGGCAGGCCATGGTCGCCCTGCGCGCCGCGGTCCGCTCGATCCCCGGCGAGACGCCGCTGGCCGACGCGGTCGTGGAGGCGCTCGCGGCGACCGGCTGGAACCGTCACCAGCCCCCGCCCGGCGGCGCGGCACGCGAGCAGTGGGAGGCCCTCGCGGCCCTGGTCACCCTCGCCGAGGAGTACGCCGCCTCGCCCGAGATCCTGCCGATCGGGGAGGCCGGCCGGGTGCAGCGCGAGGTGTCGCTCTCGGCCTTCAACGACGAGCTGGCCCGCCGCGCCGAGCAGCAGCACGCGCCCACCATGGCCGGGGTCACGCTCGCCTCGCTGCACTCGGCGAAGGGCCTGGAGTGGGACGCGGTCTTCCTGGTCGGGCTCGCCGACGGGACGCTGCCGACGACGTACGCGAAGACGCCGGAGCAGCTGGAGGAGGAGCGGCGGCTGCTCTACGTCGGGGTGACCCGGGCCCGCCAGTGGCTGTGGCTCTCGTACGGGCAGTCCCGGTCGCCGGGCGGCCGCCCGCGCCGCCCGTCCCGGTTCCTCCCGCAGCTGGAGCGCTCCCCGGGCGCGACCGCCGACCGGGGCGAGCGCGGCAGTCGGAAACCCGACCGCAGGCGCCCGCAGGTGGCGTCCTGCCGGATCTGCGGCGCCACCCTGCTGGCCGGCGCCGACCGCAAGCTGGGCCGCTGCCCGACCTGTCCGTCGGACCTCGACGAGGACCTGTACGAGCGCCTTCAGGTGTGGCGGGCGGCCACCGCGGCGCGGCTCAAAGTTCCTGCGTACGTGGTATTCACCGATGCCACGCTGGTGGCCGTCGCGGAACGCCGCCCGGCGGAGCCCGCGCAACTGCTCGCCATCGCCGGAATCGGCGCCCGGAAGCTCGGCCAATACGGCGAGGCGGTCTTCGCTCTGGTGTCCGGCGCCAGCCCCGACGATCTTGAACAGAAAAACTTCGAAAGTTAGTCCGTTAATTCGTTTGCCCTCCGCTGTAGGGCAGGCATAGCCTCAGGACACACCTTGGCGAACGGTTCCGTTCGCCGAGAAACAGGACACGAGTGCAAGGTCATGGAGGAGGTGGCAGAGATGAGGCTCAACATGTTCGTTCCGTCGATGCTGCCTGCTTGCTCCCTGCCCGTGTCCGCCGCTCCGACCGTTCTGCTGACTGCCGAGCGGCCGGTGGCCCCGTGGGCGCACCAGGCTCAGATCCAGGCCGAGCTGGGCAAAGCCGTTCTGGTGCTCGACGGAAACAAGGGGACCACTGGGTTCAGTGGCAACGGCTCCATCGCCCGCAAGCGCTACACGGATGGTGGCGGCGGAATCCCGCCTCGAGGAAGGCCGGTCTAAACGACCACCGGCTCACTTCGAGGCCGCGGAACCCGCTAACCCGGGATCCGCGGCCTAATTTTTTGCCGGCCAACAGGCCGGTGCACGACCCGAGAGAAAAACGATCCAGAAGATCGAGAAGAAGAGAGAGGTGACCGGGCTTTATGAGTCTGGCGCTGGCCCCACTCGACGCGAACGTCGAGCTCGAGGCAAACCTGCCCTGTCGGAAGTTCGACCCCGACCTCTGGTTCTCCGACGCCCCTGCCCAGCTGGAGCTGGCCAAGTCGCTCTGCGGGGACTGCCCGCTGCGCGTCGAGTGCCTCGCCGGCGCGGTGGAGCGCAGCGAGCCCTGGGGTGTCTGGGGTGGAGAGATCTTCGAGCGTGGCGCCGTGGTTCCGCGCAAGCGGCCCCGTGGACGTCCCCGCAAGGTCGACGTCGCGCGCGACGCCGAGCTGGCCGTCGAGGTCGAGGAGCGGCTCGCCGCGAACGGTCTCGAGACCCGCAACTCGGTCCGTCTGGCGGCCTGAGATGAACTCCCTCCCCGTAGCAGTGATCGATATCCGAAAGCCGAGCACCGAGATGACCACGAACGGAAGCGCGAAGATGAGACTCATCCACGAAGCGTTATCGAGGGCCCGAATGCGAAGGCCTCAGCGTGACACCGCACCTGAGGCTTACCGCTCCGCCCGCCGCATCGCCATGGAGGCCCGCCATCGGGCCGCTCGCGAACTGGGCGGACTCTGACCCGTAGATATCTCACCCACCGATGACTGAAGGCCCGTCCGCCATGCGGACGGGCCTTTTGCTCGCGGAAAGGCTAGGCGAAGCCGGGGAGCCACTCCTCGAGGATCTCCCGATAGGAGGCCTCCGCCTCCAGCTGGCAGAGCACCCCGATCGACCCGAGCGTCACCCGGTGGATCAGCAGGTACGACGGCGGCAGGTTGAGCTTGCGGCTCAGCTGGTACGCCGGGGACCGCGGGCTGCCGAGCCGGGTCGCCTCGCCGCGCAGCCACGCCCGGGTGAACCGGAACCGGTCGAGCGCGATCGGCTCGATCATCGGCAGCAGGAACTCCAGCACCGCCTCGGCGTCGATCTCCTCGTCCGGCTTGATGAACCCCTCGTCCCGCAGGCCCTCGACCACGTCGGCGGCGCGGCCCTCGAGCGCGAGCCGGACCAGCCGGCCCACCGGTTCCGGCATGCCCTCGGGCAGCCGGGCCACCGCGCCGAAGTCGATGACGCCGAGCCGGCCGTCGCCGAGGATCCGGAAGTTGCCGGGATGAGGATCGGCGTGCAGCAGGCCGGCCCGGGCCGGGGCGGAGAAGTGCAGGATCGCCATGAGCCGGCCGGCCTCGTCGCGCTCCTCGACGGTGCCGCCGGCGATCACGTCGGCCAGCGGCCGGCCCTCGACCCACTCGGTGACCAGCACCCGGGGCGCGGACGCCACCACCCGGGGCACGAAGATGTCCGGGTCGTCGGAGTACGCCGCGGCGAAGGCCCGCTGGGTCTCCGCCTCCATCTCGTAGTCGAGCTCCTCGATGATCCGCTCGCGCAGCTCGGCGATCAGCGGCTTCACGTCGATGCCCGGCTGAATGATCTTGAACATCCCGGCCAGCCGGGAGAGCTGCTTCAGGTCGGCGACGAGCGCGTCGCCGGCGCCCGGGTACTGCACCTTCACGGCGACCGGCAGCAGCTTCGGCTTCCCGTTGCGGCGGGCCGGCGGCAGCTTCCAGACCGCCCGGTGCACCTGCCCGATGCTCGCCGCGGCGGCCGGGCTGTCGTCGAACTCGGCGAAGTTGTCCCGCCAGTCCGGGCCGAGCTGCTCGGCGAGCGCCCGGTGCACGTTCGCCACCGGCATCGGCGGCGCCGCCTCCTGGAGCTTGGTCAGCGCCTGGCGGTACGGCCCGGCCATCTCGTCCGGCAGCGCCGCCTCGAAGACCGACAGGGCCTGACCGAATTTCATCGCCCCGCCCTTGAGCTGACCGAGGACGCTGAAGAGCTGTTCGGCGGTGCGCTGCTGGATGTCCGCGGAGATCACGTCGGAGGCGATGCCGACCGCTCGCTTGCCGAGGCCCAGCGCGGTCCGCCCGGCGAACCCGAGGGGCAACGCGGCGAGCTTGGCGGTCCGGGACGCCGCGCGGCGGGGGATGTCGGTCACCAGATCATTGTGACCGACGTACGGCACTCACTCCGCCCGTCGCATGGTGCTTTTGGGCTTATGTGGTGAAGGTCCGGTGAAGGTTGCCGCCCGGCGCCGGCAGGCGCAGCCCGGATGCGGCGGCCAGGTGCGCCGCCGGAACCGTCCCGGCGCGGAGATCTCCACGGCCGCGCCGAGCGTCTCCGGCCGCCGGCCGTCCAGGTGGGCGAGGACCTCGGCGGTCGCGTACGCGGTGGCCGCCATCAGCGTGGCGACGGTGCACGGCTCGGCGCCCGGCGCCGCCGCTCCGAGCCCGCCCGGCCAGCCCGCGTCCCGGTCCTGCCGGTGCAGCTCGACGCAGCGCAGGCAGGGCGCGCCGCCGGCCGGGACGAGCGGGCCGACCACCACGGCGCCGTCCCGGACCACGACGGCGAGGTGTGGCTGCCGCCGGCCGGCGTGCCCGGCCGCGATCAGGGTGACCGGCTCGTCGCAGGCCAGCTGGACGACGAGGCCGGCGGGCGGCCGCCGGACGGCGTGCACCAGCGTGCCGGGGAAGGCGCGCAGGATCGCGGCGGTCGTGGCGGACCGCCGCGGGCTGCCGACGTCGGCGGACCCGAGCGGCCCGCCCGCGACCTCACCGGCCCCGACGGCGCCGGACAGATCCGGGTACACGTGCCCGACACCGGCCTCGGCCAGGGCCACCGCGATCGGCGCGCCGAGCCGGCCGCGCCCGGTGATCACGACGGTGGCGCCCTGCCGGCGGCGCAGTACCAGGGCCGGGGACGGGTCGCCGGTGGCAGCGGCGACCGCGCCGAGGGCCAGGGCGGCGGCCTCGGCGCTGAGCCGGGCCCGGGAGACCGGCGGCAGGGCGGCGGGCAGGAACGCGGCGCCCGGCAGCACGAGGCCGGCCCGATGGAGAAGATCGAGCAGGGTACGGGACTCCTCCGGCGGCACGCCGAGCTCGGCGGCGCGGAGCAGGACGGCACGTTCGGAGCGGTCGCCGTCGAGGAGGTCGAGGACCTTCGCGGTCCGGGGATCGGGCAGCCGGAGCAGCACGGCGTGCGCCGGATCGAGGCCGAGCTGCAGCTCATCGGGGCCGCGCCAGAGGCGGGGCAACCCGGGAATGAGGGTCGGCCGCGGTAGCGGCGTCCGTGACATGGCCACAGGTTGTCACGGTGGGAATGCGGAGCGGTGATGTTATCCACAGGCCGGCATCGGCCCGTGCAGCTTTGTCCACAGCCCGGTGCGGGTTATCCACAGGCCGCCCCGGATCACTCAACGTGATCGGACGGCCACGGTTACGGCCTGGCGGGAGAACTCCCGGGGAGGGCGACCGGGCGGCCGGTCCTCCCCGGGCGAGCGATCAAGCCTTGGCCTTGCCCAGGATCCGGTTCATGGTCGTCCCGCAGACCGGGCACTTCCCCTTCGCCATGTTCATGCCGGTCTTGGAGACCTCCACGTTGCCCTGGAAGTCACGCTTCTCCTTGCACTTGACGCAGTAGCCGTTGTAAGTGGTGTCGGCCACGGTTCCTCCTCGTCGTAATGTCGGCCGCTCAGCCCGGTGCCTTGTTCGCGGCTACGGGTGCGAACCTCTCTGCGGCGCTGGACCGCGCGGCCACGCGGTTGTGGCCACCCGTCCGGGGCGGTCACTTACCCAGGTCAGGCCGGTTCCATGTCAACGCAGCGTCGGCGGTGTCACCGACGCCGTGAGTCTGCCGGGGCGAATGGTCCTTTTGCGCCAGATTTGCCGGGACACGCCGACGATTACCATCAGAACGGCATAAAACCGACACGAGGGCCGTCCTGAGGGCTGAGTTGAAGATGGTCTAGGTTGACGGATGCCTCGGGTGTTGCCGGTGAGGAAAATTTTTTCGGGTATATGCGGCGGAAGTGCGCATTTTCGGAGACCGTCCTGCCCGTACTCTTGCGTTGACCAGGGGCTGGCGGATTAGCGTCTCAACGTGAACCCGAATCAGGGCCGCGCGAGCCGGTAATGGCTGCCCGCACGCGCAAGCCTGTCGTTGAGGTGCGGCGCAGTCAGCGCCGGCGCCGGACGGTGTCCGCGTACCGCGACGGTGAGCGCGTCGTCGTGCTGATCCCGGACCGGTTCTCCCGGGCCGAGGAGACCGAGTGGGTGGAGCGGATGCTCGCCCGGCTCGCGGCCCGCGAGGAACGCCTGAGGTGCACCGATGCCGAGTTGCTGGCCCGGGCCAGGCGCCTGACCGCGCGCTACCTCGCCGACTTCGCCGACGTGGTGGTGCCGGCCAGCGTCCGATGGGTCACCAACCAGAACGGCCGCTGGGGTTCCTGCACCCCCGACGACGCGACCATCCGGATCTCCCACCGCATCCAGGAGATGCCCGAGTGGGTGATCGACTACGTGGTCCTGCACGAGCTGGCCCACCTGGTCGTGCCGAGCCACAACGCCCGCTTCTGGGAGCTGGTCAACCGGTTCCCCAAGGCCGAGCGCGCCCGGGGCTACCTCGAAGGCGTCTCGGCGGCCGGCAACCTGGAGATGGCCGAGCACTAAGCTCGACGGCTGTGGTGCGACGTGTGGTGGTGACCCTGCTCGTCCCGGTCCCGTGGAGCCCTCCGGGCGTGGACCCGGCGGCCTGGCGTGCGGCCCTGGCCGAGGACACGGTCGACCTGCTCGCCCGGCTCTCCACGGCGGACGCCGCGATCGCGGCCGCTCCCGGCGACCGGGAGCTGGCCGAGGAGATCGCCTGGCCGGGCATGAAGATCTACGAGGTGCCGTCCCCGACGGTCCTGCCGGTGCTCGCCGCCGCCGCGGCGGACGGGTACGACCAGGCCGCCGTCATCGCGGCGGACGCGCCGGACGTCCCCGGCATGACCCTGGGCAAGCTGCTCCAGCCGCTGGACAGCCGCGCGGTCGCGGTGGCGCCCGGCGGCCCGGACGGCGGGCTCTTCGGCGTCGCCACGAACCTGCCCGCCCCGGAGTGGCTGGCCGACCACGACCTGGACACCGCGACGCCGCAGCGACTGCGCAGGACGGCGCCGGCGCCCGGCGAGGTCACCTCGACCCCGCAGTGGCGCCGGCTGCGCGGACCGGCCGCGCTGGCGACGCTCGACCCCGCCCTGGAGGGCTGGGAGAACACCCGAGCCCTCCTGGGAGGGTGAGGACTAGTCGTCCTCCTTGGGCGCCTCGCCCAGGTTGTCCAGCTCGCTGATGTCCCAGTCGGAGCGGGTCCGGGCGAAGGCCGCGGGGTCGGCGAAGTCGTCCTCGGTGGGCAGCAGGTCGGGGTGGTCCCAGAGCGCGTCGCGCCCCCCGATGCCCCGGTGCTCGGCCACCGACGCCCAGAGCGCCCCGGCCTCGCGCAGCCGGCGCGGGCGCAGCTCGAGGCCGACCAGCGCCGCGAACGTCTGCTCCGCGGGACCGCCCGCGGCCCGGCGGCGGCGGAACGCCTCGCCGAGCGGGACCACCGACGGCAGGCGGTCGCCCGCGGCCGCGTCGACCACGTGGCCGACCCAGCCCTCGACCAGCGCGAGCGCCGTCTCGAGACGGGCCAGGCTGGCCTTCTGCTGCGGGGTGTCCTCGGGGGTGAAGATGCCCTCGAGCGCCATCTGCTGCATCGACTCGGGGTCGCTCGGGTCGACCCGGCTCATCGCGTCCTCGATGGCCTCGCGGTTCACGGTGATGCCGTTCGCGTAGGTCTCGACCGCGCTCAGCACGTGCGACCGCAGCCACGGGACGTGCCCGAAGAGCCGCTGGTGGGCCGCCTCGCGCAGGGCCACGTAGAGCCGGACCTGGTCTTCCGGGAGCTCGAGGCCGGACCCGTACGCCTTGATGTTGGACGGCACGAGCGCGGCGGTGCCGGCCGGGCCGAGTGGGAGGCCGATGTCGCCGGCCGAGAGCACCTCGGCGGCGAGCTGGCCGAAGGCCTGCCCGAGCTGCCCGCCGAAGAGCGCCCCGCCGAGGGTGGCGACCATCGACTGCATCGGGCCGAGCTGGGCGCGGGCCTCCTCGGGCACGAGGTCGCCCATGGCGCCCACCATGCGGCCGGCGATCGGCTCGCACAGCTTCTTCCACACGTCGAGGGTGTTGTAGATCCACTCGTTGCGGTTCCACGCCACGGCCTTGTGGATGCCGCTCGGGAGGGCGGTGACCGGGTCGAGCCAGAGGTCGGCGAGGCGCAGCGCCTCCTCGACCTGGTGGCGCTCCAGCATGTTCACCGATGGGTCGCCGGTCGCGGAGAGCTGGCTGGCCGCGACCTGCCGGGCCAGGTCCCAGTTCACCGGACCGCTGCCGGGCGCGGCGAACATCTGCTGCAGCTGCGCCATGAACTGCTGCATCTGCTGCGGGTCGGAGGGGTCGGGCGGCTGAGCGCCCGGCAGGGAGAAGCCGAACGGGATATCAGGCACGTCCCCAACGGTACGCGTGAAAAGCCCGTAGCGGACTGAGGGAGCCGTCAGCTCAGAGAGAACTCAGGGGTTCAGAGAGAACTCAGGGTGGGTGGGTACGCTCACGCGCATGAGACGTCGCGGTGTCACGGTCATCCTCGGCGCCCTGATCACCGCTCTGCTGGCAGCCGGTGTCATGGTCGCACCCCTGCCCTACGTGGTGCTCAAACCCGGCCCCACGGTCGACACCCTCGGCTCCGACAACGGCACCGAGGTGATCCAGGTCAAGAAGGGCGAGACCTCGACCTCGAAGGGCCAGCTGCGGCTCACCACCGTCAACGTCCAGTCGAAGGTCGAGCTGGTCTGGGCGATCGAGGGCTGGCTGAGCGGCGAGGACGCGGTCGTCCCCAAGGAGCTGATCTACCCGCCGGACCAGACCGAGAAACAGGTCCAGGAGCAGAACGCGCAGGAGTGGAAGCAGTCGCAGACGAGCGCCGAGACGGTCGCGCTGCGCGAGCTGGGATACCCCGTCCTCACCTCGGTGCGCAAGGTCACGTCCGGCGGCGCGGCCGAGGGGAAGCTCCTCGCCGGCGACGTGATCACCTCGGTCGACGGCACCGAGATCGAGAACCCCTCGCAGGTCACCGAGCTGATCCGGGCCAAGCCCGCCGGGACCGCCCTGACCGTGGGCTACGACCGGGGCGGCCAGGCCGGCACCGCGCAGATCACCTCGAAGGCCGGCGGGGACGACGACACCCCGCGGATCGGCATCGAGATCGAGACGACCCAGCCGAACCCGTTCGACATCGAGATCGACCTCGACAAGATCGGCGGGCCGAGCGCCGGCCTCATGTTCTCCCTCGGCATCATCGACAAGCTCAAGCCGGAGGATCTGACCGGCGGCAAGATCATCGCGGGCACCGGAACCATCGACGACGACGGTAATGTCGGGCCGATCGGCGGCATCCCGCAGAAGCTCGTGGGAGCGAAGAAGGCGGGCGCCGAGCTCTTCCTGGTGCCCGAGGACAACTGCGCGGAGGCGCTTCGCAACACCGTGCCCGGCCTGCCGATGGCCGAGGTCGCCACGGTGGATGACGCCCTCACCGCACTTGCGACATTCGCCTCCGGCGGAACCCCGAAGCCCTGTACGGCGTCGTAGGTCCTACCGGTGGTGACGAGACAGTTCGTCCGCGTATTGAAGCTGGATGCGACATCGTTAAGGTGAATCACCGGCCAGACGAAGTGTGGAGCCAACGTTGGTCATGCGTAACAGTCCTCTACCGAGGATGAGCCGGCGCGGTCGCGTCACCGTCGGCGTCCTGGTCGGGGTCTTCATTCTTTTCACGCTGCTCGGTTGGGGCATCGACGCGTACACCGACTACCTGTGGTTCTCCGAAGTCGACTTCACCAACGTCTTCTCGGAAGTCCTGATCACCAGGTTGCTGCTCTTCCTGGCGGTCGGTGTGGCGATGACCCTCGTGGTGGGTGGCAACCTCTACCTGGCGTACCGGCTCCGGCCGCTGCTGCGCCCCCACTCCCAGGAACAGGCCACCCTGGAGCGCTACCGGATGATCCTGGCGCCGCGCCTCGGCACCTGGGTCACCGTGGTCAGCCTGATCGTCGGCTTCTTCGCCGGCCTCTCGGCGCAGAGCCGCTGGGCCGACTGGATGCTGTTCCGCAACGGCGGCTCGTTCGGGGTCCAGGACCCCGAGCACAAGGTGGACATCTCGTTCTACATCTTCGAGTACCCGCTCTGGCGCTACCTGCTCGGCGTCGGCTTCACCGCCGTGGTGCTGTCGCTGCTCGGCGCGCTGGCGGTGCACTACATCTTCGGCGGCGTCCGCCTGCAGGGCGTCGGCGACCGGATGACCGCCGCGGCGCGGGCCCACCTGACCACCCTGGTGGCGGTGTTCGTGCTGCTCAAGGCGGTCGCCTACATCCTCGACCGCCGCGCGCTGCTGCTCGAGCAGCACGTGTCGCCGGGTCTCTACGGCGCCGGCTACACCGACGTGAACGCGCTGCTGCCGGCCAAGGAGATCCTCGCCTACATCTCCGTGGTGGTGGCGATCGCGATCATCGTCTTCTCCAACGCGGTGATGCGGAACCTGGTCTGGCCCGGCGTCTCGCTGGCCCTGCTCGCGATCTCCGCGGTCGCGATCGGCGGCATCTACCCGCTCGCCGTGCAGAACTTCCAGGTCAAGCCGAGCCTGTCGGACAAGGAAGCGCCGTACATCAAACGGTCGATCGACGCGACGCGCGACGCGTTCGCCCTGGACGCCACCGAGGTCACGCAGTACAGCGCGGCCAGCGGCAGCCCGCCGGCGAACCTGGCCGAGAACTCCAGCGCGCAGAACGTCCGGCTCATCGACCCGCAGCTGGTCTCCCAGGCGTTCACCCAGTCGCAGCAGTCCCGGGGCTTCTACGACTTCGGCGAGAAGCTCGACGTCGACCGCTACACGATCGACGGCAAGACCCAGGACTACGTGGTCGGCGCCCGTGAGATCAACGACGAGAAGCTGACCGCCCAGCAGCGGAACTGGCTGAACCGGCACACCGTCTACACGCACGGCTACGGCCTCGTGGCGGCGCCCGCCAACCAGGTCTGCGGCACCGGCCTGCCGTATTTCGTCTCCGGCTTCCTCGGCAGCACGGCGCAGGGCAACTGCGCCTCGACGACCGACGAGATCAAGGCCGAGCAGCCGCGGATCTACTACGGCGAGCAGTCCAGCGAGTACGTGATCGTCGGCCAGGAGGACGAGAACAAGAACGTCGAGTTCGACCGTCCCCAGGAGCAGAACAGCGACGCCTCCGAGCTCTACACCTACGAGGGCACCGGCGGCGTGCCGATCGGCTCGTTCTTCAAGCGGGCCGTCTTCGCGATCAAGAACACCGAGAGCAACTTCCTGCTCTCCGACGCGGTGAACTCGAAGTCGCGTCTCATGTACATCCGCAACCCGCGGGAGCGCGTCGAGAAGGTCGCACCGTTCCTCACCATCGACGGCGACCCCTACCCGGCGGTCGTCGGCGGCAAGATCGTCTGGATTCTGGACGGTTACACGACGGCGCAGACCTACCCGTACGCCCAGAAGATCAACCTGGCCACCGAGACGCGGGACGAGCTGACCGGGCAGGGCTCCTTCGCCCTCGCCCGCGACGACGTCAACTACATGCGCAACTCGGTGAAGGCGGTCGTCGACGCGTACGACGGCACCGTCAAGCTCTACGAGTTCGACGAGAAGGACCCGGTTCTCAAGGCGTGGAACAAGGCGTTCGGCGGCGACCTCGTAGTCCCGAAGGCGGAGATCCCGGCCGAGCTGTCCTCGCACTTCCGCTACCCGGCCGACATGTTCAAGGTGCAGCGCAACCTGCTGACCAAGTTCCACGTCACCGACCCGCAGACGTTCTTCTCCGGGAACGACTTCTGGGAGGTCCCGAACGCGCCGGACGCGCCGCAGAACGGCGTGAAGCAGCCCCCGTTCTACCTGAACGTGAAGCTGCCCGAGCAGGACGAGACGCGCTTCCAGCTCACCGCCGGCGTCACACCCGCCAACCGGGAGAACATGGCCGCGCTCATCTCCGGCTCCTACATCGACGGGCAGCCCAAGCTGGAGATACTGGAACTGCCCGACGACACCGTCGTCTCCGGCCCGGTCCAGGTGCACCAGCGGATGGTCAACAACGCGAACGTCGCCTCCGACCTCGCGCTGCTCAGCAGACAGGGGCAGGCCACCGTCCTCTACGGCAACCTGATCTCCCTGCCGCTCGACAAGGACATCCTCTACGTCGAACCGGTCTACGTGCGCAGCAACAGCCAGGCCAACGCCGCGCCGCTGCTGCAGAAGGTCCTGATGTCCTACGGCGACGGCGGCACCTACGTCGTCCTCGAGGACAACCTCACGAAGGGCCTCGAGGCGCTGGCCGAACTCGGCCGGACATCGGGCACACCGACCACCGAGACACCGGGCCAGACACCGGGCACCGGGACACCCGCGTCGCCGGCGCCGGGCGCCACGCCCACGACGCCACCCGCGGTCACCGGCAACCTGGCACAGGCCGCGGCCGACGTCGACCGCGCCATCGAAGACCTGAAGGCAGCCCAGCGCAGCGGAGACTTCGTGAAGCAGGGCGAGGCGCTCAAGGCCCTCGACGACGCGATCAACCGCTTCCAGCAACTCCAGGCGGCCCAGGGTGGCGCGGCTCAGGGTGACACCCCGGCCACGTCGGCGCCCGCCATGGCGCCGACGGCCAGCGCCGGAAGCTAGATGTGGCAGCCGTCTCCGGGGGCCGTTTTGCAGCCCCCGGAGACGGTGCGCTAGTGTTAACAGGCCGACGCGGGGTGGAGCAGCTCGGTAGCTCGCTGGGCTCATAACCCAGAGGTCGCAGGTTCAAATCCTGTCCCCGCTACGAGTGAATTGGGACCGTGTGTCTGCGGAATGCGCAGACCGCGGTCCCTCTTCGCATGTCTGCCGGGGGGCCGAGCCCCCCGAACCCCCCACGTTGCGGTGGTTGCGGTGGGGGATTCTGTTGCGGTTCATTCCTTTGCATCTGTACGGGTGGAATGGGCCGTTATCGTCTTTTCATGGATCGGTGGCGGCGGTCTGCGGTTGTCATCGGGCTTGTGGTTCTGCTGGGGGCTCTGGGGACGGGGCTGTCGGCGGTGGCTCTGCACATGTCGGCCCGGGGGTGGAGTGAGCGGGCCTTCGAACAGAAGCGGGACGTCATCGCGAAAGTGGTGATGGCCGAGCTGGTGCAATATGGCGTCGCTCTCGCTGATCTGTCGGCCTCGATCGGGGCCCAGCCGGAGGTCGACGCGGCTGCGTTCGCGGCCATCACGGCTCCGATGAACGGGGAACGGCTGCCGGGGGCGGTCGCCGTGGGGTTCGTGGTGCCGGCCGGGGATGCGGACGTCGCTGGGCTTCAGGCGCGGTGGCGGGAGTCCGGCGACCCGGAATTGACGCTCTCGCCCGATCCGGCGGCGACGGGTGAGCACTACTTCGCCGTGCTCGGGAAGTCGTTGACGGGGCCCGCGACCGTACCCCAAGGGGTTGATCTCGCGAGTGTCGCGGCGGTCGCCTCGGCTCTGCGCGAGGCCCGCTCGGGCGGCGGGGTGGTCACGAGCGCCACGTTCGAGCCGGCGGGAGGCGGAGACCGGTCGTTCGTCATGGCGGCCGCGGTGCGCGGTGGTGAGGCGGGCGAGGTCCGCGGGTGGGTGGTCATGACGTTCCTGGGGCGGGAGTTCCTCGGGATGCCGGTCGGGCTCATCGGGGGCGAGCAGGTCGACGTCGAGTTCGCCGACGTCTCCGGCGACCGGCCGGTCACCGTCGCCACCTGGCAGTCCGGGGCCCGGCCGGACCACCGGATGCCGGCCTGGTCCACGGTCATGCCGGAGCCGCCGGGCCACTGGCGGCTCACCGTACGGCCCACGGTGCGGCTGCTGCCCGCCGGTCAGGCCTGGCCCGCGCCGGTCGCGGCGGTCGCCGGCAGCCTGATCACCATCCTGCTGGCGACGCTGACGGCCACCGTGGTGACGTCCCGGGACCGCGCGCTGCGCCGGGTGGACGAGGCCACCGCCGAGCTCCGCGACGACATCGCCCGCAGGGAGGCCGTGGAACAGCAGCTCCGGCGCCGCGAGGAGGAGCTGGTCGGGTTCGCCGGCGTGGTCGCCCACGACCTGCGCAGCCCGCTCGCCAACGTGGTCGGGTACGCCGACATGATCCGGCTGCTCGACGACGGCGACCTCAGCGAGAAGCAGCGGGCGCACCTCGCCAGGCTGCAGAGCAGCGCCGGCCGGATGCAGGCCCTGATCGAGGACCTGCTCGCCTACGCCACGGCCGACAACACGACCCTCAGGTCCGAGCCGGTGGACCTCGGCGCGCTGGTGGACGTCATCGTCGCCGAACGCCGCGTCACGGCGCCGGACGCCGAGATCACCCGCACCCCGCTGCCGGTGGTCCTGGGCGACGAGTCGCAGATCCGCCAGGTCCTCGACAATCTGATCGGCAACGCCGTGAAGTACACCCCGAAGGATCGGCACGCCCGCATTTCGATCAGTGCGACGGACGTCACGGAAACGTCTTTCTGCCGCGTCGAGATAGCGGATCGCGGCATCGGAATCCCGGAATCCCGGCTGTCCGAGGTCTTCAACGCTTTCACCCGGGTGGAAGGCTCCGAGAACTATCCGGGAACGGGCCTCGGCCTGGCGATCGTGCAGCGGATCGTCGAACGCCACAACGGCGACGTGGGCGTGGCCGGGAATCCCGGCGGGGGCACGATCTTCTGGTTCACGCTGCCCACGGCGGGCGCACGGAGTTCCGTACCATAGAAAAAAGGGACCGCTGATCGCGATCCCTTTTTCACTCGTAGCGGGGACAGGATTTGAACCTGCGACCTCTGGGTTATGAGCCCAGCGAGCTACCGAGCTGCTCCACCCCGCGTCGGTAAGAACAACCTTACCTCGCTTACGGAGGAGCGCCTAATCGGGGTCGGGGAGGCCGCCGTAAAATCGATGAAGTGACTGGTCTCGCCGCTGATTGTTCCCGCTGTGCCGCGCTCTGCTGCGTCGCGCCGGCATTCGCCAAGTCGTCGGATTTCGCGGTGGACAAGCCCGCCGGCCGGCCCTGCCGGAACCTGCGCGACGACTTCCTCTGCGGCATCCACGAGGAGCTGCCGCAACGCGGGTTCCCGGGATGCGTGGTCTTCGACTGCTTCGGCGCCGGGCAGCGGATCACCCAGGAGACGTTCGGCGGGCGGGACTGGCGGACCACGCCCGCGATCGCCGGGGAGATGTTCGCGTCGCTGCCGATCGTGCGGCAGCTGCACGAGCTGATGTGGTACCTCACCGAGGCGCTGAAGCTGGAGGAGGCACGGCGTCTGCATCCCAAGCTCTCGGCCGCCCTGACCGAGACTGATCAGCTTGCGGGGGCGAGCGCCGCGGAGCTGCGGGCGCTCGACGTGGACGCCCACCGCGGCCGGGTGAACCCGCTGCTGCGCCGGGCGAGCGAGATGGCGAGGGCGACGGCCGGCGGCAGGCGGCCGGACCACAGCGGCGCCCAGCTGATCGGCCGGCGGATGCGCGGCGCCGATCTGCGCGGTGCGAGCTTCCGGGGCGCGCTGCTGATCGGCGCCGACCTGCGGGACGCGGATCTGCGGCGGGCCGACTTCACCGGCGCCGACCTGCGGGGGACCGACCTCCGCGGTGCGAACCTCGCGGGCGTGCTGTTTCTCACCGCGTCCCAGCGCCGCGCCGCAGTGACGGGCGCCGATCAGCCCTAGGATGACCACATGCAACAGGTCTCCGGTGTGGTGTGGGTTCTGACCGTCCTCTTCATCATCGGCCTGCTGCTCTTCGACTTCTTCTTCCACGTCCGCAAGGCGCACGTGCCCCGGCTGCGTGAGGCCGCGCTGTGGACGTCGATCTACGTGTCGATCGCCATCCTGTTCGGCGTCGGGGTCTGGATCTTCGGCGGCTCCACGATGGGCGCCGAGTACTTCGCCGGATACGTCACCGAGGAGGCGCTCTCGGTCGACAACCTCTTCGTGTTCCTGCTGCTGATGAGCAGCTTCAAGGTGCCGCGCGCGGACCAGCAGAAGGTGCTGCTCTTCGGCATCGTGGTGTCGCTGCTGGCCCGGACCGGGTTCATCCTGGTCGGCGCCGCGCTGATCAACTCGTTCGCCTGGATCTTCTACATCTTCGGGCTGATCCTGCTGATCACCGCAGGGAACCTGCTGCGGAACAAGGGCGAGGAGGAGGAGGCGCCGGACAACATCGTGATCCGGCTGGCGCGCCGGTTCCTGCACACCTCCGACGACTACGACGGCGACAAGCTCTTCACCTACCAGGACGGCAAGCGGATGCTCACGCCGATGCTGCTCGTCATGGTGGCGATCGGCGGCACCGACATCCTGTTCGCCCTCGACTCGATCCCGGCGATCTTCGGGCTCACCCAGAACGTCTACCTGGTCTTCACGGCGACCGCGTTCTCGCTGCTCGGGCTCCGGCAGCTCTACTTCCTGATCGACGGGCTGCTGGACCGGCTCGTCTACCTGTCCTACGGCCTGGCCGCCATCCTCGCGTTCATCGGCGTGAAGCTGGTCCTGCACGCGCTGCACGAGAACAACATCCCGTTCATCAACGGCGGCGAGCCGGTCGACGTCGCCGAGATCCCGACGGCGCTCTCGCTCGGCGTCATCGTCGGCGTCCTGCTGATCACCGTGGTGGCGTCGCTGCTCAGCCCGAAGGGACGGGCCCGGACGCACGTGGCGGCGGCCCGCCGGCACGCCACCGAGTTCCTCGACATCGAGACCGACCCGCGGTACTGCGACGAGATCTACCACCGTCTCCTCGAGGAGGAGCAGAGCCTGCGCGGGCTGCCCGAGCGCTACCGGGACCGGATCCGGCAGGAGGACGAGCTCATGGCGCTGCTGCGCCGGGCCCACCAGGTGCACGCCGAGCGGGTCGCCGAGGGCCGGTGCTTCGCGGCGCCGTCGGCGACCAGGGCGTCCGAGGCCTGATCTCTAGCGCGCCGTGCCGGGGTCGACGTCGGCGTTCAGGTATGCCGACAGGTTGGTGACCTGGCCGGGCCGGTCGTCGTCCGAGGCGGAGACCAGGCCGGCGATCCGGGCCGCGAGGCTCGCGGCGCGGGAGGCGAGGTCGGGCTCGGAGTACCGGCTGTCCTGCTCGGCCCGGAGTGCCTGCTCGGCGCGGATCGCGTCGGCGGCGAGGCCGGGCCGGTCCACGGCGTGGCCGGCCGAGACAGGGGTCGCCGAGATGGGGGTCGCCGAGATCGGAGTGGCCGAGACGGGAGCGGCCGAGACCGGGGCGGCCTCGTACACCTCCTCGGCCTCGTAGACCTCCACGTCGATCGGCTCGTCGGCGTACGCCTCGTCGGCATACGTCTCCCCGGCGTACGGGGCCGGGACCTGCACCGAGCCGAGCAGGCTCACGGTCTGCCCCTCGCCGCCCTGGTAGTTGCTGAACTCCGGGCCGATCACGAGCCGGGACAGCATCCGGGCCTGCGGGGCCGGCACGCCGATCTCGTTCGCGTTCTCCACCCGGAACCGGGCGATCGCCTGCCGCATCACGTTGGCGAGACGGTCGGCGTCGCCGACCGTGGCGAGCGCGCCGCCGGCGAAGACCAGGGCCGGGAAGCTGCCCTCCGGCCCGTTGCAGACGAGCTGGATCTGGGTCACCGTGGCGTTGCGCCCGGTCTCCCGGTTGCCCGGCTGCACGCGCAGGTGCTGCGGCCAGAGCCAGAAGAGCTCGCCGCTACGCAGCGTGGACTCGTCCGCGTGGGTGTAGCGGACGCGCCGGTCGGTGACGAGGACGTCGGTCTCCTCGGGCAGCGTCCACCGCGGTAGCGAGGACGCCTCGTCGAACGCGTACTCGGCGACGGCGCAGTGGCCCTGCCAGAGCACACGCTCCCCGCTGTCCAGCGGTCCCAGGTCCGTACCGGGAGCGGACAGGAAGTGCTGGTGGAACATCGTGCGCCTTCCCCGTGGTTCGCCGCATCCGCCATGTGCGGCCGCACCGATTACAGCCTGTCGCATCCGGTGCCGCCAGTCACCGGGCGCGAATCACAGCGGAACTTGCGAAATCGACGCAGTGCGGTGATCAGTGGTGCACCTACGGCCGATCTGGTCATCACTTTCGGTTACCGAAGAGGCCGGCCGGTGGCGGCGGCGAGGGCGTCGCGGTGGCGTCGGCGACCGCCGCCACCCCGCCGGTGAAGCGATCGAGGTCGGTCTCCACCCGGCCGGGGAACCAGTCGCCGGCGGCCCGGCGGGTCAGCTCGGCGACCGGCGGCGGGGTCCGGCCGGCGAGCACCACGAGGTTGCCGAACCGCCGGCCGCGCAGCACCCCGGCGTCGGCGATGAGGCAGGCCTCGGGCAGGGCCGCCCGGATCGTGGCGACCTGGCTGCGGGCGTACTTGAGCGGCGGGCCGTCGGCCACGTTCGCGATGAGCCAGCCGGCCGGGGCGAGGACGCGGGCCACCTGCCGGGCGAACTCGGTCGAGTTCAGGTGGGCCGGGGTCCGGGCGCCCGCGAAGACGTCCAGGATGACCACGTCGTACCCGGAGTCGCGCATGCCCTCCACGGCGGCCCGGGCGTCCGCCACCCGGACCCGGATGTTGCCCGCCGCCGGGAGCGGCAGCGCCTCGCGCACCAGCTCGACCAGCGGCCCGTCGATCTCAATCACCCGCTGTGCGGAGCCGGGCCGGGTCGCGGCGATGTAGCGCGGCAGCGTGAGCGCACCGCCGCCGAGGTGCAGGGCCCGCAGCGGCCGGCCGGCCGGCGCGATCAGGTCGATCGCCGAGGCCATCCGGCGGACGTACTCGAACTGCAGGTACGACGGGTCGGCGAGGTCGACGTGGGACTGCGGCGCGCCGTCGAGCAGCAGGGTCCAGGCGGTGTCCCGGTCGGGGTCGGGCACCAGCTCGGCGACCCCGGACGCGACCGTCTCCACGCGTCGCCGGGACGCCCTGCGCTGTGCCATCGGGCAAGTATGTCCGGAGCAGTTCGGTAGCGCGGCGCGGGGAACCCAGCGATCACCCGGGAAACCTCCGACTTCTGCGTCCGTGAGCGCATTCGAGCAGACGATGACCCGGCGCGGCGTCCTCGGGACGGCGGCGGCGGCCGGTGTGGCGGCCGCCCTTCCCGCCGTGCCGGCCGCGGCGGCCACCGCCTCCACCGCGGGCGCGGCGGCGGAGTTCCTCTCCGACGATCAGGCCCTGCACCTGCTGCGCCGGGCCACCTTCGGGCCGAGCCCCTCCTCGATCGCCGAGATCCGCCGGCTGGGCGCCGGCGCCTGGCTGGAGCGGCAGCTCAACCCGGTCTCGATCCCGGACACCGTGGCCGAGCGGGTCGTCGCCCGGCTGCCGCTGGCCGGCCTCGGCATCGCCGACATCCGCGCCCGGGTCGCCGCCGGCACGCTCAAGCAGTACAGCTGGGACCCGATGTGGCAGCTCGGCTTCGCCGCGGTGGCCCGGGCCATGTGGGGCGAGCGCCAGCTGTTCGAGGTGATGGCGGACTTCTGGAGCAACCACCTGAACGTCACCTGCCCGCACGGCGACGTCTGGGACAGCCGGATCGACTACGACCGCAACGTCATCCGCAAGTACGCGCTCGGCACCTTCGCCGACCTGCTCAAGGCGTCGGCGCGGCACCCGGCCATGCTCACCTACCTGGACAACCGGTTCTCCACGAAGGCCGCGCCGAACGAGAACTACGGCCGTGAGCTGCTGGAGCTGCACACCGTCGGCCTCGCCTACGCCGAGTCGGACGTGAAGGACGCGGCGCGCCTGCTCACCGGCCTGACCGTGGACAACGCCACCGGCCGGTACCGGTACGACGGCGCCGGCCACGCGACCGGGGCCGTCCGGGTGCTGTCCTTCCAGCACGCCAACACCACCGCGGCCGGCGGCGAGGCGGCCGCCCTCGCGCTCCTCGACTACCTGGCCCTGCACCCGGTCACCGCCCGCCGGATCGTCACGAAGCTCTGCGTCCGGTTCGTCGCCGACGAGCCGCCGGCCGACCTGATCACCGCGCTGGTCAAGGTGTACCTCGACAACAGGTCGGCGATCGTGCCGGTGTTGCGCGCGCTCTTCACGTCGCCGCAGTTCGCGGCGTCGATCGGGGCGAAGACCCGGACGCCGTTCGAGGACCTCGCGGCGACCGTGCGGACCCTCGGCTACGGCCCGGCGACGTCCGGGACGAAGTTCCTGGAGAGCCTCTACGGGATGGCCCGGGACGCCGGCCACGCGCCGATGAACTGGGCGCCGCCGAACGGGTACCCGGACGTCGCGAGCGCCTGGGCGTCCCCGTCCGGACTGCTGGTGCGCTGGAACTTCCACCTCTCCATCGCGGCCGGCTGGTGGCCGGACACCCTGGTCCGCCCGGCGAACCCGGCGACCGGGATGCTCGGCGTGCTGCCCGCCACGTACGGGGCGTTGATCACACAGCTCGGCGTGCGGCTGCTCGGCACGGCCCCACCGGCTAAGCACGTGACCGCCCTCGCCGAGTTCTATGGCAAGACGCCGGCGTCACCGCTGAAGGCCACCGATCCGGCGGCCGGCTGGATGTTCCCGTACCTGATGGGGTTGTTGTTGAACTCCCCCTCCTTCGCGCTGAGGTGACGATGACCGAGACCTTCTCCTGCTGCGACGACCAGCGTCAGGCCACCGTCTCCCGGCGGCGGCTGCTCGCCACCGGCGCGGCCGGCGCGTTCGCCGGGCTGGTGGGATCGCAGCTCGACACCGGCCTCGCGTTTGCGGCCGACGCCTCGTACGACGGCGACGTGATCGTGCTGCTCTCGCTGCGCGGCGGCTTCGACGGGCTGTCCGCGGTCGTGCCGCACGGCGACGCCGCGTACTACACCGCCCGGCCCGGCATCGGCGTGCCGAAGGCGCAGCTCATCGGCGGGGACGCGGTCTTCGGGCTGCACCCGGCCCTCGCGCCGCTGCTGCCGTACTGGACCGGCGGGCAGCTCGCCGCGGTGCAGGCGGTCGGCCAGCCGGCGCCGAACCGGTCGCACTTCTCCGCCATGGAGGAGCTGGAGCGGGCCGCGCCGGGCACCTCGATCCGCACCGGCTGGCTCAACCGGATGCTCGGCACGCTCGGCGGCGCGGACCCGTTCCAGGCGGTCGCGATGGGCACCGCCATGCCGGCCCGGGTGCTGGGCGGCCCGGCGCCGTACCTCGGCCTCACCTCGATCGACAAGCTGCAGCTCACCGGCGATCAGGCGGACCGGCCGATCGCCGCGACGATGAGCAGGCTCTACGAGGGGGCGCCGGCCGCGCTGGCGCAGACCGCCGGCCAGCTCACCGGCGCGCTGAGCCGGGGCGCCGGGCTGCGGGCCGCCGGGTACACGCCGGCGAACGGCGCGGTCTACCCGGACACCGACCTCGGCCGCGCGCTGCGCGACGTGGCCCGGCTGATCAGGAGCGGGACCGGCCTGATGAGCGCCACCGTCGACTCCGGTGACTGGGACATGCACGAGAACCTCGGCGTCGCGGCGCCCGGCCGGCGGATGTACGACCAGCTGAAGGCGTTCGCCACGGCGCTGGCGGCGTTCGCGGCCGACCTGGGTCCGGAGGGCCTGAGCCGGGTCTCGCTCATCACGATCAGCGAGTTCGGCCGCCGGGTCACCCAGAACGGCTCGGGCGGCCTGGACCACGGGTACGGCAACGCCATGTTCGTGCTGGGCGGCGGCGTGCGGGGCGGCCGGGTGTACGGCCGGTGGCCCGGTCTCACCGCGGCGGACCTGCGCGATGGCGACCTCGCGGTGACCACCGACTACCGGTCGGTGATCGGCGAGATCCTGCGGACCCGGTGCGGGGCCGCCGACCTGTCCGCGGTCTTCCCGGGGGTGACCGCGTCGTCGCTGGGCTTGACGACCAGCCGATAAGAGGCCGATAAGCAGGGAAAAAGGGCAAAACCGCCATCCGGCTCATGGGGTGCGCTTCACACTGAAACGCAACACCACGAACACGGAGGTGACGGTGTCGAGCAACGTGCTTGCCGAGATCATGAGCCAGCGGCGGCCATCAGGGCCGCCGCCGGTCCGCGAGATGCCCGGAATCCTGGCCGCCGCGAAGCATCGCGCCGGCCCGCCGCTGCGGATCCGCCGGCACACCTCCGATGAGGGCGCGCCGTTCTGGCGCTGGGACTGCACCGGCTGCGGTGAGTACGGCGGCGGGCGGCACCACGAGGACGCGCTGAACCGGGCGCACCGGCACTGCCGGGAGCACCCGCAGCACGGCTCGTCGCTGCTGCCGCCCGCTCGCTGCCGTCAGCCGGACACCTTCCTGCCGTTGCACCCGATGCTCTACGCGGTGGACGACGACCCGCCGCCGGAGCCCCTCGCGGTCTAGACCGCGGGCGGCGGCGGAGTTCCCCCGGTGGGGCCCGCCGTCGGCCCGGTGCGCTTCTTGATCTCCTCGACGCCGCGGTCGATCTTGGCGGTGTGCTTGTGGCCGGTGCGCCGGTCCACCTCGTCACCGATCTTGTCGAGCGCGGCGTCGACCTTGTCCTCGTGCTTGTTGACCAGTTCCTTGGCCTTGTCCAGGAAGCCCATGTGGCTCCTCTTACCCAGAATCCCGGCCACTTCCCCGAAGATCGGGTGCCGGATCACGTCGGCGAGGTCCGGGGTGAGCGGGATCCGCCAGTTCGGGTACTCGTCGAAGGTGCCGGGCAGGTTCGGCTGGCGGCTCTCCAGCAGGACGTCGTGCAGCGACGCGGTGACCAGCCGGCACGGGGTGCGGGCCAGGAACCGGTGCATCGCGAGCACGGTCTCCTCGGTGGTGGCGTCCTCGCCGAGCAGACCCTCGGCACGCAGCAGATCCAGGAGCTCGGCCCGGTCCTTCCGCCAGTTGGCGCGCTCCTGCTCGACCGGACCCGCCAGCTGACCCAGCTCCGCCCGTACGGTCACCTGCTCTCCCGCCAGGAAGCCGGCGGCGGTCGGGAGGTCGTGGGTGGAGATGCTGGCCAGGGCGTTGCGCGGGTATTCGGCCGCGGGCAGGTAGTCGCCGTCGTCGTCGCGGGTGAACCACAGCACGGCCGAGCCGAGCATGTTCGTCCGCGACAGGCCCTCGGTCACCTCCGGCAGGACCGTCCCGAGGTCCTCGCCGATCACCACGGCGCCGGCCCGATGCGCCTCGAGCGCCAGGATGCCGAGCATCGCCTCCGGGTCGTAGTGCACGTACGTGCCCTCGGCCGCGCCCAGGCCCGGCGGCACCCACCAGAGCCGCCAGAGCCCGGCCACGTGGTCGACCCGCAGGCCGCCGGCGTGCCGGAAGATCCGGCGCAGCATGTCCCGGTAGGCGGCGTAGCCGGTCTCCACCAGCCGGTCCGGGCGCCAGGCGGCGAGTCCCCAGTCCTGGCCGAGCTGGTTGAACGCGTCCGGCGGCGCGCCCGCCCGGACGCCCGGCGCGAGCACGTCCTGGAGCAGCCAGCCGTCCGCGCCGCCCGGGTCGATGCCGACCGCGAGGTCGTGCACGATCCCCACCGGCATCCCGGCCGCCGCCTCCCGGGCCGCGACGAGTTGCTCCTCGACGAGGTGCTGCACCCAGGCGTGGAAGGCGACGCGCTCCGAGCGGTAGGCGAGCACGTCCGGCGAGTCCGGCCGGCGCAGCCGCTCCGGCCACTTCCGCCAGTCCGGGCCGTGCTCCTCGGCGAGCGCGCAGAACCGGGCGAAGTCGGTGAGCCCGGGGTCGCCCTCCAGGTCGACGTCGCCGGCGAGCGGCCGGAGCAGCTCCAGCGCGGCCAGCTTCGCGGCCCACACCGCGTCGTAGTCGATCAGGCCGTCGGCGGGCGGAGCCGGCTTCAGCGCGTCCACCCGGGCCTGGAGCGCGGCGTCCGCCCGCCGGTACGCGTCCAGGTCGGTGATCCGCAGGTAGAGCGGGTTCGCGAAGCGCCGGCTCGACGGCGAGTACGGCGACGCCGGCACCGGGTGCGTCGGCGTGATCGCGTGCAGCGGGTTGAGCAGCACGAGCCCGGCGCCGGCCGCGCCGGCCACGAACGTCCTCAGGTCGCCGAGGTCGCCCATGCCCCAGGAGTCCGCCGAGTGCAGCGAGTAGAGCTGGATCATCCAGCCCCAGGTCTCGGGTGGCTCGGGAAGCTCGGCCGGGCACACGACGAGGGTGACCTCGCGGTCACCGCTGCGGAGCCGATGCCAGCCGAGCGGGAGCTCACCTCCGGCGAAGGTGGTGCCGTCCTCCAGGGTGATCTCGCCGGGGACCGGGACCGGCTCACCGGCGCGCAGCACGATCGTCCCCGGCAGGCGATCCGCGTCCCGGGCCGGGCTCTCCGGCGAGGCGCCGAGCAGGCCGAGCACGCCGCGCACGGACTCCTCGGAGACCTCGGTGCGTTTGCGCCGCCAGTCCTCGTACCACGTGGCAACCCCGTGCGCCTCGGCCAGCGCCACCAGATCCGCGTCCATTGCCTGTCCTTCCGTCGGTACCGCCCCATTACCCGTTGCGCTCATGAGTCAGCATTGGGTACATGGCCTATCCAGAGAAGCTTGCGAAGTGGTGGTCGCGGGTGGCCGCCGCCGTGACCGGCGCGGTGCTCACCCTGGTCGTCCCGGCTCATGCGTGGGCGGCGAGCAACGGCGTGGCGGACCTGGCGGTCGAGGCGGCCCGGCGCAGGTCACGAGGCGGATTCGGGTTCATCGGCTTCGGGCTGCTCTGCTGCCTCTTCGTCGTGGGCGGCGTCATATTGGCGATAGTGTTGATTTCGCGGAACCGCAGGCGTCGCTGACCCGTCCCGCCCTAGCGTTGAATCTATGCGTTCTCGGGGCGGTTCGTTGCTGGCTGGTGGGATTGTCGCGGTGCTTCTCGTGCCGCCGGCCGTCGGGCTGGCCGCGGCGGGCGGCGCCGATGTGCTGATCTCCCAGGGCCGCCCGGCCGTGGCCTCCTCGGCCGCGTCGGTGTCCTGGGCGGGCACGGCGGCCGCCGACGGCGACGGCCGGACCCGCTGGACGAGCGCGGCCGGGCCCGGGACGCAGTGGGTCCAGATCGACCTGGGCGCCGCCCAGGAGGTCCATCGTGTGCACCTGAGCTGGGCGAAGGTCTATGCGAAGGCGTACCGCCTGCAGATCTCGGCGAACGGTTCGGTGTGGACCGACCTGTTCCGCGCCGAGCGGTCCGACGGCGGCGCCGACGACGTGCGCGGGCTGCACGGCTCGGGGCGCTATCTGCGCCTGCTCGCCACCCGGCGCTCGGTCGAGTCGGGTGGCTATTCGCTGTGGGAGATGCGGGCGTACGGCCCGGGCCCGTCGGGGCCGGTCGCGGAGAGCGGGCGGGTGCCCTCCGCCGCGGTTCCGGCCGCGGCCGCCGACCTGACCGCCGCGCCGAAGAAGGAGACCGCCCTCGAGCTGGTCGCCAGCGCGGAGAACTCGACCCTCGACTGGCGGTCCTCGTACGGATACATCGAGGACATCGGCGACGGGCGGGGTTACACCGGTGGGCTCGTCGGTTTCACGTCCGGCACCTCGGACATGCTCGGCGTGGTGGCCGAGTACGCCCGCCGCAAGCCGTCGAACGGCCTGGCCCGCTACCTGCCGGCGCTGCGGAGGGTGGACGGCACCGACTCGCACGCCGGGCTCGGCGCCGGCTTCACGAGAGCGTGGAAGGCGGCCGCCGCCGACCCGGTCTTCCGGAGGGTCCAGGAGGACGCCCGGGACCGGATCTACTTCGACCCGGCCGTCCGGCTCGCGAAGTCCGACGGGCTGCGGGCGCTGGGTCAGTTCGCGTACTACGACGCCGCGGTCATGCACGGCCCGGAGGGGCTGAGGGAGATCCGGGACCGGGCGGCTGCTGCCGCCCGGACCCCGGGCCGGGGTGGCGACGAGATCGCCTACCTCACGGCGTTCCTGAACGCCCGGTCCGCCGAGATGCGCACCGAGGCCGCGCACAGCGACACCAGCCGCGTGGAGACCGCGCAGCGGGTGTTCCTGCGATCCGGCAACCTGGACCTCACCACCCCGCTGACCTGGAAGGTCTACGGGGACGACTATCGGTCCTAGGCCCTCGTCCACTTCTGGTTGGCGGTGCCGCCGCAGTCCCAGAGCTGGAGCTGGGCGCCGTTCGCGCTGTTCCACTCCCGGATGTCGACGCACCGGTTCGCCGAGACGTTGACCAGGTCACCGGCGGCCGACAGGGTGAACCGCTGCACCGGGTTGCCGTTGCAGGTGACCAGCTGGATCGGGGTGCCGTTGGCGAGCGCGCCGCCGGCCGGGTCCATGCACTTGCCGAGCGCGCGCAGGGTGCCGTCGGCGTTGGACGTCCAGCGCTGGGCCGTGCTGCCGTTGCAGTCCCACATCTGCAGGCGGGTGCCGTCGGCGCTGTTGCCGTTCGGGATGTCGATGCAGCGGCCGTTGAAGTTGCTCTTCAGCGCCGAGCCGGTGGCCGGCGGCGGGGTGCTGCCCTCGTTCCAGGCCGAGACCCGGACGTAGTCGACCAGCATGGTCTGCGGGAAGGACGTGCTCGCGTCCGGGCTGCCCGGCCAGTTGCCGCCGACCGCCACGTTCAGGATCAGGAAGAACGGGTGGTCGAAGACCCACTGACGGCCGCCGAGCGTGGCCGGGGTGACGCGGTGGTACTCGACGCCGTCGAGGAACCAGACGATCAGGTTGGGAGACCATTCCACCGCGTACGAGTGGTACGCGTCGCCGAGCGGGGCGCCGAGGGTGCGGCTGCCGCTGATGGCGCTGCCGCCGGAGTAGCCGGGGCCGTGGACGGTGCCGTAGACCTTGTTCGGCTCCTTGCCGACGTTCTCCATGATGTCGATCTCGCCGGACTGCGGCCAGCCGACGCTGCCGAGGTTGTCGCCGAGCATCCAGAACGCCGGCCAGATGCCCTGGCCCTTCGGGATCTTGATGCTCGCCTCGAAGCGCCCGTACTTCTGGGTGAACTTGCCGGAGGTCAGGATCCGGCCGGAGGTGTACTGGCACGTGCCGTACCAGCACTGGAAATTGGACGGGTTCTCCTTGCGCGCGGTGATCGCGAGGTGGCCGGCGCCGTCCTGCCGGACGTTGTTCGTCGAGTTCGTGTAGTACTGCAGCTCGCTGTTGCCGAAGCCGCCGCCGCCGGTGTCGAAGTTCCACTTCGAGCCGTCCACCGGCGCGCCGGCCGCGCCGTTGAACTCGTCGGACCAGGTGACCGGGCCGATCGCGGCCTCGGCGGTGTCGCCTTGCGACGCCAGGGTCAGCGCGCCGGCCAGGGTGGTCGCTACCACGGCCACGCTGAGCAGGGTTCTCAACTTACGCATGGGGGATCCTCCGGGGAGAGGGAAGGCCGTTACTCCAAACAGTCTTTAGAGATTGACTGTCACCGGTCAATGGAGACGGGTTCCGGAACCACCGGATAACGAAAACGTCAGATTTTCTGAAAAAGGGCCGGAACCAGGCTCGGCTGCCACCCCGGCAGCGACGTGTGCCGCTCGCGGACCCGGTAGGTGCCACCCTTGTACGAGACGTACCGGCCGGCCTCGTACGTCGTGAACTTCTTCCACGGCGTGCTCTTCACCGGGACCTCGACGGTGACCCGCACCGCGTCGACCACCATGGCGGGCGCCCGGCGGCCACTCGAGTTCAGGTTCAGGACCAGGAAGAACGGCGCGCCGCTCACGGCCCGGGTGAAGCGGATGACCTCGGTGCCGTCCACCGACCAGACCATCGCGGAGGGCGTCCAGTCGATCGCGTAGGTGTGGAACTCGTCGTCGTCCACGCCGTCGTCGGCGAGCACCTCGACCCGTCCGGCCGGGATCTGCCCGGTCTCGTCGAGGACGCCCAGCGCACGCCACGCGCCGGACGTACGCCGGAGTCTGATCTTCGCCTCGGCGTGCCCGGACTTCTGGGTGAAGGTGGCGGCGCTCCGCATCGGGTCGTCGAGCGCGAGCAGGCCGGCGCCGTCGAGCCAGGCCTCCGGGACCGGCGACCACTTGGCGGCGTCCGGCGCGGCGCCGCGGTCCCCGTCGAAGGCGTCGTCGAAGACGATGCGCGTCACCGTCGCGTCGGCGCGGGCCGGCGCGGACGCGGCCAGGCCGGAGACGAGCACTGCGGCCGCCGTGAGCGACCGCAGCAGACGCGCGCACTTCATCGAAGACTCCCACCCCTTGATCACTCGCGCGTGCACAATGCGCGCTTGGGAGCGCTTTCAGCAAGGGTTGGAGGCAAAAAACTCAGTCGTAGTCGGGAGCGCGGGTCTCGTGCATGGCCAGCTCCTCGGCGCTGGCGCCGCCGCCGGCCGCGCCCGCGTCGTAGGCGACGCTGTCCGGCTCGTCGTCCCAGCCGGAACCCTCGTCCGGGGCGACCAGGCGGCCGACCGGCTCCGGGCTCTCCTCGTCGAGCTGGCCGTCGTCGTAGAGCGAGACCGGCGAGTCCGGGTCCGAGGTGGGCCCGGGCTCCCAGACGTCCCGGTCGAACGCCCGCTGCTCGGGGTCGTCGACGGTCTCGTCGAAGAGGTTGCGCTCCGGCTTGATCTGTTCCCGCTCGGCGCCGACGTCCGGCACCTCCTGGCGCAGACGCTGGTCCAGCGACTCACCCTGGAGCTGCTCCTCCGCGGTGTCGCCGAACCGGTTCGACCCGCCGGGCCCGACGCCGGCCAGCGCGGCGGGATCCGCTCCGTCGGCCCACCGGGGGCTGTTCACCTCGTCGTACGCGGTGGAGTCGTCATCGGCGGTGTCCGGTAGTCCCGAGGCCTCCGGGTCGCTGACCTCGGCCGGGTAGTCGTTGTCTCGCATGTCCGCAATCTACCCACGGATCGGAGGGCTCATTCCGCTGTGCCGCCGCTATCCGGCTCGAGCTGCGCCCACACCACCTTGCCGCCGCTCAGAGCGAGGTGACCCCACCGGGACGAGACCGTGTCGATCAAGAGAAGACCGCGGCCACCGTACGACGTGGGGGCGACCGGCCCGGTGAACCGCGGGACCACGGGGGAGCCGTCGCGCACCGCCACGCTCATCGTGTCGCCGTGCAGGGCCAGCAGGAACCGCATCGGCGTCCGGGCGTGCGCCACCACGTTGTTCACCAGCTCGGTCGCCACGATGCAGGCGCTCCCGGTGAGCGCCGGCCGGTTCCACCGCCCGCACGCCTCGGTGATCATCTCGCGGGACCGGCGGGCCGCGCCCACCTCCGGCTCCAGGTCGAGGCTGAGGCGGTGGTACTGCCCGTCCGGGTCGCCCAGCGCCGCGAACGCCTCGCCCGGGTCCGGCCAGACCGGCCAGCCGCTCGGCTGCCAGACGGCCGCGTCGGTGGTCCCGCTGAGCGCGAGGTGCGAGCCGGGCCAGTCGCGGGTCTCGTCGAGGACCTCGCGCAGCATCCCGACCGCGCCGGCGTGCGGCGCCTCGACGCCCGCCACGTCCACGACCATCGCCTCGGGCTGGTTCGCCAGCTCGTCGAGCAGGGTGGACCGGGCCGACGCGACGGTGTCGTCATCGAGCACCCCGGTCAGCCGGACCAGGGGATAGGCCTGGTCACGGTCCACCGGGTGACGAACCTCGCTCGGCATGATCGCTCCATTGTGCATAACGCGTCCCCTCCTCGCATTTCGGCGTGAGGATCGGCCGTCACCGGAGATTGCTGGGTACCCCGCCCCGCGGGTCTCATGCCACCGGGACGTCAACTCCGGCGGGCGAGGGCGGTGAGGACGCTCTCGTGCAGCAGGCCGTTCGTGCCGACCACCGAGCTCTTGTCGGCCGTCGGGCGCCCGTCCAGGTCGGTCACCTTGCCGCCGGCCTCGGTGATGATCGGGATCAGCGCCGCCATGTCCCAGAGCGAGAGCTCCGGCTCGGCCATCGCGTCCAGGGCGCCCTCGGCCAGCAGCATGTATCCGTAGAAGTCGCCGTAGGCCCGGCTGCGCCACACCCCGAGCAGGATGTCGAGCAGGGCGTCCAGCCTGCCGTTGCCGGCCCACCCGTTGAGGCTGGCGTAGCAGAAGCTCGCGTCGGTCAGCCGGCGCACCGAGGAGACGCTGATCCGGGTCGCGGCGTGCTGGTGCTTGCCCGCGAACGCGCCCAGGCCGCGCGCCGCCCACCAGCGCCGGCCCAGCGCCGGGGCGGAGACCAGGCCGACCACCGGGGTGTCGCCCTCCATCAGCGCGATCAGGGTGGCCCAGATCGGCACGCCGCGCACGAAGTTCTTCGTCCCGTCGATCGGGTCGATCACCCAGTACCGGCTGCCCGGCCCGGCGGCCGCCACCGACCTGCCGAACTCCTCGCCGAGCACGCCGTCCCGCGGGCGCGCCCGGGCCAGCGTGGACCGGATCGCCTTCTCCACCGCGGTGTCCGCGTCGGTCACCGGCGTGAGGTCCGGCTTGGCCTCGACGTGCAGATCCAGCGCCCGGAACCGGGCCGTCGAGACGGCGTCGGCCGTGTCGGCGAGCAGATGGGCAAGCGCGAGATCGTCCGCATATCCGGCCATGGTGAGAAGTTAGTCCATGAGGAGCCGCGATCTAGGTGGTGGATCCCTCTTCGTTCCGCGCGTCCAGCTCACCGGCCCGCGAGGCCAGGAGCCTTCGGTACGAGGCCAGGCGCCGGGCGTCGGCCTTCCCCTCGGCGACCCACGCGTCCAGCCGGCAGTCGCCGTCGGCCGCCGTGTGCCCGCAGTTCGGCTGGTCCTCGAGGGTGCCCTCGACCAGGTCGGGGAATCCGTGCAGCAGGCTCTCGGCGCTCACGTGGGCCAGGCCGAAGCTGCGGATGCCGGGCGTGTCGACGATCCAGCCCGGATCCTTCTTCGACTTGCCGACCGGGGGCAGCCGGAGGGCCACCGCGCTGGTCGAGGTGTGCCGGCCCTTGCCGACCGCGCTCACCGCGCCGACCGCCCGCAGCGCGTCCGGGACCAGCCGGTTCACCAGCGTGGACTTGCCCACCCCGGAGTGGCCGACCAGGACCGAGATCCGGCTCGCCAGCCGCCCGCGCAGCTCGTCGAGGTCGCTGCCGGGCTTGACCAGCACATAGGGCAGGTCGAGCTCGGCGTAGTAGTCGAGCACCTGCTCGGGACCGGCCAGGTCGGCCTTGGTGAGGCAGAGCAGCGGCTCGACGTCGGCGTCGTACGCCGCGACGAGGCACCGGTCGATGAACCCGGTCCGCGGCGGCGGGTCGCTCAGCGCGCTCACGATCACGAGCTGGTCGGCGTTCGCCACGACGACCCGCTCGAGACGGCCCTCGGGCGTCGTGTCGTCGTCGTCGGCGGTCCGGCGCAGCACCGACGTGCGCTCGCCGATCCGCACGATCCGGGCCAGCGCGCCGGGCGCCCCGGACACGTCGCCGACCAGCGACACCCGGTCGCCGACCACCACCGACTTGCGGCCCAGCTCGCGGGCGCGCATCGCGGTGATCACCTCGAAGCCGCCCGCGGCGCCCCTCGTCCCGCTCTTCGTCTCTCCGGTGTCCTCGAGGACGCAGCCGTACCGGCCGCGGTCGACGGTGATCACCAGGGCGTCGACCGCGTCGTCGTGTTTCGGCCGGGTCCGGGTACGCGGGCGCGACGAGCGCCCCGGCCGGACCCGGACGTCGTCCTCGTCGTACTCCCGCTTCCGCGCTGGCAGATCTAGCTCCTCGCCACGAGTCCCGCCCAGAGTTCGGGGAACTCGGGCAACGTCTTCGAGGTACAACCTACGTCGGCCAGTTGAATGCCCGGCACGGCCAGCCCGATAACCGCCGCGGCGTGTGCCATCCGGTGGTCCGCGTACGTCTCGAAGGTCGTCCCGGACAGCGGCCGGGGCTCGATGCGCAACCCGTCCGGAAACTCGGTCACCCCGGCGCCGGCCTTGCCGAGCTCGGTGGCGAGCGCCGCGATCCGGTCGGTCTCGTGCCCGCGGATGTGCGCGACGCCGCGCAGCTCCGAGGTGCCCTCGGCGAGCGCCGCGAGCGCCGCGATCACCGGGGTCAGCTCGCTCACCTCGGAGAGGTCGGCGGTGATCCCGCGCAGCGTGCCGGTGCCCCGCACGGTGAGCCCGGCCTCGGAGCGGGTCGCCTCCGCGCCCAGCGCGGTGAAGAGCTCGATCACCCGCTCGACCGGCTGCCAGCTGTCCGCGGGCCAGCCGGCCAGGGTCACCTCGCCGCCGGTGACCGCCGCCGCCGCGAAGAACGGCGCCGCCCCGGACAGGTCCGGCTCGATCGTCCAGGTCCGCCCGCGCAGCACACCGGGCTCGACCGTCCACACGTCGGGCACCGACTCGTCGACGCCGGCGCCCGCGGCGCGCAGCATGTGCGTGGTCATCCGCAGGTGCGGCGCGGACGGCACCGGCGGGCCCTCGTGGCGCAGGGTGAGGCCCTTGGTGAACCGGGGCGCGGAGAGCAGCAGGCCGGAGACGAACTGGCTGGACCCGGACGCGTCGATGACCGCCTCGCCCCCCTCGACCAGGCCGGTGCCGCTCACGGTGAGCGGCAGGCCGCCGGCCGGCGACGCCTCGATCGTGACGCCGAGTGAGCGCAGCGCCTCGACGATCGGCTTCAGCGGCCGGTTGCGGGCGTGCGGGTCGCCGTCGAACTCGACGGCGCCCTCGGCGAGCGCGGCGGCCGGCGGCAGGAACCGCATGATCGTGCCGGCCAGGCCGACGTCGACCCGGGCCGGACCCCGCAGCGGGCCGGGCTCGACGGTCCACCGGTCGTCCGCGCCGGTGTCCACGCCGACGCCGAGCGCGCGCAGGCCGGCCGCCATCAGCACGGTGTCGCGGGCGCGCAGCGGCGCCTCGATCACCGAGGGGCCGTCGGCGAGCGCCGAGATGATCAGGGCGCGGGCGGTCATCGACTTCGAGCCGGGCAGCCGCACGGTCGCCGTGACCGGGCCGGAAGCGGACGGGGCGAGCCAGGGGCGGGGTTCAGCAGTCACAGGGCCATTCTGCCGCCGCCCGGTCCGGATGCCCGCCGGAGTTCCCGTCGCCTGGGACGGCGTCACCGTCACGGTGGACGAAAGCCGCGGCCGGCCGCTCGCGAACCGCCCGCGCATTCCACCGGACAGGGCGGATTCCCCGACGCTTTCCTTTACCTATGGCGGGTCTGCCCGCGCATTCCGTGGGAGCGCGCCCACGCCATTCGGAGTTCCGCCCCCGGAGGGTTCCGGAGCTCCGGGGCGGACGCCGGGGCCCGCCGCGCAGTACCGTGCATGTCCATGTGCGGCCGATACGCGACCACCCGGAGCAACGCCGACCTCAGCACCTTCTTCGAGGCCGCCGATGTCGCCGAGCCGTTGCGGGCCAGCTGGAACGTCGCTCCCACCGACCCGGTTCCGCTGATCCGCACGTCGAAGTCGCACGAGGGCCGGGTGCTCGACGCGGCGCGCTGGGGCCTGGTGCCGCCGTGGGCGCCCGACCTGCGCGGCGGCGCCCGGATGATCAACGCGCGGGCCGAGACGGTGGCCACGCTGAAGTCGTTCGCCCCGTCGTTCGCGAAGCGCCGCTGCCTGGTGCCGGCCGACGGCTGGTTCGAGTGGGTCCGGGACGGCAAGCAGAAGCAGGCGTTCTACATGACGCCGAAGGACGGCCGGCCGCTCGCCTTCGCCGGCATCTGGTCGGCCTGGGGCCCGGAGTCGGTGCTCACCACCAGCGTGATCACCACGGCGGCGCGCGGCGGCCTGGAGAGGGTGCACGACCGGATGCCGCTGATCCTGCCGGCCGACCGGTGGGACGACTGGCTGGCCGGCGGCGGCGATCCGGAGCCGCTGCTGCGCCCGCTCTCCGACCGCGATCTGGCGGGCATCGAAGTGCGTGCCGTCGGACCCGAGGTCGGCAATGTCCGCAACAATGGCCCGGAGTTGCTGGAACCCCGCGCCGAGGTGACGCTTTTCTGAACAGAACGAGATCAACGTTCTTCTTTGTCGGATTATGCGCCCATTCTGAATCAACAACTTTGTTTCAAGATAGATCACCCCCTTGTTCTGATCTTGTACGGTGCGGTACAAACCAGCGCCGGAGTGGTGCCGATCCGTAAGGTGCGGGCCGGCCGCCACAGCACTTCCGGTCCCACGGGGGAGGTGGGCTGATGACACGAGCACGCATGCCGCGTCCGCACGAGGTGGCCATCGCGCGACGCGACCCGCGGCTGCTCGAGGCGATCGCGCAACGGCGGACCGACGAGGCCTGGCGGACACGAGGCGCCTGCCGCAGCGTCGACCCGGAGACGTTCTTTCCGGCGCCCAACGAACCGTCCGGCGGCGCCGTCGCGCTCTGCGGCACCTGCGACGTCCAGGGTCCATGCCTGGCCTGGGCGCTGCAGGTCGGCGACTGCCACGGCGTCTGGGGCGGCACCACGCCGCGCGAGCGGCGGGCCATGCTGGTGGCCTGGCGCGAGCGGGTCACGGCGGAGGGCGACCTGGTCGAGGACGGCTCGGACGACGACGATCGCCGGTTGCTGACTCTGATCCCGATCAGTCGCTGATACAACGGAGCTCGTGCCCAGTGCCACGGAGCCGAGCGAAGAAGAACTGACGATCGAGACCCCACGCGGCCCCGCCGCCGCGCGGGTCACCGCCATGCCCGGTCCGGCGGTGAGTCTGCTCCTGCTCGGCCACGGCGCCGGGGGAGGGGTGGACGCGCCGGACCTCATCGCGGTGCGCGACGCGGCGGTGGCGGCCGGCGTGCGGGTCGCCCTGGTCACCCAGCCCTACCGGGTGGCCGGACGCCGTGCGCCCGCGCCCGCCGGGCAACTCGACGAGGCCTGGTCGGCCGTGGCGCGTGCTCTGCACGTACCCGGAACGCCCTTGATCCTGGGAGGGCGCTCCAGCGGAGCGCGCGTCGCGTGCCGGACCGCAACCACCCTCGGCGCCGCGGGTGTTCTCGCGCTGGCGTTCCCGCTGCACCCGCCGGGCCGGCCGGAGAAGAGCCGGGCCGGTGAGCTGCCGCGCGATCTGCCGACGCTGGTGATCAACGGTGACCGGGATCCGTTCGGCGTCCCGGAGCCGGCCGGCGCGGTCGAGGTGCGGGTGCGCCCGGGCGCGGTCCACGATCTGCGCAAGGACGTGGCCGGGACCGCCGCGATCGCGGCCGAGTGGCTGCGGTCGCACGGCTGGGCCCGGCAGGCACGGAATGGCGGATCCCCCTCCGGCGTTACACAGACGCATGCCTGAACGTCGGAAGGGGAGTCGTAGTGGGTGCCGGTACCGAGTTCGTCCAGCGTGACGACCGGAAGGCGACCCGGGTTCGGAGCCTGTTGAGCTCTCCCGAGTGGCCCGCGGTCGAGGGGTCGTCGGTGAGCGTCAGCACACCGGCGGTTTTCGAAGGCGTTACAGGGGCACTACCCGTATCCTCGGCGGGGCGGTCGAGGGGGGAGTCCAGGGTGGCCCAGAAGGAGAAGACCGACGAGCGACGTCAGCGCTTCGAGCGCGACGCGCTTCCGTTCGTCGACCAGTTGTACGCCGCCGGACTGCGGATGACCCGCAACCCGGCCGACGCCGAAGACCTGGTGCAGGAGACGTTCCTCAAGGCGTTCTCCGCGTTCCACCAGTTCGAGGAGGGCACGAACCTCAAGGCGTGGCTCTACCGGATCCTGACGAACACCTACATCAACTCGTACCGGCGCAAGCAGCGGCAGCCGGTGCAGGCGCCGACCGAGGAGATCACCGACTGGCAGCTCGCGTCGAGCGAGTCGCACACGTCGCAGGGTCTGCGGTCGGCCGAGACCGAGGCGCTGGACCGGCTTCCGGACAGCGACATCAAGGAAGCGCTGCAGTCTCTGCCGGAGGATTTCCGGCTCGCGGTGTACCTGGCTGACGTCGAGGGCTTCTCCTACAAGGAGATCGCCGACATCATGGGCACGCCGATCGGCACGGTCATGTCCCGTCTGCACCGCGGGCGGCGCAACCTGCGCAACCTGCTGGAGGAGTACGCCTCCGAGCGGGGCATCACCCGTGCCACGACGTCCGAACCGCAGGGGGCCTGACACCGATGTCGACCGACGACAACGAGACCGATTGCAGCCTCGTCCTCAGCGAGGTCTACCTCTATCTCGACCTGGAGTGCAGCGAGGAGCGCCGGCTGCTGATCCGGAAGCACCTGGACGAGTGCACCGCGTGCATCCGGGAGTTCGGGATCGAGACCGAGGTGAAGGCCCTGGTCGGCCGCTGCTGCGGTGACGAGCGCGCGCCGAGCGAGCTACGCGATCGGCTGCGCCAGAAACTCGATCAGCTCGAAGTGCAGAGCTGACCCACATGCGAAAAGGCCCGGCGGATGCCGGGCCTTCTTCGTGTCAGCTGTTGGGGCGCTTGCCGTGGTTCGCGCCGCTCTTCTTCCGAGCCTTCTTCTTACGGGCCTTCTTCGCCATGGCGGGACTCCCTGGTTCGTGGTGCTTTCTCGCTGCCGATCGTAATGGGCCGCTCCGACGTGCCGGGACGTGCCCGGCGCCCATCCGTGATTTGATGGCGGTCACCTGAACAGACGTTCAAGCAGAAGGGCGATCCCCTCATGGCGGACGAGATCCGGGCCGAGATGGTGGCCAACGTGTGGAAGGTCGTGGCCAGTGTCGGCGACGCCGTCGAGGACGGCGACACCCTGGTGATCCTGGAGTCGATGAAGATGGAGATCCCGGTGATCGCCGAGTCGGACGGGACGGTGGCGAAGCTCGCGGTGAACGAGGGCGACGTGGTCCAGGAGGGCGACCTGATCGCCGTCATCGAGGGTTAGAGCCCCGCTTCGGGGTGAACCGCCGCCACACGATCCGGCCGCGCTGGCGCGGGACGGCCGGCACCCGGATCGTGGCGGCGGCCAGTTCCCGGGTCGGCCGGTCCAGGCCGGGCGCCGCGAGCGCCAGCTCGGCCACCGCGCGGGCGGACGGGCCGGACGCCGTCTCGTTGAGCCGGCCGGCCACCACGGCCGCCACGTCGGCCCGCGCCTCCGGGTCCACCCAGGCATAGGTGATGAGCGCGAAGAGCGCCGCCTGGGTCACCCGGTCGAGATCGCCGTCGAGCAGGCCGAGCAGCAGGCGCCGGCGGCTGGAGTCGAGCCAGGGCTCCTCCGAGCCGTGGTGCAGCAGGCCGAGGCAGGCCCACACCTCGAGGCCGGTGGGCTGGCGGGCCTCGGTGACCGACGGGTGGGCCAGCAGGGCGAGCAGCTCCCACGGCTCGACGAGCACGAGACCGAGCGCCCGGTCGTACGCCGCCGGCGGGTGGGCCCAGCTCGTGGTCGCCACCCGGAGCAGCCGGCGGACCGCGTCGGCGGACGGCTCGGCGTTGACCGGGGCGCGTCCCGGCGGCAGCGGCGCGCCGGCCGGCATGCCACCCAGCCAGGGCGTCTCCCGGCAGCACTCCTCCAGGTCGGTGTGCTCGTGCGCGTCGTCCGGGTGGTCGCGGACGAAGTCGGCGAGCGCGACCAGGTGGGCCACGTCCCCGTCGGCGCGGTGGCGCAGCCGGTGCGCGGTGTGTACGACGCAGTCGAAGTCCGGGTCGCGCTCCAGGGCGAGCTCGGTCCAGCGCAGCGCCTCGTCGAGCCGGTCCAGGTCGGCCAGGGTCGCCGCGACGTCGGCGTAGACCGAGAGGTCGTCCGGGTCGTAGGCGACCGCGCGGCGCAGGGCGGCGAGCGCCTCGGGCATCCGGCCGGCGCTGCGGTACGCGTATCCGAGCCAGATCTCGCCCAGCTTGGACGGCTGCGCCTTGGCGCCGCGCGCCGCCCACTCGACGGCGAGGCGCACCTCGCCGAGCCGCCGGGCGAGCGCCGACCCGGCGCCGAGCAGCATGGCCTGCTCGCCGTGCGCGGCCACGGCGTTCCGGACCACGGTGAGGTAGGGCGCCAGCGCGGCGGAGGTCCCGGCCGGGGCCGGGTCGCCGACCGCGGTGCAGAGCCGCATGACCGTGCGCGCCAGCAGGCCGGGATCGATGCGCGTACCGAGCACCGGATCGCTCACCCAGGGCACGCCGGCCCACGCGAGGTCGGGGTGGCTGCCGCTGGCCTGCGCGAGGAGTGGCAGGCCGTCCTCGGGGCGCCCGGCCGCGGCGAGCAGGTGCGCGCGGGCCACCGCGCGGCCGACCGTCTCGTACGGCTCGGCGGGGTAGAGATCGAGCCCGCCGCCGGCGGTCGCGGCCAACCGGCTGAGCAGCTCGTGGATCTCGGGCATGGTGGGTGCGCAGGCGAGCGCGCCGGCGAGGTGACCGGCGGCGTCGGCCATGTCGCCACGGTCGAGGGCGTCGCGGGCGCTCGCGAGGTCGCGGTGGGCCGAGGGGGAATCCACGAGGAAAGACAGTAGGGGAACCGGGCCCGGATGTCAGTCCTCATGTTTGCGCACTTCTGCGCGAAACCTTGACCTAGTAAGCTTTTTCTTGCAAGACTGCGCATCGATTGCGCGGAAAATGGATGTCTGGGGAGGATCACGTGACACAGCGAGGCCACGGCATGGCGGCGGACATCGCGGAGCAACCGGCAGGTTTCGCCCGCCTCCTGGAGGAGGGCAACGCCGCCGCGATCGCCGGGGTGGCCGCCGAGATCGCCCGGCGGAAGCCGCGCAACGTGCTGTTCGTGGCGCGCGGCACCTCCGACCACGCGGCGCTCTACGGCGCCTACCTCACCGAGATCCGCCTCGGCCTGCCGGTCGCGAGCGCCTCGCCGAGCGCGATCACGCTCTACGGCGCCCGGCCCGACTTCACCGGCTCGCTGGTGATCGGCGTGAGCCAGAGCGGCGGCTCGGCCGACCTGACCGGCGTCCTCGGCGTGGCCCGGGAGAACGGCGCGCTCACCCTCGCCGTCACGAACGCCCCCGGCTCCCCGCTGGCGCAGGCCGCCGAGCTCTCCATCGACGTGGTGTCCGGCCACGAGCGCGCCGTCGCGGCCACCAAGACCTACACGGCCGAGCTGCTCGCCCTGCTCATGCTGATCGAGGGCGTGCGGGCCGGCGACGGACGGCTGCCGGCCGGCGAGCGGGCCGCCCTCGAGGAACTGCCCCGGCTGGCCGAGCAGGCGCTCGCCGACACCGCGGCGGAGAGCCTGGCGCAGCGCTACCGGTTCGCGTCCAGCCTGGTGACGACCGGGCGGGGGTACGCGTACCCGACCGCCCGCGAGGCCGCGCTGAAGCTCATGGAGACGTCGTACCTGCCGGCGCTCGCGTTCTCCGGCGCCGACCTGCTGCACGGCCCGCTCGCCATGGCCGACCCGGACGTGCCGGTGCTCGCGGTCGTCGGCGAGGGCCCCGGCGGCCGGTCGATGCGCGACGTGGTGACCCGGCTCGGCGAGCGCCGGGCCGACGTCGTCACGATCGGCGCGGCGGACGTGCCCGGCGCCTCGGCCCGGCTCGCCGTCCCGGCCGTCGACGAGCGGTACTCGCCGCTGCTCGACATCCTTCCCCTGCAGAAGCTGGCGCTCGCCCTGGCGCTGGCCCGCGGCGAGGACCCGGATGCCCCGCGCGGCCTCAAGAAGGTGACCACCACTCTCTAAGCTGGGTCCGTGTCCACCCTGCGCGACCTCGTCGAGGAACACACCAACCTCAGCCCCGCCGACATCGATCACCTGCACCGGCTGGCCGGTGACTGGCAGCTGCTCTCCGACCTCTCCTTCGCGGACCTGCTGCTCTGGGTGCCGATCAAGGGGGAGCCGCGGCAGCCCCGGGAGTTCCTCTGCGTCGCGCAGGTCCGGCCGGTCACCGCGCCGACGGCGTACCAGGACGACCAGGTCGGGAAGATCGTCGGCGGGCCGGAGGTGGCCCACCTCGACGTGGCGATCACGCAGGAGCGGATCTGGCGGGAGGGCGACCCGGTCTGGTACGGCGACACCCCGGCCCGGCACGAGGCCATCCCGGTCCGGCTGCGCGACGCCACCGACCTGGAGGAGGGGTACAGCGAGGTGATCGCGGTGATCGGCCGCGACACCAACCTGAGCACCGCCCGGACCCCGAGCCAGCTCGAGCTGAACTACCTGACCACGGCGGACGACCTGGCGCAGATGGTGGCCGACGGGACCTTCCCGCCGCCCCGGCACCCGGGCGAGACCACGTCGGCGCCGCGCGTCGGCGACGGGATCATCCGGCTCGACTCGTCCGGCAAGGTGACGTACGCGAGCCCGAACGCGCAGTCGGCGTACCGGCGGCTCGGGTTCAACTCGCACCTGGTCGGCGAGGAGCTGGCCAACCTGGCGAGCCGGCTCGCCGCCGACCCGCTGGAGGGCAACGACGCCTCCGAGCGCATCCTCGGCTCGCTGCGCGGCGAGTTCGCGCCCCGGATGGAGGTGGAGGCGCGCGGCGCCACGGTGCTGACCCGGGCGCTGCCGCTGCTCCCCGCCGGCGTGCCGATCGGCGCGCTCGTGCTGGTCCGCGACGTCACCGAGATCCGCCGCCGGGAACGCGCCCTGATGACCAAGGACGCGACCATCCGGGAGATCCACCACCGGGTGAAGAACAACCTGCAGACCGTCGCGGCGCTGCTGCGCCTCCAGGCCCGCCGGGTGGACGCGCCCGAGGCGCGGATGGCCCTCGAGGAGTCGGTGCGCCGGGTCGCCTCGATCGCGCTGGTGCACGAGACGCTGTCGATGTCGAGCGACGAGGCGGTCGAGTTCGACGGCATCGTCGACCGGGTCGCCACGGCCGCCACCGAGGTGGCCGCCACCAGCTTCCCGGTACGGATGCGCCGCGAGGGCACGTTCGGCGTGCTGCCCGCCGAGATCGCCACCTCGCTCGTCATGGTGCTGAACGAGCTGCTGATCAACGCGGTCGAGCACGGCTTCCCGGCGCCCGACGACGACCCGGCGCCACCCGCGCCGGACCAGGCCGGCGAGGTCGTGGTCTCCGCCCACCGGTTCCGCAAGCAGCTGCACGTCACCGTCGCCGACAACGGCAAGGGGCTGCCGGACGGCTTCAAGTTCGAGGGCGGCAACCGGCTCGGCCTGCAGATCGTGCGCGCCCTGGCGACCGGCGAGCTGCGCGGAAGCATCGAGCTGCGTAACCGTGCCGGCGGGGGCACCGAGGCGGTCCTGGTGGTCCCGCTCGCCAAGCGCTGACTTCGTAACAACTTGTTAGGGCTGTGTTACGCAGCACACTCCCGGAATCTGGACCGCACTGGCTCAGATTCGCCCGGCGTGAGACGCTAGCCGACATGACCGCTGCTCTGGACTGCCGCCTCGTGGCCCGCCGCCACGTGGACTACGGCCGCGTCCGCAGCGCCATGTGTCCGGCTTCCTGACGCCGCCCGCTCTTCATTCTCGGGTGCGCGACCGCCGGGCCCACTCCTGACACAGATGTCACGAGCCTCCTTCTGGGCCGTGGGCGGAGACGTGCGCCCACGAAACCCGGAGGGAAGCCGAGATGGCGCCCAGCAACACCCCCGCAACGCCGACCGCCCGGCCCCGCAAGGCCCGCGGCGAGGGTCAGTGGGCGCTCGGTCACCGTGAGCCGCTGAACCCGAACGAGCGCAGCAAGAAGGACGACAACCCGCTCAACGTCCGCGCCCGGATCGAGAACATCTACGCGCACGGCGGGTTCGCCTCGATCGACCCGGCCGACCTGCGCGGCCGGTTCCGCTGGTGGGGCCTCTACACCCAGCGCAAGGCCGGGATCGACGGCGGTCGCACCGCGGTGCTGGAGCCGGAGGAGCTCGAGGACGAGTTCTTCATGCTCCGCGTCCGGATCGACGGCGGCGCGCTGAACCTGGCCCAGCTGCGCACCATCGCGGAGATCTCCACCGAGTTCGGCCGGGACAGCGCCGACATCACCGACCGGCAGAACATCCAGCTGCACTGGATCCGGGTCGAGGACGTGCCGGAGATCTGGCGCCGGCTCGAGGCCGTCGGCCTGCAGACCACCGAGGCCTGCGGCGACTGCCCGCGCGTCGTGCTGGGCAGCCCGGTCGCCGGCGTCTCGGCCGACGAGGTCATCGACGCGACCCCGGCGATCGACGAGATCGTCAAGCGGTACGTCGGCGACACCCGCTACTCGAACCTGCCGCGCAAGTTCAAGTCCCAGGTCTCCTGGCTGCCGGACGGCCCCTACCAGGCGAACGACATCTCGTTCGTCGGCGTCGAGCACCCGGAGCACGGCCCCGGTTTCGACCTCTGGGTCGGCGGCGGCCTCTCCACCAACCCGCGCCTGGCCGAGCGGCTCGGCGTCTGGGTGCCGCTGGGCGAGATCCCGGACGTCTGGGAGGGCGTCGTCGGGATCTTCCGGGACTACGGGTACCGGCGCCTGCGGCACCGCGCCCGGCTCAAGTTCCTGCTCGCCGACTGGGGCGTCGCCAAGTTCCGCGAGGTGCTGGAGAAGGAATACCTCGGCCGCACGCTGCTGGACGGGCCGGCGCCGGAGCTCCCGGAGAAGCCGCTCGACCACATCGGCGTGCACAAGCAGGTCGACGGCCGGAACTACGTCGGCGCGGCGCCGGTCGTCGGACGGTCCTCCGGCACCCAGCTGAGCAGGCTCGCGGACCTCGTCGAGGCGCACGGCTCCGACCGGGTGCGGCTCACGGCGTACCAGAAGCTCCTGGTCCTCGACATCCCGGACGAGCAGGTCGAATCGCTGATCACGGCACTGCGGGGGATCGGGCTCGAAGCCCGGCCCTCGGCGTGGCGGCGGGGAACCATGGCCTGCACCGGCATCGAGTACTGCAAGCTCGCCATCGTCGAGACCAAGGCGCGCGGCGAGGAGCTGGTGGCCCGCCTGGAGAACCGGCTCGCCGAGTTCGACGCCGACATCTCGGTGCACATCAACGGCTGCCCGAACGCCTGCGCGCGGACCCAGGTCGCCGACATCGGCCTGAAGGGCCAGCTCGTCATGAACGCGCACGGCGAGCAGGTCGAGGGCTTCCAGATCCACCTCGGCGGGGCCCTCGGCATGGCCAAGGGCGAGACCGCCGGGTTCGGGCGCAAGGTGCGTGGCCTGAAGGCCACGGCCGAGGAGCTTCCCGCGTACGTGGAACGCATCGCGCGCCACTACCTGGACGGCCGCACCGACGGCGAGACGTTCGCCAACTGGGTGCTCCGGGCCGAAGAGGAGCTCCTGAAATGAGCGACGCCCGATCCGCCCCCCTGTACTGCCCCTACTGCGGTGACGAGGACCTCCGTCCCCACGAGGCTTCGCACGGCGCCTGGGAGTGCCGCTCCTGTGCGCGTGTTTTCTCGGTCAAGTTCATCGGGTTGTCGTCCAAGGGAGTGAATCGATGAGTCTCCTCAACGCCGCGTCTCTGAATCTGGTCGACCTCAGCGCTCCGGTCGAGTCCGGCCGCCGCACCCCGGACGAGCTCAAGGCGCTCGCTCTCGACGCCGCGCAGGCCCTGGAGGGCTCCAGCGCCGAGGAGATCGCCACGTGGGCGACCGACACGTTCGGCGCGCGGTTCTGCGTCACCAGCTCGATGGCCGACGCCGTCGTGGCGCACCTCTTCTCCCGGGTCTCGCCCGGGGTGGACGTCGTCTTCCTCGACACCGGCCTGCACTTCCCGGAGACCCTCAAGGTCCGGGACACCGTGGCCCGCACCATGAACGTGAACGTCCGCTCGATCCGCCCGCGCCTCACCGTCGGCCAGCAGGACGGCGAGTACGGCCCCCGGCTCTTCGCCCGCAGCCCCGACGAGTGCTGCTTCCTGCGCAAGGTGGAGCCGCTCGAGCGCGCCCTCGCCGAGTACGACTCCTGGGCCACCGGCCTGCGCCGCGACGAGTCGCCGACCCGCGCCAACACGCCGGTCGTGGCGTTCGACGCGAAGAAGGGCAAGGTCAAGGTCAACCCGATCGCGGCGTGGACCCAGGCCGACGTGGACCGCTACATCAGCCGCTGGAACGTGCCGGTCAACGAGCTGTTCAAGAAGGGCTACGGCTCGATCGGCTGCTGGCCGTGCACCCGGCGCACCAAGGCCGGCGAGGACCCGCGCGCCGGTCGCTGGGCGATGTTCGAGAAGACCGAATGCGGCCTGCACGTCTGATCCCCCGCACCCGTCCCGCCGTGGTTCTGGTGGCCCACGGCAGCCGGGACCCCCGGGCCGCGGTCGCCACCGAGGCGCTGGCCCGGGCGGTCGGCCGGGCCCGGCCCGAGTGGCTGGTCCGCGCCTCCTACCTCGATCACGACGGCCCGCGCCCGCTGGACGTGCTGGCCGCGGCGCCGGCGTCCCGGGCGATCCTGGTGCCGCTCCTCCTGACCAAGGCGTACCACGGCCGGGTCGACGTGCCGGCGGTGGTGCGCGAGGCGGCCGCGCTGCCCATCGGGGTGACCGCCACCGAGGTCCTCGGGCCGTCGTCGCCGCTGCTGCTCGGCGCGCTGCACCGCCGGCTGGCCGAGGCCTGTGACATCGGGTCCCTCGACGGCGTGGTGCTCGCGTCGGCCGGCACCCGGAACGAGGCCGCCCGCGCCACCGTGGCGGACGCCGCGGCGGCCCTGGGACGGCGCCTGGGGATCCCGGCGGCAGTCTCCTACGCCTCGGGCCCCGGCGCCCGCTCCGGCGAGGCGGTGGCCGCCCTGCGCGCGGCCGGCGCCGAGCGGATCGGGGTGGCTGGCTACTTCCTCGCGCCCGGCCTGCTCTACGACGCGGCGGCCGGGGCCGCCCTCGAGGCCGGCGCCGTGACGGTCGCCGAGCCGCTCGCCGACGCGCCCGAGCTGGTGCGGCTGGTGGCCGCCCGGGTGGCGTCGGTGCTGCCGGCCGCCCTCGCCGCCGCCGCCTGATCAGGCCCGGCCGTTCCCGACGCCTGATCCCGTCCGGCCGTTGCCCGATTCGGCGCCGGCCGCGGCCTGACCCTTTTCGGTCGCCGTATGGTCCTTGCTGGCCGCGGCCTGACCCTTTTCGGTCGCCGTATGGTCCTCGCCGGTCGCTGCGGGATCCCTTTCCGGCGGGCGCCGGACCGGTCCGGCCGGTGCGGAGGCCTGAGCGCCTCTCTGCGGGGCTCGGCGCGTCCGGCTGCCCGCAAACCCGGTGCGGGTCGCCCGGAACGCTCTCCGTCGATCTCAGCGGGCCGGGCGCCGTCGCCCGTTCCGGATCACGGCGGCGCGTCTCGTCAACAACGAACTAACTCACTCTGGGTTACCGTCACTCCGCGCAAGGTAACAGCGAAAGAGTGATCGGGTCACTCCAATGCGGAGTGTGCCGAGTCCGCGACGCAAAGCGCCTCGATCAGAATTTCGAGATCATTTCAGGGCTTCGGTTAAACGTACGGTGATCGCAATTGCGCACTGTGGAATGGCAAGCCCGTCCGCCCGGCCCTAAACAGCAAGACGCCCCGGTGCCGTCCGGCCCGGGGCGCAAATGCTGTGTGGGGGATTGAATCAGGCGGTAGGAGCGCCGACCCGGAGGCCGCCGCGACGCTTCACGGCACGCCGCTCGTCTTCGCTCATCCCGCCCCAGACGCCGGCGTCCTGACCCGACTCGAGTGCCCAAGAGAGGCATTCCTCGGTCACCGGGCACCGCCGGCACACGGCCTTGGCCTGCTCGACCTGCAGGAGCGCCGGGCCGGACGTCCCGATCGGGAAGAACAGCTCAGGGTCCTCGTCGCGGCAGATCGCATCGTGACGCCAGTCCATGGCGGCAAACTCCTTGTTTCGGATGGGGTAATGAAAACAGTGCTGTTTACCTATATGCGTGCGCAGTGGTGGCGACGGGTTGTACCCGTGTGATCACCAGTGCGTCAGCAAGCTTTTGGTGTTTGGTGGCTGTTCCGCGCTTCTGGATTAGGAACGCGTACAAGCAGCAACCGGTTACTTCTTATCGCTTGTGAATGCTTTCACGAACTCTCGCGATGTCAAGGGTAGCGCCGGAAGTTTCTCCCGCCGGGTGAGCTGGCTCACGCACCCTTATGTCCGGTTCCGCCGTTACTGCCGAAGCCGGATGACGAACGCTCCCATCAATGTAGTACGGTCCTGCCCACTTCGCCGACCTTTTGACCGTGTTTCTGTAACGGATCGTGAGCACCTACCGGGTTCACGTACCCCGATGTCAGCAGATCACACGCAGAGCTGAAGGGACGGACACGAAGTGCACCTTCTGTCGCTCGCCGAGGTAGTCGCCGTCCAGCTGGAAAGCCTGGGGTCGGGTCGCCACCACGGTGAACTCGGCGATGTCATGCAGCCGTAATACTTGTTTACCTCGAAGATCACTTGTTCGCCACGCGAGTTGTGTCACGGTCCGCACCGTCCCCGGGATGTTCAGCCTGCGTAGAGCCATGACGTCGAGTCCGAGATCGAACGACGCGCCGGGGTTGGGATCGACCGCCCGTTCGCCGACATAAGTCCACGGGGCTGTGTTCTGCACGACCACGGTGCCGAGGCCGTCCTCCGGTTCCTCGCCGGGCTGCTCCAGCGTCATCGGCGGATCCTTGCGGTCCATCCCGGTGAAGAACTGGCCGGTCATCGAGCGGACGTAGAGCGCCGGCGTGGAGGTGCGGCCGCGCAGCCGGGCCTGCTCCACCCGGCGGATCGTCGCGGCGTCCCAGCCGAGACCGGCCGTGAAGGTGAAGTAGCGGTCGTCCGCGCGTCCGAGATTGATCACCCGGTGGCGGCCGTCGCGGATCCCGTCGAGGATCACGCCGGCGCCGTCCACCCAGTCGCGCGGCATGCCGAGCGCGCGGGCGAAGACGTTGGTGGAGCCGCCCGGGACCACGGCGAGGGCCGGCAGCCGGTTGGCGAGCGGGCCGGGCAGCTCGCCGAGCGCGGTCGAGGCGGTGAGCAGGCCGTTGACGGCCTCGTTCACGGTGCCGTCGCCGCCCAGCGTGACGACCAGGTCGGTGCCGCGCTCGGCCGCGTCCCGGGCCAGCCTGGTGGCGTGGCCACGACGCTCGGTGTAACTCACGGTCAGGTCCACCGCGCTGCGCAACGCCCGGACCAGGACATCGCGGCTGCGCTCACTGGTCGTCGTCGCCCGGGGGTTCACCACCAGCAACGCTCGCATGGGCGGCACTGTACCCGTCGGAACGCCTCCGTGCTGTCGGTATGGTGCAGGAGTGACCAGTGAGAATCCCGTGACGACCAAGGCGGTGACCCTCGAATGGGGGGTTCGGCTCCTCTACCTGGAGGCGGCCGGGCTCGCGGTGCTCACGACGTACCTCCTGGTCCTTGATCTGACCAAGGGTGAGATTGACGTGGCGATCGCCGCCTCCCTCACGGTGATGGCCGCCCTGGCCGCGCTCGCGGTCTTCGCGGTGGCGCGCGCCCTCGGCCGCCGGCGCGTCCGGGCGCGCGGCCCGGCCGTGGTGGTGCAGCTCTTCCTGCTGGCGACCGGTGGTTTCCTGATCCAGATCGGCATGATCTGGCAGGGAGTGGGAATGCTGGTGCTCGCGGCACTGACCGCGGCGCTGATCCTCGTTCCGCCGAGCAGTCGAGCGCTCGGCGTCGATTAGCGGGTCTCCGGAAGGCGATCAGGGCCTACCCTGGACAGGTGACCGGCTCAACGGTGCGCCCGCCCGCATATCAGCAGCTCGCCGACGATCTGCGCGCTGACATCACGTCGGGGCGCCTCCAGCCCGGTGAGCGACTGCCACCGGAACCCGAACTCTGCGTCAAGATCGGCGTCAGCCGCAGCACGGTGCGGGAGGCGTTGCGGCTGCTGGCGAGTCAGCACCTGATAGTGACGACACGCGGGGTGACCGGCGGAAGTTTCGTGGCGCACCCCGACGCCGAGCAGCTCGCGGACGGGCTCTCCACCGGGTTCGCGCTGCTCACGCACTCCGCCGACGTCGGTCTCGCCGACCTGCTGGAGCTGCGGCGTGCGCTCGAGGTGCCGGCCGCCGGGCTGGCCGCGGTCCGCCGCACCGACTCGCATCTGGCCGAGCTGCGCGGCGCGCTCTTCGATCCCGCGCTCGACGACTTCGACACGATGATGGTGGCGCACGCGGCGTTCCACAAGGCGATGTCGAAGGCGACCGGCAACCCGCTCTTCGAGCTGGTCGGGACCCCGCTCTACCACGCCTCCTACGGCGAGGAGGTGATCGGCGTGCTGCCCGAGGGCTACTGGATGCGCATCGACGGCGACCATCGCCGGCTGCTGGAGTGCCTGGTCGCGCGGGATGCCGAGGCGGCCACGCGGGTCGCGGCCGAGCATCTCGACTTCATCGCCGAGGCGGTGCGCTGATCTTCGGGTCGCCTTGACCCTCGGGTCAGCTTGACTCGGGTCGGCTTGACCCTCCGTGTCCGCTTTTGATCAGAATTCGGTGCGCCTGGTCAGCAGCCGGATCGTGGCCTGCTTGCCGTTCGCCTCGGCCTCGGCCGACGTGGTGAGGGCGGTCAGCACCTTCCACGCGAACGACGACTCGGAGGGCAGCCGCGCCCCGCGCACCGTGGAGACCGTGACCTCGACGGTCAGCGCGTCGTCGGTGACGGCGAAGCGGCACTCCAGCTCGGCGCCGCGGGTGGCGATCGCCAGCAGCATGGCGCAGGCCTCGTCGACGGCGATGCGCAGGTCCTCGATCTCGTCGAGGGCGAAGTGCAGCCGGGCCGCGAGCCCGGCGGTGGCCGTACGGAGGACGCCGAGATATCCGCCGTCGGCGGGAACGGTCAGTAGTACGACGTCGTCGCCGACATCCGGCTCGGTCTGCATCAGCTGAGTCACCCCGGCACCCTCCTCCTGATGGAGGAGACTCTAGCCGGTCACGCTGAGTCAGGGCAGGGCCCGGCGGCGGGATGAACCGCCACCGGGCCCCGAAGCGGCCTCAGGCCTGCTTGGTCTCCCAGAAGATCTTGGAGATCTCCTCGATCTTGCCGAGCAGCTGGTCGGCCACGGCCGGGTCGACCGAGCCCTTGGCGCCGGAGGCGCCGGCCAGCTTGGTGGCCTCGTTGAAGAGCTGGTGCAGGTTCGGGTACTTCTCGAAGTGCGGCGCCTTGAAGTAGTCGGTCCAGAGCACCCACAGGTGGTGCTTGACCAGCTCGGCGCGCTGCTCCTTGATCAGGATGGCCCGGGTGCGGAACTCCGGGTCGGTGTTCGCCTGGTACTTCTCGGCGATGGCCTTGATCGACTCGGCCTCGATCCGGGCCTGGGCCGGGTCGTAGACCCCGCAGGGCAGGTCACAGTGCGCGCTGACCACGGTGCGCGGCGTGAGGAAACGCGGAAGTCGCATCAGGACTCCTCCATAGAGTTTGCGATGATCCGTGGTTGACACTACCCCTTACGCCGGTAGGCGAACGCGACGGAGGCTTGCTGCCTTGGCATGGCAATTACCACTGTTCGCGGCCCTGGTGCACGGCCCGTCCATGGTCCCCACCCTGAAGGCCGGTGACGCCGTGCTGGTGCGGCGCGGCGGCCGGGTCCGGGCCGGCGACGTCGTGGTGGCGAGCTTCCGGTCCCGGCCCGGCCTGCTGGTGGTCAAGCGCGCCATCCGGGAGCAGGACGGCGGCTGGTGGCTCGAGGGCGACAACGAGTTCGTCATCAACGACTCGCGGGCGTATGGCGTCGCCGACGTCGCCGGGCGTGTGACATTTCGGTACTGGCCCAGGCCAGGGCAGATAAAGTAGGCTTTCGTGATCCCCGGCGCACACCCGTGCCGCGGACGCTTTTTCGGGTGATCCCCGCATCGCACCGCCCCCTGGCGCATACTCGCGACCAGCAGTGGCCAGGTGCCAACGTGTCAACGACGATGCCGTGTGGAGTTCACCGTGTCTTTCTTCAGTTTCGAGCTCGATCCTGCCCTGGCCGCCGATCCGGTCTTCGACCTGCACCGCCAGGGCAAGATGACGATGAGCGCGACCGTCCCGCTGTCCAGCCGGGACGACCTCTCCCTCGCCTACACGCCGGGCGTCGCCCGGGTCTGCGAGGCCATCGCCGAGGACGAGTCGCTCTACCCCGACTACACCTGGACCGCCAACACGGTCGCCGTGATCACCGACGGCTCGGCCGTCCTGGGCCTCGGCAACATCGGCCCGAAGGCCGCCATGCCGGTCATGGAGGGCAAGTCGGTCCTGTTCAAGCAGTTCGGCGGGGTCGACTCGATCCCGATCTGCCTCGACACGCAGGACGTCGAGGGGATCATCGCGGCGGTCAAGGCCATGGCGCCGTCGTTCGGCGGGATCAACCTGGAGGACATCAGCGCGCCGCGCTGCTTCGAGATCGAGCGCCGCCTCGACGCCGAGCTCGACATCCCGGTCTTCCACGACGACCAGCACGGCACCGCGGTCGTCACGCTGGCCGCCCTGCGCAACGCCGCGAAGCTGCTCGGGCGCGACTTCGCCGGCCTGCGGGTCGTCATCAGCGGCGCCGGCGCGGCCGGGGTCGCGATCACCAACACCCTGATCGCCGCGGGCGTCCAGGGCGCCAACGTGATCGTCTGCGACTCGCGCGGCATCATCCACGCCGACCGCCCGAACCTGGGGCCGGTCAAGGAGCACCTCGCCGCCACCACGAACGTCTCCGGGCGGACCGGCGGGATCGCCGAGGCGCTGATCGGCGCCGACGTGCTGATCGGTGTCTCCGGCGGCGCGATCGAGGAGTCGGCGCTGGCCGGCATGGCGCCCGGCGCGATCATCTTCGCGCTGGCGAACCCGACGCCGGAGGTCCCGCCGGCGGTCGCCCACCAGTACGCGGCCATCGTCGCGACCGGCCGGAGCGACTTCCCGAACCAGATCAACAACGTCCTGGCGTTCCCCGGCATCTTCCGCGGCACGCTGGACGTCCGGGCCACCACGATCACCGACCGGATGAAGGTCGCCGCGGCCGACGCGATCGCGGCGATCGTCGCCGACGACCTGCGTCCCGAGGCGATCGTGCCGTCGCCGCTGGACCCGCGGGTCGCCCCGGCGGTCGCGGCCGCGGTCGCGGCGGCGGCCATCGAGGACGGCGTGGCCCGCCGGACCGCGGTTCCGGCGCCCGCGCAGGCGGCGGCCTCCCCGGTCTCGCCGGCGCCGGCGGTCTTCCCGGCGTAGCGCTCTTCTTTCGCGCTCTTCTTTAGCGATCTTTTTTCGCGCTCTTTTTTCGCGATCTTGGACGATTGACCGCCGAAATCGGTAGTTGATCGTCCAAGGTCGCTGAGCGGGTGGTTGATCGTCCAAGATCGCTGAGCGGGTGGTTGATCGTCCAAGATCGCTGAGCGGGTGGTTGATCGTCCAAGATCGCGGTAGGTGGGGGTTGATCGTTCAAGATCGGCCGCAGGTGGTGGTGCGGCTGGGACGGCGGTCGGGCGTTCGTAATTGCCTTATTCGCCGTTAAGGTCGGTGGATGCGAGCCGCTTACGCCTCCTCCATCAACCCGGACGAGCCCCTGCGCGGGCTGACCGTCGGGGACCTGCCCGAGCCGACCGCACCCGAGGGCTGGGTCCCGGTCGAGGTCCGGGCCTCGTCGCTCAACCATCACGACCTCTGGTCGCTGCGGGGCGTCGGCCTGCCCGCCGACCGGCTCCCGATGATCCTCGGCTGTGACGCCGCGGGCGTCGACCCGGACGGCAACGAGGTCGTCGTCTATCCGGTGGTCGAGGACAAGGCCGACCCCCGCGGTTTCTCGCTCTTCTCCGAGCGGCACCCGGGCACGATCGCCGAGCGGCTCGCGGCGCCCCGGGAGAACCTGGTCCCGAAGCCGGCCGGGGTGTCGTTCGCCGAGGCGGCCTGCCTGCCGACGGCGTGGCTCACGGCGTACCACATGCTGGTGACCCGCGGCCGCGCCGGGGAGGCCTCCGCCGTGCTGGTGCAGGGCGCCGGCGGCGGCGTCGCGACCGCGGCGGTCGCGCTCGGCGTCGCGCTGGGCAAGCGGGTGTACGCGACCAGCCGCGAGCCCGGGAAGCGCGAGCGGATCGCGGAGCTCGGCGCCACGGCGGTCGAGCCCGGCGCGCGCCTGCCGGAACGCGTCGACGTGGTGATCGAGTCGGTCGGCGCGCCCACCTTCGACCACTCGATGAAGTGCGCGGCGCCGGGCGCCCGGATCGTGGTGTGCGGCGCCACGGCGGGGCACCGGGCCGAGGTGGACCTGCGCCGGGTCTTCGCCATGCAGCTCGAGATCCTGGGCAGCAGCATGGGCACCCCGGACGAGCTGGCGGCGCTGCTGGAGATGGTGGCCGGCGGGACGGTCAAGCCGGTGATCGACTCGACGTACCGGCTCGGGGCGGCGCGGGAGGCGTTCGAGCGGCTCGACTCGGGCGAGCTCTTCGGCAAGGTCGTCATTGATCATTTCGCCTGATCAGGTGGACGGTTTCGCCATCCTTGCCCCGTTTCGCTAGGGTCGGCGCATGTCTGACAACAGCGTCGACCCCAGCGGCAACACCGAGGCGTTCCGGGCGTTCACCCGGACCGGGCCGGACGAGACGGCGGCGAGCAAGCTCCCGCTGCTGATCGGCGGCGGCGTGCTCGTCGTCCTCCTGATCGGCCTAGTGGCCTTCTTCGCGCGCTAGGGCACGAAGGGCCTCCGAAGCGATCTCCAGCTCCTCCTCGGTCGGCACCACGCACACGGTGACCGGTGACCCGTCCGGGGAGATGATCCGCTCGTGGCGAGCGTTGCGGTCCGGGTCCACCGCGATGCCGAGCGACTCCAGCCCGGCCAGCGCGTGCTCCCGGACCAGCGGCGCGTTCTCGCCGACCCCGGCCGTGAAGGTGATCGCGTCCACCCGGCCGAGGACCGCGAGGTACGACCCGACGTACTCGCGGATCCGGCGGCAGTAGACGTCGAACGCCAGCGTGGCGTCCGCGTCACCGGCCTCGCGACGCTCCAGCACCGTACGCATGTCGTTGGCGCCGGACAGGCCGAGCATCCCGGACCGGCGGGTGAGCACGTCCTCGATCTCCTCGATCGACAGTCCGGCCACCCGGTGCAGGTGGAAGATCAGGCTCGGGTCGATGTCACCCGAACGGGTGCCCATCACGAGACCGGGCAGCGGCGTCATGCCCATCGACGTCGCCACGCTCTTCCCGCCGCGCACCGCCGTGGCGCTCGCCCCGTTGCCGAGGTGCAGGGTGATCACGTTCGCCTCGCCGGCCGGCTTGCCGATCACCCGCGCCGTCTCCCGGGACACGTAGGCGTGCGAGGTGCCGTGGAAGCCGTACCGTCGCAGCCCCCACCGGCCGGCGAGCTCCCGGTCGATCGCCCAGAGTGCGCCCTCCGGAGGGATCGTGGCGTGGAACGCCGTGTCGAAGACCGCGACCTGCGGCACGTCCGGCAGCAGCTTGCGGGCCACCCGCAGGCCGGCCAGCGCGCCCGGGTTGTGCAGCGGGGCGAGCGGGACCAGTTCCTCGATCGCGGCCAGCACCTCGTCGGTCACCACGGTGGACGCGGTGAACCGCTCGCCGCCGTGCACCACCCGGTGCCCGACCGCGGCCAGCCCGGTGAGGTCGAGCCGGTCCATCAGGATCCGGAGGGCCTCGTCGTGGCCGGCCGCCTCCCCGCCCTCCTCGCCGATCCGCTCGATGTGCCCCTTGGTGACCACCTCGTCGCCGTCGAAGAGGCGGTAGCGGACCGAGGAGGAGCCGGAGTTGAGCACGAGTACCCGGGTCATTTCGCTCCCGCCTGGATCGCCGTGATGGCGACCGTGTTCACGATGTCCTTGACCGTGGCGCCGCGGGACAGGTCGTTCACCGGCGCGCGCAGACCCTGCATGACCGGGCCGACCGCGACCGCGTTCGCCGACCGCTGGACGGCCTTGTACGTGTTGTTCCCCGTGTTGAGGTCGGGGAACACGAAGACCGTGGCCTTGCCGGCCACCGCGCTGCCGGGCAGCTTCGCGGCGGCGACGGCCGGGTCGATGGCGGCGTCGTACTGGATGGGCCCCTCGACCGGCAGGTCGGGACGCCGCTCCCGGACGATCGCGGTGGCCGCCGCGACCTTGTCGACGTCGGCGCCCGAGCCGGAGCTGCCGGTGGAGTAGGAGAGCATCGCGACCCGCGGCTCGATGCCGAAGGCGGCGGCCGTCTGCGCCGAGGAGAGCGCGATGTCGGCGAGCTGGGCCGCGTCCGGGTCGGGGTTGACCGCGCAGTCGCCGTAGACCAGCACCCGGTCGGCGAGCAGCATGAAGAACACGCTGGACGCCACCGACAGCCCCGGAACCGTCTTGATGATCTCGAAGGCCGGCCGGATCGTGGCCGCCGTCGTGTGGTTCGCGCCGGAGACCATGCCGTCGGCGAGGCCGGCCGCGACCATCAGGGTGCCGAAGTAGTTGACGTCCCGGACCACGTCGTACGCCAGGTCCATGGTGACGCCGCGGTGCTTGCGCAGCTCCGCGTAGCGCGCCGCGAAGTCCTCCCGCCACCGGCTCGTGGCCGGGTCGACCAGCTGCGCCCCGCCGATCTCCACGCCGATCTCCCGGGCCCGCCGGGTGATCTCGGCCGGGTCGCCGAGCAGGGTCAGGTCGGCGACGTCGCGCCGCAGCAGCGTCTCGGCGGCGCGCAGGATCCGCTCCTCGGTCCCCTCCGGCAGCACCAGGTGGCGGCGGTCGGCGCGGGCCCGGTCGATCAGGTCGTTCTCGAACATCAGCGGCGTCACCCGGCTGGACCGGGCCACGTCGAGCATCCGGGCCAGCTCGTCGGTGTCGACGGCCTTCTCGAAGACGCCGAGGGCCGCCTCGATCTTGCGCGGGGTGCTCAGCTCCGCCTTGATCCGGCCGGCCGCCGCGATCGTGTGGTAGCTGTCCGCCTTGGAGATCAGGATGGCGAGGCCGGTATTGAGCCGCTCGATCACCTCGACGGCGCGCCGGTCCGGCGGCTCGCCGAGGGTCAGCACCAGGCCGGCCAGCGTGACCGTGCCGGCGGCGTGCGCGGCGCTCGCGGCCACCAGCAGGTCGGCCCGGTCGCCGGGGGTGATCAGCAGCGCGCCCTCGGTCAGGTGCTCCAGCACGGTGGGGACCTGGGCGGCGCCGACCACGTAGTCCAGCACGTCCCGGTCGAGGGCGCTCGCCGTGCCGGTGAAGACGGTGGCGTCCAGCGCGGCCGCCACCTCGCCGACAGTGGGCGCGGCGATCGCGGCCACCTCGGGCATCGCCCAGATCGGGACCGGGAGACCATCAAGATCAATTTCAAAGGGTACGCGGTTCGCGATCACGGCCAGAACCGTCGCGCCGAGATCGACGAGTGAGTGGTACGCGCTGCGCGCCGCCGACGCGAGCGACTCACGCGTCCGGCCCTCGCCGCTCACCACCGGCACCACGACGCTGCCGAACTCGGTCGCCAGCCGGGCGTTGAAGGCGAGCTCCCGGGGCAGCTCCCCGCGGCCCTCCTCGGGCTTGTCGGTGAAGTCGCTGCCGATCACGACGACGGCGGCGCTGCGCCGCTCGACCTCCCGGTAGCGCTCGACGATCCGGCCGATCAGCTCCTCGCGGCGGCCGTCGGCGACGAGCGCGGTCGCCTCGGCGTGGGTGACGCCGAAGGACTCCTCGTACGGCACCGGGCCGGGATAGCGCTCGCGCAGGACGGAGAGCAGGGGATCCCGGTCGTTGCCGGCCACAAGCGGGCGGAAGACCGCCACCTGCGCCACTCGCCGGGACAGCAGCTCGACGATGCCGAGCGCCACGGTTCCTTTACCGACGCCGGGGCCTGAACCCGCGACGTACACGCTGCGTGCCACGGATTCAACCTACCGGCCGGATCATGATCCGGCCGGGCCTAAAGTCCCGTCTTTACTCGTCGTCGTCCTCGTCGTCACGAGCCAGCCAGGTGGCGAACCGCTCGATCGGCGTCTCGAACTCCGGGTTCATGTCGACGAAGGTGCGCAGCTGCTCGCCGATCCACTCCAGGGTCACGGTCTCCTCGCCACGACGCTGGACGAGCTCCTCGATGCCACGGTCGGTGAAGTACATGAGCGGATAGTAAGCGGGGCCGCTCCGGAATCCCGGAGCGGCCCCGCTTCTTCACTCGTGCGTCACGGGCGCGGCAGCGCCGCCTCGATCAGCGCCGCCTGCTCGGCGTCGTGCATCTTGGCCGAGCCGACCGCCGGGGCGGCCGCGGCCGGGCGGGAGATCCGCCGCAGGCGGACGCCCTCCAGGTGCTCGAGCAGGTTGAGCGCCACGAACGACCAGGCGCCCTGGTTGGCCGGCTCCTCCTGGACCCAGGCGAAGTCCTCGGCGTTCGGGTACTGCGAGAGCAGCGCCTTCAGCTCCTCGACGGGCAGCGGGTAGATCTGCTCCATCCGGATGATCGCCGTGTCGGTGATGCCGCGGTCGGCCCGCGCCTGGAACAGGTCGTAGTAGACCTTGCCGGAGCAGAGCAGGACCCGCTTCACCGCCGCGGCGTCGAGCCGGGTGCCGTTCACGCCGGCGTCGGCGAGCACCGGCTGGAAGGTGCCCTCGGTGAAGTCGCTCACCGAGGAGACGGCCAGCTTGTGCCGGAGCAGTGACTTCGGCGAGAAGACCACCAGCGGCTTGCGCTTGGGGCTCAGGGCCTGGCGGCGCAGCAGGTGGAAGTAGTTCGCCGGGGTGGTCGGGTTCGCCACCCGCATGTTGTCCTGCGCGCAGAGCTGCAGGAACCGCTCCGGGCGGCCGGACGAGTGGTCCGGGCCCTGACCCTCCATGCCGTGCGGGAGGAGCAGCACCAGCGACGACTGCTGGCCCCACTTCACCTCGCCGGAGGAGAGGAACTCGTCCACGATCGACTGAGCGCCGTTGACGAAGTCGCCGAACTGGGCCTCCCAGAGGACCAGCGCGTCCGGGTTCTCCACCGAGTAGCCGTACTCGAAGCCCATGGCGGCGTATTCGCTGAGCAGCGAGTCGTGCACGAAGAACCGGGCGTTGCCGGTCGCCAGCGAGGAGATCGGCAGGAAGTCCTTGCCGGTCTTCGCGTCGACGATCGCGGCGTGCCGCGAGGTGAACGTGCCGCGGCGCGAGTCCTGACCGGCCAGGCGGACCGTGACGCCCTGGTTGAGCAGCGAGCCGAAGGCGATCAGCTCGCCGAAGCCCCAGTCGATGCCGCCGTCGGTGGACATCTTGGCGCGCCGGTCGAGGAGCTGCTGGACCCGCTTGTGCGGGGTGAAGCCCTCGGGCAGCTCGATGTGCGACTGGCCGACCGCGTGCACGACGCCCGCCTCGATCGCGGTCTCCACCGCGGGCTCGCCCTCCTCCGCGATGATCCGCGGGCGGGGCGGGGTGCCGGCGGCGTCCCGGGTGGCCTTGAAGACGTCCTCGAGCCGGCCCTGGTAGTCGCGCAGCTGCTCCTCCGCCTCCTGGACGGTGATGTCGCCGCGGCCGATGAGCTCCTCGGTGTACGCCTTCCGCACGCTGCGCTTCTTGTCGATGATCTGGTACATCCGCGGGTTGGTCATCGACGGGTCGTCGCCCTCGTTGTGACCGCGCCGGCGGTAGCAGATCATGTCGATCACGACGTCCTTGTTGAACGTCTGGCGGTATTCGAAGGCGAGCTTCGCGACCCGGACCACGGCCTCGGGGTCGTCGCCGTTCACGTGGAAGATCGGGGCCTGGATCATCCGGGCCACGTCGGTCGAGTACATCGAGGAGCGGCTGTACTCCGGGGCGGTGGTGAAGCCGACCTGGTTGTTCACGATGACGTGGACCGTGCCGCCGGTGCGGTAGCCGCGCAGCTGGGAGAGGTTCAGCGTCTCGGCGACCACGCCCTGGCCGGCGAACGCGGCGTCGCCGTGCACCAGCACGGGGAGGACCGTGTAGCCGTGCAGGCCGAGGTCGAGGCGGTCCTGCTTGGCCCGGACGATGCCCTCGAGGACCGGGTCGACGGCCTCCAGGTGGGACGGGTTCGCCACGACGCTGACGGTGGTCGAGTGCTCGCCGTCGGGCGTCGTGTATTTCCCGGTCTGGCCGAGGTGGTACTTGACGTCACCGGAGCCGTGGGCCGACTTCGGGTCCATCTGACCCTCGAACTCGTTGAAGATCTTCTCGTACGGCTTGCCGACGATGTTGGTGAGCACGTTCAGCCGGCCGCGGTGGGCCATGCCGATCACCATCTCGTCGAGACCGGACTCGGCCGACGACTGCAGGACCGCGTCGAGCAGCGGGATCAGCGACTCGCCGCCCTCCAGCGAGAACCGCTTCTGGCCGACGAACTTGGTCTGCAGGAAGGTCTCGAACGCCTCGGCCGCGTTGAGCCGGTGCAGGATGTGCTTCTGCTCCTCGGTGTCCGGCTTCGTGTACTTGACCTCGATGCGCTCCTGGACCCAGCGGCGCTCCTCGGGGTCCTGGATGTGCATGTACTCGATGCCGACGCGGCGGCAGTAGCTGTCGCGCAGCACGCCGAGGACGTCGCGCAGCTTCATCTTCTGCTGGCCGCCGAAGCCGCCGACCGGGAAGGTGCGGTCGAGGTCCCACAGGGTCAGGCCGTGCTGCAGGACGTCGAGGTCGGGGTGCTTGCGGATGGTGAACTCGAGCGGGTCGGTGTCGGCCATGAGGTGGCCGCGGACCCGGTAGGCGTGGATCAGCTCGACCACCCGGGCGGCCTTGTCGATCTGGCCCTCGGAGGTGCGGGCCACGTCGCGCACCCAGCGGACCGGCTCGTACGGGATCCGCAGCGACGTGAAGATCTCGTCGTAGAAGCCGTGGTTGCCGAGCAGCAGCTCGTGCATCACCTTGAGGAACTCGCCGGACTGCGCGCCCTGGATGACCCGGTGGTCGTACGTGCTGGTCAGCGTGGTGACCTTGCTCACGCCCAGTTCGGTCAGCATCTCGTCGCTCATGCCGGCGTAGGGCGCCGGGTATTCCATCGCGCCGACGCCGATGATGGCGCTCTGGCCGTTCATCAGGCGCGGGATGGAGTGGACCGTGCCGATGCCGCCCGGGTTGGTCAGCGAGATCGTGGTGCCGGCGTAGTCGTCCATGGTCAGCTCGTTGCGCCGGGCGCGCCGGACCACGTCCTCGTACGCCTGCCAGAAGCCGCGGAAGTCGAGCGTCTCGCAGTTCTTGATGGACGGCACGACCAGCGTGCGGGAGCCGTCCTTCTTGGCGAGGTCGATCGCGATGCCGAGGTTGATGTGCTCCGGCTGGACCAGGTTGGGCTTGCCGTCGATCTCGGCGAAGGAGTTGTTCATCTCCGGGTGCTGCACGGTCGCCCGGATCAGCGCCCAGCCGATCAGGTGGGTGAAGCTGACCTTGCCGCCCCGGCCGCGGGAGAGGTGGTTGTTGATGACGATGCGGTTGTCGACCATCAGCTTGGCCGGGACCGCGCGCACCGAGGTGGCGGTCGGGACCTCGAGCGAGGCCGACATGTTCTGCACGATCTTGGAGGCCACGCCCCGGAGCGGGGTGGTCTTCGCCTCGGCCGGCACGTTGCCGTTCGGGGAGGGCTTCGGCGCGGCCTTCTCCACCGGGGCGGGAGCCGGCTTCGGCTTCGCCTCGGCGGCGGGCTTCGGCGGGGTCACCGGCTTGGGCGGGGCCACCGAGGCCGCGGCCGGCGCGTCGGTGCCCGCCTTCGCGGCGGACGCCGTGGCGGTGGCCGCCTTGGCCTCGTCCGGCGTCGCGATCGAGCCCGCTGCCGTCGCCGGTTTGTAGTCGGCGAAGAAGTCGTGCCAGGCGGGGTCGACACTGGTCGGGTCGGCCAGGTAGCGCTGGTACATCTCATCGACGATCCACTCGTTGGGACCGAAGTCCGCGAGTGGATTGTCCTGCGAAGTCTGCTGCGTCGACACTGCCGCGTTCGCCTCTTTCACCGTGTTTGTCATCACGTGACCGCTCCGTCACGTGGGACGGATAGAATTCCCCGTCAAGGCTACGCCGTGTGTGAGCGCCCTCCATCCGGACGTCCACTCTGTGACCAACTGCCGTGTCCGGTTGCACGTCGCGGCGATGTGTGAGCAGCGTCATGCGATGTCCCGGCGGCGCATGAGCAGAGCGCCCACCACCCCGGTCACCAGGGTGTACGCGACGAGCACCGCGGCGCCGGTCAGCCGGCCCGGCCCGGTCGGCAGCTCCGATCCGGTGATCATCAGGTCCGAGGCGACGGTCGGCACCAGGAAATCCAGCTCGGCGAACCCGTCGACGCGGCCGTCGATCAGGAAGAACAGGCCGGTGGCCACCGGCGGGCCCAGGACGTAGAGGATCGCCAGGGTGAGGGTCGCCGCCATCTGACCGCGGAAGAGCACCCCGCAACCGACCCCGAGGACCGCCCAGAGCGCGAAGGCGACGCCGTTCAGGCCGATCGCCTGCCAGACCTCGGCGGCGCCGAGCCGGCCGGACATGCCCAGATCCGCGGTGACCAGGGGGATCGCGATCAGATTCAGCACGGTGAGCGCGGCCCAGACGACCAGGGCGATCAGCACCGCCGCGGCGAACTTCGCCAGCACCACCCGCTCGCGTCGTGGCGTGATCAGGAACGTCGTCGTGATCGTGAGGTGCAGGAACTCGCCGGTCACCATGACCGCGCCCAGCAGCAGCACGATCAGGATGCCGAAGAACTGCCCGGTGGTGGCGAGATCGACGGTGACCCCGAGCGCCTCCTCGGGCGGCAGGACCGCGGAGTTCACCCAGTTGAAGGCGAGGGTCACCGACCAGAGCAGGAAGAGCAGCAGGCCGAAGTTCCGCCACAGCGGCGTGGTGCGCACCTTGAGCAGCTCGGCACGGATCAGGTTCACCGGATCTCCGCCCGTCCGGCCGTCAGCTCCAGGAACGCCTGCTCCAGGTCGGCCCGTTCACCGGTCAGCTCGTGCAGCTCCACGCCGGCGCGGAAGGCCGCGTGCCCGACCCGGGCCGGCTCCGCGCCGGTCACCAGCAGCGACCCGTCGTCCTGCGGCGCCACCGGCAGGCCGTGCTCACCGAGTGCGGCCGCGAGCCGGTCCGGTTCCGGCGTGCGTACCCGGACCCGCGCGGATCGGCCGCCGTCCAGCACGCCGCCGACCGGTCCCTGCCGGACCAGCCGGCCGGCCGCCACGATCACCACGTCGTCGGCCAGGTGCTGCATCTCGGCGAGCAGGTGGCTGGAGACCAGGATCGTGCGGCCCTCGGCGGCCAGGCCGCGGAGCAGGCCGCGCAGCCACCGGATCCCCTCCGGATCGAGCCCGTTGGCCGGCTCGTCGAGAATCAGCACGCCCGGATCACCGAGCATCGCGGCGGCGATGCCGAGCCGCTGGCGCATGCCGAGCGAGTAGCCCTGGAAACGGCGCTTCGCGGCCGGTTCCAGCCCGACCAGCTCGAGCACCGCGCCGACCCGGGCGGCCGGCAACCCGGCCGCCGTGCAGATGGTCCGCAGGTGGTCCCGTCCGCTCCGGCCGCGGTGCGCGCCGGACGCCTCCAGCACCGCGCCGACGTGCCGGACCGGATCGGTCAGCTCGGTGTACCGCCGGCCGCCGATGGTCGCCTCGCCGGATGTGGGGGCGACCAAGCCCAGCAGCATCCGCAGCGTGGTGGTCTTGCCGGCGCCGTTCGGGCCGAGGAAGCCGGTCACCCGTCCGGCTCGGACCGTGAACGACAGGTCGTCGACGGCGCGCAGCTTCCCGTACTCCTTGGTGAGGTGCTCGACGTTGATCACGCCGAAGATGAGACCGCGATCCAGGTGGCGCGCGCCACCCCCAGCCGCTCCCCGCCGGGCCCGTAGACGGCGGAGTCCACCGTCGCCTTGCGCCCCTCGATCGACGACGCGGCCCCGACCACCACGCACGCGTCGCCCGGCGCCGGCAGCGCGTCGATCGACGCGGTGATCCGGCCGAGGACGTAGGCCCGGCCGGTGGCGATCGCGGCCCAGCCGCCGGGGCAGTCCAGGGCGGCCCACATGGTCGGCTCGGAGACCTCGTCCGGGACCGTCCACGGCGCCGCGGTCCGGCCGTCCGGCAGCACCCCCGGGAAGATCCGCAGCCCGTCCGGGTGGTCCGGCCCGCAGACGAAACAGGTGGGGAAGGGGTGCTCGGTGAAGCCGGGATAGCTCTTCGAGACCTCGGCCGCCTCGGCGAGCGGGACGCCGGGGACGCCCTGCCCGGCCTCCCCGGCGGCGAGCGAGGCGACCAGGGTCGAGCCGTGCCAGACCGCGTCGCCGCGCACCTGGAGGCCGACCTCGAGCGGGGGCGGCACCCGCAGCGTCACCTGCGCCGGGCGCAGGCCCGCCGCCTGCGCGAAGACGCCCGCGCACCAGCCGCCGTTGCCGGTTCCGGGAGGGCCGTTGTATCGAGCCGGGATCAGCATCCACCGACCTTCGCACACGTCGTTCATCAACCGGTCACGCATCGCAACCTGATCCGACACGCCATCGGCAGTTGTCACCCTTACACAGATCTCATGGCAGTTCTGATGACGGCCGCCGCACCCACCGGGACCAGCGGCTACACGCTCCTCATCGCGGACGACGCGAGCCTCGTCGAGGCCGCGCAGCGCCTGCGCCACGACGTCTTCGCCGGAGAGCTCGGCGCCACCCTCGCCGGGGGCGACGGGCTGGACGCCGACGAGTTCGACCCGTACTGCGATCACCTGATCGTGCGGGACGACTCCACCGGCGCGGTGGTGGGCACCTACCGGATGCTCCCGCCGCGCGCCGCCGACCTGGCCGGCCGCCGCTACGCCGACGGCGAGTTCGACCTCAGCGCGCTGCGCCCGCTGCGCGACCACCTCGTCGAGATCGGCCGCTCCTGCGTGCACCCGGACCACCGCTCCGGCGCCGTGGTCAACCTGATGTGGGCCGGCATCGCCCGGTACCTGCACCTCAACAACCTGCGCTGGCTGGGCGGCTGCGCCTCGGTGCCGCTGGCCGACGGCGGCGTCACGGCGGCCGGCGTCCGCGAGCGGATCAACGCGAAGCACCTCTCCCCGCCGGCCCTGCGGGTCCGCCCGCGCCGCCCGTGGACCCCGGCCGAGGGCGTCGCGGGCGACCCGAAGGTGGCGGTCCCGGCGCTGCTCAAGGGTTACCTGCGACTGGGCAGCTGGGTCTGCGGCGAGCCGGCCTACGACCCCGGCTTCGACTGCGCCGACTTCTACGTGCTCTTCTCGATGGACCGGCTGGACCCGCGGTACCGCCGGCACTTCCTCGGCGCGACGCGATGAACTGGCAGCCCGCCTCCGGATGCGGGGACGACTGCCGGCCGGGTGACGCCGAGCGCGCCGGCCCGGTGCTGGCGGCGCTGCGGGTGGCCGGGCTTCTCGGCGTACTCGTGATCGGTCTTCTGCCCGCGGCCCTCCTGCGTGGCGGCGCCCTGCAGGCCCTGCCCCGCGCCATCCTCGCGGTCCTGGGTGTCCGGCTGGTCTGGCGCGGACCGGCGCCGCGCCCGGGCAGCCTGCTGGTCGCGAACCACGTCTCCTGGCTGGACATCGTGGCGCTCTACGCGGTCGTGCCGGTGCGGCTGGTGGCGAAGCACGACGTGGCGGCGTGGCCGGGGATCGGGGCGACGGCGGGCCGCAGCGGCGCCATCTTCATCGACCGGACCAGGCCGAAGGCGCTGCCGGGGACGGTGGGCGAGGTGGCTGCCGCGCTGCGCGCCGGGCGTTCGGTCGCGGTCTTCCCGGAGGGTACGACGTACTGCGGATCCGAGCGTGGCGCGTTCCGGCCGGCCCTCTTCCAGGCCGCCATCGACGCCGGTGCGCCGGTCGCGCCCGTCTCGATCAGCTACGACTCGGCGGAGGCCTCCTTCGTCGGCGCCGACACGCTCTGGGCCTCGGTGCTGCGGGTGGCCCGGGTGCGCCGCCTGACCGTGACCCTGGTCGCCGCGCCGGTGCTCCGGCCGGAGACCGGCGCCGGACGCGGCGCGCTGGCCCGGGCCGCGCAGTCCAGCCTCGGCGGGGGCGGTTATCGCCTCGCGGCCTGATCCGGCGTCTCGCCGCCCGACCCGGGGGAATGACGCTCACAGATAATTTTCAGCGACTGTGCAGCCGCGGCGCAGCGGACGGGGAAACAATGGGCGCCATGGCCACTCAGACCCAGCCCAAGCAGAGCGAGGCGAAACTGCTCGTCGTCGAGGACGATGCGAACATCCTCGAGCTGCTCTCCGCAAGCCTCCGCTTCGCCGGGTTCGACGTGACCACCGCGACCAGCGGCAGCGCGGCGGTCAGCGCCGCGCGCAACTCGGCGCCCGACCTCGTCGTGCTCGACGTCATGCTCCCCGACCTCGACGGGTTCGAGGTGATCCGGCTGATGCGCGAGGGCGGGCAGCGCACCCCGGTGGTCTTCCTGACCGCCCGCGACGGCACCGACGACAAGATCCGCGGCCTCACGCTGGGCGGCGACGACTACGTCACCAAGCCGTTCAGCCTGGAGGAGCTGACCGCCCGCATCCGGGCGGTGCTGCGCCGCACCACGGCGGGCGAGGAGCAGCCGTCCCGGCTGGTCTTCGCCGACCTCGAGCTCGACGAGGAGACGCACGAGGTCTACCGCGCCGGCAGCCGGGTGCAGCTCTCGCCGACCGAGTTCAAGCTCCTGCGCTACCTGATGCTCAACGCGAACCGGGTGCTCTCCAAGGCGCAGATCCTCGACCACGTCTGGAAGTACGACTTCCGCGGCGACGACAACATCGTCGAGTCCTACATCTCGTACCTGCGACGCAAGGTGGACAACGTCCAGCCGAGGCTGATCCACACGCTGCGCGGCGTGGGGTACGTCCTCCGCAAGCCCGCCGTGTAGGCATACCGTCATGAAGCTCGCCGAGCGGGTTCGCGGCTCGATCCCGCTGCACCCCAACCTGCGCAAGATCTCGCTGCGGACCAAGCTGGTCGCGTCGGTGCTGGTGCTGGTCTTCGCCGCGCTCACGCTGATCAGCGCGACCAGCACGTACGCGCTGAACACCTATCTGATCAGCCGGATGGACGACGAGCTCAAGCGGTTCGCGTACGCCCGGATCAAGATCGGGTTCACCGGCTCCCGGCTGGTGCTGCCGACCGACTACCTGACGGCCACCAAGTCGGTGAGCGGCGTCGGCGACATCGCGGTCGGCGGCGACTACACCGAGGGCCAGCTGCCGACGATCCTGACCGGGGTCGACGAGATCTCGAAGCACGACGGCACGCCGTACACGACCCGCTCGGTCGACGGCTCGGTGACCTGGCGGATGCTCGTGGTCCGCACCGACAACGACTCCGCGCTCTACGTGGGCCAGCGGATGTCCGGTGTGGACGCGGTGATCGCCTGGCTGGTCTGGGTCGACTTCCTGGTCGGCGGCGCGGTGCTGGTGGCGCTCGCCGCGATCGGCGCGGCGCTGGTCCGGCAGACCCTGATCCCGCTCGTGCAGATCGAGCGGACCGCGGCGGCGATCGGCGCCGGCGACCTGACCCGGCGGGTGCCCGACCCGGAGGAGAACGACGGCGAACCCACCACCGAGCTGGGCCGGCTGTCCCGCGCGCTGAACGCGATGCTCGCCCAGATCGAGGCGGCCTTCCTGGCCCGCGAGCAGTCCGAGCACGCGGCCCTCTCGGCCGAGCAGTCGGCGCGCGAGGCGGCCGAGGCGGCCCAGCGCTCCGAGGCGCGGGCACTGGAGTCCGAGGGCAAGATGCGGCAGTTCGTGGCGGACGCCTCGCACGAGCTGCGCACGCCGCTCACCACGATCCGCGGCTTCGCCGAGCTCTACCGGCAGGGCGCCGTCTCCGACCCGGAGCAGGTGGCCCGGCTGGTCCGCCGGATCGAGGACGAGGCGGCCCGGATGGGCCTGCTCGTCGAGGACCTGCTGCTGCTGGCCCGGCTCGACCGGGAGCGGCCGCTCACGCTCGCCCCGGTGGAGCTGCCGGTGCTCGCCCTGGACGCGCTGCAGGCCGCCGAGGCGATGGCGCCGGACCGGCGGATCGACCTCGAGGTGCGCGACGAGCCGGAGCGGCTGGTGGCGTACGGCGACGACGGCCGGCTCCGCCAGGTGATCGGCAACCTGATGACGAATGCGCTGGTGCACACGCCCGCCGACGCCACCGTGACGCTGCGGCTGCACGCCGGCGAGGGTGACACCGCGGTGGTCGAGGTGGCGGACACCGGCCCGGGGCTCGATCCCGGGCAGCGGGAGCGGGTCTTCGAGCGGTTCTACCGGGCGGACGGGGCGCGCACGCGCAACACCGACCGGGAGGCCACCGGCACCGGTCTGGGGCTCGCCATCGTGGCGGCGATCGTGAGGGCGCACCAAGGTTCCGTGGAGGTTGTCTCCGAGGAGGGCAAGGGAGCGACGTTCCGCGTAACGTTGCCCACCATAAATCCGGATAAAAGCTTCACAGAAAACGTCCAGGAGTAACACAGTTCGGTACGAGTACGACGGGGCAGAGTTAAGCGCATGAACGAGAACGAGACCGACCCGCGGCCCGCGGACGCCGCCGCTGGAGACAGCAGCGCGGCGCGGGTGGAGTCTGAGCAGCCGACCGCCGCGCAGCCGCCGGTTGCGCCGCAGTCCGCCGCACCCCAATCCGCGGCACCCCAGTCCGCGGCACCCCAGTCCGCGGCACCCCACACTCCGGCCGCCGAGCAGGCGGCGTGGGCTTCCCAGGCGGCCCACCAGCCGGCCCCTCAGCCGGCCCAGCCTCAGAGCCCGTGGGCTCCCTGGCAGCAGCAGCCCCAGGCGCAGGAGGCGGCCGCTCAGCCGACCTCCGCCCAGCCCGCGTCCGCGCAGCCCGCCTCGGGCCAGCCCTACGCTCCCGGTTACGCCCACCCCTACCAGGGCTACCAGGCCCAGGCGCCGCACGGTTACACGCCGTACCAGCAGCACGGCTACCAGGACTACGCGCAGCAGGCGGCGTACGCGTCGGCGTGGCAGCCCGGCGGCACCCAGACCGCCGAGGGCGTCGTCCCGCCGTGGGCCGGCGGCGAGCAGCAGCCGCGCAACGGCCGCGGCCGCAAGATCCTGCTGGCCGGTGCGGCCGCCGTGCTGATCGCGCTCGGCGCGGGCGGGGTCGGCGCCGCGACCGCCCTGGCCCTCGACGACGGCAACGCCTCGCAGAGCGTGCAGACCAGCAACTCCTCGGTCACCCGGGTGGTCGACCGGTCGTCGCTCGCCGAGATCGCCGCGTCGGTCCAGGACAGCGTCGTCTCCATCACCACCGGCTCGGGCGAGGGCTCCGGCGTGGTGGTCAGCGCCGACGGCTACATCGTGACCAACAACCACGTCGTCTCGACCGCGCAGGGCGACCAGGTCGACATCATCTTCGCGGACGGGACCAAGGCGACCGCCTCGATCGTCGGCACCGACGAGCGCACCGACCTGGCAGTGGTGAAGGCGTCCGGCGTCTCGGATCTGAAGGCCGCGAAGTTCGGCGACAGCTCGCAGAGCCAGGTGGGCGACACCGTCCTGGCGCTCGGCAGCCCGCTCGGCCTGGAGGGCTCGGTCACCGCCGGCATCATCAGCGCGAAGGACCGCACCATCCAGTCCGGCGGCGAGGACGAGCAGCAGACCCCGCAGAACCCGTTCGGCGGCGGCCAGCAACAGCAGCAGTCGTCCGGCTCGCAGACGATGACCGGCCTGCTGCAGACCGACGCCCCGATCAACCCGGGCAACTCGGGCGGCGCGCTGGTCAACACGAACGGCGAGGTCATCGGCATCAACTCGGCGATCGCCACCTCGGGCTCGAGTTCCGGCAACATCGGCCTCGGCTTCGCGATCCCGAGCAACAAGGCGAAGGACGTCGTCGACCAGCTGATGGCCGGCAAGAAGGTCAGCCACCCGGCGCTCGGCGTCAGCGTCACCACCGGTGAGAACGGCGGCGCCCTGGTCAGCTCGGTCACCGGCAACAGCGCGGCCGCGAAGGCCGGCCTCCAGCAGGGCGACGTGGTGACCAAGGTCGACGGCAAGGCCATCGACGAGTCCGACGACCTGGTCGCGGCGGTGCAGGCCGGCACGGTCGGTCAGAAGATGTCGATCACCTTCACCCGCAACGGCAGCGAGCAGTCCGTGACGGTGACCCTGCAGGAAGCGCAGTAGAGATCTTCCCTCTCGCTACGGCGGGTGACGTGACCCGGGGGTGGGCGCGTCACCCGCCGTATTCCGATAGATGCCGCGATTCAGGACCTTCACGACCAACGGGCAACTTTTGCCATGCCGGACTCGCGTAACCTGCGGAGACCGCCTAATCTCCATTCGCCCTCGGGCGTTTCTTGTGGAGTGAGAGGCCCTGCGAGTTGACGTACGTCGAAACCCGGACCAACGTCTGGGAAGCACTGGCCGGACGCGCCCCCGGGGCGCCGTCCGGGCCGGCCGACGCCGGGCTCTGGCACACCGTCGCCGACCGGCTCGACCCGTCGTCGGCCCGGCCGGTGCTGCGGGACGGGATCGAGGTCCGGCACCGGACCACGGTCCGCGGCGGGCGGTACGTCATGCTCCGCTCCCCGGAGGAGGGCGGCCGCAGCTCCTACCTCCGGCTCAGCCCGGAGGAATACCAGCTCGCCCTGATGATGGACGGCACCGGCACGGTGGCCCGCCTGGTCGCCGAGTTCGCCCGGATCGCCGGCCGGCTCGCGCCCGACCAGGTCCGCCGGGTCGTCGCCGACCTGGCCGCCAACCGGATGCTGGAAGAGCTCCCGATGGACGCCTTCCGCCCGCTGCGCGAGATGCGCCGGGAGCCGCTGCCGAAGCGGGTCGGCGGCTCGATCGCGGCGGCCGCCCTCGGGCGCCGGGTGCTCTCCGCCGACATCGACGGCGTGGTCGGGGCGATCTACCGGGGCGCGGGACGGTTCCTCTTCACCCGGGTGGCGTTCTGGATCGGCACGCTGTTCGCGGTCACCGGTCTCGTGCTCTTCGCGGCGACCTGGCAGCGGGGGAGCAGATCACTCTTCCTGGTGGGTGACTCGTACCTGCTCGGCGCGATCGTCCTGGTGCTCCTCAACGTGCTGGCTCTCGCGGCGCACGAATTCGGTCACGCCCTCGCGGCCAAGCGCGTCGGGCGCGAGGTCCCGGCGGCCGGGGTGATGCTGTACTTCGGCATCCCGTCCGTGTTCGTCGACACGAGCGACGTGTGGATGGCGGGCCGCCGCGCGCGCATCGCGGTCACCGCGGCGGGCCCGGCCGCGGCGCTCGGCCTGGCCGGTCTGGCCCAGGTGATCGGGCTGGCCGTGCCCGCGACCGGCGGAATCGCGTTCAAGCTGGCGTTCCTCTTCTACCTGCACACGTTCTTCAACCTGAGCCCGCTGCTCCCGCTCGACGGCCACTACCTGCTGATGGACTGGCTGGAGATCCCGGACCTGCGGGCCCGCGCGCTCTCCTGGCTCGCCGGCCGGCTGCGCCGCCGCGGCCCCCGGTTCTCGGCGCTCGACCGGGAGGGCCGGATCGTCGCCCTCTACGCGCTGCTCGGCGTGCTCTGGCTCGGCGTCGCGGCCGGGCTCGGGTACCGGCTCTGGACCGACCGGGTCCGCGGCCTGGCCACCGGCCTCTGGTACGACGGGCTCGCCGGCCGCCTGCTGCTGACCGTGATGGTGCTGGGCCTCGCCGCCCCGGCCCTCTACTTCCTCCTCGGCCGGCTCGCCGCGGCCTGGCGCCGGTGGCGTCAGCGGGCCGCCGAGCGCGACCGGGACGCCGACCTGCCCCGCCGGCTCGCCGCGCTGCACGCCTCCGAGCTGGGCGGCCTGCCCGAGCCGGCGCTGCACGAGCTGGCCGCCGGGGCCCGCTGGCGCCGCCCGCCGACCGGCCGCCTCCTGATCCGCGCCGGCGACCACCCGGACGCCGCCCTGGTGGTCGTCGAGGGCGCCCTGCACGGGCGCCGGCCCGGCGACCCCGGCGGCACGATCCGGCACCACGCCGGGCCGGGCGGGGTGGCCGCCCTGGCCGGCACGCTGACCGGCCGCCCGGTCCAGCTCGACTGGTACGCCGCGGCCGGCGCGACGGTGCTCGCGATCCCGGCGGAGACCGTCGCCGCGGTGGTCGGCCCGATGCCCGGCCCGTCGCCGGAGGAACGGGACGAGGCCGAGGCGCTCTTCGCGGACACCCCGGCCCTCGCCGGGCTCGAGGAGGACCAGCGTCTCGCTCTGATCGGCGCGGCGTACCCGGCCGACCTCGAACCGGGGCGCCCGGTGATGCTGCCCGGCCCGACCCACGCCGTGGTCGTCGAGTCCGGCGTGATCGCCATGCCGGACGGCATCGAGCTGCGCCGCGGCACCCTGGTCGGCCCGGTCGGCGACGGCAGCCCCGGCGCGGTGGCGCAGACCCGCACCCCGGTCCGCCTCTGGATCATCCCGGACGCCTCGAACCTGCCGCCCCTGGTCGGCGTGCACGGCCCCGGCGCCCCGATGCCGGCGCTGCGGCCGAGCGCCCCGGTGGCCGTGCGGCCCGGCGCCGCCCACCCGCCGCTCGCCGTGCCGCCCGGTCCGCCGGACGTGCCCGGTGAGTACGACGTGGACGGTCACTTCGAGCGCCGGATGTGGTCCTTCGCCGCCTTCCTGCTGGTGTTCGCGCTGGTCAGCGCGGGCCTCAACGTCCGGCCCGGCCCGGCCTGGGCGGAGATGCCGGCCGGCGAGGTGTTGCTCACCGTGGAGAAGGGTGAGGCGACCGCGGCCGGCTCGGCGCTCGCCCCCGGCGAACGCCGGTACCTCGCGGCCGGCTCGGAGATCAAGGTCCCGGACGCGTCGCGGGCGCTGCTGACGTTCCCGGGCGGCGCCACCGTGGTGCTGTGCGGCGGCTCGTCGACCGAGCTGACCGGCGCCGAGGTGGCGGCCGGCCGTGAAGCCGCGCCCAGCGCCCGGCTCGCCCTCGGCGGTGGCCGGGTGCTCGCGGACACGACCAGCACGAGCGGCGCCTACCAGCCGCTGGCGCTGACCGTGCTGCGGACGCAGGGCGACGTCACGAACGCGGACCGGTCCTGGTTCGCCGTCGACCCGATCACGGTGACCGTGTCGCGCGGCATCGTCACCGTCGGCGGCACCCCGTCCCCGGCCGCCCGCACGGACCTGAGCTGCGGCGACGGCAGGACGATCGAGCCGCCGTCGGCCGGTCCGAGCGAGGAGCCGACCGAGGAGGGCACGTTCCCGGCCGAGTCGGTCTCGCCGTCGCCCTCGGAGTCCTCGGTCCCGGCGGACGCCACGCCCGAGTGGACGTTCGAACCGGACGAGACGTCGACGACCGGCACGGCCGACCCCCGCCCGACGCGGACCCGGACCCGCCCCACCACGGTCCCCACCACGACGGCACCGAGCAGCCGGCCGACGCCGAGCCGCACCGTGACGACGGCGCCGACCGACGACCCGACCGAGCCGACGGACGACCCCACCGAGCCGACCGACGACCCCACCGAGCCGACGGACGACCCGACCGAACCCACCGACGACCCCACCGAGCCGACGGAGGACCCGGAGCCCACCACCGACCCCTCCACCGGCTGACCGCCCCAGGGTCAGGAGGACCCATGCTCTGCTGGTTCTGTGCCGAGGGCGCCCGCGCCACCTGCCGTTTCTGCGGCCGGGGCGTGTGCGCCGACCACGCCCGCTTCGGCCCCTACCTCCTGGAGATCAGCCGATCGGTCACCCGCGATCGTGCGGAGGCACTCGTGGTCGAGGACGCCGTCCAGTGCGGAACGTGCCGCCCGCGCCCGCAGCCGGTGGCCATGCCCGAACTGGATTGAGGTCGCCGCTGGGAGCGTGCGGGTGCGCCGGGGCCGGCGGCGGAACGCGCCGGGGGAACGTGGCCGCAGGTGTGGTGCGCCACGGGACGGCGTCGCATTGCTCGTGGAGACGGCCGTCATCTTCGTACAAATCATGGTTTATGCATTGGAATATGGGCGGATCGCGTTGGTGATCGCCTGGCGCAGGAGGGTCTTGGGGCGGGCGCCCACCAGGCTGTTCGTGAGGACGCCGGCGGTGAAGAAGAGGAGCGTCGGCATCGAGTGGACCCGGTGGGCGCGGGTGGTGACGGGATTGCTGTCGACGTCGATCGTGACGATCCGGACCTCGTCGCCGAACTCGGTGGCCAGGTCGGCCAGCACGCGGGTCATCGGGCCGCAGGGTGGGCACCACCGCGCCCAGAAGTCGACGACCACCGGGACCGGGGAGTCCAGGACCAGGTCGGCGAAGGTGGCGTCGGTGACGGTCAGCAGGGATTCATCAGGCATCGGATCTCCTGGTCCTCGAGGCGGTGTTCGATGGCTTCGTCGAGCTGATCGCTCAGGCGGCGGCGCACGTCGTTCAGCCGGGCCAGGTATCCGTCCACCTCGGCCAGGCGGCGGCGCAGGACCGCCACGGCATCGGGACAGACGTGGGCCGCGCTGTTGCCGGCGCGCAGGCAGTCCACGAACGGCTTGATGTCGTCGACGCCGAAGCCGTCGGCCAGCAGGGCGCGGATCTCGTGCACCACGCGGAGTTCGGCGTCGTCGTACTGCCGATAGCCGTTCGCGTCCCGGCTCGGGCGGACGAGGCCGTGCTCCTCGTAGTAGCGCAGCGTGCGCGGACTGGTGCCGGCCCGTTCGGCCAACTCTCCGATCAGCATGGGACCGACGGTAGGCCCTGACATCGGCGTCAAGGCAAGATGGGGACATGGTCAACAGTGGTCCGGTCGCGTTCGTGCTCGGTGGCGGCGGTGTGCTCGGCGCCGTCGAGGTCGGGATGCTGCGGGCGCTGTTCCGTGCCGGGTTCCGTCCGGACGTGGTGGTCGGCACCTCGATCGGCGCGGTGAACGGGGCGCTGGTGGCCGCCGACCCGTCCGAGGCGGTGACCGATCGGCTGCTGCGGCTCTGGACGTCGCCGGAGGCCGCCGCCGTCTACGGGGACTCGATCGGCCGGCAGATGCGCCGGTTCGCGGCCCGCACCCACCTGCACTCGCCCCGGCCGCTGCGCCGCCTGCTGGAGAGCGAGCTCGGCGAGGGCACGTCGTTCAGCGATCTCAAGATTCCGTTCCGGTGTTGTGCCGCCAGCATCGAGCGCGCGGCCGAGCACTGGTTCGACAGCGGGCCGCTCGTCGACGCGGTGCTCGCCTCCTCGGCCGTGCCCGGTCTGCTCCCACCCGCCGAGATCGGTGGCGAGCACTATGTGGACGGTGGCATCGTGAACTCGATCCCGATCGGCGAGGCGGTCCGGATCGGCGCGAAGCTGATCTTCGTATTGCAGGTCGGCAGGGTGGAACGGCAACTCGCCGTGCCGAAGCGGCCGTGGGAGGTGGCACAGGTGGCGTTCGAGATCGCCCGCCGGCACCGGTTCGCCCGCGAGCTTGCGTCGCTGCCCGACGATGTACGGGTGCATGTTCTCCCCAGCGGCGGCGGCGAGGCCCGCGACGACTCGCCGTGGGCGTACCGGGACATGGCCTCGGTCGGCCGCCGGATCAGCCGGGCCTACACCGCCTCCCGCCGCTACCTGGCGGCCAACGTGAACCCGCTGCCGGGGCAGTGATGGGGCTGCCGCCGATCTGGGTGCGACGCGTCGTGCTCGCCCCGCTCGTGGTGGTGCTCGCGGTGACGTTGCTCACCACCCTGCCGCTCTGGCTGCTGCTGGCCCTCGCCGTCTCGCCGTTCGTGCCCGGCCGGCTGCGGGTGCCGAGGTTCGTGTTCCTGCTGATCGTCTACCTCGTCTGGGACGCGGCCGCGCTGATCGTGCTGGCGGTCTTCTGGGTCGCCTCGGGCTGCGGCTGGAAGATCCGGAACCCGTTCTTCCAGCGGGCCCACTACGTCCTGACCGGATGGTTCCTGCGGGTCCTGTTCTGGTTCGCGCGCTGGTCGCTGCACCTCGCCATCGACGTGGTCGGCACCGACCCGGACACCGCCGTCCCGGGCCGCCCGGAGATCGTGGTGAGCCGGCACGCCGGGCCGGGCGACTCGTTCACGCTGATCCACGCGCTGGTCAACTGGTTCGCCCGGGAGCCGCGGATCGTCCTGAAGGCGGGCCTGCAGTGGGACCCGGCCGTGGACGTGCTGCTCAACCGCCTGCCCAACCGGTTCATCTCGCCGGGCCGGACCGGCACGGCGACGCTGGAGGACCAGATCGGCGCGCTCGCGACCGGCCTCGACGACAACGACGCCTTCGTGATCTTCCCGGAGGGCGGCAACTTCACCCCGCGCCGCAAGGTGAAGGCGATCGCCCGGCTGCGGGCCAGCGGGCTCGACGAGATGGCCGAGCGCGCCGAGCACCTGCGCAACCTGCTGCCGCCGAAGCCGGGCGGCCTGCTCGCCGCGATCGACGCCGCGCCGGACGCCGGGGTGATCTTCGTGGCGCACACCGGCCTGGACCGGATGATCACGGTGTCCGACGTCTGGCGCGAGCTGCCGATGGACAAGCGTCTGGTGATGCGGTTCTGGAGCGTGCCGCCCGAGGAGGTGCCGGCCGGCGAGCAGGAGCGGATCGACTGGCTCTACGACTGGTGGGCGCGGATCGACGCCTGGGTCGAGAGCAACCGGCCCCAGCAGTTCGAGAGTCAGCCGCCGAGAGCCCGGTAGACGTTCTCCGGCGCCTCGACCACGGTGGCGGCCTGCGGCTGCTCGGCGTCGACGGTACGGCCGTACTCGGTGTACCGCGCCTCGATCGGGGCGATGGCCGTGCCGTTCACGGCGGGCGGCGTCACCGTCAGCGTGGCGAGCCGGCCCTGCTCGTCGAGGGCGGCCACGAACGGCACCCGCTGCGCGGCCGAGCCGTAGCCGTCGATGGTGACCCGGTCCAGGCCGGCGATCCCGGCGGCCTTCGTGAGGTCGACCGTGCCGGAGTAGGTGTTGCCGCCGGTCGACTGGACGTCGGTGGTGGAGGCGAGCAGGTTCGCCGAGTCCACCGGGTCGATCCGGCCGGGGCGCAGGCCGACGTTAGCGCCCTCCGGCAGCCGGCTCATGTCCAGGTGGGTCCAGGTGCCGTCCTTGGTGATGCCGGGGATCTGCGCCCAGAGGTCCTGGCCGATCAGCAGCGACTTCACGGTGATCTCGGTGTTCGGGCCGCTCGCGGTGAGCTCGGCGGTGCCCTTGCCGCCCGGCGGGTCGAGCAGGGCGGACAGCTTGAACCCGGTGCCCGCCGTGACCGTCATGGTGTAGCTGGTGGTGCCGAGGGCGGCGGTCGCCTTGCCGAGAGCGGCCGTGGCGGCCGGGTCGGCGGTCGAGGTGACGCTCGGGGCGGGTTCCGCCGAGGCGAACACCGAAGTGGAGGGTGCCGGGTCGGCGGTGCTCGTGGTGGCGCAGCCCGCCAGGGCGATGGCGGCGCATGCCGCACAAATAGCGATTTTTCGCATTTGCCTATCTCCTGCCGTGAGACGCCTGTCGATGAGCCTCCTTGCCCGATGGAGTGACGAAACAAACGGACAAGTCCGGCCTCGCGGACGCCCGGATTTCTCGGCGGATCATGTGGCGGGCATGATGGGCCGGTACGCGCAATCCATGGGGAGGACTCGTGAGATTCGAGGTCAGCAAGGTCCTCGACGCCATCGAGGTCCGGCTCACCACCGACCCGGCGCTCGCCCGGGCCGTGGTTGATCTGTCCGAGGTCGTCCGCTACGCCGACCTCGACGGTGGCCGCCCGGCCAGCCTGGTCCGACTCGGTCTGCTGGTCGACGCGCTCGGCCGGTACGTCGCCGAGGAGAACGTGCCCGTCTACGCGGTGGCGCCTCGCGGCCTCATCTCGGACACCGATCTCACCTCGAACGAGCGCATGGTCGTCCGCCGCTGGGCCGACGACGGCAAGATCGAGGTGGTTCCGCAGCTCGACGACCGGGTGCTCGAGGTGGCCGAGATGCTCGGCCTGCCGGTGCTCACCCGCGACCGGGAGGACCGCTTCCGGGACCGCCGCCCGTGGGTCACCGACCCCGGCCGCCTGCTCGCGCTCGTGTCGAACCAGGGCGGACCGGTGCTGGTCCCGCGGGTCGGCCGGGGCGAGGTGGCGCCCCCGGTGCCCCGGTCGCCGCTCGGCGAGCGGCTGCTGGCCCGGGTGTGGAACTGCCCGGCGCCGAACTGCACCAGCTACAGCACCGGCGGCGCCGGCGACTCGGACAGCTTCTTCTCCGACATGCGGACCTTCACGAGCCCGGTCTCGCAGCCGCCACCGGCCCTGCGGTCCGGCGCGCCGACCTGCCCGCGGCACGGGGAGCGGCTCCGGGACGCCGGCGCGCGCCCGGCCACCGAGGTCTTCTCGGTACGCATCGACGGCGTGATCCGGCAGCGTTTCGTGGTCTCCGAGGACCAGCCGGTCGTGATCGGCCGGGCCCCCGAGGGCGGCGCCGGCGTGATGCTGGGGCAGTGGCTCACCGACGACGCCCGGAAGTGGATCAGCCGGGGCCACGTGCAGCTCTCGCTGCGCGCCGGCGAGGTGACCGTCACCGACATCAGCATGAACGGCTCCGGCCTGCGCCCCGGCGGCGCGCCCGACGACGACCAGCGGCTCACCCTGAAGCGGGACGAGAGCCGGGTCCTCGGGCCGGAGGACGTGGTGGAGCTCTACGCCGGGGTGCACCTGGGCCGGTCGAAGATGTGGGCGACCGGTGGCGTGGTGCAGCCCGAGTCGGTAATGGGCGAGGCGCCGACGATGGCGTTCCGCCCGGTGGGCCGCTGAGCCTGCTTTTGTGCGATCTTGTGAAGTCCCGCGGCACCGTTGCTGCGGGACTTCACAAGATCGAGTGGAGGGCTACGCCAGGATCGCGGCCAGCTGGGCCAGCGCGTGATCCAGGTCCTCCTCGGTGACCGTCAGCGGCGGGGCCAGCCGGATCGTCGAGCCGTGCGTGTCCTTCGCGAGGACGCCCCGCTCGGCGAGGCGCTCGCACGCCTGCCGGCCGGTCATCAGCAGCGGGTCGATGTCGACGCCGGCCCAGAGGCCGCGCCCGCGGACCGCCACGACGCCCTTGCCGATCAGCGCGGTCAGCCCCGCGTGCAGCCGCGCGCCGAGCCGCTCCGAGCGCTCCTGGAACTCGCCGGTCGCGAGCAGCCGGACCACCTCGGCGCCGACGGCGCAGGCCAGCGGGTTGCCGCCGAACGTCGAGCCGTGCTCGCCGGGCCGCAGCACGCCGAGCACCGCACGGTCGGCGGCCACCGCGGAGACCGGCACGATGCCGCCGCCGAGGGCCTTGCCGAGCACGTACATGTCCGGGACGACGCCCTCGTGCTCGATCGCGAACGTGCGGCCGGTGCGGCCGAGCCCGGACTGGATCTCGTCGGCGATCATCAGCACGTTCCGCTCGGTGCAGAGGTCGCGCACCCCGGCGAAGAACCCGGCCGGGGGCACCAGCACGCCGGCCTCGCCCTGGATCGGCTCCATGAGCACGGCCACGGTGTTCGGCGTGATCGCCTTCCGGACGGCTTCGAGATCACCGTACGGAACCACGACGAACCCGGGCGTGTACGGGCCGAACTCGGCCCGCGCCTCCGGGTCGGTGGAGAAGCTCACGATCGTCGTGGTGCGCCCGTGGAAGTTGCCGGCCGCCACGATGATCTCGGCGCGCTCGTCGGCCACGCCCTTGACCCGGTAGCCCCACTTGCGGGCCACCTTGATCGCGGTCTCGACGGCCTCGGCGCCGGTGTTCATCGGCAGGACCATGTCCTTGCCGCAGAGCTCGGCGAGGCCCTTGCAGAACGCGGCGAACTGGTCGTGCACGAACGCGCGGCTGGTCAGCGTGACCCGGTCGAGCTGGGCGTGCGCCGCGGCGACGAGGCCGGGGTGCCGGTGCCCGAAGTTGAGGGCCGAGTACCCGGCGAGGAAGTCGAGGTAGCGGCGGCCGTCGACGTCGGTGACCCAGGCGCCCTCGGCCTCGGCGACCACGACCGGCAGCGGGTGGTAGTTGTGGGCGGTCCAGCGCTCGGCCTCGGCCAGCGCGTCCGGCGTACGGAACTCCACGGTCGTCACGAGCGCACCTCCAGCGTGCAGCACTTCGGGCCGCCGCCGGCTTTGCGCAGCTCGGACAGGTCGACCCCGATGGTCCGGTAACCGGCTGCCTCGAGGGCGGCCGTGAGATGGACGGCCTGCGCCGGCAGCACCACGGTGCGCCCGTCGCTGACCGCGTTCAGGCCGAGCACGGCCGCGTCCTCCGGCGTCGCGACGATCGCGTTCGGGAAGAGTTGCCGGAGCACCGCCTGCGAGCCCGGGGAGAACGCCTGCGGCAGGTACGCGATGTTCGTCTCGTCCAGCACGCAGAGCGCGGTGTCCAGGTGGTAGTACGCCGGATCGACCAGTTGCAGCGTGATCACCGGCCGGCGCAGGAACTCCTGGGTCTCGGCGTGCGAGGCGTGCGCCGTACGGAACCCGGTGCCCGCCAGCAGCACGTCCCCGGCGAGCAGGATGTCGCCCTCGCCCTCGTTGGTGTGCTTCGGCTCGTGCACCTCGAAGCCGCGGTCCCGGAACCAGGACGCGTACGCCGGCGCCTCGTCGGCGCGCTCGGCGTCCCGGAACTGGACCCCCAGGACCCGGCCGTCCACCACGGTCCCGCCGTTCGCGGCGAAGACCATGTCGGGCAGGCCGGGGAGCGGCTCGATCAGCTCGACGGTGTGGCCGAGGTCGAGGAACGTCTGCCGCAGGTTCTCCCATTGGCTGACGGCCAGCGCGTTGTCGTACGGCGCCGCCGGGTCCATCCACGGATTGATCCGGTAGGTCACGGCGAAGTGGGTGGGCCGGCACATGAGGTAGCGGCGCGGCATGGCGTGGGACGTCATGGAACAAGACGCTATGCGGGATCGGCCGACGATCACCCTGGATCAACCATGCGTACGGCGGCGAATCGTTGCGTGATCGCCGACGGCCACGGCGAAACATTGCGTGGCCCTTCATCACAGAAAAGCGCAGGGCGCTGCGGAGCCGGCGAACCGCCAGCCCTGCAGCGCCCTGCGAGGATCTCCGGCGCACCGCCGGAGGCATTTCGGGGCGGGTTCGGTGGAGCACCGTCCCGGTTCCGAGGAGCAATCACCGGTGCATCACCGGCGATGAATGTCTGATACCCGTCAGAAGCGGGTCTCAAACTGTGTGTCGAGCCACTGCCGGAGATCGGAGGCCGGCTGCATGTCGGTGCCGAGCCAGGAGAGCGAGCCGGTCAGCGCCAGGATGCCGACGACGATCGCGGCGATCGAGAGCAGCAGGCCGATCAGGGCGTCGGTCTTGCCGGCGATGTGCCGCTTGCGGGTCGCGAAGAAGCCGACCACCGAGAAGATCAGGCCGAGCGCCGCGACGCCGATGCCGTAGCCCACGAGCGGGCCGGAGAGCACCAGCAGCGCGCCGGCGACACCGAGGATGAGGCCGAGGGTGGCGGCGAGGCTGGCGCGCGGCTTGCGGTCCCGGACCGGCTCGGCGGCCGGGCGGTCCTCGGTCACCGCGGCGGCGCGCTCGGCCTCGGTGCGGTGGTCGAGGCGGGTGGCCGGGATCCTCGTGGTGGTCTCGTCCCGCGGCGGCGTCACGGTGCTCGTCCGCGGCGCGACCGGGGTCCGGCGCGGCAGGCGGTCGTCGACCTGTTCGTCACGCTGCGTCGCGGGCGTGGTGGTCGCGGTGGGCCGGTCCTCGACCGTGCTATCGGCCGAGGACTGGCGGGAGAAGGAAGGAATCCTCACGTCAGCACCTCCGAACGTTCTCATCAGTGATGACGAAGCTCTATACCCCCTTGAACCCCAAACGACACGAAAGGCACGTGGAAGTCACTCCACGTGCCCTTCGAACTGCTCGGATGTCAGCCGATCGGGGAAGCGGTGTGCACGTCGGCCGTCGTGGTGATGACGTGGTCGACGAGGCCGTACTCCTTGGCCTGCTGGGCGGTGAACCAGCGGTCGCGGTCGGAGTCGCGCTCGATCTCCTCCGGGGTGTGCCCGGTGTGGAAGGCGATCCGCTCGTTCATGACCTGCTTGATGTGCAGCATGCTCTCCGCCTGGATGGCGATGTCCGCGGCGGTGCCGCCGATGCCGCCGGACAGCTGGTGCATCATCACCCGGGCGTGCGGCAGGGCGTAGCGCTTGCCGGGGGTGCCGGCGCAGAGCAGGAACTGGCCCATCGAGGCCGCCATGCCCATCGCCACGGTCGCGACGTCGTTCTTGATGTACTGCATGGTGTCGTACACCGCCATGCCGGCGCTGATCGAGCCGCCGGGGGAGTTGATGTACAGCGTGATGTCGCGCTCCGAGTCCTCGGACGCGAGCAGCAGCATCTGCGCGCAGATCCGGTTGGTCACCTCGTCGTTGACCTCGCTGCCGAGGAAGATGATCCGCTCGCGGAGCAGCCGCTCGAACACCTGGTCGTCGAAGGACGCGCCGCCGCCACGCATGGTCGTGTCAATGCTCATGAGCCAACCCTCTCGCATCGCTGTTTACGTTTCACACCTTCTCCCAGGCGTGGCGGAATAGCCCAGTGATTCCCCTCAGGGCGAATCCGCTGTGGGCAGAAAGCGTCCCGCAGTGGTACTGATCACGCCGAATCGGTGTGGTGACCCGCGGCGGCTAATTTTGTCCGGTGCCCGAGGGACATACCATTCACCGCCTTGCCGTCCGTCACCGTGAGCTCTTCGCCGGCTCGCGCGTTGCGGTGAGCAGCCCGCAGGGCCGGTTCGCGGCGGGCGCGGCCCTGGTCGACGGCCAGGTGCTGCGGGACACCGAGGCGTACGGCAAGCACCTGCTGCACCACTACGCGGACGGCCGGACCGTCCACGTCCACCTCGGTCTCTACGGCAAGTTCGCCGACGGCGAGGGCGAGGCGCCCGTCCCGGTCGGCCAGGTGCGGCTCGCGATGACCGGTTCCGGTCACTGGCTGGAGCTGCGCGGCCCGACCGCGTGCGAGGTGCTCGACCCGGGCGCCGTCGACCTGCTGAAGGCCCGGCTCGGCGCCGACCCGCTGCGCGACGACGCCGACCCGTCCCGGGCCTACGCGAAGGTGCGGAGCAGCACGAAGCCGCTCTTCGCGCTCCTGCTCGACCAGTCGATCGTGGCGGGCTGCGGCCTCATCTACGCGAACGAGGTGCTGTTCCGGGCCGGGCTGTCGCCGGAGACGCCGGGCACCGCGATCGACCCGGCCGGATGGACGGCGATCTGGGACGACCTGCGGGCGCTCATGAAGGAGGGCGTGGCGCGCGGCCGGATCGACACGGTGCACACCGAGCACACGCCGGAGGCGATGCGGCGGGCGCCGCGGGTCGACCGGCACGGCGGCGAGGTGTACGTCTACCGCCGTCCCGGCCAGCCCTGCCTGGTCTGCGGCACCGAGGTGGCGCGCGGGCCGCTGGCCGGGCGCAACCTCTACTGGTGCCCGACCTGCCAGCCCGCGATCACCGCGCCGGCGGGACGCGCACGCCGGCGCTGAAGAGCACCGCCGGCCGCTGAGAAACAGCGCCGGCGCTGAAGCAGCGGTTCAGCCGGCGCTCGGCGACACCGACGGCCCGGCACCCGCCGCGGCCGCCCCGCCCTCGCCTCCGGCCGGCGCCTCGGCGGCCGGTGATTCGGCCGCCGGCGACCCGGAGACCGAGGGCGACGGCGTCGCGGGCGTCGGCTCGACCGGCGCCGGACTGCTCGGCGCGGGCGTCGGCTCGGTGGTGGCCGGCGCGGGCTCCTGACCGGGAATGCCCAGCGAGAAGTTCTTCACGAGCCACGGCATCAGCTGGTCGTACGCCTTTGTCGTCGACGGCTGGTTGAAGTCGTGCGACAGGATGATCGATCCCGGTCGCGTCTCCTTCTTGACCGTGGACACGATCCGCTTCACGTGCTGCTCGGCGGTCTCCCCGGCCGGGTGCTCCCAGTCCCGAGGGTCGACCTCCCAGTAGAGCGAGGTCATGCCGCCGCCGGTGTAGGCCACCCGGACCAGCCGGTCGGTGAAGTTGCCGCCCGGCGCCCGGAAGTAGGGGATCTCCGCGCCCGGCACGGCGGCCCGGATCGCCTCGTTCGTCCGCACCAGGTCCTCGAGGATCTGCTCGGGCTTCTTCTTGCCGATCTTCAGGTCGTGGTCCCACGTGTGGTTGCAGAGCACGTGGCCCGCGTCGCTGATCTGCTTGACCAGCTCCGGGTATCGCTGTGCCTGCGTGCCGACGAGGCAGAACACGGCCTTGACGTCGTACTTCGCCAGGATCTCCAGGATCCTGGGAGTCTCGTTCGGGTCGGGGCCGTCGTCGAAGGTGAGCGTCACGGTCCGCGACCCGGTGGTGCGCAGCGAGTTCGACGGCCCGTCACCCTTCGGCACGGCGAGCTTCGCCGGCTGCACCTCGGCGGCCGGCGGCGTCGTGGGGGCGGCTGTCAAGGCGGCCGGCGACGGCTTCTCGGCCTGCTCGGCCGACTCCGGCCGGGTGGTGGCGATCGGCGCGGCGATCCGGGTCTCCTCCGGCGCCGGCTTCGAGCTGGTCGCCCGGGAGACCGCCTGGGCGGCCACGTTCATGACGCTGGTCGGGCCGCCGCCCTGCTGCGGGATCGTCGGCAGCGCGGTGAGCAGCAGGCCCGCGACGACCAGGGTGCCGAGCATCAGCTGCGGCCGGTTGCGCGCGGCCTTCAGCCAGCCGTCGAGCGGGACGGTGCCGCCGGGGGCGCGGTGCCGGGCCGCGCTGTTCCTCTCCCGCGCCCTGTCCCGCGACGCGCGCGGGGTGGTCTGCGAGTGCCGCGCCGAGCGCGACCCCGTGCCGCGAGAGCCGCGTGCGCCGGTCACGCTCCTTGCTCCGTACGAGGAACCGCCGGTGGCCGCGCGGTGCCGGGCCGAGCGGGTGCCGGAGTCGGTGCCGAGGCTGTCGGCGCTCAGAATCAGGGCACGGTTCCCGAGGGTGGGGGTGCCGGCCGGGTCGTTCTCGGCAGGCGCGTCGGGCCTGCGGTGCCGCCCGACCCGGGCGCCGTCCACACCGGATGACGGTGCTGCTGGACGCGGGTTGTGCGGAAGCATCCGTCATGCCTACCGGTTGGCATGATCGAGCGCGATACCGGATCGGTCATTCCGTCGCCACGGACGGTGATTTTCGCTGCTCACCGTATGTGACTACGCTCCGCAACATCCGTACCGATAGGGGTGTGATCCTTATCGGTCCCGCTATTTCGCCTCAAGTCAGGCGGAGGGCGCCTCTCCCCGGGTCAGGCGGGCCAGCTCGTCGACCACGTCGGCGACCGAGGCGCCGCGGGCCAGCATCGCGCGCTGCCGGGCCGCACCGGTGCCGCCGGCCCGGAGCCGTCCCATCAGGACGGTCGCCGTCTCGAGATCGCCATGCCTCTCCAGCTCCGGACGTACGAAATCGAAGAGCTGACGCATGAGACGCCATGCCGGACGGGGCTCGCGCGTGGCCATGTCGATGTTGAGACCCTCCAGCCCGTCGTGCGCGGCCCGCCAGTGTGCGGCCATGAGCAGGGGATGCGGCACGTCCGGCGCCTCGATGCCGTCGCGGACCTCGTTGAGCAGCGTGGCGACGAGGGCCCGGGCCAGCGCGGTGAGCAGCATGGCGTCGTCGAGCGTCGGCGTGACGTCGCCCATCCGGATCTCGACGGTCGGGTAGTTCGCGGAGAGCCGGGCGTACCAGTAGAGCATCCCCTCGTCGAGCATGGCGCCGCTCGCCTCGAGGTCGGCGATGAGCGTGAGGTAGTGCTCGTGCGAGTGCAGGTAGGGCGTCGGGCCGACGGTGGGCCAGCGCTCCCACATCATCGAGCGCCAGCTCGCGTATCCGGTGTCGCGGCCCGCGAAGAGCGGGGAGTTCGCGGCGGCCGCCTGCAGCACGGGCAGCCAGGGGCGCAGGTGGTTGAGGACCTGCACGCCGGTCTCCGGGTCGGGGATGCTCACGTGCACGTGGGTGCCGCACATGCCCTGGCCGGGGGAGAGGTCGCCGAAGCGCTCCCGCATCCGGTGGTAGCGCGGTTTGTCCACGATCCGCAGGTTCGGCCCGGCGGCCGGCCCGGTGCCGATCGCGAGCAGCCGCGCGCCGGCCCGCTCGGCGGCCGAGGCGACGGTGCCGCGCAGCCGGGCCATCTCCTCGCGCAGGTCGGCGAGGTCGAGCCGCGGCGGGCTCGCCACCTCGATCTGGCTGCGGTAGTACTCGTGCTGAACCCCGTCCCGCAGTTCCTCGGGAAGCTCGGCGAAGACGTCCTCGACCGCCTCGACGGCGCGTGGCTCGACGGCGTCGACCAGGAGGTACTCCTCCTCGATGCCGAGGGTGTGCAGGTCGTTCCGGTCGGCCTCGGCGGCGATGTCCGCGGGGAGGACCGTTCCCTCGGTGGCGGCGTCCATGGGCCGTCGAATACCCGAGGGGATCTCCCCGGAAACAGATGTCGTTGACAGTCGATGTAACAAGCGTGAAACTGCGTGAGAGCGCTCTCTCATCCCCCTTCGGAAGGCGTTTCCCATGCGAGCTCCCCGACTACTCGCCGCAGCCGCTGCCGCCCTCGCGGTGGTCGCCTCCATCACGGTCGTGACCAGCGCCGAGGCGGCCGTCCCGCCCGCGCCGTCCGGCATGTCGCTGGTCTTCAGCGACGACTTCACCGGTGCGGCCGGCACCGGCCTGAACCGCACGAACTGGCTCTACTCCACCGGCTACGGATATCCCGGCGGCGCCGCCAACTGGGGCACCGGCGAGGTCGAGCGGATGACCGACTCGACCGCGAACGTCTACCAGGACGGCAACGGCAACCTGGCGATCAAGCCGATCCGGGACGGGGCCGGCAACTGGACCTCGGGCCGGGTCGAGACGCAGCGGACCGACTTCGCGGCGCCGGCCGGCGGCCGGGTCCGGATCGAGGCGCGGATCCAGCAGCCGAACGTCACCGGCGCCGCCGCGGCCGGGTACTGGCCGGCCTTCTGGGCCCTCGGCGCCGCGGCCCGCCCGGTCGGCGCCACCAACTGGCCGGGCATCGGCGAGTGGGACATCATGGAGAACATCAACGGGCGGTCCAGCGTCTTCGCGGCCCTGCACTGCGGGACCAACCCGGGCGGCCCGTGCAACGAGACCACCGGCCTGACCAGCGGCGAGCGCGCCTGCAACGGCTGCCTGTCGAGCTTCCACACCTACGCCGTGGAGTACGACCGCAGCACCTCGCCCGAGCAGATGCGGTGGTACCTCGACGGCGTCAACTACTTCACCCTCAACTCGACCGCTGTCGACGCCACCACCTGGAACAACGCGACCCACCACGGGATGTTCGTGATCCTCAACGTGGCGATCGGCGGCGGGTTCCCGGCGGCCTTCGGCGGCGGCCCCACCGCGCAGACGCAGTCCGGCGTGCCGATGCTCGTCGACTACGTGGCGGTCTGGCAGTCGTCCGGGGGCTCCACGCCCTCGCCCACGCCCAGCGCCTCTTCTTCTTCGCGTGATGCCTACTCCCGGATCGAGGCGGAGTCCTACAACTCCTCGGCGGGTGTCCAGGTCGAGGCGTGCTCCGAGGGCGGGCAGGACGTCGGATACATCGGGAACGGCGACTGGCTGCAGTTCGACAACGTCAACTTCGGTACGGGCGGCGTACGGGACTTCGTGGCGCGGGTCGCCTCCGGCGCGGGCAGCGGGGTGAGCGGGCTCATCGAGGTGCGGCTGGACAGCCGGAGCAACGCGCCGATCGGCAGTTTCGCGCTCGGCGGCACCGGCGGCTGGCAGACCTGGCGGTCGATCCCGGGGAACGTCGCGAACGTGACCGGGTCGCACACGGTCTTCCTGACCTTCAGCAGCGGGCAGCCCGCCGACTTCGTCAACGTCAACTGGATCCAGTTCCGGCGGTAATCATTTTCATCGATCAGGGCGCTTTACTTTTACTGTTAACAGTCCTAAACATTGACGCATGATGAAGCGCCCCAGCTCGGTGATCCTCGCGACGGTCACGGCCCTCGCCGCAGGTGGTGCGGCGACCTACTTCGCGGGCAGCGCGCAGGCGGCGGCGGCTTGTGCTCCGGCATGGAGCGCCACCGCCGTCTACGTCGGCGGCAACACCGCCTCGCAGAACGGCCACAACTACACCGCCAAGTGGTGGACGCAGAACGAGTCGCCCGCCACGAACAGCACGCAGTGGGCGGTCTGGACCGACAACGGGATCTGCGGCAGCGGCCCGTCGCCGTCCCCCTCCTCCTCGCCGTCCTCTTCGCCGTCCCCGTCCTCCTCGCCGTCCACTTCGCAGCCCCCCGTTACCGGTCAGCTGCCCAAGCACTTCCTCACCGGGTACTGGCAGAACTTCGACAACGGCGCCGCGCCGCTCAAGCTCGCTGCCGTCCCGGCCACGTACGACCTGATTGCGGTCGCCTTCGCGGACGCCACCTCGACGCCCGGCGCGGTCACCTTCAACCTCGACCCGGGCCTCGCCACGGCGGTCGGCGGATACACCGACGCGCAGTTCAAGGCGGACATCGCCACGCTGCACGCGCGCGGCAAGAAGGTCGTCATCTCGGTCGGCGGCGAGAAGGGCACGGTCGCGGTGAACAGCGCCGCCGCCGCCACGGCGTTCGCCGACTCGGTTCACACGCTGATCCGCAACTACGGGTTCGACGGCGTCGACATCGACCTGGAGAACGGGCTCAACCCGACCTACATGGCGAGCGCGCTGCGGTCCCTGCGGGCCAAGGTGGGCAGCAGCCTGATCATCACGATGGCGCCGCAGACGATCGACATGCAGAACCCGCAGTCGTCGTACTTCAAGCTGGCGCTCGACATCAAGGACATCCTGACCGTCGTCTTCACCCAGTACTACAACTCCGGCGCGATGCTCGGCTGCGACAACAACGCCGCGTACGGCCAGGGCAGCGTCAACTTCCTCACCGCGCTCGCCTGCATCCCCCTGCAGAACGGGCTGCGCCCCGACCAGATCGCCCTCGGCCTGCCGGCCAGCACCCGGGCGGCCGGCGGCGGATACGTCGCGCCGACCGTGGTGAACGCCGCGCTCGACTGCCTCGCGAAGGGCACGAACTGCGGCACGTTCAAGCCGCCGGCCACGTACCCGGGCATCCGGGGCGCGATGACCTGGTCGATCAACTGGGACGTCACGAACGGCAACGCGTGGGCCAACACGGTCGACCCGCACCTCGCCACCCTCCCCTGATCCCCTCTTCTCCGGAGCACCCCGTGAAACTCAGCAGAAAGATCGCCCTGGTAGCGGCGGTCGCGACGGCCTCGACGGCCGCCGCCGTCCTCCCGATGACCACCTCGAGCGCCGCCGTCGCCTGCGCGCCGGCGTGGAGCGCGAGCGCCGTCTACGTGAAGGACAACGTCGCCTCGCAGAACGGCCACAACTACACCGCGAAGTGGTGGACGCAGAACGAGTCGCCCGCCACGAACAGCAGCCAGTGGGCCGTCTGGGCGGACAACGGGGTCTGCGGCGGTACCACCACGCCGCCGACCACCACGCCGCCGACCACCGGCCCGACCACGCCGCCCCCGGCCACCGGCACGAAGATGGCGGCGGCGCCGTACATCTACCCGGGCTGGGGCAACCCGCCCGCGCCGGCCACCGTGGTGAACGCGACCGGCATCAAGGCGTTCACGATGGCCTTCGTGCTGGCCAGCAACGGCTGCAACCCGGCCTGGGACGGCTCGACCGGCCTGACCGGGGGCGCGCACGCCAGCACCATCGCGGCGATCCGCGCGGCCGGCGCCGACGTGGTGCCGTCGATCGGCGGGTGGAGCGGCAACAAGCTCGGCCCGAACTGCGCCACGGCCGAGGCGCTCGCCGGCGCGTACCAGAAGGTGATCGACACCTTCCAGCTGAAGGCGATCGACGTCGACATCGAGAACACCGACGAGTTCGAGAACTACGTGGTGGCCGACCGGATCGTGGACGCCCTGAAGATCGTCAAGCAGAAGAACCCGTCGGTGAAGACGATCCTCACCTTCGGCACCACGACGACCGGCCCGAACGCGCACGGCGTCCGCCTGATCCAGCAGGCCAAGGCGAAGAACGCGAACATCGACGTCTTCACCCAGATGCCGTTCGACTTCAGCGGCCACGCCGACATGTACGCCGCGACGGTGGGCGCCACCGAGGGCCTCAAGAACGTGCTCAAGTCGACGTTCGGCTGGACCGACGCGCAGGCGTACTCGCGGATCGGCATCTCCGGCATGAACGGCCTCTCCGACCAGCAGGAGGTCACGTCGGTGGAGACCTGGACCCGGATCCGGGACTACGCGAAGAGCAAGAATCTGGCCCGGTTCGCCTTCTGGGCGGTCAACCGGGACCGGGGCTGCGCCGGTGGCGGGGTGGTCTCCAACTGCTCCGGCATCGCCCAGGCGGACTGGGCGTTCACCAAGGTGAGCGCCGGGTTCTGAGTCAGCTGATCGGTGCGCGGTCGCTCTTCTGAGCGGCCGCGCGCCGCCGTTTCCGGATCTTCTTGACCACCCACGAGCCGATCGCGATCGCGAAGAACGCCCAGATCGCGTAGTCGAACCAGTGGCTGTACTTCTCCACGTCCTGCCATCGGCTGCCGAGCGCGTAGCCGCCGCCGATGAAGAGGGCGTTCCACACGCCGCTGCCGATCGTGGTGAAGAGAGCGAACTGCCCGATCGCCATATGGTTCGCGCCCGCAGGGATCGAGACCAGGCTGCGTACGACCGGAGCACAGCGCCCGAACAGCACGGCGGAACGTTCGTGCTTGGAGAACCAGCGGTCCGCCTTGTTCAGATCGTCGACGTCGACCAGCGGGACCTTGTCCAGCCAGCGGCGCAGGCGGTCCTCGCCGAGACCGCGGCCGAGCCAGTAGAGCAGCAGCGCGCCGATCAGCGCGCCGGCCGTCGCCGCGACCCAGACGAGCACCAGGTTGACCCGGCCCTCGCTGGCCAGGTAGCCGGCCATCGAGAGGACGATCTCGCTGGGGATCGGGGGGACGAGGTTCTCCAGCGCGACCAGCAGGCCGACGCCGGCCTCGCCGGCCGACTCGATCACCGAAGCGACCCAGCCGGTGAGCCCTCCCGCGTTCGCCAGGTCGCCCACGGCCATCAGCGTCCTCCTTCGTCGGCAGGCTCGTACCCGCTCTCCAGCGTACGAACCCCTTGCCGGATATACCGCTCATCGGTATATGCTTGCGGCCATGAGCGAAGCCCCGATGCGCGAGCCGACCTTCCTGGTGCTCACCGCGCTGGCCGAGGAACCCCGGCACGGCTATGCCGTGATCGAGGACGTGTCCGCGCTGACCGGCGGCCGGGTCCGGCTGCGGGCCGGCACGCTCTACTCGGCTCTCGACCGGCTGCGCGCCGAGGGCCTCATCGAGGTCGATCGGGAAGAGATCGTGCAGTCCCGGCTCCGGCGCTACTACCGGCTCACCGCGACCGGCGAGCGCAGCCTGGCCGCCGAGACGGCCCGCCTGCGGGAGCAGGCCGCGATCGCCGACCGGCGCCTGCGCGCCCGCCGCGCCGACCTCGGCGGAGCGCCCGCATGAGCGCTCTCCACCGCCGGTTGCTGACGCTCTATCCGAGCGACTTCCGCCGGGAATACGAGGAGGAGATGCTCGCCGTGCTGGCGGCCGACGGCCGGCCCGGCCCGGCGCAGGTGTTCGACCTGGTCCGGGCCGCTCTCCTGGTCCGGCTGGCGCGTCTTCCGGCGGCGCCGCCCGGCCTGCGGCGGGCCGCCCGGGTCGCTCAGTTCTTCGGCACGCTCCTGCTGCTGGCGGCCGCGCTGCGCCGGGTCGTGCCGTTCGTGCCGGCCGGGATCGAGGCGCTCGATCCCCTCGACGTCCTGCGCGCGGCCGTCTGGGCGGTGGTCCTCGCCGCCGCGTGGCGAGGCCTGCGCCTTCTCGGCTTCGCCGGCGCCACGGCCGGCCTGGCCCTGGAGGTGGCGGCGCCCTGGCGGTTCTACTCCGACACGCCCGCCATGGTGCTCAACGCCTACTGGCTCATCATGGCCGCGGCCGTGGTGCTGGTGGCCGGCCTGGCCGCCGCGCGGGGTGGCGATCGGTTCCGCGGCGTGCTCCCGGTGCTGTCCGCCGCCGGTCTGCTGGTCGCGCTCAGCGAGGTCTACTGGCTCGCCTCGTCGCAGCTGTCGCCCTGGTTGATGCTCGGCAACGGCAGCCTGAGCCCCTACTACATGGAGAGGGCGCCGGAGTTCGCCGCCGGGGTCCTGGTCCTCGTGGCGGCCGCCGGCCTGGTGCTGCTCGCGGTGTTCCGGCAGGAGCCCGCGGTCCGCCGGTGGCTGCTGGCCTGGGCCGCGCCGGTGCTGGTCACGGTGCCGCTGATCCGGAGCGGTTTCGACGCCTTCATCCGGCACAACGCGGGCCACCCCGAGGCGACCCGGCTCCTCGACGGCTTCCAGTGGGCGGCCCTGGTGCTCGTGCCGCTGGCGGCGTTCCTGACGGTGGCCCATCTGACCAGCCGATACGAGCGTGGCCGCGGGCCGGCGCGAACCGGGGGAGTGGCATGACGAGCACATTGGAGAGTCGCTACCGGCGGCTGCTGCGGGTCTACCCGGCCGGGCACCGCGCGGCATACGAGGAGGAGATGATCGGCGTGTTGATGGCCGGTTCGGCGCCGGGCCGGCGCATCCCCGCCCCGGCCGAGATGGCCGACCTTCTGCGGGCCGGCCTCGCCGCCCGCCTGGGCGGGTCGTGGCGGGGCGAGCGGGGTTCCGGCCGGCGGGACGCCTCCGCGGTGGCCGGCCTGATCGTCGCGGCGATGATGGCGGCGGTCGCCGGCCGGCGGCTCCTCAGCGGTCTCCGGTTCCACCTGTCCGGCAGCCCGGGCGACCCGATGGAGATGTTCGGCATCCGCGGCCTGCTGCTGCTCGACGTGTCACTGCGGTTCGCCCTCTGGGCCGCCGTCTGCGCGGCCGCCCTCTGCGGCCTGCGGCGCACCGCGTCCTGGCTGGTGGTGCCGGCCGCTCTGGTCGAGCTGGGCGCCGTCCTCTGGTGGCTGCCCGGCACCCCGGTCCAGTCGTCGATCCGCCTCTCCTGGTCCCTCGTGACGGTCGGCGTGGCCGTGGCCGCCCTCATGGCGGCCCGCCGCGCCCGCCCGCTCCCGGCCCTCCTCGGCCGCCGCGGCCTCACCGTCTTCCTGTCCGCAGCCGCCGCCATCCTCCTCGCCGAGCTGCTCGCCGAACTGCTCGCCGAGTCCGCCTTCGCGGCCGGCTACGGCTGGCCGGTCCGCCTCTTCGAGCTCGCCCTCTTCGCCCTGCTGACAGCCCCGGTCCTGACCGTGGCCCCGGGCCTCCGAGGCCGGGTAGTGGTCCTGCTGGTCCCCGCGTTCGCCGGCCCGATCACGTGGGAGCTGGCCCTGCGCTCCGACCTGCTCACCACGGTGGGCACCGGAACCGACCTCGTCCTCCAACTCTTCCTGGTCCTGGCCACCCCGTTGATCGCTTTCCTGGCGGCAGCCACGGTCCTCACGATCTGGCGCCGCACCGCACCAACCTCCGAGGAGACTCCACAGTGAACCCTTGACCACCTCCGGCCCGCCCGACCCACCCCGCGTGCTCACCGGGCCACCCACCCCGGCCGCCCGACCCACCTCGGTGCTCTCCGGGCGGCTCGGCGGCCCGACGCTCCCCGGTGCTCCCGGGCGGTCCGGTCCTGCCCGCCTGCCTTGCGGGGCCCCGACTACGCCCCGAGCGGCTCAACTCACGCGCTGCACGCGACATCGTCGCTGAGCCGCGTCGCTTCCAGGCCGGACGCCCCTCGTCCGGGGTCGTGCGCCCACGCCCGGGGCCTGGCGCCATGGCCGCGGTGGCCGCTCATCGCCTTGGGCCGCTCATCGCCTTGGGCCGCTCCGTGACCGGCCGCTCCGTGACCGGCCGCTCCGTGACCGGCCGTCGCTTGTTGCGCGGTGGGTCCTTGTTTCGCGGGTGTCGATTCGCGGACGGGCCTTCCTCGCCTCGGGGATGGCACGGACGGGACACGTTTCGGCCGGGTGGGGTGGGGCTAAAGAAGAGGGCCATGAGTGACCGGTGGTACGAGAAAGCGGTCGTCTACTGTCTCGACATCGACTCCTTCGCCGACTCGGACGGTGATGGGTGCGGTGACATCCGGGGGCTGATCGGCCGCCTGGACTACCTGGCACGGCTCGGGATCAACTGCCTGTGGTTGAACCCGATCCATCCGTCGCCCGGGCAGGACGACGGCTATGACGCTACGGACTTCTACAACGTCGATCCGCGGTTCGGGAACCTCGGTGACTTCGCCGAGCTGCTGCACGAGGCCGGCAACCGGGGCATCAAGGTGATCATCGACCTGGTGGTGAACCACACCTCGGACAAGCACCCGTGGTTCCAGTCGGCCCGGAAGTCGGCCGATTCGCCGTACCGTGATTGGTATGTCTGGAGCGAGACCGCTCCCTCGGACCGCAACCAAGGCATGGTCTTCCCGGGCGAACAGGAGGAGACCTGGACGTATGACCGGACGGCCAAACTCTGGTACTACCACCGGTTCTACAAGTTCCAGCCGGATCTGAACATCAAGAACCCCGAGGTCCGCGAGGAGATCAAGAAGATCTGCTCGTTCTGGCTGCAGCTCGGGGTGGCCGGGTTCCGGATGGACGCGGTGCCGTTCATCATCGAGGAGACCGAGCCGGGCAACCCGAACTCGCCCAAGGACATGGAGTTCCTGACCGACCTGCGGCAGCACGTGCAGTGGCGCAAGGGTGACGCGGTGCTGCTGGCCGAGGCCAATGTGGAGCCCGACCAGCTGGTGAAGTTCTTCGGCGACGAGGGTGGTTCCGGCAACCGGATTCACATGCTGTTCGACTTCATGCTCAACGCGAGGGTGATCCTGGGCCTGGCCCGGGAGGATCCCGAGCCGATCATCGACGCGCTGCGGGACTCGCCGAAGCTGCCGGCGGGCGGGCAGTGGGCCACGTTCCTGCGCAACCACGACGAGATCGACCTGTCCCGGCTCACCGCCGACCAGCGGCAGGACGTCTTCGCGCGGTTCGGGCCGGACGAGGACATGCAGCTCTACGGCCGGGGCATCCGGCGGCGGCTCGCCCCGATGCTCGGCAACGACCGGCGGCGGCTGGAGCTGGCCTACGCGCTGCAGTTCAGCCTGCGCGGCACGCCGGTGCTGCGCTACGGCGAGGAGATCGGCATGGGCGACGACCTGACCCTCAAGGGCCGGGACGCCATCCGTACGCCGATGCAGTGGTCGCAGCTGCCGAACGGCGGGTTCACCACGGCCGACCCGAAGCTGCTGGGGCGCCCGGTGATCACCGGCGGCGAGTTCGGCTACGAGACCGTGAACGTCACGGCGCAGCGCCACGATCCGCGGTCGCTGCTCTCCTGGTTCGAGCGGATGATCCGTACGCTGCGGGAGGCTCCCGAGATCGGCTGCGGCACCTGTTCGCACGTCGACGTGCCGGCGCCCCGCGGCGTGCTGGTGCACCGGGCCGACGACCACACCGGCGCGATGCTCTTCGTGCACAACCTCGGCACCGAGGCCGGCGTCGTGGACCTGAGCAGCCTGGCCGCCGAGGCCGAGTTCCCGAACGACGTGCTGGCCGACCAGGAATACCCCGAACCCGGCAAGCTGGACGCGATCCGGGTCGAGGGGTATGGCTACCGGTGGATCCGACTGCGCAAGAGGCTCTGATCACCGCTAGAGTCGGGCCCCAGGAGCAGCGAAGATCACAGTCCCGGAGGCCGCAATGTCGCAGTCCGTACCCAGCCGGGTAGCCATCGTGACCGGGGCCGCCCGCGGCATCGGTGAGGCCGTCGCCCTGAGGCTCGCCGCGGACGGTCTCGCCGTCGCGGTCGTCGACCTCGACGAGGGCGCCTGCGCCAACGCCGTGACAGCGATCCACGACGCGGGCGGCACCGCGGTCGCGATCGGCGCCGACGTCGCCGACCCGGCTCAGGTGACCGCCGCCGTGGAGCGTGTGGTGACCGAGCTCGGGGCGCCGACGGTGCTGGTCAACAACGCCGGGGTGCTGCGTGACAACCTGCTCTTCAAGATGACCGAGGACGACTGGGACACCGTCATGGCGGTGCACCTGCGCGGCGCGTTCCTGTTCAGCCGGGCGGTGCAGAAGCACATGGTGGACGCCGGGTTCGGCCGCATCGTCAGCCTCTCCAGCACGTCCGCGCTCGGCAACCGGGGCCAGGCCAACTACGCCGCCGCGAAGGCCGGGATCCAGGGCTTCACCAAGACCCTCGCGATCGAGCTGGGCAAGTTCGGCATCACCGCGAACGCGGTGGCGCCGGGCTTCATCGTCACGGACATGACCCGGGCCACGGCGGCCCGGGTCGGCGTGGACTTCGCCGACTTCGAGAAGGCCACGATCGGCACCATCCCGGTGGGCCGCGCGGGCCGGCCGGACGACGTGGCGCACACCGTCTCGTTCCTGGCGAGCGAGGGCGCCGGGTTCGTGTCGGGGCAGGTCATCTACGTGGCCGGCGGGCCCAAGGACTAGATGATAGGGACGGCTGGCAACTTGCTGAGAAGAGTTACAAAGAAATCATGAACCGACGCATGAGTTCCCGCAGCGTGTCGTTGACCAGCACCTTTCTTCTGCTGGCCGCGGGGGGAGCGGCGGCGTGCGACAACGATGAATATGTGGACGAGGGCTTCTACTGTGCCGACCAGAACGGTGTGGTCGTCGACGAGGACTACTGCGACGACGACTACAACGGCGGTGGGGGCGGCGGCTTCTTCATCTGGCACAGCTCGGGCTACAGCAGGGGCTACCCGGTGGGCTACAAGCTGCCTCCGGGCGGCAACAAGTTCGCCTACAACGACGCCGCGTCGCGGTCGAAGTTCGGCCTGCCGTCGAGCGGCAAGATCAGCAATGGCACGGTGAAGACGAGCGTGGTCGGCAAGGGCGGCGGCGGCCGGTCCTCGTCGAAGTCGGGCGGCTGACCGTGCGGCGGATCGCGTACGGGCCGGTCCGGGACGGCTGGCGGCTCACGAACTTCAGCCTCGGGCTGACGTACAACGACACCGAGCTGCCGGACGGCACGATGCAGTCGTACTGGCAGGAGGGGCCGTACTACGACTTCAGCGCCGCCGAGATCGAGGAGCTGGAGACGGCGACCGCCGCGCTCTACGACATGTGCCTCGAGGCCGGCGAGTGGATGGTCAAGCAGTGCCCGCGGCGGACCGTCGAGGGCCGCAAACGGGGCTACTTCGAGTCCATCTGCACGCCGGAGACCTGCTTCCTCGCGAAGATCGGCATCCCGGAGTACACCCACGAGCAGATCATCCGGACCTGGTACGACGGCGACGCGGAGACGTGGACGCACTACGACAAGGACCCGGACATGCGTCTGCCGATGCAGACCCCGGACTGGTCGCCGAGCGTCTACGGCCGGTTCGACCTCTGGTACAACGGCGCCGGCAGCGTCCCGAAGCTGCTCGAGTTCAACGCGCAGACGCCGACCTCGCTGGTCGAGGCCGCCGTGATCCAGTGGCACTGGATGGACCAGACCGGTCTCACCGATCACCCGTGGCGGCAGTGGAACTCGATCCACGAGCGCCTGGTCGGCTGGGACGCGGTTCCCGGCGAGCCGGGCGATCCCGGCGCCTGGCGACGCAACATCGACAAGCTTCGCGAGGCCCGGACCTGGCTGCCCGAGAAGCCCAAGATCTTTTTTGCGTACGAGACCAGCGAGACGTCCGGCGAGGACCGCATGAACGTCGCCTACCTCATGGCGACGGCGGAGGAGGCCGGTTATCCGGTCGAGCTGATCGCGATGAGCCAGATCGGCTGGGACGTGGCCGGCGACCGGGTCCTCTTCGTCCCGTCGCCGGGTCAGGAGCACCTGGCCGAGCCGATCGACGTGATCTTCATGCTGTACCCGTGGGAGTGGTTCTGGCACGAGGAGGGCGGCAAGGCCTTCTTCCGCAACATGGCCGACCCGGAGAAGCGGGGGACCGTGTGGATGGAGCCGCCGTACAAGGCGGCGCTACTCGGCAACAAGGCGCTGCTGCCGGTGCTGTGGATGCTCTACGGCGACAACCCGGAGCTCAGCAAGTACCTGTTGCCGGCCTACTTCGCCGAGTCGTCGTCGGCGGCGAAGCTCACCTCGTACGCGAAGAAGCCTGTCTGGGGTCGTGAGGGCGGATCGGTGACCCTGGTGAAAGACGGTCAGACGATCGTCGGCAACCCTTCCGAGTACGGCGCGGACGGGCGCTACATCGTCCAGGAGCTGAAGGAGCTGCCGTCCTTCGAATCCCTGGAGGGGACGGTTCACCCCGTCATCGGGGCGTGGCTCATCGACGGCGAGCCGGCCGGCATGGGAATCCGCGAGGGTGTCGGCACCGCCGGACTGGTGACGACGAACACCTGCAACTTCGTCCCGCACGTGATCGAGGGCCGCAACTAGCCCCCGGTTCGTCCCCCTCCCCCCGTCCCGCCCCGTCCCGCCCCGTCCCGCTTCCGTCACAGATCTTGTTGATTGGGGCAGACCCGTTTCTGTGCAGATCATCAAGATCGGGGCGGGGTGGTCTTGTGCGTGGTCGAGGGCCGCAGCCAGGTCCCGGTCTTCCCGATCTTGTTGATTGGAGCAGACCCGTTCCTGTGCGGATCATCAAGATCGGGAAGGGGGGCGGGGCGTCAGGGCGTCGGGGGTGTCAGGGGCGGTGCTTGGCGATCCACCAGAGGCCGACGAACGGCAGTACCAGCGGGACGTATCCGTAACCGCTGCCGAAGTGCGACCAGACGGTGTCGTCCGGGAAGGCCACCGCGTCGACGACGCTGAGCGTGCCGACGATCAGCACGCCGGCGAGCTCGATGCTGCAGCTGACCAGCGCGATCATCCGCCCGCGCGCGCCGCCGCGGGCCAGGCCGACCGTCGCGGCGATGTAGACGAGGCCGGCCACCGCGGACAGCAGATAGGCGAGCGGGGCCTCGGAGAAGTGCGTGCTGATCTGTACGAGGGCGCGGGCGCTCGCGGACAGCGCGAAGATGCCGTAGACGAGCAGCAGAACCCGGCCGATCCCGGTGTTCAGCGCGGCGTCGTGGGGACGGGTCGCTGTGGCCTTCTTCTCAGACAACGGGCACCGACGCGATCTGCTGCAGGCGCAGCACGAGGACGGGTAGGACGATGGCGGCGATGCCGAGGATGAGGTTGCCCCAGCGGGTCGGCTCCATCCGGGCCAGGACCAGCGCGGTCGGCGCGAACGCCACGGTCGTGAACAGGTAGCCCAGGAAGGTGCCCAGCTCCTGCGGCCGGCTGCCGTCGAAGAGGCCGATCACGGCGACCACGACGAGGACCGTCACGAGCGCGCCGAGCACCACGGTGGCCAGCAGGTCGATGCGGTTGGGCGCGCGATCGAGGGCCGTGCGGACGAAGTACCACGCGGCGAGGAGCAGAGCGGCGACGATCGTCGCCACGGACAGGGCACCGTTCACCGCCACAGGTTACTGATGTGGCGATGGGCTGGTAACTTCCGCCTCCGGAGATCACAGAAGGAACAGGGGTGCCGCGGTGCGATTCGGATTGTTCGGTACGGGTCCGTGGGCGTACCAGGCACACGCGCCGGCTCTGGCGGCCCACCCCGAGGTGGAGTTCACCGGTGTCTGGGGACGGGACGCCGGGAAGGCCGCGAAGCTGGCGGGTGAATTCGGGACGCGCGCGTATTCCGACATCGACGCCTTGATCGCCGACGTGGACGCCGTGGCGATCGCGCTGCCGCCCGACGTGCAGGCGCCGATCGCGCTGCGCGCCGCCGAGGCGGGCCGGCACCTCGTACTGGACAAGCCGGTCGCTCTGCGTGCCGAGGACGCCGAGACGATCGCGTCCGCCGTCACCGCGCGTGATCTCGCGTCGGTCGTCTTCTTCACCCGCCGCTTCACGCCGGTGATGACCGAGTTCCTGGCCGACGCGGTGGCGACCGGCGGCTGGACCGAGGCGCGCGTCGACCACCTCGGCTCGATCTTCACGCCGGGCAACCCGTTCGGCGCCTCGCCGTGGCGCCGGGAGCGCGGCGGCCTCTGGGACGTCGGCCCGCACGCCCTCGCCCTGGTGCTGCCGGTGCTCGGCCCGGTCACCGAGGTGGCCGCCATGGCCGGCGCCCGCGACCTCACCCACCTGCTGCTCAAGCACGAGGGCGGGGCCACCAGCCGGCTCACCCTGGCAGTGGACGCCCCCGAGGCCGCGGCCCGCGAGGAGGCGGTCTTCGCGGGCGAGGCCGGTCTGCGGACCGTGCCGCGGGCGCGCTGGAACCCGGACGAGGCCCTCGGCCGGGCCGTCGACCAGCTGCTGGCGGCCGCCGCGGGTGGCCCGGCACCGGACTGCGACGTCCGCTTCGGCGCCCGGGTGACCGCGATCCTGGAGGCGGCCGAGCGGGCGATCAGCGAGGGCACGACGGTCCGCCTGGCCTGAGCGGCCTTACGCTCCGCTACGGGACGGTGCGCTCGATCGCCGCGGCGCCGTCCCGTTCGAGCTCGGCCTTGGCGCGGGCGACGTTCTCCGGTGTCGGGTCCTTGCCCTGGGCCACGGCCAGATCCTCCGGCTCCCACGGCTGCTCGGCGCCGGTCCTGATCAGCGGCGTGCCGAAGGGCTCGGCCTCGGTGTTCTGCATCCTGACCTCACAGATGTGAAAGTTCGTCCGGTTCGTTACCCGTTTTCTGATCGTAGAACCCGGGTAGCCCGAACTGAGCGCTAACTGGACAGAACCTGCGCGTTACGGATGGACGCTTAGTAGTGAGCCGAATACATTTTCGGCTTGTCACGCCCATCGGGCTCGACGTCCGGCGGCGACCTGCAGGTCGCCAGCGGCAGCCCGAGACGCGTGCGGGGGTGAGGGGACGCTTTGGATGGCCGACAGGGCACAGGCGGAGCAGGCAGGACACGCACCGAGCGGCGGCTCGGCGTGAGCACCGGGCGGCGGCCCGGCGTGAGCACCGGGCGGCGGCTCGGCGTGAGCACCGGGGGAGTGCGGCCGTGACGGGCCGATGGGATGCCGAGCGGGATGCCTCGGACGCGGCACAGGTCCTGGCCGGGATAGCGGCGCTGCTCCAGCGTGCCGCGACCGACGACGTCGACGTGGACCGGCTGCTGGCGATGGCCCGCAGCGGTGAGGCGGCCGCCGGCCGGGTCGAAGCCTTCCTGCGCGAGCATCGCGGCGCCGGCGACGGCGAGATGGCCGCGGTACCGGCCCGGCTCGCGCCCTGGCGGGACTGGGTCCCGTCGCGCGGGCACATCTTCGGCGCCGCCCCGCAGCCGCGCCGGGTGAACGGCGTCCCGCAGCCCCGCCGCTGCGGAGATCCGGGCGAATAGGCGCCACGCGCAGCCCTTGCGGAGATCCGGGCGAATAGGCGCCACGCGCAGCCCTTGCGGAGAGCCGGGCGCGGAGGCGCCACGCGCCGCTGTGGAGAGCCGGCCGCGTCGAAGAGACCGCGGAGACCGGGCGCGTCGAAGTATTGCGGAGATCTGGACGCGCGGGAGGCCCCCCGTCCGGGCGACATCTGGCGACTCCGGAGAGTGACCCTCGATCAGGTGACTCTGAGCCACCCTGATCGGGCGACAAGAGCGCCGCCCCGACCGGCTGGCAAAGGCGCCGCACCGATCGGGCCGGCAAGGGTGTCTGGAGCGACCGGCTACCCGGCCGGGTGCCGCAGTGTCTCCGAGGGTGACTCGCCGAAGCGCTCCCGGTAGGCCGACGCGAACCGGCCGAGGTGGGCGAAACCCCAGCGGTGCGCCACCGCCGCCACCGTGACGGTCGCCGGGTCGCCGTCGAGGAGCGCCTCGCGTACCCGGGCCAGCCGGATCTGCTGGAGGTAGGTCATCGGCGCGCAGCCGAGGTGCCTGCGGAAACCCTCCTGGAGCGACCGGACGCTCATCCCGGCGACGGTGGAGAGGTCGCCGACCGTGAACGCGCGCTCCGGCTCCTCGTGGATCGCCTCGATCACCCGCTGAACGGCGCGCGGCGGGCCGCTCGCCGCCGGCGAGACGAGCTCTTCCTGGTACCGGTGCGGGACGCTCAGCAGCAGCCCGCTGAGCACGCTGCTGCACAGCTGCTCGGCGATGAGCGGCTGGTAGATCAGGCTGGACTCGTGCTCCAGCTCGTCGCGCAGCAGCCGGACGAGGCGGCTCCAGCTCTGCGCCGGCCCGCCGGTCACCGGGAACTGCGGCGCCAGGTCGATCGGCCCCTCGACCGGATGACCGAGCAGCGCGGCCAGTTCGCTCTCCAGGGCCCACTGCTCGATCCGTACGTCGAGCTCGGACGTATTGGGCTCGTGCCGCAGATGGAGCCGGTCCCCGGGCCGGAACGCCAGGGCCGTGGCGGGCGTGACGACGAACTCCCGGCCGTCCCGGCGCGCCCGGACCAGCCCGGCCGTGGGCAGCGTCACGTGATAGGCCTCGGCCTGCGGGGAAACCGTGGTGGCGGAGCCTTCGAAGGTCAGGTGCCCGACGGTGAGCGGTCCGAGTTGGATCATCTCGACGCCCAGCTTGAGCTCCTCGCCGTCCGGCGTGCCGATCGACATGGGGTGGTAGAAACGATTCAGGATGTCCCGGGCCCGGGTGACGTCGACGTGGTCGAAGTAGACCGTTCCCGGCGCCGTGGCGGCGCGAGGCGAGCCGTCAACCATGCGGTCCGGAGCTCCAACGCATACGGTGAGTATTCGGTCCGAGTCCGGTGACCGTCAACGTCGACGCCACGCAGTGACCGTTACCGCACATTCCGGCCATATGAACTACTCTGGCGTTCCGCGCCTACGTGGCGTAACTTGCAGACCAGCGGATTGTTGTAGGAACGCGGGTTCGGTCGGCGTCCCCAGCGAACGCTCGACCGCATTTCGGTCAACACACCGAGTCCCGCGGAAGTCGGTGTCGGCTCCAGCCCGACGCCAGGAAGAGGGCAGCTGTGTATCTGCCGATCACGACCCGCCAGCTGGCCGACGGAACTGTCGAGATCGCACCCAGCGGTGAGATCGATCTCGACAACGCGCACGTGATGCGCGACGCGGTCAACGACGTGCTGACGAGCATGACCCCCAGCAAGATCTGTTTGGATCTTCAACGGGTGATGCTCATCGACAGCATCGGGATCGGCATTCTCGTGGCCTGCTTCCATACCGCGGCGGCCAGCGGCATCAAGCTGGTGGTCAGTCACCCGAGTGCCACGGTCTACCGGCAACTCTGGGTCTCCGGTCTCGTCGGCCTCCTCGGCTGTGCCGAGCCGCCGTCGCCGCGCACCTCGGTGGGCCTGCGGCCGTCCTGACCCCGGCGGGCCGATTTCACTCCCCAGTGATCGCAGCCCGACCGAAAAGGATCGGGCGCGGCCCCCCAGAGGAGACCGCGCCCTGAAGGAGACCGCGCCCTGAAGGAGACCGCGCCCTGAAGGACGTGACGCCGCGCCCGCCCAGGAGCGGACGCGGGCCTCGAAGGGTCAGTGGACGGACAGGGCCGCCGCCTCCTCCTGCTTACGACGCTCCTCACCGGAGAGCGTGGAGAGCGGCTTCTCCTTGATGAAGATCACCGCGATCACCGCGAGGAAGGCGATCGGCGCGCCGACCAGGAAGAGCTCGGCGGTCGCCGACCCGTAGATGTCCTGCACCACGGTGAGGACCTCGGGCGGCAGCGTGGTCAGGTCGGGCACCTGCGCGGACTCGCCGCCGCCGGCCGCCGCGCCGAACCGCTCGGCGAACCCGGACGAGACCTTGTGGGTCAGCACCGCGCCGAGCGCGCTCACGCCGATCGAGCCGCCCATGCTGCGGAAGAACGTCAGCGCCGAGGTGGTCGCGCCGAGCTCGGCGACCGGCACGTCGTTCTGCGCGGCGAGGACCAGGTTCTGCATGAGCATGCCGACGCCGATGCCGAGCACCGCCATGAACAGCGAGATCATGACGACGCTGGTGTCCGCGCCGATCGTGCTGAGCATCAGCATGCCGGCGGTCATCACGATCGAGCCGGCCACCAGGTAGGCCTTCCACCGGCCGTACTTGGTGATCAGCGCGCCGGCCACGGTCGACGAGATGAGCAGGCCGAACACCATCGGCAGGCCCATCAGGCCGGCCACCGTCGGCGACTTGCCCAGGGAGATCTGGAAGTACTGGGACAGGAAGACCGTGCCGCCGAACATCGCGACGCCGACCAGCACGCTGGCGACGATCGTGAGGGTGACGGTCCGGTGCCGGAAGATGCCGAGCGGGATGATCGGCTCCTTGGCCTTCGCCTCGGCCCAGACCGCGAGGGCGAGCAGGGCGACGCCGAGGGCGACCAGCGCGCCGGTCTGCCAGGAGGCCCAGTCGAACTTGTCGCCGGCGAGCGTCGACCAGATCAGCAGGGTGCTGACGCCGCCCGTGATGAGCAGCGCGCCGAGCCAGTCGATGCTGACCTTGCGGCGGACCACCGGCAGGTTGAGGGTCTTCTGCAGCAGCGCGATCGCGATGAGGCTGAACGGCACGCCGATCAGGAAGCACCAGCGCCAGCCCAGCCAGGACGTGTCGACGAGCACGCCGCCGATCAGCGGGCCGGCGATGGTGCCGACGCCGAAGACCGCGCCGAACAGGCCGGAGTAGCGGCCCAGCTCCCGCGGCGGGATCATGGCGGCCATCACGATCATCGCGAGGGCGGTCATGCCGCCCGCGCCGATGCCCTGGATGATCCGGCTGACCAGCAGGACCTCGACGTTCGGGGTGAGGCCGGCGACCAGCGAGCCGGCCACGAAGAGGCCGAGCGAGAGCTGGATCAGCAGCTTCTTGCTGTAGAGGTCGGCCATCTTGCCCCAGAGCGGGACGGTGGCCGTCATGGCGAGCAGCTCGGTGGTGACGATCCAGGTGTAGACGGACTGGCTGCCGCCGAGATCGGCGATGATCCGGGGCAGGGCGTTGGCGACCACGGTGGAGGCCAGGATGCTGACGAACATGCCGAGCAGCAGGCCGGAGAGCGCCTGGACGACCTCCCGCTGCGACATCCGGCCGCTTTCCGCGGCCGAGGTGGTGCCTTCCAGAGAAGTCATGCATTCCTCGAAACAGACGGGGGTGGGACGAGGCCCGCGGCGATCGTGCCGAAGGCCTCGCGGACGTGCTCCGCGAGCGGCCCGGAGTCCTCGCTCGCGGCCCAGCGGATCACGGCGACGCGCACGGCGGCGTTCGTGACCGCGGCCGCGAGCTGCGGAAACGGGTCGTTCGAGGGAAGGCCGGCGCGTTCGGCGACGGCCTCGGCCAGCTCCTGCTCGGCCGTGGAGGCCGCGGCGATCAGCAGCGGCAGCAGCTGGGGGTTGTTCCCGATCACCCGCATCCGCAGCAGCCAGTGCTCGCGGTCGAGCTGGATCTGCTGGAAGGCCGGGACCAGGGCGTCGAACAGGGCGTCCAGCAGCGGCCGGTCGGCCGGGGCGGCGGACAGATGGGCGCGCAGGTCGGTGCAGCCCTCCAGGGGGTCGCCGACGAGGGCGTCCTCCTTCGTGGCGAAGTAGTTGAAGAACGTCCGCTGCGACACCCCGGCCGCCGCGGCGATCTCGTCGACGGTGACGCGATCGCCGCCTCGCTCGTCCACCAGGCGCAATGCGGCGGTGATCAGGTCGAGGCGGGTCTGCCGGCGTTTGGCTTCACGAAGCACCCGGCGAGGCTACCTGCGACTTTGCAGAATCTGCAAAGTTTTCCGGGGAACCCCTCAGTCGTTCAGCTGGGAACGCTCGATCTCGGCCAGCGCGGCGGTCAGCCACGGCTCCACCGGGCGGCCCGCGAGCAGGTCGTCGACGAGCGCCACGGCGTGCCGGGCCAGCACTGCCGGCTTCGGCGCGGGCGCGCCCTCCTCGTCGAGCACGCCGAGGGCGCCGGCCAGCAGCCAGAGCACCACCTGCGGGTCGGCCTCCGGCCAGGAGCGGACGCAGCTCGCCAGCGCGGCGCGGACGTCGTCGGCGGTGAGACCGTCCGGGTTGGCGTCCTCCAGCAGCAGGCGGACCACCGTGCCGAGGATGAGGCCGGTCTGCGCCGGGTCCTGAGCGGCGAGATCGTGCGCCTCGAAGGCGTCCGTGGAGGACCGGAACGACGACAGGGACGCGACGGTGGCGGCGGCGATCGGCCGGGCCGGCGGCGGGAGGTGACGCCAGCTGTTGGTCATGCGGCGACTCTACGGTCCGGCGGGGAGCCGGGCGATCCCCGGGTGCTGCGCCTCGATCGCAAGAAACCCGATCGCCGGAAAGGCGCGTCAATGCATCGAATGATGGATGCGGAAACGTTCACCCGGACGAGGGATACAAATCGTGAAACCGCAGGAGGCGCATTCTCGGATGTGCGAATCCGCGCCCGTTCAGGAAAACTGCCTCGGGTGGAGGAGGAGCAGAAACTCGGCGGCCGCTACCGCCTGCTGAACGAACTCGGCCGCGGCGGCATGGCCGTGGTCTGGCGGGCTCTCGACGAGGTGCTCGGCCGTCCGGTCGCGGTGAAGGTGCTGGCCGGCAGATATGCGGGCGAGGAGCGATTCCGGTCCCGGATCCTGCACGAGGCCCGGGCGGCGGCGACCCTCTCGCACCCGAACATCGCGCAGATCTACGATTTCGGTGAATCCGGCGAGGACGGCGGACCGGTTCCGTACGTGGTCATGGAATTGATCAACGGGCCGACGCTGCAACAGCGAGTGGCGCGCGGTCCCATTCCGCCGCGAACCGTCTTCCGGATCTGCGGGGAGATCGCCTCGGCGCTCGCGGTCGCGCACGCCGACGGCCTGGTGCACCGCGACATCAAGCTCGCCAACGTGATGGTCACGCCGGCCGGGGCGAAGGTCGTGGACTTCGGCATCGCGGCGGTGGCCGGCCCGGCCTCGCCCGAGGACGCGCTGCTCGGCACGCCCGCCTACCTGGCGCCGGAACGTCTCACCGGCGGCGCGATCGAGCCGGCCTCGGACGTCTACGCGCTCGGCGTGCTGCTCTACCGCCTGCTCGCCGGGGTCGCGCCGTGGAGCGTGGAGACCACGACGCAGATGCTCTCGGCGCACGTCTACGTCGAGCCGTTCCCGCTGCCCGACCTTCCCGGGGTGCCCGCGGTGATCGCCGACCTGGTCGACCGCTGTCTCGCGAAGAACCCGGCGGACCGTCCGGACGCGGCCGAGGCGTCGGCCGTGCTGGGTGACGCGGCCGAGGCCGCGAGTGCGAGAGAGACCGAGAGGGTACGGGTGACCGCCCCCGCGATCACCTCCCTCGAGGACGGGGCCGCACCCGAGGGACGGGCCGGGACGGCGACCCTGCTGCGCGAGGCGACGGTCCCGGTGCCCCCTCCGCCCACCCCGGCCGCTCCGGATTCCGGTGGTGGTGGGTCCTCGCACGGTGCTTCCGGCGTACCGAAAAGAAAGAAACTCCTGGCCGGCGGCGGAATCGCGGCCCTGCTCGTCGCCCTGCCGTTCTTCTGGCCCTCGGGCGACGATCGGCCGGGAACGGCTCCGGAAGCGGCGGCGCCCCCCTCATCGTCACCGAGAGTGACCAGTAGGTCGCCCGGCGGACGGGGCGTCACCAAGGCCGCCGTGCCCGCCTCCCCGGCCGCCCGGGTGCCCGAATCGGCCGGCTCGCTGGGCCCGGCCGCCTCCGGACCGTTCCCGTCGGTCTCCGCGCCGGCGCCGTCCGGCGAGTCCGCGGACCCCTCCCCGTCGCCCAGCGAGGACGCGAGCGTGCCACCCGCCACGGCCGATCCCGATCCGGAGGCCACCCGCCTGGAATCGCCCGGCGGAACGGTGCTGGCCCGATGCGTCGAGGGCGGCAACGAGCTGATCGGGTGGGAGCCGGACGAGGGCTTCGTGGTGGAGCGCGTCGATCCCGGCCCGGAGCTCACCACCACCGTGGTCTTCCGGAGCGAACGGGCGCGGTACCGGATGAGCGTCAACTGTTTCGGCGCCCGGCCGTCCGCCGTCGTGCTGCCGCTGTGACCTGCTCTCCTCCCGGTGATCGTCACGCTGCGTGGGGTACTGGCTAGACTGACCCGTCACCGCAGGGCGAAAGGGACATCGATGACGGCACCCGCGAATACGCTCAGAAGCAGACTCGCCCGCGTCCGGGCCGCGGCCCGGCGGCGGCTGCGTCCCGTCCCGCCGCCCCCTCCGCCGGTCGCGCCCTCGGTCGTGAACCTCGTCCCCGACCCCGGCTTCCGCGGCAAGCCGGACCGGCCCTTCGAGGCCGGTGGCCTCTACGTGCACTCCCACAACGCCTGCGAGTTCGCCGACGTGCCCGGCCTGGACGGCGTGCGCGGCGCCCGGGTCGAGGGGGTCGGCGCCAACAACGACACCCACATCGCGCCCGGCGGCCGCAACGCCCCCGGCGAATTCCGGCTCGGCATGCGCCCCGGCGGCACCTACACCGCGAGCGTCTCGGTCTACCTGGAGGAACCGCTCACCGGCACGCTGAACGCCGCGGCGCTGCGGCTCGTGCCGGGCTGCATCGTCGACGAGGCGGTGAAGTGGACCCTCGCCCAGTCCGCCCCCGCCCGCAACGAGCACGGCCACCACCGGATCAGCGTCACGTTCACGGTCCCGGAGGACGCGAAGGGCGCCTGGATCCGGCTCGTCGCCGGGATGTCCGCGGGCCACGGCGTCGTCTACTGGTACGACTACTCGCTCACCGAGACGGCGGTGGCGCTCGACCACTTCGACGGCTCGACGCCGGCCACCGGCTTCCACGTCTTCGAGTGGACCGGGGAGCCGGACGCGTCGCCCTCGCGCCGGACCCTCCAGGTCTCTTCGTCGGCCTCGCCGCCGGATATCGCGGCCGAGGCCGTCCGGCTGGCCCGGGCCGGCGTCGCCGACGAGGCCGCCTTCCTGCGCAAGCAGATCACCGGCGACCGGATGGCGGTCGCCCGGATCCTCCTCGCCTCCGGTGACGAGGAGAAGGCGCTCAAGACGCTGCGCAAGGTGGTCAAGGCCGGCGATCCGGACGGCGAGGCCGCGTACGAGCTGGGCCGGCTCGCGCTCGCCGAGCACAAGTGGGCCGCCGCCGAGAAGCACCTGCGCACCGCCGTGTCGAAGCAGCCCTCGGCGCCGGAGCGGGGGTACGCGCTGGCGTTCGCCCTGGACAAGCTGAAGCGGCGGGACGACAGCAAGCGCGCCTCGAAGGCCGCCCTCGCGCACGACCCGACGCTGCCGTTCGACGGCCCGGCCGTGCTCGACCTCGACGTGAAGTCCTTCGGCGCCCGCCGCGAGCTGGGCATCTTCGTGGCGGAGAACCTCGGGCTGATCCGTACGCAGGCCGAGCAGCGGCTCGCCCGGCGGGTCACCAGCACGTTCGACCAGCCGATCTTCGTCTTCTGGGCGCAGGGCTTCGACCAGGCGCCGCCGGTCGTGCAGGCCTGCCTCGCGGCGCTCAAGGCCAACAACCCCGGCTCCCGCGTGCACGAGCTCACCGAGGCGAACGTCGGCGCCTACGTCGACATGCCGGAGGACCTGGTCGCCACGCTCGGCGGCAACCGCACCCACTTCTCCGACCTGCTGCGGATGCTGCTGCTGGAGAAGTTCGGCGGCGTCTGGGTGGACAGCACCTGCTTCGTCTCCGAGCCGCTGCGGCCGCACATGGACCGGGCGCTCGCGCAGGGCAGCATCTTCGCGTTCAACTACACCGGGCCGTACATCTCCAACTGGTTCCTGGCGAGCCGGCCGGACAGCTACGCCATGCACCTGTGGCGGGCCGCCTCGTTCCTGTGGTGGGAGAAGCGCGGCGAGCTGATCGACTACTTCCAGCACCACCACATCTTCGAGATGCTCTACCACCTCGACGAGAGGTTCCGCGCCGAGTGGGACGCCGGCCTGCGGCTCAACTCGCAGCCGCCGCACGCGCTCCAGGGCGTGATGCTTCAGGCGTACGAGCCGGACATGTACCAGACGGTGATGGAGGGGGCGTTCGCGCACAAGCTGCGCTACAAATACCGCCCGCACGAGCTGCGCAGCGAGTCGTATCTCGCGCGGATCATCCGCGGTGACCTTCCGTAATCTCATCCACAGAATGCGTTGGGAACTCACTGGGGAAACTCATAGGCTGAATTCCTAATGTGTTTCCCATGCCAGAAGACATTCGTTCCGCAGTCGAGCCGGTAGGGGTCCAGGTCTTCGTGGACTCCACCGGCCGGCGAAAGCGCCTGCTCGCCGTTCTCGGATTCTTCGTCGCTCTCCTCGCCGCCGTCTACATCGGCGTCGTGGGAGCCAGTGTGGTGCAGGCCGGCGATTCCGGTCTCTCCACGAAGGCGTCGATATCGGTGTCGGAGTCGGCTGGTGCGTCGTCCTAATTCGCGAAATCCGCGAACATCTCGGTGAATGCGTAATCGTCCTGCTCGATCCCGCTGCAGGTCGCCACCACCTCGCCGTCCAGGCAGTCGCCGTTGTCGCGGTTGACCGACCAGAACCGGACGAATCCCAGCTTCTTCTCCTCGGCGTGGTCGAGCAGCGTACGGGCGTCCGCCGTCCCGGTGACCGGCCCGGTGTCGTTCACCCCGATCATCGGCGTGACGCCGAGCATCGCGGAGATCTCGGTTCCGTCCAGGCCGGTCCAGACCGACTTCACGTCGGCGGCGACCGCCTCGGTGGCCGTGACCATCGAGGCGCCCCAGTCGCCCTCCCCGGTGAAGTTCATCGTCATGGCGTTGACCGTGACGTCGAGGCCGGCGTCCTTCGCGCTCCGCAGCAGGGCGATGCCGGCGTCGGTGAGGCCGAGGACGGTGCCGCCGACCGGCACGGTCAGCGTGATCGCGGTGCCCCGGGCGGCCTGCAGGGTGCGCAGGGCCGTCGTGACAGTGGCCGGCGTGACCGCCTGTTCGATGTCCACGTCGAGGGCGTTGCTGCCGGCCGCGTCGAGCGCGGCGGCGTACGCGGTGGCGAGCTGATCGGCGGTGCAGACACTCTCCAGATAGGTGCCGGTGGCGCCGCCGGTGGCGACCACCACGTCACCGTCCAGCGCCGCGATCTTCGCGATCTCGGCCTGGATGGCGGCGTCGGTGAGCGCCCGGGTGCCGCCCCAGGTCGCGGTGCACGAGCCGGTGCTGTCGGCCAGGACGAACGCGAGCGTGAAGTCCCGCTGCCCGGTCTTCTCCGCCACGTCGGCGACGTCGGCGGTGCCGCTCACGATGTCGATGTACGGCGCCACCTCGGGCACGTCCGCGGCGGCGGCGGTGCTCGCCGCGACCGACGGCGCGGCGCTCGCCGCCGTCGTCGTGTTCTCCGTCCCGTCGTCACCGGAGCATCCGGCGGTGAGCAGCAGGAGGGCGGCCGCGAGCCTCTTCAAGTGCACGTTCCCACTCTTGCAAAACATTCCGGGCGAATTCCGGCGCTCAGCGAATCCCGTTTGCGGCCGATGAGAAGTTCGTGCCCGTCGCTCGGCGTCGTATTCCGGTTCCCCGGCCGCGCTGGATCGTCCTCTCCGTCGTGCTCCTCCTGTTCGCCAGCCTGCTGCTGGTGAACGGTGTGGTGCAGGGCGAGTTCGCCCAGGACGGGGCGGTCGAGTCGACCTCGGACACCGGCCGGGTGCCGGACGAGGCGCTCAACGGCGGGCCGATCATCCAGACCGACGGGACCACCACGACGACGGCCTCGGCCGGGGCCGGCCAGATCGTGCTGACGTTCGACGACGGTCCCAGCCCGGAGTACACCCCGGAGATCCTGGAGGTGCTGGCGGAGTACGACGTGCCGGCCACCTTCTTCATGATCGGCTCGGAGATCAGCAAGTACCCCGGGCTCACCCGGGACGTGCTCGACGCCGGCCACGAGATCGGCATCCACACCTTCACCCATCCGGACATGTCCACGAAGAGCGACCGGCGCCGGTCGGTGGAGATGCAGGAGACCCAGTACGCCCTGGCCGGCGCGGCCGGGGTGACCAGTGTGATCTTCCGGCCGCCGTACTCGTCGACGGTGGCGGCGCTGGACGACACGAACTGGGCCGTCATGGCGGAGATGGGCGCCGAGGGCTACCTCACCGTCGTCAACGACCTGGACAGCCGGGACTGGGAAGCGGACGTCACGAACGACGACATCGTCGAGGCCGTCACCCCGACCGGCGACGACGGCGCGATCCTGCTCTTCCACGACGGCGGCGGCGACCGGTCGAAGACGGCGGCGGCGCTGCGCACGGTCATCCCGGCGCTCCAGGACGGCGGCTACACGTTCACCACGGTCGCGGCGATCACCGGCATGAGCACTGTCAACCCGGCCGCGACCACCCAGGAGAGGGTGCTCGGCCTCGGCATCGTCAGCGCCGTCCAGGTCGCCACGAAGGCCACCGTCTGGTTCTCCGCGCTGCTGGTGATCCTCGGCGTGCTGACCGTGCTCCGGCTCGTGCTGATGCTGGTGCTGGGCCGCCGGCACGCCCGCCGGTACCGGGGCGGGGACGCGGTCTGGGGTCCGCCGTACACCGAGCCGGTCACCGTGATCGTGCCGGCGTACAACGAGAAGGAGATCATCGCCGAGACGCTCGGATCGCTGGTGGCGAGCACCCATCCCATCCGGATCGTGGTGGTCGACGACGGTTCGGACGACGGCACCGCGGAGATCGCCGAGGGTCTCGGGTACGAGAACGTGACGGTGGTCCGGCAGCCGAACGGCGGCAAGTCGGCGGCCCTCAACAACGGCATCGCGCACGCGGACACCGACGTCGTCGTGATGATGGACGGCGACACGGTCTTCGAGCCGGACACCGTGCGGCTCCTCGTGCAGCCGTTCGCCGCGCCGGAGATCGGTGCGGTGGCCGGCAACGCCAAGGTCGCCAACCGGAACAGCATGATCGCGATCTGGCAGCACATCGAGTACGTGGTCGGCTTCAGCATCGACCGCCGGGCCTACGACGTGATGCGCTGCATGGCGACCGTGCCGGGCGCGATCGGCGCGTTCCGCCGTACCGCCCTCCAGCAGGTCAACGGCCTGAGCGACGACACCCTGGCGGAGGACACCGACCTCACCGTCGCGATCATCCGGGCCGGCTGGCGGGTCGTCTACGAGGAGCGGGCCCGCGCCTGGACCGAGGCGCCGGCGACCATGCCGCAGCTGTGGCGCCAGCGCTACCGGTGGAGCTACGGCACCATGCAGGCGATGTGGAAGCACCGGCGGGCGCTGTTCGAGAAGGGGCCCGGCGGGAAGTTCGGCCGTCGCGGCCTGCTGAACCTGGCCCTGTTCCAGACCCTGCTGCCGCTGCTCTCGCCGCTCATCGACGTCTTCCTGGTGTACGGCCTGATCTTCCTGGATCCGGCGCGCACGGTGATCGCCTGGCTCGCGATGCTCGGCATCCAACTGATCAGTACGGTCTGGGCGTTCCGGCTCGACCACGAATCCCTGAAGCCGCTCTGGCGCCTGCCGCTGCAGCAGTTCGTCTATCGGCAGCTCATGTACCTCGTACTGATCCAGTCGGTGCTGGCGGCGCTCGGCGGGATCCGGCTCGGGTGGCAGAAGCTGCGCCGTACCGGTGGCCTCAACGCGCTGATGGGTTCCCGGCTGCCGACAGGGGACGCATAGCTCTCTCGGGAAACCCATAAAAGCGGCACAGCGGAACCCCTCCCCAGAGTTCCTACCGTTGCTCGCATGTGCGGAATCGTGGGATATGCCGGCGGGCAGCCGGCCCTTGACATCGTGATGGACGGCCTGCGGCGCCTGGAGTACCGCGGCTACGACTCGGCGGGCGTCGCCATCGTGGACGCCGGTTCCCTGGTCTCCGAGAAGGCCGCCGGGAAGCTGGTCAACCTGGAGAAGGCGCTCGCCGAGCGGATCGACACCGGGTTCGACGTCGGGACGACCGGAATCGGTCACACCCGCTGGGCCACGCACGGCGGCCCGACCGATCGGAACGCGCACCCGCACGTCTCGGACGACGGCCGGGTCGCGGTCGTCCACAACGGCATCATCGAGAACTCCGCGGCGCTGCGGGCGTCGCTCGAGGCCGGCGGCGTCGCGTTCGTGAGCGACACCGACACCGAGGTGGCCGCCCACCTGATGGCCCGATTCCTGACCGCGACGCTGCGGGAGGGACTGCCGGGACCGGCCGCCCTCGCCGAGGCGATGCGCCGGGTGGCCCGGCTCCTGGACGGCGCGTTCACGCTGCTCGCGGTCTCGCCGGACGTCCCCGGCGCGGTCGTCGCGGCCCGGCGCGACTCGCCGCTCGTGGTCGGCCGTGGCGACGGCGAGAACTTCCTGGCGAGCGACGTGTCGGCGTTCATGGAGCACACCCGGTCGGCGATCGAGCTCGGCCAGGACCAGGTCGTGCTGATCACCGCCTCGGACGTGGAGATCACCGGCTTCGACGGCACCCCGGCGGCCGGCACCCCGCTGACCGTGGACTGGGACCTCGCGGCCGCGGGAAAGGGCGGCTACGACTTCCACATGCTCAAGGAGATCGCCGAGCAGCCGCAGGCGGTCGCCGGCACGCTGCTCAGCGCGTTCCCGGAGCTGCCCCTCGACGGCGTCGAGAAGGTCGTCGTCGTGGCCTGCGGCACGGCGGCGCACGCCGGCATGGTGGCCCGCTACGCGATCGAGCAGTGGGCCCGCATCCCGTGCGACGTCGAGCTCGCCGGCGAGTTCCGCTACCGCGACCCGCTGGTCGGCCCCGGCACGCTGGTGATCGCGGTGAGCCAGTCCGGCGAGACCATGGACACCCTGATGGCGCTCCGGCACGCGAGGGCGCGGGGCGCCCGCGTCCTGGCGATCTGCAACACGAACGGCGCGACGATCCCGCGCGAGTCGGACGCGGTGCTCTACACGCAGGGCGGCCCGGAGATCGCGGTCGCCTCCACGAAGGCGTTCCTCACCCAGCTGGTGGCCTGCTACCGGGTCGGCCTCGCCCTCGCCGAGGCGCGCGGCCGGGCGGTCCCGTCGATCCGGGAGGCGCTGCGCGAGGTGCCGGACCAGCTGCGCGCCCTCCTCACCCGGACCGCCGCGATCCGCGAGGTGGCGTACGACCTCGCCCCGTCCCGCCAGGTCCTCTTCATCGGCCGGCACGTCGGCCACCCGGTGGCCCTGGAGGGCGCGCTCAAGCTGAAGGAGCTCGCCTACATGCACGCCGAGGGCTTCGCGGCCGGCGAGCTCAAACACGGCCCGATCGCCCTCGTCGACGCCGGCACGCCGGTGATCTGCGTGGTGCCGGGGCCCGGCCCCCTCCACGACAAGGTCGTCTCCAACATCCAGGAGGTCCGCGCCCGGGGCGCCCGAACCGTCCTGATAGCCGAGGAGGGCGACGACGCTGTGCTGCCCTACGCCGACGTCCTGATCCGCGTCCCGGCCACCCCACCCCTGCTGGCGCCGCTGCTCACCACGGTCCCGCTCCAGATCCTGGCCTGCGAGATGGCGGCAGCCCGAGGCCACGACGTGGACCAGCCCAGAAACCTGGCCAAGTCGGTGACGGTCGAATAGGGGCGACCACCCACCAACGCGAGACGCGCGTCACGGCCCGGACCCACCACCGGGCCCGCGCAACCGACCGTCAACAGTTCACCTGCGGTTGGTGACCCGAAAAGTTCGTACCCCGAAGAAAGCGCAACAAAAATCCCCCACCGCAACCATCGCACCGTGGGGGGGGGTTCGGGGGGCTCGGCCCCCCGGCAGACAAAACGAGGCGGATCGGTCCAAGGGTTATTTGGACACGAACCGCCTCCGACTCGTGCCCCCGGCAGGATTCGAACCTGCGCTTTCGCCTCCGGAGGGCGACGCTCTATCCCCTGAGCTACGGGGGCCCAGTGGTTCAGAACTCTAGCAGGCCCGCCGGAACCATCGCCAACCGGTTCCGGCGGTGTCGCTCATCAGCTGCTCTGAGCCTTCTTGAGCAGGGAGTCGATCAGCTGGATCTCGCCCTGCTGGGCGGTCACCATGCTCTCGGCGATCCACTGGACGTCTTCGTCGTCGGAGAGCTCGAGGGCCTCCTGGGCCATGTGCACGCCGCCGACGTGGTGGGCGCGCATGAGGGTGAGGAACTGGACGTCGAGGTCTTTGCCGGTGGCGGCGCGGAGGGCGGCCATCTGCTCGGGGGTGGCCATGCCGGGCATCAGGCCGTTCACGATGGAGCCCTCGGAGCCGGGGATCCACGCCATCGGCTCGGCGGTGCCGGTGGGGGAGAGGTCCCAGTCGCGCAGCCAGGACTGCATGTAGCCGATCTGGCCCTGCTGCGTCGTGGCGATGTCGGCGGCCAGGGTGACCACGTCGGGCGTGGCCGAGCCGGCGTGGGCGATCATCGCCATCTCGACGGCCTGGGCGTGGTGGGTCGACATGTCGCGCAGGAAGCCGGCCTCGATCGAGTCGTCGCCGGGGTGGCGCAGGCCGGGCAGGACCAGGCCGGCGCCGAGGCCGAGGATCAGGCCGACCAGCAGGGTCGCGACGGCGACATAGCCGATCTTGCGGGTGCCGCCCGCTCCGGGCGCGTCCGTGGACGCGTCCGAAGCCGGCGGCTGGACCTCAGAGATCATCAGGACGCGGCGGAGGCGGCGGGCGCCGGGACCGGGTCGCTGGTGGTGTTGCCGCTGGAGCAGGCGGCGCCGGGCTCCATCGAGGCCTTGACGCGGGTGATCCGCATGAAGTCGTCGATGCGGGAGTCGTCGGCGCTGTCGACCTTGAGCTGGTAGCCCCAGACCTGGACCGAGACGTTCTTGTCGAGGTTCGCGATGGGGGACAGGAACGTGTAGTCCTTGCCCTCGACCTTCTCCTGGAGCTTCTGCACCTGGGCGGCGTCGAGGCCCTGCTTGTAGGTCACCCAGACCGCGCCGTGCTCGAGGCTGTGCACCGCGTGCTCGTTGGCGATGGGCTCGGTGTAGACGTCGCCCATGCAGTTCTGCCAGGTGCTGTTGTGCGCGCCGCCGACCGGGGGGTTGGTCACGTAGGTCTGCGGACCCTCCTTGTGGGTCCGGTCGTCGATCTGCGCGTTCTTCTGGGCGCGGTAGTCGACGACGCCGTCGATCGCGGCGACCTGCTCCTCCCAGGGCTTGCTGCCCTGGACCGAGGCGAAGACGCCGTAGCCGATGATGCCGGCGGCGATGAGGACCACGACGCCGATGAGCGCGATCGGTCCCCAGTTGCGGCCGCCCGCGACCTTGACGGGGGCGACGGGCTTGCGGCCCTTGCCCTTGCCGCCGCCCTTGGCTCCGGGACGGGCCGCGCCGGGCCGGTTGGATCCGGACTTGCCCGCGGGGGGCTTGCCCTGACCGGTCGTCTTGCCGACCTTGACGGTGGACGGGACCCGTTCGGGACCCGGCGTGCTCATGCTCATCGTGCCTCGTCGATTCGTAAAGGTGGGGAAGGGCGGGGCGCGGGTGGCCGCCGAACGCCGAAGTCTACCCCCGATAGCATGTTCCGGTGACTCCCGCCAACCTTGCTGACACCGTTCTCTCAGCTGCTCGTGCCGTATTCGAGACGCGCGGTCTCGACGTCGCGGCGCTGCCCGCCACGACGGCGGTGGAGCGTCCGCGCAACCCCGAGCACGGCGACTACGCCTCGACCATCGCGCTCCAGGTCGGCAAGAAGGCGGGTGTGGCGCCGCGCGAGCTGGCCGCCGCTCTCGCCGAGGAGCTGGGACGACGCCCCGGCATCAAGTCGGTGGAGATCGCCGGGCCGGGCTTCCTGAACATCCGGCTCGACGCCGCCGCGGCCGGCGTGCTGGCCCGCGACATCGTGCTCGCCGGATCAGCCTACGGCCGGACCGACCGGCTCGCCGGGGAGAAGATCAACCTGGAGTTCGTGTCGGCGAACCCGACCGGCCCGGTGCACATCGGCGGCGTCCGCTGGGCGGCCGTCGGCGACGCGCTCTCCCGGCTGCTGCGCACGGCGGGGGCCGAGGTCGGCACCGAGTACTACTTCAACGACGCCGGCTCGCAGATCGACCGCTTCGCCCGGTCGCTGCTCGCCGCCGCGAAGGGTGAGCCGGCGCCGGAGGACGGGTACGGCGGCGCGTACATCGCGGAGATCGCGGCCGAGGTGGTCGAGCGCGAGCCCGGGGTCCTGGATACAGCGGATCCTCAGGAGACCTTCAGGCGGGTCGGCGTCGAGCTGATGTTCGCCGAGATCAAGCAGTCGCTCGGCGAGTTCGGCGTGCACTTCGACACCTACTTCAACGAGAAGGACCTGCACGACCGCGGCGAGCTTCAGGAAGCCCTGGACCGGCTGCGCGAGCAGGGCCACATCTTCGAGTCGGACGGCGCGACCTGGCTGCGGACCACCGACTTCGGCGACGACAAGGACCGGGTGCTGCGCAAGTCGGACGGCGACTGGACCTACTTCGCCGCCGACTGCGCCTACTACCTGGACAAGCGCAAGCGCGGCTTCGACCGGGTCGTGATCATGCTGGGCGCCGACCACCACGGCTACATCGGCCGGATGAAGGCGATGTCGGCGTGCTTCGGCGACGACCCGGCGAAGAACCTGGAGATCCTGATCGGCCAGCTGGTCAACCTGGTCCGGGACGGCGAGCCGGTACGGATGAGCAAGCGGGCCGGCACGGTCGTGACGCTCGAGGACTTCGTCGAGGCGCTCGGCGTGGACGCGACGCGGTACGCGCTGGCGCGGTACTCCAGCGACTCCCCGATCGACATCGACATCGACCTATGGACCAGCGCGAGCCGGGAGAACCCGGTCTACTACGTGCAGTACGTGGCGGCCCGGACCGCCAGCGTCGCCCGCAACGCCGCCGACGCCGGGCTGGTGCGGACCGACGACTTCAAGCCCGAGCTGCTCGCCCACGACAAGGAGAACGAGCTCCTCAAGACGCTGGGCGAATACCCGGAGACGGTAGCCTTCGCCGCCGAGCACCGGGAGCCGCACCACGTCGCCCGGCTGCTCGAGAAGATCGCCGGCGCCTACCACCGCTTCTACGACGAGCCCGCCTGCCGGATCACGCCCAAGGGCGACGAGCCGATCACCGACGGGCACCGCTCGCGGCTCTGGCTCAACGACGCCACCCGTACGGTGATCGCCAACGGTTTGTCACTTCTCGGCGTCTCGGCCCCGGAGAGGATGTAACGCATGCGCGCACACGAGGCCGGGGCGCTGCACGGCGACCTCGGCAGCCGCGGCCCGGCCTGGCTGCGGAGCCCGGAGGACGTGAACGCCCTGGTGCCACAGCTGTGGCCGCGGACGGTCACCCGCGGTTCCGAGGGCTCGCTCGAGATCGGCAAGGTGAAGGTCACCGACCTGGCCGCCGACTACGGCACGCCGGCCTACCTGCTCGACGAGGACGACCTGCGGGCCCGCTGCCGCGACTTCAAGGCGGCGTTCGCCGGGGCCGACGTCTTCTACGCGGGCAAGTCGTTCCTCTGCAAGGCGGTCGTCCGGATCGTCGAGGAGGAGGGCCTCTTCCTGGACGTGTGCTCGGGCGGCGAGCTGGCGGTGGCGCTCGCGGCCGGGTTCCCGCCGGAGCGGCTCGGCTTCCACGGCAACAACAAGTCGGTGTCGGAGCTGTCCCGGGCGCTCGACGCGGGCGTCGGCCGGATCATCGTCGACTCGTTCGACGAGATCGCCCGGCTGACCGAGCTCGCCAGGGAGTCGGGCAAGCGGCCGGGCGTCCTCATCCGCGTCACGGTCGGCGTCGAGGCGCACACCCACGAGTTCATCGCGACCGCCCACGAGGACCAGAAGTTCGGCTTCAGCCTGGCCGGCGGGGCGGCGTTCGCGGCGGCCGCGCAGATCCTCGACGAGGACGTGCTCGACCTGCGCGGGCTGCACTCGCACATCGGCTCGCAGATCTTCGACACCAGCGGGTTCGAGGTGGCCGCCCGCCGGATCCTGGAGCTGCAGGCGCAGATCCGGGACGCGCGCGGCGTCGAGCTGCCCGAGCTCGACCTCGGCGGTGGCTTCGGCATCGCGTACACCACGCAGGACAGCCCGTCGACCGCCGGCGACCTGGCCAAGCGGATCAACAAGATCGTCGAGTCCGAGTGCGAGCTGGCCTCGCTGCGGGTCCCGCACCTGTCGATCGAGCCGGGGCGGGCCATCGTCGGCCCGGCCGTCTTCACCCTCTATGAGGTGGGCACGGTCAAGGACGTGGACGGCATCCGCAGTTACGTGAGCGTCGACGGCGGGATGAGCGACAACATCCGCACGGCCCTGTACGACGCGTCCTACTCGGCCACGATGGCGAACCGGCGCTCCGAGGCGGAGCCGATGCTCGCCCGCGTTGTGGGAAAACATTGTGAGTCCGGGGACATCGTCGTGAAGGATGAATTCCTGCCCGCCGACGTGCAGCCCGGAGATCTTATCGCTGTGCCGGGCACCGGTGCCTACTGCCGGAGCATGGCCAGCAACTACAACCACGTTCCTCGGCCGCCCGTGGTGGCGGTGCGCGACGGCGCCGCCCGCGTCATCGTGCGGCGCGAGACCGAGGACGACCTGCTTGCATTGGATGTTGGATGAGCTCAGCGAAACCGGTCCGCTTGGCACTGCTCGGCTGCGGCACCGTCGGTACTGAAGTGGTCCGGCTGCTCCACGAGCAGGCCGACGACCTGACCGCCCGGATCGGCGCCCCGCTGGAGCTGGTCGGCATCGCGGTGCGCCGGGCCGGCCGGGAGCGCGGCGACCTGCCGGTCGGCGAGGAGCTCTTCACGACGGACGCGCTGGGCCTGGTCAAGCGGGACGACGTGGACGTGGTGATCGAGGTGGTCGGCGGCATCGAGCCGGCCCGGACCTGGCTCACCGAGGCGCTGCGCGCCGGCAAGAGCGTCGTCACGGCCAACAAGGCGCTGCTCGCCGAGGACGGCGGCGCGCTGCACGACGCCGCGGCCGAGGGCGGCGCCGACCTCTACTACGAGGCCTCGGTGGCCGGCGCGATCCCGCTGCTCCGCCCGCTGCGCGAGTCGCTGCACGGCGACCGGGTCACCGCCGTGACCGGCATCGTGAACGGCACGACCAACTTCATCCTCTCCTCGATGGCGGCCACCGGCGCCGGCTTCAGCGAGGCGCTCGAGGAGGCGACCGAGCTCGGCTACGCCGAGGCCGACCCGACCGCCGACGTGGAGGGCTTCGACGCCGCCGCGAAGGCCGCGATCCTGGCCTCGCTGGCGTTCCACACCCGGGTGACCGCCGCCGACGTGTTCCGCGAGGGCATGACCTCGGTGACCGCCGGCGACATGGCGAGCGCCCGGGAGATGGGCTGCACGATCAAGCTGTTGTGCATCGCGCAGCGTGGGGACGACTCCGTCTCCGTCCGCGTGCATCCGGCGATGATCCCGCTGACCCATCCGCTCGCGAGCGTCGGCGACGCGTTCAACGCCGTCTTCGTGGAGGCCGAGGCGGCCGGCCCGCTGATGTTCTACGGCCGGGGCGCGGGTGGCCGGCCGACCGCGAGCGCGGTCCTCGGCGACATCGTGGCGGCGGCCCGCAACAAGCTGACCGGCACCCGGGCACCGAGCGAGAGCAACTACGCCCGGCTCGCGGTCCGGCCGATCGGCGAGTCCCTGACGCGCTACCACATCAGCCTCGACGTGGCCGAGCGTCCGGGTGTCCTGGCCGCCGTGGCCGGGGTCTTCGCCGACCACGAGGTCTCGATCGCGACGGTCCGGCAGTCCGGTCGTGAGGATGACGCGAAATTGGTCATCGTGACGCACAGTGCTCCGGACGCGGCCCTGGCGGCTACCGTCGAAGCACTGTCGCGACTGGACATCGTCCGTTCGATCGCCAGCGTGCTCCGCGTCGAAGGCTCCGCTTCCTGAATAGTGGGCGCCTGGTCCCATAGATCGGATAACTGGGGCACCCTAGGCGACGAAAACACCAGCTTGAGTGAGGAGTAGGCCATGTGGCGGGGCTTGATTGAGGCGTACCGGGACCGGCTGCCGGTCACCGACGCCACCCCGGTGGTCTCGTTGCACGAGGGTAATACCCCGCTGGTGCCGGCGCCGGTGCTGTCGTCGCGGGTGGGGGCGGACGTCTACCTCAAGGTCGAGGGCGCGAACCCGACCGGCTCCTTCAAGGACCGCGGCATGACCATGGCCGTCTCCAAGGCGGTCGAGGAGGGCGCCAAGGCGATCATCTGCGCCTCCACCGGCAACACCAGCGCGTCGGCCGCCGCCTACGCGGCCCGGGCCGGCATCACCTGCGCGGTCCTGGTGCCACAGGGCAAGATCGCGCTCGGCAAGCTGGCCCAGGCGCTCGTGCACGGCGCCCGGCTGCTCCAGGTCGACGGGAACTTCGACGACTGCCTCGCGCTCGCCTCGAAGCTGTCCCAGGACTACCCGGTCGCCCTGGTCAACTCGGTGAACATCTTCCGCCTGCACGGGCAGAAGACGGCGTCCTTCGAGATCGTCGAGGCGCTCGGCGACGCGCCCGACATCCACTGCCTCCCGGTCGGCAACGCCGGCAACATCTCCGCCTACTGGATGGGCTACCAGGAGGACCTCGAGGCGGGGAACTCGACGAGGCTGCCGAAGATGTTCGGCTTCCAGGCCTCCGGCGCCGCCCCGATCGTGAACGGCAAGGTCGTCGAGAACCCGTCGACCATCGCCACCGCCATCCGGATCGGCAACCCGGCCAGCTGGACCAAGGCCCTCGACGCCCGCGACGCGTCCGGCGGCCTCATCTCCGCGGTCACCGACCGTGACATCCTCAACGCCTACCGCCTGCTCGCGCGCGAGGTCGGCGTCTTCGTCGAGCTCGGCAGCGCGGCCAGCGTCGCGGGCCTCCTTCAGCAGGCCGCGGCGGGGAAGATTCCGTCCGGCTCGCGCATCGTCTGCACCGTGACGGGCCACGGCCTCAAGGACCCGGAGTGGGCGATCTCCACCGCTCCGTCACCCACGGTCATCGCCAACGACGCCCTGATCGCCGCGAAGGCGCTCGATCTCGCCTGACGCGGGGGTCGTTCCAGGACTGCCGGTTCCGCTTTCCTTCATGGGTACGAGGGGGCTGGCAGTCCCCGGCCGCATCACCGGCGTCCCCGCCCACGACGCGGGCTCCTGCCCACTCCAGGCCGTCCGGCGCGTTTCGCTATCGGTGCATGGTCAAGCAGCATCCGGCGGGCCCGCGTCCGCCGCGCCCTCGCCCGTTCCGGCGCTCCCGCCGGCCGCGCTCCCCCCGGCCGCGCTCCCGCTCTCGCTCGAAGCCGCGGCCGCGCCGGCCTCGCGCAGCAGCAGCTCCATCGCATGAGCGACCACCGACAGCTCCTCGGCTGAGAGCCGGCTGAGGAGCTCGCGCTGTCTCGACACGCCTGCGGTGATGATGCCCTCGATGACCTCCGTGCCCGCTCTGGTGAGACCGATCCGGCGAACGCGCCGGTCGTGCAGATCCTCCGTGCGCGTGACCAGGTCCTGCACCACGAGGCGGTCGACCATCCCACTCAGCGCGGCGGCGCCGACGCCGAGCATGCGGGCCAGTTCGCCGCCGGAGACGGTGCCGTGCCGGGCCAGCAGCAGAAGGATCTTCAACTGCGACATGGTGAGGTGCGTCTCGAACAGCGGGTCGGACCGGTCATCGGCAAACACGTGCTGCAGCCGGATCTGCGCGCCCATGATGTCTGCGATGAGCTTCTCTTTCTCGCTCAGCGCCTGCTCCTTCGGTGACGGGCTGATGTCCGGGCGGGGTCCATCTGATGTCGGACGGTATCCCATCACCCCGGCTGAAAACCATTTGTTCGCGTCAGGCAAACTATCAGTATCGACCGAACTTTTCTCGGGGGAGCGCCCATGTCAGCTCTGACACGGCTAAGCCTTGCCAACCGAGGTCTCGTAGCCCTGATCGCCATCGTGATCAGCGGCTTCGGCCTCTATGCGATCCCGTCCCTGAAGCAGCAGCTCTTCCCCTCGATCGAGCTGCCCGCCGCGTTCGTGAGCGCGGTGCTTCCCGGCGCCTCCCCGGAGGCCGTCGAGGAACAGGTGACGAAGCCGATCGAGGACGCGGTCAAGGGCATCGACGGGATCGACACCGTCACCTCGACCTCCCGCGAGAACGCCTCGAGCGTCGTGGTGCTCTTCGAGTACGGCACCGACATCGAGTCCGCGGTCAACCAGGTCACCACCTCGCTGAACCGGATCCAGTCGCAGCTTCCGGACGACGTCGACCCGCAGGTCTTCGCCGGCGGCACCGACGACATCCCGGCCATCGTGCTCGCCGCGACCGGCGGCAGCGACGAGAGCGACCTGCTCAACCGGCTCGACGAGACCGTGGTGCCGGAACTCAGCGCGATCAGCGGCGTCCGCGACGTGCAGGTGACCGGCGCGCGCGCCGAGCAGGTCGTGATCACGCCGGACCTGGCGAAGATGGGCGCGGCCGGGGTCAGCCCGCAGTCGCTCACCACGGTCCTGCAGGCCAACGGCGTCTCCATCCCGGCCGGCGCGGTCGTCGAGGACGACAAGTCGCTGACCGTCCAGGTCGGCTCCCCGATCACCTCGGTCGACCAGCTGAAGAACGTCTACCTGACCGGCTCGAAGGGCTCGGTCAAGCTCGCCGACGTGGCGAGCGTGGCGAGCAAGCTCCCGGCCGCCGAGTCGTACACCCGGACCGACGGCGTCGACAGCCTCGGCATCGCCGTGACGGCCCGCCCGGACGGCAACCCGGTCGAGATCTCGCACGAGGTCCGCGACATCCTCGCCGACCTGGAGGCCGACTCCGGCGCGACGCTGACCGTCATCACCGACCAGGCGCCGTACGTCGAGCGCTCGATCGAGAGCCTCACCACCGAGGGTCTGCTCGGCCTCGTCATGGCCGTCATCGTGATCCTGGTCTTCCTGCTCAGCGTCCGGTCCACTCTGGTCACCGCGGTCTCGATCCCGCTCTCCGTGCTGGTCGCGCTGATCGCGCTCTGGATCGGCGACTACACCCTCAACCTGCTCACCCTCGGCGCGCTCACCATCGCGGTCGGCCGGGTGGTGGACGACTCGATCGTCGTGCTCGAGAACATCAAACGACACCTCGAGTACGGCGAGGAGAAGTCGCACGCGATCCTCGCCGCGGTCAAGGAGGTGTCCGGCGCGGTCACCGCCTCGACGCTCACGACGGTGGCTGTCTTCGCCCCGATCGCCCTGGTCGGCGGCCTGGTCGGGCAGATCTTCTCGTCCTTCGCGATCACCGTGACGGTCGCGCTGCTGGCCTCGCTCTTCGTGGCGCTGACCGTCGTGCCGGTCCTCGCGTACTGGTTCCTCAAGCCGCCGGCCGCCGACGCCGACACCGAGGCGATCCGCAAGGCCGCCGAGGAGAAGGAGCTGCGGAACCCGCTGCAGCGCGGCTACCTGCCGGTGATCCGGTTCGCCACCACGAAGCGGTGGACCACCGTGGCGATCGGCGTGCTGGTGCTCATCGGCACGTTCGCCCTCTCCACCCGCCTGGAGACGAACTTCCTCGACGACTCGGGCCAGGACAGCATCACGGTCAGCCAGGAGTTGCCGGCCGGCACCAGCCTCGCGGCCACCGACGAGGCGGCCAAGAAGGTCGAGACGATCCTCGCGGACCGCGACGACATCACGACGTACCAGGTCACGGTCGGCGGCAGCTCGGCGAACCCGTTCGCCGGCGGCGGCGGTGGCAGCACCGCGACGTTCAGCGTGGCCCTCGACGAGGACGCCGACAGCGAGAAGGTCACCGAGGAGCTGCGCACCGAGTTCGACGGGCTCACCGACGCCGGTGAGATCAAGATCGGTCAGGAGAGCGCCGGCCTCGGCAGCAGCGGCCTCTCCGTCCAGGTGAGCGCCGCCGACAACGAGGTGCTCGCGTCGGCGACCGAGCAGGTGCGCGGCGCGATGGCCGGGATCTCCGGCGTCACCGACGTGGACACCACCCTGAAGGCCAGCGTGCCCCGCCTCGACGTGGTGGTGGACCGCGAGGCCGCGGCCGACGCCGGCCTCACCGAGGCGCAGATCGGCCAGACCGTGGCCGGTCAGTTCCGGGCCGCCCCGGCCGGTCAGATCAGCGTCGACGGCGCGAGCCAGGACGTGGTGATCTCGTTCGGCAGCGCTCCGGCCGACCCCGAGGCGCTGAAGAAGCTCCCGCTCACCACGAGCAAGGGCATCGTCCCGCTCGACCAGGTCGCCGACGTGAAGCAGGTCGACGGCCCCGAGCAGGTCACCCGGGTCGACGGCAACCGGACCTCGACGGTCACCGGCACGGTCACCGGCTCGGACCTGCGGGCGATCAACGCGGACCTGACGAAGAAGCTCGACGCGCTCACGCTGCCGCCGGGCGCCGAGTACACGATCGGCGGCGTCAGCGCCGACCAGGACGAGGCGTTCGGTCAGCTCGGCCTCGCCGTGCTCGCCGCCATCGCGATCGTCTTCATCATCATGGTGGCGACGTTCCGCAGCATCCTGCAGCCGATCATCCTGCTGGTGTCGATCCCGTTCGCGGCGACCGGCGCGATCGGCCTGCTGCTGATCACCGGCACCCCGCTCGGCGTCCCGGCCCTGATCGGTGTGCTGATGCTGGTCGGCATCGTGGTCACCAACGCGATCGTGCTGATGGACCTGATCAACCACTACCGGGCGGCCGGCATGGGCGTCCAGGAAGCGGTGATCGAGGGTGGCCGGCACCGCCTGCGCCCGATCCTGATGACCGCGATCGCGACCATCTTCGCGCTGATCCCGATGGCGCTCGGCCTCACCGGCGAGGGCGGCTTCATCTCGCAGCCGCTGGCCATCGTGGTGATCGGCGGTCTGGTCAGCTCGACGCTGCTGACCCTGGTGCTGGTGCCGACGCTCTACACGCTGGTGGAGAACCGCAAGGAGCGGTCGCGGGAGAAGCGGCAGGCCAAGCGGGCCCGCAAGGCGGCCGGGAAGTCCGGCACGCCGGCCGGGACCGAGGCGTCCGAGGTGCCCGCCGACGACGCCCCGGAGGCGGAGGAGGCGCCGGAGCCGCCCGCCAAGGAGGGCGCGCTCCGCGGCTACACCGACCAGTTCGAGGTGCTGAAGATGCCTCGGAAGCCCAACGAGGCGTGACGACGAGGTGAGGATGCCCGGCCACCGGCCGGGCATCCTCTTTTATAGGCTCGGTGAGTGCCGCCAGCCCTTTCGGTCCTTACCCGCAACCGTGACTTCCGCCGTCTCTTCTCGGCCGAGCTCGTCGTCTTCGGCGCGGACTGGTTCGTCATGGTCCCGCTGCTCGTCCTGCTGCCGGAGCTGACCGGCAGTGGCGTCTGGGGCGCGATGGTGCTCGCCGTGGACACCGGCATCAACGCGCTGCTGCTGCCGTACACCGGCACGATCGCCGACCGGGTGGACCGCCGGAAGATCCTGGTGGTGGCGAACCTGGCGTCGTTCCTCGCGGTCCTGCTGCTGTTCGCCGTGCAGTCGGCGGCCACCGCGCCGCTGGCCCTGGTCGCGGTCGGCGCCATGGCGGTGGCGAAGTCCTTCTACTCGCCGGCCGCCTCGGCCGCCCTGCCCAACGTCGTCGACCCGGCGGACCTGGCCGCCGCGAACACCGTCGCGGGCTCGGCCTGGGGGACCATGACGGTCGTCGGCGCCTCGCTCGGCGGCGTCGTGAGCACGGTCGCCGGCCCGTACGCATGCTTTGCCGTGACCGCGGCCCTGCTCCTGGCCGGAAGCGTGCTGACCGCCCTGATCCGCCGCCCGCTCCAGGCGCCGCGCAGCGGCGGCGAGCGCCCGGAGACCCTGCACGCCCTGGTGGAGGCGCTGCGCTACATCGGGGCCCGGCCGCGGCTGCGCGCCCTCATCACGGTCAAGTCGGCGGTCGGTCTCGGCAACGGCGTGCTCACCGTCTTCCCGCTGATCGCGGTGGCGCACGGCGTGGGCGCGCTCGGCGCCGGCCTGCTCTTCGCGCTGCGCGGCGCCGGCGCGCTGATCGGCCCGCTGCTGATGCGCCCGGTCCTGAACCGGCCCTCCTGGCTGCTGCCCGGCCTGGCCCTCTCGATGGGCCTGTACGGGCTCGGCTACCTCGGCGTCGCCTTTGCCCCCTGGTTCCCGCTGGTGCTCGCGCTGGTCTTCGTGGCGCACTTCGCCGGCGGCACGAACTGGGTGCTGTCCAACTACGCGCTCCAGGGCGAGGTGCCGGACGCGCTGCGCGGCCGCGTCTTCGCCACCGACATGATGCTGGCGACGCTGGCGATCGCGATCAGCCAGCTCGGGGCGGGCGCGGTCATCGACGTGGTGGACATGAAGTGGGTGCTCGCCGGGTGCGCGTCGATCACGCTGGTCTACGCGGTCGTGTGGCGGATCGCGACCCGCCGCCTGGGGGCGCCTCGACATTCGGGAATACCAGGGCGGGACACCTCGGTTTAAATGATCAAGCCCTAGCATGTGGCGATGGGCCTGTCCTTCGTCTCCGACCCGGTCTCCGTCAGCACGCCCGCGACCAGCGCCAATCTCGGTCCCGGCTTCGACGCGCTGGGCCTGGCGCTCACCCTCTACGACGACCTCACCGCGCGGGTGACCGGCGCGGGCTTCACCGTCGAGGTCACCGGTCAGGGCGCCGGCGAGCTGCCGGCCGACGAGTCGCACCTGGTCGTCCGCTCCATGCTCGCCACCTTCGACGAGCTGGGCGAACGGCCGCCGGGTCTCGCGGTCACGTGTGTGAACCGGATTCCGCAGGCGCGCGGCCTGGGCAGCTCCTCGGCCGCCATCGTGGGCGGGGTGCAGCTGGCCCGCGGCCTGGTCGAGGGCGGCCTCGAGCTGATCAGCGACGAGGACGCGCTGCGGATCGCGGCGCGCATCGAGGGTCACCCCGACAACGTGGCGCCCTGCCTGCTGGGCGGGTTCACGGTGGCCTGGACCGAGGGGACCGGCGCCCGCGCGGTCAGCCTGCCGCCGTCCGCGGCGGTCCGCCCGACGGTTTTCATCCCGGACGAGCGTGGGTACACCGCCACCGCCCGGGCCGCGCTGCCGTCCGAGGTCCCGCACCGGGACGCGGCGTTCAACGCCGGCCGGGCCGCGCTGCTGACGCACGCCCTCACGAGTGATCCGTCGCTGTTGTTCCCGGCGACCGAGGACCGGCTGCACCAGGGTTACCGGGGACCGGGGATGCCGGGCAGCGCGTCGCTCGTGGCGGCGCTCCGCTCGGTCGGCGTGGCCGCCGTGATCAGTGGCGCGGGGCCCACGGTTCTCGCGTTGACCGAGGTCCCGGCCGATTTCCAGCCGGGATCGCACTGGCGCGGCGAAGTGCTGGGCGTGGATGACGCCGGTGCTCGTGTGAAAGGGGGTATGGTGGAACACGCCGAGCGGGGCCCTGTTGCCGCAGGTCGCACGAGTTGACTACGCTCAAGACCTAGCACAGTGCTTCAGGACCAGCCGCGAAGCAAGCGATCTCTGCGATTGATTCGGCGCACCCCCGAGATTTCTGGGCCGACGGCCTGTCTCAAACTCTCATCAAGGCACACGCCGAGCAGCAGTCGATGGATCGCTGCACTCGCCGAGACCTACCCGTCAAGCCCTGGCGGGCAGGGACACCGTCGAGCTGCCGTGCTGCACGAAACTCCCGCGCCGCTGTTGCGAAGCGGGCTCCGAGGGCACCCGGCCCAGGCTGCAGTTCCGGGTGGACTCGGGTTTTTTCCGACGGAAGGAATCCATTGAGCGACACCACCGACGTGACGTCGGGTGTTTCTGACGTCGCTGACGGCGCCGGCACCACCGCGACCGCCACGAAGCGCCGCCGCGGCGGCACCGGGCTGTCCGCGATGCTGCTGCCCGAGCTGCAGAGCCTCGCCGCCTCCCTCGGCATCTCCGGCACCGCCCGGATGCGCAAGGGCGAGCTGATCGCCGCGATCACCGAGCGCCAGAGCGGTGGCGGCGCTGCCGCCGAGCCGGCGCCCCGTCCGCGTACCAACGGCTCCGACGCCGTCGCCGCGGCCGCCCCGGCCCAGCCCGCCTCGGCCCAGCCCGCCCCGGCCCAGTCCGCCTCGGCCGCCCAGCCCGCCCCGGCTCAGGCTGCGGCCGCCCAGGCCGCATCCACTCAGGCCGCCCCGGTCGAGGCCGCCCCGGCGGAGAAGCCGCAAACCGCAGCCGCCCCCGCCGAGAAGGCCGAGCGCCCGTCGCGGCGCAGCCGTGAGCGGGTCTCCCGCGAGCCGGCCGCCCGCGAGACCGCCGAGGCCGCCCCGGCCGCCGCCGCCGCGGCTCCCGCCGAGGCGCCGGCAGCCGTCGCCACGGCTCCGGCCGAGACGACCGAGCGCCCGGAGCGGGGCGAGCGTCCCGAGCGGGGCGAGCGCAACCGCGACCGGCAGCGCAACCAGCGCGACGGCCAGCGTGACGGCGGCCAGCGCGACGGCGGTCCTCGTGACGGCCAGCGCGATGGTGGCCAGCGTGACGGCGGTCCGCGTGACGGCCAGCGCGATGGCGGTCCGCGTGACGGCGGTTCCCGTGACGGCCAGCGCGACCAGCGCGACCGCAACGACGACCGGGCGCCGCGCTCCGACCAGGGCCGCAACGACCAGGGGCACGACGACGACGACAACGAGTCCGAGGGCGGCCGCCGGAGCCGGCGCAGCCGTTTCCGGGACCGCCGCCGTGGCCGGGACCGTGACGAGGACGGCGGTGGCCGTCAGCGTGACGGCGGCCGCGAGGGCCGGGAGCCGCACGTCTCCGACGACGAGGTGCTCGTCCCGGTGGCCGGCATCCTCGACGTGCTCGACAACTACGCGTTCGTCCGGACCACCGGTTACCTCTCCGGCCCGAACGACGTCTACGTGTCGATGTCGCAGGTGAAGAAGTACGGTCTGCGCCGCGGCGACGCGGTCACCGGCGCGGTGCGCTCCGCCCCGCGGGACACCGGTGAGCAGCGCCGGGACAAGTACAACCCGCTCGTCCGCCTCGACACCATCAACGGGATGGAGCCCGAGGAGGCGCGCCGGCGTCCCGAGTTCTACAAGCTCACCCCGCTCTACCCGCAGGAGCGCCTGCGGCTGGAGACCGAGCCGCACATCCTCACCACCCGCGTCATCGACCTCGTGATGCCGATCGGCAAGGGCCAGCGCGCCCTGATCGTCTCGCCGCCGAAGGCCGGTAAGACGATGGTGCTGCAGGCGATCGCCAACGCGATCACCCACAACAACCCCGAGTGCCACCTCATGGTCGTGCTCGTGGACGAGCGGCCCGAAGAGGTCACCGACATGCAGCGCTCGGTGAAGGGCGAGGTCATCGCGGCCACGTTCGACCGGCCGCCGCAGGACCACACCACGGTCGCCGAGCTGGCGATCGAGCGGGCCAAGCGCCTCGTCGAGCTCGGCCACGACGTGGTCGTCCTGCTCGACTCGGTGACGCGGCTCGGCCGGTCGTACAACCTGGCGGCGCCGGCCTCCGGCCGCATCATGTCCGGTGGTATCGACTCGACCGCCCTCTACCCGCCGAAGCGGTTCCTGGGCGCGGCGCGCAACATCGAGAACGGTGGCTCGCTCACCATCCTCGCGACCGCGCTGGTCGAGACCGGCTCGATGATGGACACGGTGATCTTCGAGGAGTTCAAGGGCACGGGTAACGCCGAGCTCAAGCTCGACCGCAAGATCGCGGACAAGCGCGTCTTCCCGGCCGTGGACACCGCCGCCTCCGGCACCCGTAAGGAAGAGATCCTGATGGGCAAGGAGGAGCTCGCGATCGTCCACAAGCTCCGCAAGGTGCTCAGCTCGCTGGAGTCGGGCGCCGCTCTGGACCTCCTGCTGGACCGGCTCAAGCAGAGCCGCACCAACATCGAGTTCCTGATGCAGATCGCCAAGTCGACACCTGGCGAATAATGAGGCTTGTTCGCGACCTACGGTGAGTTGCAATCCGCGCTAGTAGCGGCAATTGATCTGAACCGTCGCGAACAAGGCTCACTCGAGCAAAAGGCCGGGATCCATCCGAATCGGGTGGGTCCCGGCTTTTTTGTCGCACAACTTGTCTGATTCGCCCCGGTCGGGGTCATGCAACCTCCGGTTACTACGCCCCTCAAGTAATCCGGAGGCCTCGATGATCGTGCCCGGCTACCGGGACCACCCGGCCGAGCCCTGGGACCCGGAGGCGCCCGCCGACCCCGGCGAGGCGGAGGACTTCCTGCGCCGCTGCTACACCGAGAACCCGCGACTCGGACCGGTCGAGCCCCGGCTCGCCATCGTCCGGGCGCAGATCGCGGCGACCGGCACCTACGTGCACACGCCCGAGGAACTGGCACACGGCGCCCGGATGGCCTGGCGCAACGCGAGCCGGTGCATCGGGCGGCTCTACTGGCGGAGCCTCGTGGTCCTGGACCGCCGCCGGGCGCGGACCGCCGATGAGATCTTCTCGCTGCTGGTGCAGCACCTGCAGACCGCCGGCGACGGCGCGATCCGGCCGGTGATCAGCGTCTTCGCGCCGGCCGAGCCGGGCCGGCCGTGCGCGCGGGTCTGGAACGAGCAGCTGATCCGCTACGCCGGGTACCGGACCGGGTCCGGCGAGACGGTCGGCGATCCGCGGCAGACCGGCCTCACCGACGCGGTGCGCGGCTTCGGCTGGCGGGGCAAGGGCGAGGCGTTCGACGTCCTGCCGCTGGTGATCGAGACGCCGGGCGAGGGCATCCGCCTCTACGAGCTGCCGGAGCGCGCGATCCGCGAGGTGCCGCTGACCCACCCCGAGCACGCCTGGTTCGCCGAGCTGGGCCTGCGCTGGCACGCCGTGCCGGCGATCGCCAACATGCGGCTCACGATCGGCGGCGTGCACTACCCGCTCGCGCCGTTCAACGGCTGGTACATGGGCACCGAGATCGGGGCGCGCAACCTCGCCGACGCGGACCGGTACGACCTGCTCCCGGAGATCGCGAAACGGCTGGAGCTCGACACCAGCCGCGAGTCGACGCTCTGGCGGGACCGCGCCCTGGTGGAGCTGAACCGGGCCGTGCTGCACAGCTTCGAGCAGGCCGGGGTGAAGATGACCGACCACCACACCGAGTCGCAGCGGTTCATGGCCCATCTGCGCAACGAGGAGAAGGCGGGACGGCCGGTGCCGGCGGACTGGACGTGGATCGTGCCGCCGATGTCCGGGGGTCTCACGCCGGTCTTCCACAGGTACTACGAGGAGGCGGATCTGCGGCCGGCGTTCTATCTCGACGACGAGGCGGCGAACCTGGCGCAGGGGTGCCCGTTCAAACGGACGCGGTGAGAGGGCTCAGGCGAACTCGTTGACCGCGAAGTCGTCGCGGTGCCGCCACGACGCCTCGGTGCGCACGTGGCCGGCCCGCACCCACTTCAGCACCCGGTGATCGAAGTCGGCGGCCGGGATGCGCCCGGCCGCCCGTACGACATAACCCTCGGAGCGGTCCTCGGACCGCTGCCGCGACCAGGCCGCGCACGCCTCGGAGAGGCTGCCGCCGCGGTAGAGGACCGGGACGACCGGCAGCTCCAGGCGCTGCGCCCAGTCGACCGTGTCGTCCCAGCCCAGCAGGGTGTCCGTCTCGTCCCAGATGCCGAAGACCAGGAAGACGCCGGGCAGGTCGGCGTAGGCGATGCTGCGGCGGGCCCACATGGACTCGCCGCAGACCCGCCACTCGTCCGGTATCCGGTGCGCGGTCATCGCCCAGAGCGCCTTCGCCGGCCGGTCCCAGGGCTGGGTGCCGGAGTCGAGCGAGCGGGCGTACATCGCGTCGCGGGTGAAGGTGAGATTCCCGCCGTCCATCTTCTCGGTCACCACGAGCTCACCGTCCAGCCAGGACAGATCGTGCTGCACCCGGTCGTCGGAGGTGGCCCCCGGTGATCCGGGCAGATGGAACGTACGCGGGTATTTCACCCTAGAAGTCCCCTTCCGCCACCTGGAAGACCGTGAGGCCGAGCGCCCGCCACATGCGTACCACCTGCCGGCGGTCGTCGAACACCCCGGTGATCCGCCAGCGGTCCCGGATCTCGGAGTCGAAGATCTCGCGCTTCACGATCGCATCCTTGCGGCTGTCGCCCTCCGGCCGCATGAACAGCGCCTCGTACGGCACGCCGACGAAGAGCTCGAGCCACGCCTCGGTCTCGGCCCGGCACACCGCGTCCCGGCCCGAGCAGAAGACGATCGCATGCCCGGCCGCGTGCATCGCCCGCACCGCCGTGATCACCGACGGGTTGGGCGCGTCCTCGCCGACCCGGCCCCAGTCGTACGGGCTGCGGCCGCTCATCAGCGCGACCGTGCCGTCGATGTCGACGAGCACCGCCTCGGGCAGCTCCGGGTCGGGCCGGTAGACCACGCCGGGGCCGCCGCGCTCGACGAACGGGACGGGCAGCGGCAGGTTCCGCCCGGCCAGGTAGCGCTCGTGCATGCGGCGGATGCCGGCCTCGCCGACCCGCTCGTCCCCGGGCCGGCCGGCGTCCCGGCGCAGGCACTCGTCGAGCGGCACGCCGGTGAAGTCGTGCACCTCGAACGACGCGTCGAACCGGGCCGCCAGCTCGGCCCACTCGCGGACCGTCTTCGCCCGCAGGTTGGTGTCGTCGACGACGACGCTGCCGCGGGCCCGCAGCAGCGCCTCGACGGCCGCCCGCTGGGCCTGGGTGACCTGCGCCTCGGAGCGCTGGGTGTAGAGCCGCGCGCCGTGCAGCATGCGGCGCAGATCGTCCCGGTTGACCCGGACCACGTCCGGCTGGAGCTTGCGGGCGAACGTGGTCTTACCGGAGGCGGGCAGCCCACGCGTTATCAGAAGTCGGGTCATCGGAGAGGCTCCTTGCTCGCTGCCACAGGCCGGGACGGTAGTCCTTGCCGTCGAGTCGCAGGAACAGCTCCCCGCGATGTTCGCTGTGCACCGCCGCCGCCGCGAACTCCTTGCGGCCCCAGCCGTCCGGCAGCGAGGCGACGATCGCGGCGAACGCCGACTCCACCGCCGCGGCCCGGGCGTCGACGGCCGCGGTGAGCTCGCCGGCGACGCCGCGCGCCCAGACGTGGAATTCGTCGGGGAGCGGCGCGAGCAGGGCGTCCAGGTCGCCGCCGTTCGCCAGGACCTCCCAGACGGTACGAGGGGTCAGCCCGGTGACGAGACGGTGCAGCCGCACGTAGTCGGCGTACTTGATCTTCACGCGCTGGTCGGTCTCGGTGAAGTGCACCACGAGCCCCTCCCGTCCGGCGCGCGCCGGCGCGTCCAGCGCCTCGGCGAACGTCGCGTACCCGAACGTCTTCACGACCGGGCCGGGCCACCCCGGCACCGCCGACGGCCCGTAGGTGCGGCCGCCCGCGATGTCGACGGCGCCGAGCAGGACGAGGTCGTCCAGGCCCGCGTAGTCCACGACGATCCGGTTCCCCGGGTAGATGATCTCGACGAGGACCGTGACGCCGGCCGGGGGCGCGAACGAGGCGTACCTCGTACGCAGAAGGTCTGTCGCATGGCGTGCCTGATCCGACGCGAAGGACCCCCGCGTGGCGACGGCGTAGCCGGAGCCGTCGTGATAGATCAGGCCGAGGCTGCCGTCCGCCTTGTCGGTCACCGTCACGGCGGCGTCCGGGAGCAGGGCCGGCGCCTGGGGCTCGGAGTGGTTGAAGAACTTCGGCAGCGGGCGCGCCACGATCCGGCCGGCGGCGTCCACGATCAGGCCCCGGCAGGCCAGCGTCACCGGGGTCCAGGCCGCCGAGTACTGGCAGGCCTCGGTGTAGTTGTAGATCGTGAAGGGCCGGGACGGATGACGCTGCGCGCGAACCAGCCCGGTTTCGACCGCGGAGGCCAGTTCGACCGGATCGAGGACGTCGGCGAGCAGGGTCATCGGAGCGCCTTTCAGCTGCGGGAATCACCGGAAGGCCGCTCACGTTAGGTACGACGAAACCAGTTGCACCTCCTGATTTCTCGTTGCTACGGGGGTCATGGCAGACTGGTACATCGGCCAGTAGGGGTTCCGGTTCACGTCTTCCAGCACGTGCAGGCGACCCGGCGACCCGACCATCTGAGAGGGACCGAGTAAACATGAAGAGCGGCATCCACCCCGAGTACGCGACCACCGAGGTCGTCTGCTCCTGCGGCAGCACCTTCACCACCCGTAGCACCGCCAAGGGCGGCGAGATCCGCGTCGAGACCTGCAGCGCCTGCCACCCGTTCTACACCGGCAAGCAGCGCGTCCTCGACACCGCGGGCCGGGTCGCGAAGTTCCAGGCGAAGTACGCCAAGGTGAACGCCGCGAAGAAGAAGTAACTGCTTCAACGGCGCCCGTCCCGGTTCTCGGGGCGGGCGCCGTTCGCATGTGGTCCGCTTTTCTCACAGGCTTGGGAGACTTCGATGAGCAACGACCGTCTGAGCGCGCTTCTCGCCGAGTACGCGGACCTCGAGAAGCAGATGGAGGACCCCTCCATCCACGCCGACCAGGCGCTGGTCCGCCGCGTCGGCAGGCGCTTCGCCGAGCTGGCGCCGCTGAACGCGGCGAACAACGAGCTCGAGGCGGCCCGCGCCGACCTGGCCGCGGCGAAGGAGCTCGCCGCCGAGGACCCGGCGTTCTCGTCCGAGGTCGAGGCGGTCGCCGCGACGCTGCCGGCGCTCGAGGAGAAGCTCGGCGAGATGCTGATGCCGCGCGACCCGAGCGACGCCAAGGACGTGATCGTCGAGATCAAGGCGGGTGAGGGCGGCCAGGAGTCCGCGCTCTTCGCCGGCGACCTGCTGCGCATGTACACCCGGTACGCGGAACGCCGCGGCTGGGTGGTCGAGGTGATCGACTCGCAGGAGTCGGACCTCGGCGGCGTGAAGGACATCTCGGTGGCCGTGAAGACCAGGGGTGTGCCGGAGGGAGGCCACGGCGTCTGGTCCCGGATGAAGTGGGAGGGCGGCGTGCACCGCGTGCAGCGGGTGCCCGTCACCGAGTCGCAGGGCCGGATCCACACCTCCGCGGCCGGCGTGCTCGTGCTGCCCGAGGCCGAGGACGTCGACGTCCAGATCGAGCCGGGCGACCTGCGGATCGACGTCTACCGCTCGTCCGGCCCCGGCGGCCAGTCGGTAAACACCACCGACTCGGCGGTCCGGATCACGCACATCCCCACCGGCACGGTGGTGAGCTGCCAGAACGAGAAGAGCCAGCTCCAGAACAAGGAGTCGGCCATGCGGATCCTGCGCTCCCGCCTGCTGGCGCAGGCGCAGGAGGCGGCGGACGCGGCGGCCGGCGACGCGCGCAAGGCACAGGTGCGTACGGTGGACCGCTCCGAGCGGGTCCGCACCTACAACTTCCCGCAGAACCGGATCACCGACCACCGGATCGGATACACGGCGTACAACCTCGACCTGGTTCTCGGCGGCGAGCTGGACGGCGTGCTGGACGCGCTGGCCGAGGCGGACCGCGCGGCCCGGCTGGCCGGCGAGACCGAGATCAGCCGACGGCCGTGACGACCAGCCGGTCCTCCCGCTGGCAGGCCAGGTAACGGTCGATCGAGCCGCACCGCCAGCGCTGCTCCACGTCGGCGAACGTCTCCAGCAGGCCGACCCGGGTGACCTCGCCGGTGGTCAGGTCGAGGTAGTCGACGGCGTCCCGCATCGGGTCGCGGTAGACCCGGTGCAGCAGCAACAGCGAGCCGTTGTACTCCTCGGCGCGCATCGGGTAGCCGACGCCGCCGGGGCCGACCCTCCCGCCGGTGGCCGGGTCGACCACGACCTGCCGGGGCGGGTCGGCCACCTCCTCGGCGATCAGGCGGTCGCCGACCATCACGGCGGCGCCGAAGCCGGGCAGCTCCCAGAGCCGGCGGCCGGTGCGCGGCTCGAGGCCGTAGAGCGCGCCGGCGTCGGCGTGGCAGAGCACCGGGCCGCACTCGGAGATGTACGAGTACGACGACATCTCGGTCTCCCAGAGCCGTTCCAGGCTGCCGGCCCGGTAGGCGGTGACCCGCGCCCTGCTCGGGCTGTTGCGGCTCACCAGCACGAGGTCGTCGGCGATCGAGAGGTACGTGTCGGTGCCGGCCACCGTGTCGGTCGGCGTCCACGGCAGGTTCTTCTCGTTGATCACCGAGCCGTCGGCGTAGCGCAGCACCGTGGTGCGGCCGGCCCGGTTCGCCAGGATGACCAGGATCGGGGACGGCCCCTCGTTCTGGACGTTGAGGTGCAGCGCGCCGCCGGCCGCGTGCCGCCAGATCTCGGCGCCGGTGCGGGCGTCGACCAGCCGTACGGTCACGTAGTCCCCGGTGCTGTCCCGGTCGGCGAGCAGCACCGACGCGGACGCCACGGCCTGCACCTCGCCGGTGACCTTCCAGAGCCGGCGCCCGGTGGACGCCTCCACGGCCGTGGTGCTGCCGCCGTACGCGATCTGCCCCTGGCTGCCGTCGTCGAACTCGAGGTTCGCGTACTTCTCGTCGCCCGGGATCAGCAGCAGGCCGGCCTCCGGGCCCTGGTACATCCAGCTGACGTTGCCGTCCGACTCCCGGGTCCAGCGAACCGCGCCGGTCGCCGGGTCGTACGAGGTCAGCTCCACCGTGGCGGGGCCGGTGCTCCGGAAGACGAAGATGCCGTCCTTGCGGATCGCCATCGAGTCCTGGTCGCCCATCGGCGCCGACCAGACGTCGTGCACGAGCGGGGTGGCCGGCGGCGCCGCGCCGCCGAGGAGCAGCAGGCTGGCGAGGACCACGGCGCCGAGGAGCGCACGGCGTACCGATCGGGGGTGGAACTCGCCCGGGGAGCCCTCGGGTTCGGTGGGGACGTTGAACTCGCCCAGCTCGATGATGGTCATCGGGGCACCGCGGCGACGACCATCCGGTCCCAGCCGGTGCAGACGAGGTAGCCCGGCGCGGTCCGGCAACCCTGCTGGTCGGGCAGCGGCTCGAGGGACCCGAGCACGGACACCCGGCCGGTCGCCAGGTCGACGCGGGTCACCGAGGTCCGGCCGATCGGCTCGCTGGTGGGGCGCAGCAGCAGGATCTCGTCCTGCCAGCGGTCCGGATACGCCATCCAGCCCGGCACCGGCGGGGAGAGCGCGCGGCCGGTCCGGCTGTCGAGGAGCACGTGCTCGGAGCCGTTCTGCCGGTCGGTGAGGATGCGATCTTCGGTCATGACGGAGGCGATGATCTCAGGCCCGCGCCACAGCTCGCGGCCGTTCCCCGGGTCCAGCGCCGCGAAGCCGCCCTGTCCCCAGGTGCAGATGACGCCGACGCAGTTCGCCAGCGGCCCGCTGATCAGCGGCTCGAGGCCGTCCAGGCGGTAGACGTCGGTGTCCGGGTCCCCAGGGCCGAAGGCGCTCATGTAGAGCAGGCCGGCGCCGACGCTGAGCTCGGAGTACCGCCCGGCGCCGGCCGTGATCCGGCGGCTTGCCAGGCGGGCGCCGTCGGCCCAGGCCAGGACCGTCACGTCACCGGCCGCCGTCCGGGTGACCACCCGGCCTCCGGCAGCCTCCACGCCGACGTCCTGGATCGGGGCGCCGTCGTCGCGGGTCCAGAGCGGGACGCCGTCCTCGAGCCGGACCCGGGACAGCGAGCCGATGCCGCCACGCGGGTCGAACCGCTTCAGCAGCGCGCTGCCGGCCTCGATCCCCTCCGCGTGCGGCTCACCGGGCCGCCGCCACAGCTCGGCGCCGGACGCCGCCCGCAGCGCGATCGTGGTCCGGGAGGCCAGCGCGGCCGGCCCGTCCGGGTCGCCGGAGGAGGCCGGGTCGGCGGTGACCAGCACCGGCCCGCCGTCCGGCGCCGGGCCGACCGAGATCAGGTGGGCGTCGGTGCTCCAGCGCCACAGCCGCCGGCCGTCGGTCAGCGAGTACGCCACCAGCTCGGACCGCTCGCCGCCGCTGAGGACGTAGAGCGTGTCGCCGGCGAGGGCGACGCTGTCCTCCTCCTGGTCGTGCGGGGCCGTCCAGAGGAGACGGACGCCGGGGGCGCCCGGCCGGGTGGCAGCACCGCAGGCGAGCAGGCAGATCAGCACGGCGAGCAGGGCGACCGGGCGCAGCCGGCGGCGGTCGAGCCCGGCGGTGATCCGGTCCGCCACCGGTTCCGGTGTGCGGGCGCCGGACACGTCGCCGAGCTCGATCAGGGCCATCTACGTCGGTTTCCGGCTCGCCGCCGCGGCCGCGAGGGCCGCGCTCAGGCCACGACCGTTGCGGCCCACCTCGGACCAGCCGGCGGCCAGTCCGATCGGGGAGCCGGGCACGAGCGCCTGCCAGTTCTCCGCGTTCGCCGCGGCGCCGATGCGGCGGGCCACCTCGGCCGCCTGGCCCGGCCCGGCGCCCGGCAGGATCAGCACGAACTCGTCGCCGGCGAACCGGGCCACGAAGTCGCCGCGCCGCATGGTCCGGTGCAGCACCCCGGCGATCCGCTGGAGGACCAGGTCGCCGCAGTGCCGGCCGTGCCGGGCGTTCACCGCGGTGAACCCGACGATGTCGCAGATGCCGACGGCGGCCCGCTCGCCGCGCGCCAGCAGAGTGTCCACATAGCGCTCCAGCTGGCGGCGGTTCGGCAGGCCGGTGAGCGGGTCGACGAGCGTCTCGTCGCCGTAGCGGGTGGGGTCGCGGTGGGTCTCCTGGGCGTCCAGCCGGGCGGCCACCCCGTCGAGATAGCCGTCCCGGAGCTGGTCGATGCGCTGGGCGGCGAGGCGGAAGGCGTACCGGTCCAGGGCGTGCGCGGCCTCGTGGTCGCCGGCGCTGGCGTGGCAGATGCTGCGCAGCCGGGCCGGCTCGGGCGCGCCGAGCACCTCGGCCGAGACCGGCACGGCCTCCAGCATGGACAGTGCGCGCTCCGGCTTGCCGTCGGCGATGGTGAGGCAGACCGAGCCGAGATGCCGCAGGTCACGGGTGCGCACGCTGTCGCCGCCGCCGATCAGCCAGGGGGCGGCGTCGGCGCCGGTCGGCTCGCCGAGGGCGGCGCGGCGGGCCAGCGCGTAGCCGTAGACCGTGCGGCTGCCGGGGCGCAGCTGGTCGGTGGCGATGTATCGCGACAGTTCGGCGTCGATGTCGCGCAGCACCCGCAGGCAGCCGTCGGTGTCGCCCTGGTGGTCGAGCGCCACGGCGTTGCGCAGCCGGATCCCGGGGGCCGCGAAGATCTCCGGGGCGAGGCCGGCGCTCGCGCCGACCTCACGGGCCTGCTCGATCGCGGTCAGCGCCTGGCCGTGGAAACCGAGGTAGGAGTAGGCCATCGCGAGGTCGTGCCAGCCCCAGGCGGTCTCCGCGTCGCGCTCGGGGACGGCGGCGAGCGCGCGGGCGGCCTGCACGAGGTGGGTGACCCCGCGGTCGAGGTTGCTCTGCAGATGGGCGCCGAGCGCCGCGAACGCGTGCATCTGGCCGCGGAGATAGGGGTCGGGGACCTCGCGCACGGCCTCGGCGGCGACCGCCATGGCGGTGGACAGCTCGGCGACCCGGCCGAGATTGATCATCGCGCCGAAGCGCTGGATCAGCGCGTAGGCCCTGGTCGGCGGATCGGTCGTGCTGGACAGGACGGCATCGAGGATCGGAAGTGCCTGCGCGGACTGCCCGTTCTGTTGCAGTTGCCCGGCCCGGCGCAGGTCCTCGACGTGTTCCGCGAGCTGGTCCAACCAACCCACCAGGCGCCTCCCACGGCCTCGGCGCGCCGCGGGGTAACCCGGCCGAACCCCGGCGGACAGCGACGTCTCATGATTATGCCGTGATGCCGAGCCACGAACACCCCCGCGAGAGCGCGGATCGGACGCGTCTCGCGCCCGTCCTGGCGGCCGCCACATCGGAGCTGACCGCCGCCGGGGTGGCGTCGCCGCGGGTCGACGCCGAGCTCCTGGCCGCTCATGTCCTCGATGTGCCACGCGGCCGGCTGCTGATAACCGACACGATCCGGGCCGCCGAGTTGGCACGATTCCGGTCGCTGGTGGCCGGGCGCGCCCGGCGGGTCCCGTTGCAGCACCTGCTCGGCACGGCCGCCTTCCGCCACCTCGAGCTGGCGGTCGGCGACGGCGTCTTCGTGCCGCGGCCGGAGACCGAGCTGCTGGCCGGCTGGGGGATCGAGCGGACCGCGCCGGGCGCCACGGTGGTCGACCTGTGCAGCGGCAGCGGCGCGATCGCGCTGGCCGTGGCGGACGAGACCGAGGCGGCCCGGGTGGTCGCGGTGGAGAGGTCCGAGGCCGCCCTGCGCTGGCTGCGGCGCAATGCCGCAGACTTCCCATCGGTACGGGTGGAGCACGGCGACGTGACCGATCCCGACCTTCTGGCCGAACTGCGGGGAGGGGTGGACGTCCTGCTCTGCAATCCGCCCTACGTCCCCGACGGCACCCCGGTCCCGCCCGAAGTGTCCGATCACGACCCGGCCGAGGCGGTGTTCGGCGGCGGCGACGGCCTGGAGATCATCCGGCCGGTGATCGCGCTGGCCGCGAAGCTGCTGCGCCCCGGTGGATGGCTCGGCATCGAGCACGACGACGTGCACGGCGCCGCGGTACCCGCACTCCTCGATGCCGACGGCAGGTTCACCGAGGTGACGGCGCACGACGACCTCACCGGCCGGCCGAGATATGCGACCGCCCGTCTCGGGTGACGGCATGGCAGACTGCACGTCGTGATGCTCTACGACTGCTCCACCGTCGCCGACCGGGACCGTGGCATCGCGGCGGCCGTCGAGGCGGTCAAGAGCGGCGAACTCGTGGTGATGCCCACCGACACCGTCTACGGCGTCGGCGCGGACGCCTTCACCGCCCACGCGGTCACCCAGCTGCACCACGCCCGCGGCTCGGACCGCCGGGTGCCCCCGCCGGTGCTGGTCGGTTCCCGGCACACGCTGGACGGCCTGGTCTACTCGCTGCCCCGGGCCGCCCGGGAGCTGGCCGACGCGTTCTGGCCGGGCGCGCTCACCATCATCGTGGAGCACTCGCCGAGCCTGCAATGGGACCTCGGCGACACCGGCGGCACGGTGGCCGTCCGGATGCCGCTGCACCCGGTCGCGCTGGAGGTGCTGCGCGAGGTCGGCCCGATGGCGGTCACCACCGCGAACAAGCTCGGTTCGCCCGCGCCGCTCACCGCCGACGAGGCCCGCGACCAGCTGGAGTACGCGGTCCGCGTCTACCTCGAGGCCGGTCCGGCGGCCGACCCGGCGCCCAGCACGATCGTCGACGTGACCGGCGACGTGCCGCGGGTGCTGCGGGCCGGCGCGATCCCACTCGAGAAACTGCGCGACGTGGTTCCGGACATCGTCGATGGGCAGGCGTGACGTGGCGCCCTTCACCGTCCTGCACGTCTGCATGGGCAACATCTGCCGGTCGCCGATGGCCGAGCGGCTGCTCGACCGCGCCGTCCAGGACCGGCTCGGGACGGACCGGCTCGGCACGCACCAGGCCGGCGAGGCCGGCCTGGTGCGCAGCGTGAGCGCCGGCACCGGCGGCTGGCACGAGGGCGAGGAGATGAACCCGCCCGCGGCCCGCCAGGTCCGGTCCCGGCGCGGTTCCGCCGACGGCTTCGCCGCCCGCAAGCTGCGCGGCGACTTCATCGACGAGGCGGACCTGATCCTCACGGCGACCGCCGACCAGTACGACTACGTGGTCGCCCTGCGCCCGGACGCCGCGAGCCGGACGTTCGTGCTCGGCGAGTTCGGCCGGCTGATGGCCGGCATCGACCGGGCCGCCCTGCCGCCCGCCGAGGCGAAGCCGGACGCCGTGTACGCCCGGGGCACCGCGATCGTCGAGGCCGCGGCCCGGTTGCGCGGCAGTGACGCCCCGCTGCCCGGCGACGACCTGGACGACCCGTGGGGCCGCGGCGACCAGACGTTCCAGCGGATCGGCGACGAGATCGAGGACACCACGATGCCGCTCGCCAAGCTCCTCCTGCCGTGATCGTCCGTCCCGACGCCGACGGCATCCGCCGCGCGGCCGAGATCCTGGCCGCCGACTCGGTGGTCGCGTTCCCCACCGAGACCGTCTACGGCCTCGGCGCGCACGCGTTCTCGGAGAAGGCCGTCGGCGCGATCTACCGGCTGAAGAACCGGCCCTCCTGGAACCCGCTGATCGTGCACGTCGCCTCGGTGGAGGCGGCCCGCGGGCTGGCCGAGACCTGGCCGGCGCGGGCCGACGAGCTGGCCGCCCGGTTCTGGCCGGGGCCGCTCACCCTGGTCGTCCGCCGGGCCCGGCACCTGCCCGGGATCGGCGCCGCGAACGACACGGTCGCCATCCGGGTGCCGGCGCACGACGTCGCGCTGCGGCTGCTCGAGGCGTCCGGCCTGCCGCTCGCCGCGCCCAGCGCGAACCGCTCGGAGAGCATCTCGCCGACCACCGCCGAGCATGTTCTGCGCAGCCTCCCGGACGTGCCGCTCGTGCTGGACGGCGGCGCCTGCTCCTGGGGCATCGAGTCGACGGTGCTGGACGTGACCGGCGAGGTTCCCCGTCTCCTCCGGCCGGGCGCCCTCGGCTTGCGCGCCATCCGCGACGTGACCGGCGCGATCGCGCTGCCGGACGAGGTCGCCGACGGCGCGGCCCGGCCGTCGCCGGGGATGAGCCGGCGGCACTACGCGCCCCGCGCCCGGGTGCTCCTCCGCAAGGACGTCCGGGACGTGGACCGGGCCGGGCTGGCCGAGCCGATCGGCGTGCTCACCCACGAGGGGGAGGGCACCGAGGTGCTCTCCGCCGACCCCCGCGAGTACGCCGCCGACCTCTACGCGGCCCTGCACCGCCTCGACGACGCCGGGGTCGCGACGATCCTGGTGCAGGAGCCGCCGCAGACCGAGGAGTGGCTAGCGGTGCGCGACCGGCTCTCCCGGGCTGCCGCTGCTCCGGAATGACTCGGCGGTGGCCGTGATGTTCTTGGCCATGCCGCTGAAGACGATGCCGTGGAAGGGCAGCACCGAGGCCCAGTAGAGGTGCCCGGCCAGCCCGCGCGGCAGGAAGATCGCCCGTTGCCGGTAGACGCTGCCGCCGTCCGGGGACGGCTCGGCGCGCATCTCCAGCCAGGCCCGGCCCGGCACCCGCATCTCGGCGCGCAGCCGCAGCAGCGAGCCCGGCTCGATCTCCTCGACCCGCCACCAGTCGAGCGCCTCGCCGACCCGCAGCCGGTCCCGGTCGCGCCGCCCGCGGCGCAGGCCGACGCCGCCGGCCAGCCGGTCCATCCAGCCGCGCACCGACCAGGCCAGCGGGAACGAGTACCAGCCGTTCTCGCCGCCGATGCCCTCGATCACCCGCCACAGCCGGTCCGGCGGCGCCTGCACCGGGCTGCACCGCTCGTCGACGTAGAGGCTGCCGCCGGACCAGCCCGGGTCGCTGGGCAGCGGCTCGGCGTCGGCGTCCCGGCCGGAGGCGCTGGACCAGCGGGTCTCCACGTCGGCGTCGCGGATCTTGCCGAGGGCCAGCCGGACCGCCTCGTCGAACCCGAGCGGCGCCTCCTTCTCGCCGAGCATCCCGGCCAGGTCGTTCTCGTGCGCCACGGCCTCGTGGACGAGGCTCGCCACCAGCGGCCGGGCGATCGCGTTCGGCACCGGGGTGATCAGGCCGACCCAGTGCGCGGAGAGCCACGGGCTCAGCACCCGGGTGGGCAGGATGACCCGGCGGGGGAGCCCGGCCACCCGGGCGTACCGCTGCATCATCTCGGCGTAGGTGAGCACGTCGGCGCCGCCGATGTCGAAGCCGCGGTTCACCTCGGGCGGCAGCCCGGCCGCGCCGATCAGGTAGCGCAGCACGTCACGGACCGCGATCGGCTGGATCCGGTTGGTCACCCAGCGTGGCGTGACCATGGCCGGCAGCCGCTCGCTGAGGTACCGGAGCATCTCGAACGACGCCGAGCCGGACCCGATGATCACCGGTGCCCGCAGCACCGCCGTCGGCACCCCGCTCTCCAGCAGGATCCGGGCCACCTCGGCACGGGACCGCAGGTGCGGGGAGGGCCGGTCGCCGGCGGGCGGCTCGGGGCCGCCGAGGTAGATGATCCGCCGCACGCCGGCCGCGCGGGCCGCCGCCGCGAAGTTGCGGGCCGCCTCCCGGTCGCGCCGCTCGAAGTCGCTCTGGCCGAGCGAGTGCACCAGGAAGTACGCCACGTCGACGCCCTCCAGGGCGGCCGGCAGCGTGGCGGCGTCGGAGAGGTCGGCCTCGACGATCTCGACCCGGCTCGCCCAGGGCGCGTCGCGTAGCCGGCCGGCGCTGCGCGACAGGCAGCGGACCGTGTGGCCGGCGTCGAGCAGCCGGGGAGCGAGGCGGCCGCCGATGTATCCGGTAGCGCCGGTGACAAGGCATCGCATAAGTGCAGACTGTGCCCGCGAACAGGGCCTCTCAAGCCATATGCTTTTAAATCGCAGGTCCGCGAGGGGAGGCCGGATGGGCACCTTCTGGGGTCCGGACTTCGGCGCGCTCGAGCGCGACGATCCGGAGATCGCCGCTGTGCTCCTCGACGAGCTGGCCCGCCAGCGGGAGACGCTCCAGCTGGTCGCGAGCGAGAGCTTCACCTCGACGGCGGTGCTCGCGGCGCTCGGCTCGACGCTGGCGAACAAGTACGCCGAGGGCTATCCCGGCCACCGCTACTACGGCGGCTGCGCCGAGGTGGACCGGGCCGAGCAGCTCGCCATCGAGCGGGCCCGGGAGCTCTTCGACGCCGAGCACGCCAACGTCCAGCCGCACTCCGGCGCGTCGGCGAACCTCGCGGCGTACGCGGCCCTCGCCGAGCCCGGCGACCCGGTGCTCGCGCTCGGTCTCCCGCACGGCGGTCATCTCACCCACGGCAGCCGGGCCAACTTCTCCGGCAAGTGGTTCCACCCGATCGCCTACCGGGTCGACCCGTCGACCGAGGAGATCGACTACGACGAGGTGCGCGACCTCGCCCTGGCCCACCGGCCCAAACTGATCATCTGCGGCTCGGCGTCGTACCCCCGGCTGATCGACTTCGCCCGGTTCCGGGAGATCGCCGACGAGGTGGGCGCCTACCTCATGGTGGACGCGGCGCACGTCATCGGCCTGGTGGCGGGCCGGGCCGTCCCGTCGCCGGTGCCCTTCGCCGACGTGGTCACCTGCACCACCCACAAGGCGCTGCGCGGTCCCCGGGGCGGCATGATCCTCTGCCGGGCCGACCTCGCCCAGCGGGTCGACAAGGCGGTCTTCCCGTTCGCGCAGGGCGGCCCGATGATGCACACGGTCGCGGCGAAGGCGGTGGCCCTCCGCGAGGCGGGCATGCCGGCGTTCCGGAGGTACGCTCAGCAGACCGTCCGTAACGCCCGCGCCCTCGCGGCCGGGCTGGCCGGGGAGGGGATGCGTCCCGTCACCGGCGGCACCGACACCCATCTCGCTCTGCTCGACCTGCGCGAGCTGGGCGTCTGCGGGCGGGAGGCCGAGGCGCGCTGCGCCCGGGCGCGGATCGCCCTCAATAAAAACGCGATTCCGTACGACCCGGAGAAGCCCGCGGTGGCGTCCGGCCTCCGGGTCGGGACGCCCGGCGTCACCTCCCAGGGCATGGGGGAGGACGAGATGCGGCGGATCGCCGGCCTGGTCGGGCTCGCGGTGCGCAGCGACCCGGCCACGACCGCCGGCGCGAGCCGGCTGGACGAGGTGCGTGAGGGGGTGTCGGAGCTGGTCCGGCGTTTCCCGGTCTACGAGGAGCAGGGGGTCATGGCGTGAGGCGTGGAGAACCGGTGGACGTGGTTCCCTACGTGCCGGATGCGGCCGACGAGGAACCCGAGACTCCGCTGCCGGATCTCCCCCCGCTCCCCGCGGATCCGCGCTGGCGGGTCGAGCACCTGCCGTTCCTCTCCGCGGTCTCGATGGCGCTGCTGACCTTCGCGGCCTCCGCCGGGTTCTTCGTGGGTGGCGCGGCGTCGGCGCTCGGCGCGGCGGCCGGCGTCCTGATCGTCACCCTGAGCTTCACGATGAGCACCCTGGTGATCGCCTGGGCCGACACGGTCCGCCCGGCTCTCCTGATGCCGCTCGGTCTGCTCACCTATACGGTGAAGTACACCCTTCTCGGTGTGATCCTCGCGTACGGGGTCTCGAGCGAGTGGGACGGCCGGACGGCGCTCGGCCTCGGCATCGTCGCGGGGGTCATGGTGTGGACCGCCGTACAGGCCTGGTGGATGTACCGCAAAACGGCGCGTAAGTGATCTACGGCACGCTATCGTTGCTGGTCAGGGCGGTACAAGTCGGGCAGGGAGCCACGATCCGGTGACCTTCCCGCTCGTGGCGTGTTCCGTTTTGGCGCGACAGGAGTACCGTGTCCTTCCAGTTGCGAGACCCTCGACGCCTGGACAACTGCGGTTGTGCGGGGGGTCCCGCTTAGCTTCGTGTTTCCTGCTGATATCGTTCGGGCCGTCATGACCGGCCAAGAACCTCCCCCCGAATCTCGCGGTGACAAAGGTCAGCAACCTCCCGACACGGGAGTGGGCATGACCGCCGTCTCCTATCTCATCGCGGGCATGTTGGTGTGGGGTGGGATCGGGTGGCTGGTTGACCACTTCGTCGGAACCAAGGGCATATTCGCCGGCATCGGCGCCGTCCTCGGTGTCGCCGGAGGTGTGTACCTCATCGTGCGCCGGCTCGGCGCCTGACAGGAAGGGCCATGGTGATCGGTCAGTCGACGGTCCTCGCGGCGGCGTTCCCGCCCAGCGTCGAGGACTTCTACCTGCCCAGCATCCTGCCGTGGGGCGAGCACGACAACTACTGGTTCACCAAAGTCACCCTGCTCATCTGGGTCTCGGTAGCGCTGCTGATCCTGTTCTTCCTGTACGCGTACCGGAAGCCGCAGCTGGTCCCCACCAAGAAGCAGTGGCTGGCCGAGAGCGCGTACGGCTTCGTGCGGAACAACATCGCGGTCGACATGATCGGCCCGGCCGGCGTGCGCTTCGCGCCGTACCTGACGACGCTGTTCCTGTTCGTCTTCGTGAACAACTTCTTCGGCATCGTGCCGCTGATCCAGATGTCGCCGATGTCGCACATCGCGTTCCCGACGGTCCTCGCGGTGATCAGCTATGTGATGTTCATCTATGTCGGCATGCGTCACCACGGGCCGCTGAAGTACTTCAAGCACGCCCTGATCCCGCCGGCGCCGTGGTTCATCCTGCCGCTGCTGATCCCGATCGAGTTCTTCTCGAACTTCATCGTCCGCCCCTTCTCGCTGGCGGTTCGTCTCTTCGCCAACATGTTCGCGGGCCACATGCTCCTGCTGGTGTTCACGCTCGGCGGCTTCGCGATGCTCAACGCGAACGTGCTGCTCGCACCGGTCTCGGTTCTGTCCTGGCTGCTCACCATCGCGCTGACTCTCCTCGAGTTCCTGGTGATCTGCCTCCAGGCCTACGTCTTCACGGTGCTGACCGCGAGCTACGTCCAGGGCGCGCTCGCCGACGAGCACTGAGCAGTACCGAACTACTAGTTACACCCCGTTGTCGTCCCGCGTGACAGTCACGCGAGATACCAGGAGGAACTGAGAATGCTTCTCGCCGACGTTGTTGGTAGCACCGCCGCCATCGGCTACGGCCTCGCCGCCATCGGCCCGGGCATCGGTGTTGGTCTGGTCTTCTCGGCCTACATCCAGTCGACCGCCCGCCAGCCGGAGTCGTCGCGACTGACCCTTCCGTACGTCTGGATCGGCTTCGCCGTCATCGAGGCTCTCGCGCTGCTGGGCATCGCGTTCGGCTTCATCTGGCAGGGCTAGTTCTGATCTCCAGCCTCGACTAGGAGGTTTCAATGATCAACCTTTATCTGGCAGCCGAAGAGGGCGCCTCCGAGCACAACCCGATCATCCCGATCTGGCAGGAGATCGTCGTTGGCTCGGTCGCCTTCGCGGTGCTCTGCTTCGTGCTGATCAAGTTCGTCTTCCCGCAGATGGAGAAGACGTTCCAGGCACGGGTGGAAGCCATCGAGGGTGGTATCAAGCGCGCCGAGGCCGCCCAGGCCGAGGCCAACGAGCTGCTGGAGCAGTACCGCACCCAGCTCGCCGAGGCCCGGACCGAGGCCGCTCGCATCCGCGACGAGGCCCGTGCCGACGCCGAGGGCATCCGGCAGGACGTGCTGGCGAAGGCCCGCGAGGAGTCGGACCGCATCATCGCGGCCGGCAACGAGCAGCTCTCCGCCCAGCGTGAGTCCATCGTGCGGGAGCTCCGCAGCGAGGTCGGCACTCTTGCGGTCGACCTGGCCGGCAAGATCGTCGGCGAGGCTCTGGCCGACGAGGCCCGCACCCGCGGCACCGTCGAGCGGTTCATCGCTGACCTCGACGCCACTGGCACGGGGCGGCGCTGATGACGTCGAGCGTAAGCCGCGAGGCCTACGGCGAGGCGTCGGACCGGCTGGTCGCGGACACCGCGTCCGCCACGGCCGCGCAGCTGGCATCGGTCGCCGACGAGATCCTGTCGGTGGCCGGCCTGCTGCGGGCGCAGCCCCGGCTGCGCCGAGCGCTGACCGACCCGTCGCGGCCGGGCAGCGACCGGGCCGACCTGCTCCGCTCGCTGCTCGCCGGCAAGCTCGCCGAGACCACGGTGAACGCGCTGGCCACCCTGGTGGCCGGTCGCTTCGCCTCGCCGGCCGACCTGCTGGACTCGACCGAGCGCCTCGGGGTGGACACCCTGCTGGCCTCGGCCGACCGGGACGGCAAGCTGGCCGACGTCGAGGACGAGCTGTTCCGCTTCAGCCAGATCGTCGCGGGCGACTCCGCGCTGGCCGTCACGCTGAGTGACCCCAGTGCGACCGTCGAGCGCCGGGTTAAGCTGGTTCAGGACTTGCTCAAGGGCAAGGTCCACGTCGCCACGGGCCGGCTCGCCGAGGTCGCCCTCGACGGTTTCGGCGGTCGTGGCTTCGAGGCCTCGCTGACCCGGCTGGTCGAGCTGACCGCCGCCAAGCGGGACCGCGAGGTGGCGTACGTGACGGTGGCGAAGCCGCTCACCGACGCCGAGGAGCAGTCCCTCGGCGCGAAGCTGTCCGCCATCTACGGCCGCGAGGTCTCGCTGAAGGTCGGCGTGGACCCCGAGGTCATCGGCGGGGTCAGCGTCCGCGTCGGCTCCGACCTCTACGACGGCACGATCCTGCGTCGGCTGAACGCCGCCAAGCAGGCGTTCGCTAAATAGACATTTCCCCTCGATTTCCATCGAGAAGGCCCCTCGGCGGCGGAGACGTCCCGAGCTAGACAGAGAAGGCAGAGGATGGCCGAGCTGACCATCTCCTCGGACGAGATCCGGGGGGCGCTAGAGCGCTACGTCTCTTCCTACGAGGAAAAGGTCTCCCGCGAGGAGGTCGGCATCGTCTCCGACGCGGGTGACGGTATCGCCCACGTCGAAGGCCTGCCCTCGGTGATGGCGAACGAGCTGCTCGAGTTCGCCGACGGCACCCTCGGTGTCGCGTCGAACCTCGACGTGCGTGAGATCGGCGCCGTGATCCTGGGCGACTACGCGAACATCGAGGAGGGCCAGCCGGTCAAGCGCACCGGCCGCGTCCTCTCCGTCCCGGTGGGCGACGCCTTCCTGGGCCGCGTCGTCGACGCCCTGGGCAAGCCGATCGACGGTCTCGGCGAGATCGCCAACGAAGGCTTCCGCGAGCTTGAGCTCCAGGCGCCGAACGTCATGGCCCGCCAGCCCGTGAAGCAGCCGCTGCAGACCGGCATCAAGGCGATCGACGCCATGACGCCGATCGGCCGCGGCCAGCGCCAGCTGATCATCGGCGACCGCAAGACCGGCAAGACCACGGTCGCGATCGACACGATCATCAACCAGAAGGCGAACTGGGAGTCCGGCGACCCCGCCAAGCAGGTCCGCTGCATCTACGTGGCGATCGGCCAGAAGGCCTCGACCGTCGCGAGCATCCGGGGCACCCTGGAGGCGCAGGGCGCGCTGGAGTACACGACGATCGTCGCGGCCCCGGCGTCCGACCCGGCCGGCTTCAAGTACATCGCCCCGTACACCGGCTCGTCCATCGGACAGCACTGGATGTACAACGGCAAGCACGTCCTGATCGTCTTCGACGACCTGACCAAGCAGGCCGAGGCGTACCGCGCCGTGTCGCTGCTGCTGCGCCGCCCGCCGGGCCGCGAGGCCTACCCGGGCGACGTCTTCTACCTGCACTCCCGCCTGCTGGAGCGCTGCGCCAAGCTCTCCGACGAGCTGGGTGGCGGCTCGATGACCGGTCTGCCGATCATCGAGACGAAGGCCAACGACATCTCGGCCTTCATCCCGACCAACGTCATCTCGATCACCGACGGCCAGATCTTCCTGGAGACCGACCTGTTCGCCTCGGGTGTCCGCCCGGCGATCAACGTCGGTACCTCGGTCTCCCGCGTGGGTGGTTCGGCGCAGGTCAAGGGCATGAAGCGGGTCTCCGGCCGGCTCCGCCTCGACCTGGCCCAGTTCCGTGAGCTGGAGGCCTTCTCGGCCTTCGCCTCCGACCTGGACAAGGCGTCGCGCGCCCAGCTCGAGAAGGGCGTCCGCCTGGTCGAGCTGCTCAAGCAGCCGCAGTACTCGCCGTACTCGGTCACCGAGCAGACCATCGTCATCTGGGCCGGCACCACCGGCCAGCTCGACGACGTCCCGGTCGGCGACGTGCGCAAGTTCGAGCAGGAGCTGCTCGACCACATCAAGCGCAACCTGAGCGAGGTCTACACCTCGATCGAGTCCACGAACAACCTGACCGACGACAACATCGCCGCGCTCGAGGGCGCCGTGGTCGAGTTCAAGAAGTCGTTCCAGGGCTCGCAGGCCAGCGAGAGCGGTAACTAGGCATGGCCGGTCAGGTACAGGCGCTGCGGCGGCGCATCCGCACCGTCAAGTCGACCAAGAAGATCGCCAAGGCGCAGGAGCTGGTCGCGACCAGCCGGATCGCCAAGGCCCAGGAGCGGGTGAACGCGTCCCGGCCGTACTCGGAGGCGATCACCAAGGTCCTGGGCGCGCTGGCGAAGAACGCTTCGGTCGACAACCCGCTGCTGGTCGCGCGCGAGCGCGTCCAGCGGGCGGGTGTCCTGCTGATCACGAGTGACCGTGGCCTGGCCGGCGCCTACAACGCCAACGCCATCCGCACCGCCGAGCAGCTGATCGCTCAGCTGAAGTCGGAGGGCAAGGAGGTGGCGCTGTACGTCGTGGGCCGCAAGGGCGTCGGTTACTACCGGTTCCGCAACCGGGACATCGCCGCCAGCTGGACCGGTTTCTCGGAGCGTCCGACGTTCGCCGACGCCAAGCGCATCGGCGACGCCCTGATCGAGGCGTTCGCGGCCGGCTCGGCCGAGGACGGCACGTTCGGGCCGGAGGGCATCGCGGGCGTGGACGAACTCCACATCGTGAGCACCGAGTTCAAGTCGCTGATGACGCAGTCCGCGGGCGCGAGGCCGCTGGCGCCGGTCCAGGTCGGCGACCAGGACGAGGAGCCCGAGGGTCTGCGCGCGGCGTACGAGTTCGAGCCGGACGCCGACGAGCTGCTCGACGCGCTGCTCCCGAAGTACCTCAACACCCGTCTGTACGCGGCGTTGCTGGACTCGGCGGCGAGTGAGTCGGCATCCCGGCGGCGGGCGATGAAGAGCGCGTCGGACAACGCCGACGACCTTCTCAAGCGGTACACGCGCGAGATGAACTCCGCGCGGCAGGCTGCGATCACCCAGGAAATCAGTGAGATCGTCGGCGGCGCCAACGCGCTGGCCGAGGCGGGAAGTGATGTGTGATGACTGCTGTAGCTGAGCCCACCAAGGCGGAGACTGCTGTCGGCCGCGTCGTCCGGGTCATCGGCCCGGTCGTCGACGTCGAGTTTCCCCGTGACGCCATGCCCCCGATCTTCAACGCGCTGCACGTCGACGTCACCCTCTCCGAGGGCACCAAGACGCTGACGCTGGAGGTCGCCCAGCACCTGGGTGACAACCTGCTGCGCGCGATCTCGATGCAGCCGACCGACGGCATGATCCGCGGTTCCGAGGTCAAGGACACCGGCGCGCCGATCTCGGTGCCCGTCGGTGACGTGACCAAGGGCCACGTGTTCAACGCCCTCGGCGAGGTGCTCAACGTCGACCCGTCGACGCTGAACGTCACCGAGCGCTGGGCGATCCACCGCAAGCCCCCGGCGTTCGCCGACCTCGAGCCGAAGACCGAGATGCTGGAGACCGGCATCAAGGTGCTCGACCTCCTCGCGCCGTACGTGCGTGGTGGCAAGATCGGCCTGTTCGGCGGCGCGGGCGTGGGCAAGACGGTGCTCATCCAGGAGATGATCATCCGCGTTGCCCGCAACTTCGGTGGTACCTCCGTGTTCGCCGGCGTCGGCGAGCGCACCCGTGAGGGCAACGACCTCATCCTCGAGATGGACGAGGGTGGCGTTCTCGACAAGACCGCTCTGGTCTTCGGCCAGATGGACGAGCCGCCGGGCACCCGCCTCCGGGTCGCCCTGACCGCTCTGACCATGGCGGAGTACTTCCGGGACGTCCAGAACCAGGAGGTGCTGCTCTTCATCGACAACATCTTCCGGTTCACCCAGGCCGGCTCCGAGGTGTCGACCCTGCTCGGCCGTATGCCGTCCGCCGTGGGTTACCAGCCCACGCTGGCCGACGAGATGGGCGAGCTCCAGGAGCGGATCACCTCGGTCCGCGGCAAGGCGATCACCTCGCTGCAGGCGATCTACGTGCCCGCCGACGACTACACCGACCCGGCGCCGGCCACCACCTTCGCCCACCTGGACGCGACCACCAACCTCGAGCGGTCGATCTCCGACAAGGGCATCTACCCGGCCGTGGACCCGCTGGCCTCCAGCTCGCGGATCCTGGCGCCGGAGTTCGTCGGCGCCGAGCACTACGCGGTCGCCCGTGAGGTCCAGCGGATCCTCCAGAAGTACAAGGACCTGCAGGACATCATCGCCATCCTCGGTATGGACGAGCTCTCCGAGGAGGACAAGGTCACGGTCGCCCGGGCCCGTCGCATCGAGCGGTTCCTGTCGCAGAACACCTACGCGGCGGAGCAGTTCACCGGCGTCCCCGGCTCGACGGTCCCGCTGAAGGAGACCATCGAGGCGTTCAAGAAGATCTCCGAGGGTGAGTACGACAACTACCCCGAGCAGGCCTTCTTCATGTGCGGTGGCCTCGAGGACCTCGAGAAGAACGCGCACGAGCTGATGAAGGGCTGATCGAGCCCCTTCGAACGCGGGGAGCCGCGCCGGCGAGCACGCCGGCGCGGCTTCTGCGTATCCGCCCGCTGCCGCTGCGTTCACCCAACCTGTGAACTGTGTTTATGCAGCCTGGGAGTGGGAATCGAGGTTCCGGAAATCCGCCCGGGCGTGGGTATGCTTGGCCGCGCGTTCGCATGGGCCGGCGAGATTTTGGGGATCGGGTGGCTAAGTCTTTCAAGCGCCGCACTCCGCTGTGGGCACGTCTCTGCGCGATCTTCGGCAGTGTGCTCATGGTGGTCAGCGGCGGTGTGCTGGTCGGTGGCAACGCCCTGATCTCCAAGTACACCGGCGCCGTGGACGCCGGCGGCGGCAGCCTCATCGGCGACCCGGCCGCGGCCACCCAGAAATCCGAGATCAAGGGCCCGATCAACATCCTGCTCGCCGGCATCGATCCGCGCGACACGAAGACGGCGCCGCTCTCCGACTCGATCATCGTGGCGCACATCCCGGCCTCGATGGACCAGGTCTACCTCTTCTCCATCCCGCGTGACCTCTACGTGGAGATCCCGGCGTTCGCCCCGACCGGCTTCAAGGGCGGCAAGTCGAAGATCAACGCGGCGATGTCGTACGGCAGCGCGGTGGGCAACGGCGAGCACGACGTGAAGCAGGGCTTCCAGCTGCTGGCGAAGACGGTCACGAAGCTGACCGGGATCAAGACGTTCGACGCCGGCGCCATCGTGAACTTCGGCGGCTTCAAGGACATCGTCGAGGCCATGGGCGGCGTCACCATGACGATCGACCAGAACGTGAAGTCGGAGCACCTCCAGCCGAACGGGAAGCCGCGCCCGCGCATCCCGGGCTGCGACAAGTGCGCGCACCCCTACACCGGTCCGCAGAAGACCTACAAGAAGGGCACCTACCACCTCGAGGCGTGGGAGGCCCTGGACTACGTCCGCCAGCGTTACACGCTGCCGAACGGCGACTACGACCGCCAGCGGCACCAGCAGCAGTTCATCAAGGCCATGGCGAAGCAGGCCATGAGCAAGGACGTCGTCTCCAACCCGTCGAAGCTGCTGTCGATCCTGGACGCGGCCGGTGAGTCGCTCACCTTCGACGGCGGCGGCAACAGCGTGATCGACTGGGCCACGGCGCTGCGCGGCGTCAACACCGACGACATGACCACGATCAAGCTGCCCGGTGGCGGGCTCTTCGCGCCGGGGTCCAACAAATACCTGGGCGAGCAGCTTCAGGGCGACTACGAGTCGTTCTTCGAGGCGGTGCGGAAGGACGACATCGCGCCGTTCCTGCTCGACCACCCGGAGTACGTCAACGTCAACAGCTGACCCCGTACCACGCGTACGCGGGCAGCCGTTTAGACTTCACCCGTTCAGGTTCTGCAGTCAGAGGAGACCAGGTGGCCAACCAGCTGCATGTCGAGGTCGTCGCCGTCGAGGAGAAGGTGTGGTCCGGCGAGGCGGAGATGCTCGTCGCGCGTACCACCGAAGGCGAGATCGGTGTGCTCCCCGGCCACTCGCCGCTGCTCGGCCTGCTCAAGGAGCCGTCCCAGGTCCGGGTGAAGCTCGCCGGTGGTGAGCAGCTCACCTACGACGTGGCCGGTGGCTTCCTCTCGATCGACGCGAACGGCGTCACGGTGCTCGCCGAGAGCGCCACGCCCGCCACGCCCGAGTCCCACTGACGCCGACGATGCGGGTTCTGGAAATCGTCGGAATCTGCGTCGCCGCGCTGCTCGCGCTCCTCTTCGCAATCTTCTTCCGCCGCCGGCTGCTCATGGCCGGCGGCGGAACCATTCGCCTGCAGGTCCGGATCAGCACGCTGGTGCCGGGCCGCGGCTGGTCGCCCGGCCTGGGGCAGTTCGTCGGCGACGAGCTCCGCTTCCACCGCATGTTCAGCCTGGCGATCCGGCCCAAGAGGGTGCTCGACCGCCGATCGCTCACGGTCGAGGAGCGGCGCCTGCCGACCGGCCCGGAGCGGCTCACCATGCCCGGTCACTGGGTGGTCCTGCGCTGCGCGACGAGCGGCGCGCAGATGGAGATCGCGATGGCGGAGACCACCGTCACCGGTTTCCTCTCCTGGCTCGAGGCGGGCCCGCCCCGCGACCCGGGCGCGCTGCGCAGCAGGCCGGTCTTCGGCCCGCGCCCGATCGAGCCCTGAGACCGACGCCTCTCGCACCCATCGCGCCCTGGGGCGCGGCGTGGCTTCGTGCTGCCCTACCGTCGATCGCATGCGCATCCGTATCGTCGACGCCTTCACCGATCAGCCCTTCTCCGGAGCGCCGGCCGGCGTCGTGCTTCTCGACGCCTTCCCCGAGGACGCCTGGATGCAGCGCGTCGCCGCCGAGGTCAATCACGCGGAAACGGCCTTTCTGCATCCCATTACCGACAATTCCGAAAAGTCGAAAAGCGCGGATTGGGCCCTCCGCTGGTTCACCCCGGCCGTCGAGGTGGCTCTCTGTGGTCACGCCACCCTCGCGGCCGCCCACGTGCTCGCCGCCGGGAGCGTCCGGTTCGCCACGAGGAGCGGCATCCTCACGGCCCGTACCGCGGCCGACGGGCTGATCACCCTGGACTTCCCGACGGCGCCGCTCACGCCGGTCGAGGCCGGCCCCGCGCTGGCGGCCGCGCTCGGCGCCGAGGTGAAAGCCGTGCACCACACCGGACCGGACACCGACGACCTCCTCGTCGAGCTGGCCGGCGAGAAGGCAGTCCGGGAGGTCGTCCCCGATCTGCGCGCCCTGATCCCGCTCTCGAACCGCGGGGTCATCGTGACCGCCGCCGGGGAGGGCGGCGGCTACGACTTCGTCTCGCGCTTCTTCGGCCCGGCCGTGGGCGTGGACGAGGACCCGGTCACCGGCAGCGCCCACACGGCCCTGGCGCCGTACTGGGCCGCCCGGCTGGGCCGGGACGAGCTGACCGGGTACCAGGCCTCCCGCCGGGGCGGTTTCGTACGGGTGCGGCTCCGGGGCGGCCGCACCGAGCTCGCCGGTCACGCCGTCACGGTCATCGACGGCGCCCTGACCGCCGGGCTACTCGGCGCGGGGACCGCCGGGGACCCACTTCACGTCGCCTGACGGGTTCGCCACCCGGGAGAGGATGAACAGGAGGTCGGAGAGGCGGTTCAGGTACTTGGCCGGCTCGACGGCGGTCCGCTCCGGGTCGGCCTCGACGAGGGCCCACGCCGAGCGCTCGGCCCGGCGGGCCACGGTCCGGGCCACGTGCAGCAGGGCCGCGCCCGGGGTGCCACCCGGCAGGATGAAGCTGTCGAGCGGCGTCAGCCTCTCGTTGTACTCGTCGCACCAGCCCTCGAGACGTTCCACGTACGCGGGGGTGATCCTCAAGGGCGTGTATTCGAGGACCTCGTCGGTGAGCGGGTTGCCGAGATCCGCCCCGAGGTCGAAGAGGTCGTTCTGGATGCGCGCGAGCACCCCTCGTACATCTGAAGGCAGATCGCCCAGGGCGAGCGCCGCACCCAGCGCGGCGTTGCACTCGTCCGCGTCCGCGTAGGCGGCGATCCTCGGATCGGTCTTCGGCGCGACCTCGTTGTTGACCAGGCGGGTCTGGCCCGCGTCGCCGGTCCGCGTGTAGATACGGGTGAGATGGACAGCCATGCGACCCACCCTACGAGCCGACCCTACGAGGCGCTGCGGGCGCGGGAACCCTACGATGGCCCGCGTGGATGTGATCAGGGTGAAGGGTGGCGCGCGGCTTGCCGGTGACGTCGCCGTCGGTGGGGCGAAGAACTCGGCGCTGAAGCTGATGGCGGTCGCGTTGCTCGCCGAGGGCCGCAGCGTGGTGGCGAACGTCCCGCGCATCACCGACATCGCCATCATGGCCGAGGTGCTGCGCCGGCTCGGCTGCGACGTCGAGCTCAAGGGCAACGAGGCGATCATCGACGTGCCCTCCGAGCCCGGCGCGGAAGCCGACTACGACCTGGTCCGCCGGCTGCGCGCGTCGATCTGCGTGCTCGGCCCGCTGCTGGCCCGCCGCGGCTACGTCCGGGTGGCGCTGCCCGGCGGCGACATGATCGGCTCCCGGGGTCTGGACATGCACGTCTCCGGCCTGGCCCGGATGGGCGCGGAGATCTCCAACGAGCACGGCTTCGTGATCGCCTCGGCGCCGCACGGCCTGCGCGGCACCAAGATCTGGCTGGACTTCCCGAGCGTCGGCGCCACCGAGAACCTGCTGATGGCGGCCGTGCTGGCCCGCGGCGTCACGGAGATCGACAACGCGGCCCGGGAGCCGGAGATCGTCGACATCTGCGAGATGCTCACCGCGATGGGCGCCAAGATCGAGGGCGCCGGCACGTCGACGCTGGTGGTCGAGGGCGTGGAGGGGCCGCTCAAGCCGGTCGAGCACACCACCGTCGGCGACCGGATCGTCGGCGGCACCTGGGCGTTCGCCTCGGTGATGACCCGTGGCGACGTGACCGTGAAGGGCGTCCGGCCGGAATTCCTCGACATCGCGCTGGACAAGCTGGTCACCGCGGGTGCCACGGTCGAGCCGGGAGAAAACCAGTTTCGGGTACGGATGACCGAACGCCCCCGCGGCGTCGACATCGTGACCCTGCCCTACCCGGGCTTCGCGACCGACCTGCTGCCGATGGCGCTCGGCCTCGCGACCGTGGCCGAGGGCTCCTCGCTGATCACCGAGAACATCTTCGACGGACGATTCATGTTCGTGAACGAGATGGTCCGGCTGGGGGCGGAGATCCGTACCGACGGGCACCACGCCGTCGTGAACGGGCGCGAGCGGCTCTCCGGCGCGCCGGTGCGGGCCACCGACATCCGGGCCGGGGCGGGCCTCGTGATCGCGGGGCTGTGCGCGGACGGGGTGACCGAGGTCGGCGAGGTGCACCACATCGACCGGGGCTACCCCGACTTCGTCAACGACCTGGCAAGCCTCGGCGTCGAGGTGGAGCGCACCGACGTACCCGAGCCGACGTTCGACTTCTGAGGGTCAGGACTGGGCCAGGCGTCTGGCCTCCTCGACCTCCTCGGCGAAGACCAGCACGCTGACCCGCCCGTCCCGCCGGGTCGCGCTCGTCGCTCGGATGCCCGCATCGGCGAGCAGCCGCCGGATCTCGTCGGCGACCTCCGGGTCGTCCGTGACGGCCGCGGGCCAGAGCAGTCCGTAGTCCTCGTACTCGGAGAAGATCGAGAGACCGTCCGGTTCCCCGCCTGGGGCGCCGGTGGGTTGCAGGCCCATCCGCCAGAAGACCGCGCCGAGAAAGCCGACCAGACCGACGGCGATCAACGGTCCGATGAGGTACCAGCCGTCGCTCGTGGCCATGGGCACAGTGTGGCACCGCTCAGCGCCGATTTCTGGGGAATTGCCCCGATCGAGAACCGCCCTGAGCCTTCGTTAAGTAACCCCGTTAAGGTGGGGCGACATTCAACGGCGAAGGAGTGGGCTATGGCGGGTCGTCTCGCGGTCATCGGTTCCGGTCTGATGGGCTCCGGCATCGCGCAGGTCTCGGCGCAGGCCGGCTGGCAGGTCACCATGCGGGACGTCACCGACGCCTCGCTCAACCGCGGTCTCGCCGCGATCGAGGAGTCGCTGACCCGGTTCGCGGTGAAGGGGAAGATCCCGGAGTCGGACGTCGAGGCCACCCTGTCCCGGATCACCGCCACCACGGACCTCGACGCCGCGGCCGACGCCGACGTCGTGGTCGAGGCGATCTTCGAGAAGATCGAGGCGAAGCACGAGGTCTTCAAGCAGCTCGACAAGATCTGCAAGGAGGGCGCGGTCCTCGGCACCAACACCTCGGCCATCCCGATCACCCAGATCGCCACGGTCACCGCGCGGCCGGAGTCCGTGGTCGGCATCCACTTCTTCTCGCCGGTGCCGATGATGAAGCTGGTCGAGCTGGTCCGCGGCTACCAGACCTCGGACGCCACGCTCGCGGCCGCCCGCTCGTTCGCCGAGGGCGTCGGCAAGACCTGCGTCGAGGTGAAGCGCGACGTCGCCGGCTTCGTGTCGAACCGGCTCTTCTCCGCGATCCTGGTCGAGGCGATCAAGCTGGTCGAGTCGGGCGTGGTCAGCGCCGAAGACCTGGACACCGTCATGAAGCTCGGCTTCGGGCACGCCATGGGCCCGCTCGCCACGGTCGACCTGACCGGCCTCGACGTGATGCTCAACGCCGCCGGCAACATCTACCGCGACACCGCCGACGAGAAGTTCTTCCCGCCGGAGCTGCTCCAGCGCATGGTCACGGCCGGCGACCTGGGCCGCAAGACCGGCAAGGGCTTCTACACCTACTGAGAAACCGGGGTGTCAGCGCTGCGCGGCGAACGCCAGCGACAGCGCCGTGGCCGCCACCATGCCACCGAGCAGCGTCAACCCGATGCCGCCGATGTCCAGCCGCGCGTGCAGCCGGCGGTGCGCGAGCCAGGCGGCCACCGGCACCCCGGTCGACGGCGCCACCAGGAACCCGAGCCAGCCGACACCCCGGATCAGCACGCCGCCGGGTACCCCCGTACCCCCGAAGGTCACCAACCCGGCGGCGACCAGGCCCGCCAGGGCCGCGCAGAGCGCGCCCACCAGTGGCAGCAGCGGGAACACCCACCGGGTGAGCCCGCGCCCGGCCGGGCGGACCGTCACGTCGATCCGGTCCTGGGCGCGGGCCAGCAGCACCCGCGGCGACTGCCGGCCCTGGGTGAGAGCCGTGCCGGCGCCGGGTTCCCCGGACTCCCCGGAGGGCCGCCGCTGCAGGGCCACCCGGGGCATCGCCTCGATCGGGGCCGGCTCGGGCACCTCGCCCAGCGCGCGCACCCGCATCCCGCGCGCCCGGCGCAGCTGGTCCCAGAGCCGGGCCGCCTCCCGGTCCACGTCGAGGACCTGGGCGGCCGCCGCGCCGGCCCAGCGGTCGGCGGTGAGCGCGTCGTGCTCGGCGCGGGCCAGCTCACCGGCGGCCCGTGCCGCGTTGTCCTGGTACGCCTGCTCCGCGCTGTCCAGTTCGGTGTCGCGGCGCTTGTTCACCTCGGCGAGGGCGCTCACCATCAGCTGGTAGTCGCGCCCCAGCGGCTGCCGGTCACGTGTGGTCACTGTTCACCTCGTACGGGATGATCACTTCGGGTGTGCGGTGCACGGAACGGTCGAAGAAGAGGGCCCGCCGGGGGCGCGGATACCAGACCGGGCCGCCGGGGTGCGGGTAGAGCGGCGTCAGGTCGGCGCCGGCCACGTCGAGGGCCACCCAGGCGCCGATGGCGTCCAGGTCGGCGCCGAGGCCGCCCAGGTCGTCGCGGAGCCTCGGGACGGTACGCCACCAGCCGAGCACGTGCGTACGGCGCTCGGGCCCGCTGTCCAGCAGGGCCCGCAGCGACGGCCGGTGCGCCGGGCCGGCCGCGTCGAGCGCGTACCCGAGCACGTAGTGCGGTACCTCGGTGGCGGGCAGGTCGAACGTGACGTCCGAGGAGTCGTACCAATCGGCGGCCGGCAGCTCGGCGACCAGCCGGGCCGCCGCACGTTCCGCCTCGGGGGCCAGGCAGATCACGCTGAAGTGCGCCGGACCCTGTGCCGCGAGCGACAGCGCCGCGGCCGCGAGCACGTCGCAGGCCTCGTCGGTCCGCGCGCCGAGGACGGCGAGGTTGCGCCCCGGCATCCGCCCGAGTCGCAGCCGGGCCGGCTGAGCCGCCACGTCGATCCGTTCCCCCAGAACGGCGCCCGGCGAGGAACCGATCAGGGTGGGCCCCGGTGCGGAGAAGGCGGCGAGCCGGTACGCCGCCGGCAGCCGCGGCACCGCGTTGCCGTCGAACAGGCGCGGCTCCTCGCAGCCGATCGGCCGGGACCGCCAGAGCCGCCGCTGCAGGGTGCGCCAGACGGTCCGGTCGCCGGCGTCCGGCAGCCGTACGATCCGGTTCGCGCCGGCCGCGCCCGAGGCGGTGTTCACGACCGCGTGGTAGCGGGGGATGACCGCGGCCGCGAGATTGTCGTCGGGCAGGATCCGGCGGGCCTTGGGCAGCGCGATCCGCAGCGGGAAGCAGCCGGAGAGCGCCTGCACCCCGATCGTGTCCGGGGACGCGAGGATCAGGTGCACGCCCTGCGCCCCGCCCCGCCGGGCGATGTCCTCGAGCAGGCCGGCCGCCTCCTCGGCGGTGGCGTCCCGCCCGGTGATCAGCGCCTGGAACTCGTCGACGACGGCCACGATCCGCGGCCAGTGGCCGTCCGGGTCGGCGGCCCGCAGCCCGGCGAGCGTCCCGGCGCCGTGCCGTTTCCCGGCGAGCGACCGGGTGCGCATCTCCTCGGCGAGGTGCCGCAGCATCGCCAGGCCGAACTCGCGGTCCGCGTTCACGTTGATGCCGGCCAGCCGCACCTGGGGCAGCCAGCTCGGGTCGCGCGAGCCGGGGGCGTACCGCGCGAACGAGACGCCCTCCTTGAAGTCGAGCAGGTAGAGCGCGAGCTCCTCGGGGCCGTACCGGGTGGCGAGCGAGGAGAGCCAGACGTGGATCAGGTTGGTCTTGCCGGAGCCGGACGGGCCGCCGATGAGCGCGTGCGGGAACTCGTCGCCGAGCGGCACCTCGACCATCGTCCCGTCGGTGCAGTCGCCGATCGGGGCGGGCAGCCCGTACGCCGAGGACGCCGCCCAGAACTTCGGCGGCTCCAGGTCGCTGAGCCTGGCCGGGGCCGGCCCGGCCCGCAGCCGGTCGGCGGCCGCCTTGCAGAACGCGGCGACCCGGTCGGCGGGCGGCGGCGGGTCGAGGCTGATCGGCAGCGTCCCGAGTGAGTCGCAGTACGCCGTCCGCTCGGACACCACGATCCGCTCGACGCTCGCGTGGTCCACCAGGTCCAGGCCGCGGACCAGCAGGTGGACCCCGGCCGCGACGCCGTTCCGCACGATCCGCTCCAGCTGCGCCCGCTGCACCGGCGTCATCTCGGCCCCGGTGGCCCGGTCGGCGAGCAGCACGACGAGCCGCCACGGCTCGGTACGCGGCCCCGGCATGGCGTTGACCCGGCAGATGTGCTCGACCAGCTCGTCCAGAAGGGACCCGAGCGCGCCCGGCCCGACCAGCGAGGGGGACAGCGGGGCGAACGGCGCGAGCGTGCCGCCGAGCTGCTCCGGGTCGTAGACGGTGAGCTGCACGTCGCCGGGCCGGGTGCTGCCGAGCGCGCGCAGCAGCAGGCCGGTGATCACCTGGTCGAGGACCGCCGGCGGCCCGGCCAGGTGCAGGTGTGCCGCGTCGAGCAGCGGCACGAGCCCGGGCAGGGCGGCCGTCTCCTCGAACGCGATCGTGCCGATGCGCAGCAGGCCAGGCCGTCCGCCCGGTTCCGGCTCGCTCGGCGCCCACACCCGCCACGGCGCGCCGGCCGCGCCGGTGGCGGTGACCGTGGCGAGCCCTCGCAGGTGACCGGCAAGGCGTACCGCTTCGCTGCGGTACCGCCGCTGGATGTCGTCACGGGCCGCCTCGCGCGCCGCGGCCAGCTGGTTCAGGCAGGTGGCGTACGCCTCCCGCACCAGCCCTTTGCGGTGCTGAGCTTCGCCCCGTGCGGTTTCCGCGGCGGCCAGCACCGCCCGTGCGGTGCCCCGAGCCTCGGCGAGTTCCTGCCGGACAGCGGCGACCAACGCGTTGCGGTGACTACCCACGCGCACCCCCGGAGTCCATGTTGGGGGAGTTTAGCCATATCTGCCCAATTCGGGCATTTAGCCGTTGCGTGTCGTGATCTCGTGCAGGTTACGGCCGCTCAGTTCCTCCCACAGCCGGCCCGCGACGACCATGCCGGCCTCCTGCTGCCACTGCCGGGTCACGTCGCGGGGCACGTACCGCCGGAACCAGTCGGCGGCGAGCCGCGCCTCCCGGCTCACGCCGTCGGTGCGGGGCCTCCGCGCGTACGGGTCGATGCCGAGCACGCAGCAGAACTGCAGCACGTTGTAGTAGCGCCACTCGTCGGTGGTCCCGAACGGCCCGGCCGGCCGCAGCGCCGAGACCGACTCGCGCAGCACCGCGCGCAGTTCCCGGGCCCGCGCCCGCGGCGAGTCCTCCCGGCCGGCCAGCCGCCGCTCGACCACCGGCAGGTCGGTGAGCGGGCTGCGGGTCAGCCGGTCCAGGTCGCCGAAGTCGGTGAGCGCCCGCCGGGTCAGCCGGAGGAACTCGGGCTCGCTGATGGCGTCCAGCCGGCGGCGTTCCCGGCGGCGCAGCAGCGCCTCGGCGTTGGTGAAGAGCGCGGCCCGGTCCGTCCGCAACGGACCCTCGTCGGCGAGCGCCACCCGGTCCAGCAGCCGCCGCACCCGGCTGGACAGCCCGACGCCGGCCGCCGCGACCGCGAGGATCATGAACTGGAGCACCACGATTACGTCGTGGCCGGGCGACAGCATCACGGTGACCGCGGCCGGCACCCCGGCCAGCACCGTCACGGCGATCGCCCCGGTCACCGAGCGCCGCAGGTCGGGCCGCAGCCGCTCACCGGTCTCCACGGCGTGCGCCACCGCGATGAGGTAGCCGGCCGCCAGCAGGTCCACGCCGAGCGCCGCGAGCGCCGGGATCTCGGCGTTCGCCGACGGCGTCAGCAGCAGGGCCAGCGCGGCCGCGTAGAGCACCGCCAGCATCGTCATGGTGGCCGGCAGCCGGGGCGGGAACACCTGTGCGCGCCCCCGCCAGAGCAGCGTCAGCGCGCCGGCCAGCGGGGTCAGCGCCACCAGCCGGCCCATCGGCGGCAGCGCGATCACCATGACCAGGAAGAGCACGCCGAGCACCAGCGCCCCCCGGTCGATCGGCCGCCGTTCCCGGGGCGTCAGCGGCAGCAGCGCGACGACGGCGCCCGCCCAGCCCAGCGCCGGCAGGCAGAGCCAGATCTGGGCGAGGGCGCCGCCGTCCGTGACCGTCCAGATCAACAGCCCGATCGCGTACGCCCACAGCGTCGCCGACGCCCAGCGCAGGACCGTCCGACGTGGATCGCGCCCGACCAGGTAGCAGGCGAGCCACGCGGACAGCGTGAAGACGGGAACGGCGAGAGCGGCCACCGGAAGAGTCAACCAAAGAGGCGTTGCGTATCGACAGCCCTGTCCTCTCTCGCCTCCCGGCGCCGGTTGCGCCGCCGCAGCACCCAGAACGAGAAGAACAGCAGGAACGCCAGCCCGATCAGGACCAGGATCGGCAGCACGATCGCGAGGACCGACATGACCACGCTGCCGAAGTCCTCGGCCGTGCTGGCGACCGGCGCGCCGAAGCCCGCTGTGGTGGCGTTCACGACCGGCCGGGACGCGGCCTTCACCCCGTGCACCCCGAGCGCGATCACCGCGCCCGCCACGATCGGCACCCACGCGTGCGAGCTGAAGAACGCGCCCGGGTCGGCCACCGTCACGGTCTCGGAGGTCGAGCCGGCGCCGAACGCCAGGCCGCCGGCGGTCGGCCGGACGAACGTCTGCACCACGTCGTTGAAGTGGTCGACGACCGGAACCTTGTCGGCCACCACCTCGATCGCCAGCAGCAGGGCCAGGATCGTCAGGGTCCAGCCGTTGGACAGCCAGGACCAGCCGGCCGGCAGGTCGATCGCGTCGGTGAACCGGGCGAGCAGTCCCATCGTCAGCAGGGGGATATACGCATTCAGGCCCGCGGATGCCGCCAGGCCGGTGCCGGTCAGGACTTCGAACACTCAGTCAGCATGGCACCGGCACGCACGTCCCGCCTCTTGGGCTAACCTCGTCCGGTGCGTCTGGTCATCGCGAAGTGTTCAGTGGACTACGTCGGGCGGTTGTCCGCCCACCTCCCGCCGGCAGTCCGGCTGCTGATGGTGAAGGCCGACGGGTCGGTGTCGATCCATGCCGACGACCGTGCCTACAAGCCGCTCAACTGGATGAGCCCGCCGTGCAAGCTGCGGGAGTCGGAGGGCGTCTGGAAGGTGGTCAACAAGGCCGGCGAGGAGCTGCGGATCACCCTGGAGGAGATCTTCCAGGACTATTCGTACGATCTCGGCGTCGACCCGGGCCTGGTCAAGGACGGCGTCGAGGCCCACCTCCAGGAGCTGCTGGCCGCTCACCCGGAGACGTTCGGCGAGGGCTGGACGCTGGTCCGCCGCGAGTTCATGACCGCGATCGGCCCGGTCGACCTGCTCTGCAAGGACGAGAACGGCGGCTCGGTGGCCGTCGAGATCAAGCGGCGCGGCGAGATCGACGGCGTCGAGCAGCTGACGCGCTACCTCGAACTGATGAACCGCGACCCGCTGCTCTCCCCGGTCAAGGGCGTCTTCGCGGCCCAGGAGATCAAGCCGCAGGCCCGGGTGCTGGCGACCGATCGGGGCATCCGCTGCGTCGTCGTCGACTACGACAAGCTCCGCGGCATGGAGCGCGACGAGCTGACCCTCTTCTGACGCCGCTCACCCCTCCGCCCCTGGTGGTGCCGCTCCCGCGTGTTGAGTTCGGGTTCGATGCGCGCCTCAACTCAACACGCGAAGATGGTGCCGCTTCCGCGTGTTGAGTTCGGGTCCGATGCGCGCCTCAACTCAACACGCGAAGATGGTGCCGCTTCCGCGTGTTGAGTTCGGGTCCGATGCGCGATGGTGGGAGGGTCAGCGGGGAGTCAGCTCGGTCCGGTCCTCGGCCGTCGTGGCGTTGACGTAGGCGCGGCAACCGAAGACCGCGATCGCCGCCTGCAGGACGACGGTGGTCCAGGACAGCGGGTGGTCCTGGGCCAGGGCGATCAGCGCCGGCAGGGCCAGCAGCAGGATGTCCGGGCCGGCCAGCGAGTTCACCAGCGGCCCGGTCGAGACCGTCCCCATCGGGGTGTCCAGCGGCAGTAGGTCGTTGCGGACGAACCCGGTCCGGGCGTGCCGGGCCGCGGCCGCCGCGGCGGCCGGCGCGATCGCCGGCCCCAGCGCCCACCAGGGTCCGGCCGGCAGGTGGCCGGTGAGCTGGAGCAGGGCCAGCGCCGTGGTGGCCCAGATCGCGGCCAGCCCGGCGGGCACCCACAGTCGCTGGTAGAGGGCCTCGCGCGAGGTCAGGCCGAGGAGCCGGGACATCACCGGGTTGCCGGCGTCGGTCCGGATCGTGGCCGAGGACGTGCGCGCGGCGACCATCGTGGCGATCAGCAGGACGACCGCGAGCAGCCAGCGCGGCGCCGGGGTCAGCAGCAGCGGCAGCGTGGTGCCGCCGGCCAGCCAGAGCAGGCGCGGGAGCCGGCGGCCGGCCAGCAGCAGGTCCTGGCCGGTCAGGATCGGGAGCCGGGCCGGCAGCCGGGTGGAGCGCAGCCGGCGGTTCGCCCAGTACCGCCTCTCGACCATGTCGGCCACCCAGGACGGCTCCATGCCGAACGCCGCGTCGAAGAGGGTGCCGGCCGTCTTCGCCGACTCCAGGATGCGGTCGTTGCGGGTGCGCGCGAGGGAACGTACAAGATGAAGGAAGCCCAGGAGGGCGACCAGCGCAAGCGGAAGCAGCGAGACGGCCGGAGGCCGGATCGTCAGTGCCGGCGGCACCCAGCCGGATGCCTCCGCGACGAGCTCGGCCAGGCCGATGGCGAGCGCCAGCGAGGCGAGGCGGTCCAGCAGGCCCGCGCCGTGCCGCGCGGTCTGGGCCAGCGCCGCGGCCAGGAAGATCAGCAGGCCGGTCAGGGCGCCCGCGACGATCAGCGAGTCGGTGAGATCGTCGCGGTTGCCGGCGTGGCCGAGGATCGCGAAGGCGGTGGCCGCGCCGGCCAGTGCCGCGCCGGCCGCCGCGAGACGCAGCGACGGGAGCAGCAGGCGGCGGCGGCTCACCGGCGCGGTCAGCAGGAAGTACGCGGCCGGGCGGCTCATCGTGATCGGGCCGAGCTGCCGCAGGGCGAGCAGCAGCAGGGCGCCGCAGATCACCGCCACGGCGACGCCGGCCGGACCGGAGAGCGACGGGTCCGAGGGCCAGAAGACGGCCATGAGCTGGCGTTCGAAGACGGCCGCCGTGATCGCGACGAAGAGCACGCCGACGTAGACGTTGCTGAGGGTGGCGCCGCGTTCCCGATGCGACGCCTGGGTGGCTTGGATCCAGCGGCGGACCGGGCGCAGCGGGACGGCCGGCGAGCTCACAACGAGTCCATCGTGGTCACCGCGGCGCCGGACGCGGCCGCGAACGCGTCGTCGTGGCTCGCCATCAGCAGCGAGCCGCCGTCGGCGAGGTACTCGGCCAGCATGGCGGCGACCGCGGCCTTGCCGTCCGGGTCGAGGCGCTGCTCCGGCTCGTCGAGGATCAGCAGCGAGCTCGGCCGGATCAGCGCGAGCACCAGTGTGAGGCGCTGCTTCTGACCCGAGGAGAGCGACGGCGGGATGGCGTCGGCGTGCCCGGCCAGCCCGAAGCGCTCGAGCGCCTCGTCGATCGCCGAGAGGTCGTGGCCGTGCGCGCGGCAGACCAGCTCGGCGTGCTCGCGGGCGGTGAGGCCGGGGTACCAGGTCGGCGGCTCGACGGTGGTGACCACGGCACGCCAGAACTCCGGGGTGTCGCCCGGCTCGCCGCCGAACACCCGGATCTCGCCGGCGTCCGGCTGCTGCAGGCTGCTCACGCAGCGCAGCAGCGTGGACTTGCCGATGCCGTTCTCCCCGGTCACGCAGACGCCGGCGCCGGCCGGCACGACCAGGCCGACGTCGACCAGGACCGGCGTGGAGCCGTAGCTGACGTGAAGACCGCTGACCTCGACCGCCGGATGATCCACCCGCCCAGACTAGGGCTTTCGTCCGTAGAGCAGGCGCAGGGCCTTGACGATCTGGCTCACCTGGGCGGGGGTCCGCTCGAACGTCATGGCGGGCAGCAGCGACTTCGCCCGGCGCACCGTGATCGCCTTGGGGCGGGCGAACTCGCGCAGCCCGTCCTCGCCGTGGATCCGGCCGAACCCGGACTCGCCGACGCCCCCGAACGGCAGGTTGCCCATGCCGACGAAGGTGAGCGTGCCGTTGACGGCCACCATGCCGGAGCGCAGGCGCCGGGCGATGCGGATGGCGTTCCGCTTGCCGAAGACCGAGCCACCCAATCCGTACGGGGTGTCGTTGGCCTTCTGGACGGCCTCGTCCGCGTCGCGCACCTTCGTGATCGTCAGCGTCGGGCCGAACGTCTCCTCCCGGATCTCCGAGGAGTCCCCGGGAACGTCGACGAGGACGGTCGGCGCGACGTAGGGCGCCCGCACCGCCCCGGCGCCGCCGAGCACGGCCCGGCCGCCCTTCGCGAGCGCGTCCTCGATGTGGTCGCGGATGATCTCCAATTGGCGGGGCATGGTGATCGGCCCGATCTCCTCGCCGGTGCGCAGCCGGCCGGCCTTCTCCACGACGGCCTGCACGAACCGGTCGTAGACCGGCTCGACGGCGTAGACCCGCTCGATGCCGATGCAGGTCTGCCCGGCGTTGGTCATGGCGCCCCAGACGGCGGCCTCGGCCGCGGCGCTGACGTCCGCGTCGGCGTCCACAATGAGCGCGTCCTTGCCGCCCGCCTCGATCACCACCGGGACGAGGTTCTCGGCGCAGGCGGCCATCACCTTCTTGCCGGTGGCGGTGGACCCGGTGAACGAGACCTTGCCGACCCCGGCGCGGCAGAGCGCCCCGCCGACGTCGCCGAGGCCGTGCACGGCCTGCAGGACCGGGTGTTCCGGGACCACCTCGGCGAACGTGTCGGCGAGCCACTGGCCGACCACCGGGGTGTACTCGCTCGGCTTGAAGACCACGGTGTTGCCGGCCGCGAGGGCGCCGCTGATCGGGCCGACCGGCGTCACGATCGGGTAGTTCCACGGGCCGATCACGCCGACCACCCCGAACGGCAGGTACTCCAGGTGGCCGGAGTGCTCGGCGAGCAGCAGCCGGGTGCGTACCTTGCGGGGGCCGAGCACCCGCTTCGCGTTCTTGGCGGCCCAGTCCAGGTGCTCGACGGCCGCGGTGACCTCGATGATCCCGTCGGTGACCGGCTTGCCGGCCTCCCGGTGGGTGAGCCCGGCCAGCTCCTCGATGCGCTCGACCAGCAGGGAGCGCCAGCGCAGCAGCCGGGTCTTGCGGCCTTCGAAGCCGAGGCCCTGCCACCAGGCCGCGGCGGCCCTGGCACGCTCGACGGCGGCCGTGACCTCCTTCTCGCCGGCGACCGGGACGCGCCCGGCCTCCTCGCCGGTGGCCGGATTCGTGGAGATCAACCAGCCGTCCTCGATCACGGGCAGGCCGGGAACGTGAGTCGCCGTCATGTACGGAGTCTAGGGTGATTGTTACCGGTCAGTCACTACGTACTCTTGAGCTTGTGAGCCCCCGCCGTAATCGCCCTCGTCGCCGCGACGCCGAAGATCCACGCCCGGACCGTCCCGGCATCACCGAGGACCGCGTCCAGCAGTGGCAGGACGGCGAGTGGATGGTGCGCAACATCTTCGGGCAGGCGGCCGTCAAGATCTACCGGTGCCCGGGCTGCATGGGGGACATCCGGCCGGGGGTGGCGCACGTCGTGGCCTGGCCGGCCGACGGCTACGGCGACGAGTCCGACCGCCGGCACTGGCACACCGGCTGCTGGCGGGCCCGGGACCGGCGGGCCCCCGGTGTGGAGCGGTCGCGCAACGCCCCTCGTTATGGTTGATCGGTGAGCAACCAGATCCGGGCCAACTCGATCCTGCCCGCGCACCGCGAGGAGATCGAGCTGCACACCGCGGACGGCGTCACCCTCGTCGGCGAGCTGGCCCGCCCGCTCGACCGTGAGCCGGTGGCCACCCTCGTCTGCCTGCACCCGCTGCCCACCCATGGCGGGATGATGGACAGCCACATCTATCGCAAGGCAGCCTGGCGGCTGCCTGCTCTGGCCGGGGTCGCGGTGCTGCGGTTCAACACGCGCGGGACCACTTCGGTACGCGGGACCAGCGGCGGCACGTTCTCCGGGGCGGTCGACGAGAAATACGATGTGGCCGCGGCCATCGAATACGCGGAGTTCGCCGACCTGCCGAACATCTGGCTGGTGGGCTGGTCGTTCGGCACCGACCTGACGCTGATGTACGGCCTCGACCCGGCGGTGAACGGCGCGATCCTGCTCTCCCCGCCGCTGCGCTTCTCCCGCCCCGAGCACCTCGACGCGTGGGCCGCGGCGGGCAAGCCGGTCACCGCGATCATCCCGGAGTTCGACGACTACCTGCGCCCGGCCGAGGCGAAGGAGCGCTTCGCCGCGATCCCGCAGTGCGAGGTGCTGCCGGTCGACGGCGGCAAGCACCTCTGGGTCGGCGACGCCGAGAAGATCCTCGACGAGATCGTCCGCCGGGTCGCGCCGGACGTCCCCACGCCGCTGCCGGTGACGTGGGACGGGCCGATGGAGACCGGCGACATGAACGCGTACGCGGACCGTACGGTCGCCGCCTTCTCCGGAAAGCCCGTCCCCCGTCCCGAATAGGTCAGCCCATGGCCCGGGCGACCGCGGCGTCGAGCTCGGCCATCGCCGCGCTCTCCTCCGGGCTGCCGCCGGCCGCGGCCTCCCGCAGGTTCGCCGGGAAGATCTCGGCGAGTGACTTCGAGTGATCCTCGCCGTCCGCGGGCAGCTCGTACCGCAACGGCGAGGTCAGGTGGATCGCGACCGGCGCGGCGAGCGCCGGGAGATCGGTGATGGACGTCCGCTCTCCCGGGACCCACTTGCAGTAGATCCAGGCGTAGACGGTCCGCGGGTCGGCGCCCTCGGGCGAGAGGCCCATCGGCCGGCCCGCGCAGACCGGCCGCCACCCGGGCTCCTGGGTGGTCTCCCGGCCGAACGTGGCGTCCGCCTCCAGTGCCCGCAGGGCCTCCTCGGTGGCGGCCGCGGCCGCGGGCGAGCCGGTGACCGCGTCGGCCGGCTCGCTGCCGCACGCGGTGAGGGCCGCGCCGATCAGGGCGAGACCCATCGCCGCCGATGCCCGTTTCTTCGTCACGCTCGAGATCCTGTCTCTCAGGGCCGGATGATCCGCAGGCCGTGCCCGGACTTCTCCATGTTGACGCGCTGGTACGAGGTGCGCTTCCAGTACCACGTCCGCCAGTCGGTGATCTTGCCGGAGGAGTGCTGGGCGTACTCGTCGTAGCCCTTCGCGAAGCCCACCTGGACGTACCGGCTGCCGATGTCGTACCAGCGACTGCGGAAGTCCTTGACCCGGATGAAGGAGTAGCTGCCCTCCTCGAAGTAGTAGCCGTCGTTGTTGTACCAGCGGGCTTGATGCCAGTTGTTTGTCATCGGGATCCGGCCGCCCCGGTTCCACGCGGCGCTCACGAAGTTGGTGCAGTCCGAGCCGTAGAACTTGTAGTTCGGGATGGTCGGCTTGCTCTTCGAGGTCTTCGCGTAGTTGGCCTTCGCCCAGTTCTGGGCGGCGACGCCGTCGAACCGGGATCCGTACCCCTTGGCCATGACCTGTCCCTCGGCCTGCGCCTCCGGGGACTCGGAGGGGTCCGGCTCCTCCTGGCCCGGCTCCTCGGCCGGGGTCTCGGTGTAGCCGTCGAAGGTGACCATCCGCCACTGGCCGTCGTCACCCTTGCGCAGGCTCACCTGCCACTGCGTGGGGTCCGGCGCGGTGCAGGCGTCCTCCGGGGCGGAGGCGTCCACGACGAGCGAGCCGCCCTCGAAGCAGTTCGTCGTCGCGCCCAGCACGATCGCCGTCGCGGTGCTGCCGCTGACCTGGATGCCGCGCCACTCCAGCACCTGGAAGTCCGAGCTGACCAGCGAGGGCAGCGTCGGGTCGGCGGCGTCCGCCTGCATCGCCTGGGCGAGCGCCGTCGCCTCGGCGTCCAGCACCGTACGGTCCAGGCTCGTGGACATCTTCGCGATGAAGCTCGACGCGGAGGACGCCGAGTAGGCGCTCATCCCGGGCGAGGTGTTCGCCGCGGTGACGTCGCCGACGTACCGGGTGGCCTGCGCCTGCCGGGTGGCCGGCGCCGGGGACAGCCGCTGGGCCTGGTTGAACGACTCCATCAGCGTCTCCATGCCGGAGCGGATCGCCGTGACGTCGGCCGCCGGTCCGGCGTCGGCGGTGGCCGGCAGCGGCTCGTCGGCGTCGAGGTCGAGGTCGCTCGCCGTGGGGGCGTTGGCGGTGGTCGCCAGCAGGTTGGCCTTGTCGGCCGGCATGTCGGCCACCTCGGCGCTCGCGGTGAACTCACACCACGGCGACCATCCGGAGGTGATCGTCCCCTCGTCCGCCTTGACCCGCCACTGGTAGCTGTCGCCGTCGGTGAGCTGCCCGGCCGGGATCGTGGTGGCGGCCGCCGTGGCGTTCTTGCCGGAGACCGTCGCGCTGCCCAGCGCCTCGGCGCCCTCGACCGGCCACCATTCGAAGGTGACGGCCAGGGTGGCCGACGCGGCGTAGCCGTACGTGGCGGCCAGCGCCGGGGTCAGACCGGCGACCGGGCGGCCGGACCCGGTCACGCAGACCGGCGACGCCGCCGTCGTCCGCGCACCGAGCCGCGGCGACGTGTTCACCACGAACTCGCACTTGCTGCTCCACGCGCTGTAGAGCATGCCGTCGGTGACCCGTACCCGCCAGGCGTACGTGCCGCCGTTGACGAAGGCGCCGGCCGGGACCGTCACCGTCCCCTTGGCGCCGGAGGTGAACTCGGCCGACGTCCCGCCGCCGATCTTGGTGCCGGCGGTGGTGAACCACTCGAAGTCGGCCAGCAGGGTGTCGCCGTTCGGGTCCGTGCCGGTGATGCCGAGCACCGGCCGGTTCGTGGCGATCGACGGCCGGGACGCGCCGGTCACGCAGGAGGTCGCCGGGCTGGTGCTGCGGGTGCCGAGCTTGGGCTGCCCGGCGAACGAGCACTCCTTGGCCGGCGTGGTGGCGCTGCCGTCGTCGTCGAGGTCGATGCTGGAGATGTAGGTGTAGCACCAGAGCCAGACCTTCTGGCCCACGGCGGTCTTCACGCCGGTGTTGGGGCAGTCCGAGTAAGGCCCGGTCCGGAGATTCTGAGCGAAGTTCATGACGCCGCTGCCGGAAATGGCGGCTCACCAAGTGAACCATCGAATTCCCCCGGATTGATACCCGTCGCCGAGCGGGCGAACGGGGGGTTAATGATCTACTTAGGAGTCCCGTCTGGCAAGGTGTCAGCGCTGCTCCTGGGAGGGGACCAGGACCTCTCGCATGATCAGTTGGATGGCGGCCACCATCGGGATCGCGACGAGAGCGCCGATCACGCCGAAGAGGCCGACGCCGACCAGGGCGGCCACCAGCGCCGCCACGTCGCTGACCTTGACCGAGCGGCGCATCACGTTCGGGTAGATCAGGTAGTTCTCGATCTGCTGGTAGAGGATGAAGAACACGATGCAGACGACGCCGTCGGAGATCGAGGAGGCGAGGCCGACGAGGCTCACCACCACGGCGCCGAGGGTGGCGCCGATCTGGGGGATGAGGTCGCAGACCGCCACCACGACGGCAAGCGCGAACGGGAACGCCAGGCCGAGCGCCAGGGCCAGGGCGAACGTGCTCACCCCGGCCAGGATGGCGATCGCCAGCGCGCCCACCATGTAGGCGCCGACCTTCGTGAGGATCTCGTCGCTGAGCAGCCGCACCCGCTCCCGCCGCGAGCCCGGGACCAGGGAGTAACCGGCCTCCTTGATGCGTTCGAAGGCGGCCATGAAGTAGATCGTGAGCACCAGCACGGTCAGGATGTTGAAGACCGTCCCGAAGAGCAGCCGGGCGCCGCCGACCACCCCGCCCACCGCGTTGCCGACGGTGCCCGCGTTGATCGCGCTCTGCACCTTGTTGGCGATGTCGTAGCGCTGCACCAGGTCGTTCACGGTCTCCGAGCGCTGCAGGCTCTCGATCACCTCGGGGGCGTTGTTGATCAGCTCGGTGGTCTGGGTGACCAGCGGCGGTATCAGCGCGATCAGGCCGCCGACCAGCAGGCCGACCACGCTCAGCGCCACGATCGCGACGGCGAATCCGCGGCGCATGCCCCAGCGGCGCAGACGGTCGACGGCCGGGTTCAGGCCTATCGCGAGGAAAAGAGCGATGAAGATGAGTACGAGGATCGACGCGGCGTTCCGGAGGCCGAGGAAGAGCGCGTACGCCAGGATGACGCCGAGCCCGAACAGGAATCCGAAGAGGAACGGGCTGCGCCGGTTGAGCGGACGCCCGGGCTCACCGAAGCGGCCCTCGTCGTCCCTGTCCTCCGCGGGCGGCGCCTCGCCGTCGGCGGCTTCCGGCTCTTCTTCGGCAGCTGACACCCTCGGAAGTTATCGCTGCCGCGCCGTCCCCGCCAGCGATGCGGGGACGGCGTGTCGATGATCGCCTATTCGGCGTCGGCCGGGATCCGGCTGGCCTGCGGCACGGTCACCTTCGCCGAAGCGGTGACCTTGGCGGGCTGCACCTGCTGCGTCGTCTCGGTGGCCGGGGAGGCGGCGGCGGGGGAGACGGCGGGAGCGGCGACGGGGGCCTGCGCCACGGCGGTGGCGGGCCCGTGGTCGGGTTCCGCGTACGCATCCTGGTCTTCCGGAGAGGCGGCGGCCGCGAGCACCGCGGCGGCCGCGAGCTCGGCCACCCGCTTCGCCTCTTTCTGCACCTGGCGGCGAACTTCGGCGGCGTGCCGCTCGGCGGCCTCACCGGCCCGCTCGGCCTCGGCCACCCGCTCCAGCTCGGCATCGAGCTTCTTCCGCGTCTCGGTGAGACGCTGCCCGGCCCGCTCGGCCTCGGCCTCCGACTCGAGGGCCTGCTGCTCGGCGGCGACGCGACGGGCCTCGGCCTCGTCGATCTTGGCGAGCGCGGCCTCCAGATCACGGCCGGCCTGGGCGATCTTCTCCTGCTGGGCGGCGATCTCCTTGCGGACCGCGGTGGCCTGCTCGTCCGAGCGCCGGAGCACCTCTTCGGCGTAGCGGTCGGCCTCGCTGCGCAGGTCGGCGCACTGCTTCTCGACGCCGGTGCGCATCTGGTTGAGCTCCTCGAGCACCGAGTGCCGGCGCAGCGCCAGCTCCTGGTCGACCGCGGCCTTGAGCTCGGTGTGCTCCCGCTCGGCGGCGGCCCGCTTCGCGTTGATCTCCTGCTGCGCCTTCTCCCGCTGGGCCTTGAGCTCCTGCTCGGCCTGCACCCGGGTGGACTGCACGTAACCGTCCACTTCGGCCTTGGTGCGCTGGGCCTCCTGCACGGCCTTGTCGGTGAGCGCCTGCGCCTCGGCGCGGGACCGGGTCAGCACGGCCTCCGCCTCCTTCAGCGTCTGCTCGGCGTTCTGCCGGGCGGTCGCCACGTGCTTCTCGGTGGCGGCCCGCTTCGCGGCGTCGGCCTTCTCCTCCTCGGCCCGGCGCGCGGCCAGGGCGATCTCGAAGTCGCGGATGCCGTCGTGGGCGTGCGCCTCGGCCTCGGCCCGGATCCGCTCCGCCTCGGCGAGCCGGCTCGCGATGTCGTCGGTGGCGGACGCCTTGATCGCCTCGGCCTGCTCCTCGGCCAGCGCGAGGATCTGCTCGACCCGCGGGCCGAGGTGCCGGAAGGAGACCTCGCCCACGGCGCCGGACTGCCGCCGGACCTGGGTCATCTCCTGCTGGAGCCGCTCGATCTGGGCGCTCATCGCCTGGAGCTGCGAGTACGCCTGCTCGCGCTCGGCGGCCAGCGCCGCGATCTCGTTCTCGGCGCGGGCCACGTATCGCTCGACCTGTTTCTTCTCGTAGCCCCGCAGAGCCGTCTCGAAACTGGGCTCGGCCGCCGAGTCTCCAGTGAGACCGAAGATTTCACCGCCGTGCGACATGCTGTCCATCCTCACATACGCATCGTCCCGTGGCGTGTGCATACACACCGGGCTGGCAGGGACTATGCGGGTAGTTGCCGATTTGTCTGACCCCGGCTTGCCAGAACCCAAGGCTACGCGGCGAAAACGAGCGAGGCCGTATCGGAGAAACTCCGATACGGCCGTCGAAGCCGCGACCGCCCGGCCGATTCACCGTCGCGTACTCGCGGCGGCTCCGCAACCCGGGGGCGGCGCGTCGAATATCTCTATCTCAGGAGTTGGTCTTGGCGGCGACCGGCTCGTCGCCGGCCTCGGCCTGTTCGGCCTGCTCGGGCTCGTCGGCCTGCTGCTCGGCGGCGGGCTGCTGCTCGGCCGCGCGCTGGGCGGCGGGCTGCTCGGGGGCGCGCTGGGCGGGCGCCTCCGGCTTCGCCGGGGCGACGGCCTCGGCGACCGCCTTCACGGCCGCGGCGCCACCGCCGACACCGGGGACCAGGCCGGACAGGCCGGAGAGCATCTGGCCGAGCTGGTTGGTGACGGCGTCCTTCTGGCGGGTCAGGTCCTCGACCTCGCGGCGGGCCGCCTGGGTGGTCAGCTCGGCCTCGGTGCGGGCCTCGCTGAGCAGGCGGTTGGACTCGGTGCGGGCCTCGGTGACGGTCTTCTCGGCGAGCGCGCGGGCCTTCTCGACGGCCTCGGCGGCGCTGCGCTCGGACTCGACCCGGCGGGTCTCGGCGCGCTGCTCGATCTCCTTGGCGCGGTCCTCGGCGGCGCGGGCGCGCTCCTCGGCCTCGGACACCATCTTCTGGGTGGCGGCGACCTGGGCGGCGTGCCGCTCGGACTCCTCGCGCTCGGCCTTCTCCCGGCGCTCGGCGATCTCCAGCGCCAGGGCCTGGAGGTCCTTGTCGCGCTTGTCCCGGGCGTCGGTGAGCAGCTTGGTGGCCTCGGCGCGCTTCTCCTCGGCCTCGCGGGCGGCCTTGGCCCGGGCCTGGGTGATCTCGCGCTCGGCGGTGGCGCGGTGCGAGGCGACCTCGCGCTCCACCGTCGACTTCAGCTCGGCGACCTCGTGCGCGGTGACCGTGCGCAGCTGCTTGGTCTCCCGGTCCGCGTCCGAGCGCAGGGTGTCGGCCTCGCGCCGGGCCTGGACCCGGGTCTCGGCGGCCTCCCGCTCGGCGTGCGTCCGCAGCTGGCCGGCCTCGCGCTCGGCGGTGGCCTTCATGGCGGCGGCCTCGGCCCGCGCCTTGTCGGTGATCTCGCGCGCTTCGAGGCGCGCGGCGGAGAGGATGCCCTCGGACTCCCGCTTGGCCTCGTTGCGGTGGTCGTTCGCCTGCTCCTCGGCGAGACGCAGGATCTGCTCGACCCGGGTGCCCAGACCGGAGAGCGTGGGACGGTTGTTCTCCTCCAGCAGCTTGTTGGAGTCGGCGAGCTTCTGCTCCAGCGCGTTGAGACGCTGCTCAGCCTGGCGCAGACGACGCTGGGCGTCGTTCATCCGCTGTTCGGCCTCGCCGCGAGCCTGCTCGGACTGGTTCAGCGCGGCGAGCAGCCGGCCGATGTGTCCGTCGACCTGGTGACGGTCGTAACCCCGCAGAACCACGGTGAAGTCGTGCTGCGAGTTGGCGGTCTCGAAGAAGGCCAGGTTCTGATCCTGCTGCTGGGGCATTGCGCCATCCTGGCGAGAAGGGGGCGGACATGCAAGAGCGGACGGGCATCCGAACCGCATCGTAGATCAGCTTTGACCAGGAGCGTAGCCGGGTCCCGGGCCGAACGGACATGTCGCGCGGCTCACCGGCCGACCGGCTCTCCTCCCGTCGCCACCTGCTCAGTCGGCGCTCCGGATGACCGCCGTTCCTCCGGCCGCGTCGTCGGCCCTGCTCAATGGGCTCGATCCTGCCAGTCCGCCCGGCACGAGTCAGGTCGAATCACCCGACCGGCGTACCCTCCCGGGCCGGCTCGACCAGCTCCACCAGGACCCCGCCGGCGTCCTTCGGATGGACGAAGTTGATTCGCGACCCGGCCGTGCCCCGGCGCGGAGCGTCGTAGAGGAGACGGAGTCCGCGGGCGCGCAGCGCGGCGGCGGCCGCCTCGACGTCGGCCACCGTGTACGCCAGTTGCTGCAGCCCCGGGCCGCTGCGGTCGAGGAACTTCGCGATCGCCGAGTCGGGGCGCAGCGGCGCCAGCAGCTGGATCCGCGGCCCGGTGCCGTCGCCCACGCTCAGCATCGCCTCGCGGACGCCCTGCTCCTCATTCGTCTCTTCGTGCACGCATCGGAGACCGAGGTTCCGTTCGTAGAACTCGATGGCCGCGTCCAGGTCCGGCACGGCGATCCCCACGTGGTCGATGCGCAGCAACTCCATGCCTTCGACGCTCGCGAATGTGACATTCTCGGGTCGGCTGTTGCTCGATGAGACGTCCGTCATGAGGCTAGTCTCGGGCCTGACTCATCGTTAAGGCCAGCCTTTCCCGTCCTCGGGGCGGGCCTTGTCGCAGATTGGGATCGTGACCGTGACCAGCTCCGTCATCGTGAGTGGCGCCCGGACCCCGATGGGGCGCCTGCTCGGCAACCTCAAACACCTCTCCGCCACCGCCCTGGGCGGTCACGCCATCGCCGCCGCCCTCGAGCGCGCCGGCGTCGCCCCCGACCAGGTGCAATACGTGATCATGGGCCAGGTCCTCCAGGCCGGCTGCGGGCAGATCCCGGCCCGGCAGGCCGCGGTCGCGGCGGGCATCCCGATGACCGTGCCGGCGATCACCGTGAACAAGGTCTGCCTCTCCGGCCTCGACGCGATCGCCCTGGCCGACCAGCTGATCCGGGCCGGCGAGTTCGACGTCGTGGTGGCCGGCGGCATGGAGTCGATGACCAACGCGCCGCACCTGCTCACCGACCAGCGGGCCGGCCGCAAGTTCGGCGACGTGACGGCGCGCGACCACATGGCGTTCGACGGGCTCACCGACCCGTGGGCCGGCGTCTCGATGGGCGAGTCGACCGAGACCAGCGGCACGAAGCTCGGGATCTCCCGGGCCGAGCAGGACGCGTTCGCCGCCGCGAGCCACCGGCGGGCCGCCGCGGCGCAGGCGTCCGGCCGGTTCGCCGAGGAGATCGCCGCGGTCCCGGCCGGCGGCCGCGGCGCCACCGGCCTGGTCGACACCGACGAGGGCGTGCGCCCGGACACCACCGCCGAGTCGCTGGCGAAGCTGCGTCCCGCGTTCACCGCGGACGGCACGATCACGGCGGCCTCGTCCTCGCCGATCTCGGACGGCGCCGCCGCCGTCGTGGTGATGCGTAAGGAGAAGGCCGAGGAGCTCGGCCTCACCTGGATCGCCGAGATCGTCGCGCACGGCAACGTGGCCGGCCCGGACAGCTCGTTGCAGTCCCAGCCGGCCAACGCCATCCGGCACGCCCTCGACAAGGCCGGGCTGTCCGTCGACGACCTCGACCTCATCGAGATCAACGAGGCGTTCGCCCAGGTGGTCATCCAGTCGTCGCGCGAGCTCAAGGTCAGCGACGAGATCGTCAACGTGAACGGCGGCGCGATCGCGCTGGGCCACCCGATCGGCATGTCGGGCGCCCGCCTCGCGCTGACCCTCGCCCTCGAGCTGCAGCGGCGCGGCGGCGGCCTCGGCGCGGCCGGCCTGTGCGGCGGCGGCGGCCAGGGCGACGCCCTGATCATCAGGGTGCCGGCCGCTCCCGCGGTGACCGAGGCTCCCGCCGCCGAGGTGGCCGAGGTTCCGGCGGCGTGACCGCTCCAGGCCGCGGGGCGCGCTCCCGCGACGTGCCCTCCCTCGTCGCCAAGGCGAGGGAGGGTGATCCGCGCTCGGTGGCCCGGCTGATCAGCCTGGTCGAGAACGGCGACCCGGCGCTGCCCGAGGTGGCCGCCGCGATGGCGCCGTACGCGGGCCGCGCCCAGGTCGTCGGCCTGACCGGCGCGCCCGGCGTGGGCAAGTCGACCACCACGAACGAGCTGGTCCGCGCGCTCCGCGAGACCGGAGCCCGGGTGGGCGTGCTCGCCGTCGACCCGTCCAGCCCGTTCAGCGGCGGCGCGATCCTCGGCGACCGGATCCGGATGCAGGACCACAGCGCCGACCGCGGCGTCTACATCCGTTCGATGTCGAGCCGGGGGCAGCTCGGCGGCCTCGCCGCGGCGACGCCCCAGGCGGTCCGGGTGCTGGAGGGCGCCGGCTGCGACGTCGTGCTGGTCGAGACGGTCGGGGTCGGCCAGGCCGAGGTGGAGATCGCCTCGCTCGCCGACACCACACTGGTGCTGCTCGCCCCGGGCATGGGCGACGCGATCCAGGCGGTGAAGGCCGGCGTCCTGGAGATCGCCGACGTCTTCGTGATCAACAAGGCGGACCGGCCGGGCGCCGACGTCACCTACCGCGACATCCAGGGGATGCTCGCGCTCGGCGAGCGCGGCCCCGGCGACTGGCGGCCGCAGGTGACCCGGGCCGTCGCGGTCAAGGGCGAGGGCCTCGACGACGTGGTGGCGGCCATCGGCAAGCACCGCGACTGGCTGGAGACCAGCGGCAATCTCCAGGTCCGGCGGGAGCGCCGGGCCGCGGCCGAGGTGTCGGCGCTGGCGCTCGGCGTGCTCCGGGCGCGGATGGGCGACCTGAGCGAGGGCACGGCGCTGGCGGAACTGGCGGCGAAGGTCGCCGCCGGTGAGCTCGACCCGTACGCGGCCTCTGATCTTCTGTTGGAGAGCATCTCCTGAACGACTAGCCGAAACGCGCCAGGGTCTCCTCGATCAGGGCGCGGTCCCAGGTGAGCCGGCCCGACTCGAGGTCGGCCACCACCCGGCGCAGCCAGTCGATCTCGGCGCGCATCATCGCGACCCGGTATTCGTCCTCGATCAGGAAGAGCCGGGGCAGCCCGGCCGGCGCCTGCGCCTCGACGCCCGCGGCCCGGTCCTCCATCGTGGCGAGCCGCCGCCGCAGCAGCCCCCGTGTCTCGTCCGGGGTGAGCAGCGCCAGGAACGCCAGCGAGACCGGGAACTCGGGGAACTCGCGGGCCGGTTCCGGCAGGGTCTCGAACAGCCACCGCCGCAGGGTGGCCGCGCCCTCCTCGGTCACCTCGTAGACCGTGCGCTCCGGCCGTCCCGGTTCCCGGCTCGTGCCGCCGGGGCGGACCAGGCCTTCCCGGACCAGGCGGTCGAGGGCCTGGTAGACGCTGTTCCGCTGGGCGACGTTGACCAGCTGGTCCTGCCCGCGCTCCTTGATCATCTGCTGCATCCGGTAGGGGTGCATGGGCGCCTCGACGAGCAGCGCCAGCAGGACCATCGCGAGGGGGGACCGCTTCATGGCGTAGAGGATAGGCCTTGACGCGCGCTAGTCATGGCATCAATAGTCATTGTATGACTAAAGACCGAAGAGCAGCGTTGATCTCCGGTGGCGGCATCGCGGGGTGCGTCGCCGCCGTGGCCCTGCACCGGGCCGGCTGGCAGCCCCGCGTCTTCGAGGCGCGCGACCGGGACGCCGACGAGCGGGGCGCGTTCCTGACCGTGGCCGTGAACGGCGTGGCCGCGCTGCGCGATCTGGGGCTGGATCCGGGGCGGGTGCTCGCGGCCGGGTTCGCGACGCCGACGCTGGCGATGAGCAACGGCCGGGGGCGGCGGCTCGCGGTGCTGCCGCTCGGCGGGCCGGACGCGGAGGGAACGGTCACCACGACGATCAAGAGAGCCGATCTGTACGCGGCGCTGCGGTCCGCGGTGACCGGCCTGGGCATCCCGATCGAGCACGGCCGCCGTGTCGTGGGTTTCGAGGAGCGGGCGGGCGGGGTGGCCGTGCGGTTCGAGGGCGGCGGCGGGGCCGAGGGTGATCTGCTCGTCGGCGCGGACGGGCTGCGGTCCCGGATCCGCGCGGCGCTCAACCCGGGCGGCGCCGAACCGGAGTACCTCGGGCTGCTCAACGCGGGCGGGTTCACCAGCCGCCCGGTCGACGCGGGCGGCCCCGGCCCGGTGCGGATGGCCTTCGGCCGCCGGGCCTTCTTCGGCTGGGTGGTCGCGCCGGACGGTTCGGTCTGGTGGTTCGCCAACCCGCCGCGCCGCGAGCCGGTCCGCCCCGGCGAGTTCACCCCGGAGGGCTGGCGGGAGCACCTGATCGGCCTCTTCGCCGGCGACGACCTGCCGGCCGCCGCGATCATCCGGGCCACCGGCGAGGTGCTGGGCCCGTGGAACACCGAGGATCTGCGCCGGGTGCCGGTCTGGCGGTCGGCGCGGACCGTCCTGATCGGCGACGCGGCGCACGCCGTCTCGCCGTCCTCGGGCCAGGGCGCGTCGATGGCGATGGAGGACGCGGTCACCCTGGGCCGGTGCCTCACCGGCGCTCCCGATCTGGCGCGCTACGAGTCGCTGCGCCGGCCGCGGGTCGAGAGGGTGGTGGCCCACGGCCGCCGCAACGGGAGCGGCAAGACGGCGGGTCCGGTCGGCGCGGCGATCCGGGACGCGATGTTCCCGCTGGTCGCGAAGATGCTGACGCGCAAGGGCGACCCCCAGGCGTGGATCTTCGAGCACCGGGTGTGAGGCGGAAGGGCGCCCCGGCGGCGTGGCGGACGCCACCGGGGCGGAGGGGGATCGCCGGGATCCACTCTCCCGATCGGACGGTCCGGCCGGCAAGACGCAACAACCGGCAAAAGCCACGAAACGTCATAGCAACCGGGTCATAGCCTTAATGATCGTTCAGTGCTGCTCTACGATGTCGGGATGAACGCTGCCGAGATCGCCGCCGGCCGGGAGCGCTGGCAACGACGCTACGACGAATCCCGCAAACGGGACGCCGACTTCACCACGCTCTCCGGCTCGACGGTGGACCCGGTCTACGGCCCGCCCGAGGGCGCCGACCACCCCGGCTTCGAGCGCATCGGGTGGCCGGGCGAGTTCCCGTACACGAGAGGCCTCTATCCCACCGGATATCGCGGCCGGACCTGGACCATCCGCCAGTTCGCGGGGTTCGGCAACGCCCGGCAGACCAACGAGCGCTACAAGATGATCCTGGCCGCCGGAGGCGGCGGGCTGAGCGTCGCGTTCGACATGCCCACGCTGATGGGGCGCGACTCCGACGAGCCGCAGTCGCTCGGCGAGGTCGGCCACTGCGGCGTCGCCATCGACTCGGCCGCCGACATGGACGTGCTCTTCGACGGCATCCCGCTCCAGGACGTCACCACCAGCATGACCATCTCCGGTCCGGCGGTGCCGGTCTTCTGCATGTACCTGGTGGCCGCCGAGCGGCAGGGCGCCGATCTCAGCAGGCTCGACGGCACCCTGCAGACCGACATCTTCAAGGAGTACATCGCGCAGAAGGAGTGGCTCTTCGAGCCCGAGCCGCACCTGCGCCTCATCGGCGACCTGATGGAGTACTGCGCGCGGGAGATCCCCAAGTACAAGCCGCTGAGCGTCTCCGGCTACCACATCCGGGAGGCCGGGGCGACCGCCGCGCAGGAGCTCGCCTACACGCTCGCCGACGGCTTCGGCTACGTCGAGCTCGGCCTGTCCCGCGGCCTCGACGTCAACACGTTCGCGCCGGGCCTCAGCTTCTTCTTCGACGCGCACGTCGACTTCTTCGAGGAGATCGCCAAGTTCCGGGCGGCCCGCCGGATCTGGGCCCGGCACCTGCGCGACGACTACGGCGCGACCAGCGAGAAGGCGCTGTGGCTCAAGTTCCACACGCAGACCGCCGGCGTCTCGCTCACCGCGCAGCAGCCGGTCAACAACGTGGTGCGGACCGCCGTGGAGGCGCTCGCCGCGGTGCTCGGCGGCACGAACTCGCTGCACACCAACGCCCTCGACGAGACCCTCGCGCTGCCCACCGACGAGTCGGCCGAGATCGCCCTGCGGACCCAGCAGGTGCTGATGGAGGAGACCGGCGTGGTCAACGTGGCCGACCCGCTCGGCGGTTCCTGGTACGTCGAGGCCCTCACCGACCGGATCGAGGCCGAGGCCGAGGAGATCTTCGCCCGGATCCGTGAGCTCGGCCACGACGGCAGCGTCACCCAGGGCATCCTGCGCGGCATCGAGGACGGCTGGTTCACCGCGAACATCGCCGAGGCGGCCTTCGTCTACCAGCAGGCGCTGGAGAAGGGTGACAAGAAGGTGGTCGGCGTCAACGCGCACACCACGACCGTCGCGAAAGACCTGGAGATCCTGCGCGTCTCGCACGAGGTCGAGGTGGTGCAGCGGCGCGAGCTGGGCGCTCGCAAGATCAACCGCGATTCCGTACGGGTGAAGCAGGCGCTCGAGAAGCTCGTGGCGGTGGCCCGCACCGGCGAGAACATGATCCCGGCCATGCTCGACGCGGCCCGTGCCGAGGCGACGCTGGGCGAGATCTGCGGCGTTCTCAAGGACGAGTGGGGCATCTATCGGGAGCCGGCCCGATTCTGACGCCCGGTCCCGGAAGCCGGCCCCGGCCGGTTTCCGGGACGACGACCGTTGTGACGTCCGATATCGGCGGCCTGGTGGCGACGCGAACAGGCGCGACTGCGTGCGAGACTAAATAACCATGAGCGACCCACGGACCACTCCGTCGATCTTCACCCGCGGCGCGGTCGATCTCAGCGCGCTGCGCCCCTCGGCGCCGGCCAGGCCGGCCGCGCCCAGCACCTCGCCGGCCGGCACCCCGGCCGCACCCTCCGGCGCGCCCGCCACCGGGGCCCCGGGCGGCATCCCCGGCGTGGCGCCCGAGACCGTCATCGAGGTGACCGAGGCCAACTTCCAGGAGGTGCTGGAGCGGTCGCTGCAGACGCCGATCCTGCTCGACTTCTGGGCCGACTGGTGCGAGCCGTGCAAGCAGCTCTCGCCGGTGCTGGAGCGGCTGGCCGCCGAGTACGCCGGCGCCTGGATCCTCGGCAAGCTCGATGTGGACTCCAACCCGCGGCTCGCTCAGGCCTTCCGGGTGCAGGGCATCCCGATGGTGACCGCCGTGATCGGCGGCCAGCCGGTCGAGGGCTTCACCGGGGTCCTCCCCGAGGCGCAGATCCGGCAATACATCGACGCCGTCCTCAAGGCCGCCGGCGTGAGCGTGGAGACCCCGGCCGACCCGCGGATCGACGCGGCCGACGACGCCCTCATGGTCGGCGACCTCGACGCGGCCGAGGCGGCGTACCGCAAGGTCCTGGCGGAGTCGCCGGCCGACGCGGCCGCCGAGTCCGGCCTGGCCCAGGTCGAGCTCTACCGCCGGATCGGGGGCGCCGACCCGGCGGCCGTGCTGGCCAAGGCCGAGGCGAACCCGGACGACGTCGAGGCCCAGCGTCTCGCCGCCGACATCGAGGTGCTCAGCGGGCAGGCCGCCGAGGCGTACGCTCGCCTGGTCCGCCTCGTGAAGCGCACCGCCGGCGACGAGCGCGACGCGGTCCGCAAGCACCTGCTCTCGCTGTTCAGCGTGGCCGGGCCGGACGACCCGGCCGTGGCCGGCGCCCGCCGCGCGCTCGCCAGCGCGCTCTTCTAGGCCGTCGACGAAGGGGAGGGCGTCGTGCGCCGCATCGCCGTTCTGGACGCGCCGTCCAACCTCGGCCTGCGCCCGCCGACCGCGACGTCGGTGCCGGGCTGTGCCAAGGCGCCCGGCGCCCTCCGCGACAAGGGCCTGGTGACCCGGCTCGGCGCCCGCGACGCCGGCTGCCTCACCCCGCCGCGCTACGACCCGGGCGACTGGCGTCCCGGCGACGGCGTCGCGCACGCCGCCGAGATCGCCGCGTACTCCCGGGCGCTCGCCGACCGGATCGGCGCCATCATCGACGGCGGCGAGTTCCCGGTGGTGCTCGGCGGCGACTGCTCCATCCTGATCGGATCCGGCCTCGCCATGCACCGTCTCGGCGAGGCGGTCGGCGGCCGGATCGGCCTGGTCTTCGTGGACGGCCACTCCGACTTCCGGCACCCCGGCAACGCGTCCTACGTGGGCGCCGCCGCCGGCGAGGACCTCGCCCTGGTGACCGGCCGCGGGCAGGCCGACCTGGCCGCCATCGAGCGCCGCCGGCCCTACTTCCGCGACGTCGACGTGGTGGTCCTCGGCATCCGCGCCCAGGACGAATACCGCCTCGACCTGCAGGCCGCCGGCATAGTGACCAGGCCGGTGCCGGCCCTGCGCGCCGAGGGCGCCGCCCGCAGCGCGCAGTGGGCGAGGGACCAGCTGGTCGACTGCGCCGGCTACTGGGTCCACATCGACGTCGACGTCCTCGACCCGGCCGTGATGCCCGCCGTCGACGCCCCCGACCCGGGCGGCATCGCCTTCCCCGAGCTCGAGCTCCTCCTCTCCGGCCTGGTCGAGTCCCCGCACTGCCTGGGCGTCGAGATAACCGTCTTCGACCCCGACTACGACCCCGACGGCCGCTACGCCGCCGAGATAACGTCCGCAGTGGTCGCCGGCCTGGCCCCGGTCAAGACCACCACCCCCCGCCCCGACCTGGTGGCGGCCCGCCGAGACCTGGCCTCCCCGCTGGCGCCCCTGCTGTCCCCGGCGGCAGCCACTCCCGACGCCGCCGATCAGCACGTGCCCGACCCGGATCCGGCAACCCAGGACCCGGTAGTGGCATCAGCAACAGGCCTCCCCCCAGTGACCGATATGGATCACCTAGAGGCAGCGGACGCCCTTCCCGAGCCCACTCCCGACCCGGGCGACATTTCCGAAATTTCGGATCTGTCCGGCGAGGCGAATGGCCTGGAAGACGCGGTCACCGAGACCGAAGCCACGCAAATCACGGACGCCGAAACCAGGCGATTCACGCACGCCGAAGCCGCGGATACCGAGGATCCCGAAGACACGAATATCGAGGATCCCGAAGCCACGAGCGACGAGCCCGGGCCGCAGGACACCGAGCGATTCCAGGACGACGAGCTCCCGGCCGAGGAACCGCAGGCCGAAGAGCTCACCGCCGAGGAACCGCAGGATGAGCAGGCTGGTGGCCCGGAGGCGGAACCGGCCACCGCGGAGACCGCCGAGGAGAACGGGCACCGCATCGTGGCGGCGAGCGACCCCGAGCGCCCCGACGTCAGGCTGATGCCCAGGCCGCTGGGCTCGGCCCCCCTGCTCGACTCCGAACCGCTCCCCGCGACCCGCCCCGGCATGCTCCGCCCGAGACCGCCGCTGGACCCACCAGCAGCCGGAGCCCTCAACGCCCCGAGGCCGAACCTCCCCACCGACCAGGGCCCCGGCGCAGCCTGAAGCCCAGGTCCCGAAGCGAGCGAAACCCGCGGCACGCAGAGCGACCAGGCAAGGTTCTGGGGCGGGGATGGCCCACGCAGGGATCAAGCCTGACCGCCCGGAGTGGGCCATCCCGCCCCAGAACCGCCCCGAGGGCGCCCCTACGAGTTCAGAGACGTGAGGAATCGGCGAACGATCGGGACAGCGGCCTCGGAACCCGCGCCGCCCTTCTGGACCATCACGGCGAACGCCACATCACCCTGATACCCGACGAACCACGAGTGCGTCTCCTCCGAGCCGTTCTCGAACTCCGCCGTCCCGGTCTTGCCGTGGACGGGTTTGCCGGGGACGCTCTTCAACGCCGTACCCGTGCCGCTCGTCACCACCTCGCGCATCATCGACCGCAGGGCCGTGAGCGCGTCGGCGTCGAGTTCCGGGCCGGCCTCGCCGGGGTTGGCGGGCGCCGGTTCGAGGACCAGCTTCGGCGGCTGGAATCGGCCGTTCGCGACCGCCGCGGTGGCCACCGCCATGGCGAGCGGGCTGACCACGGTGCTGCCCTGGCCGAAGATCGCGGCGGCCAGTTCGGTCCCGGTGCCGCCGTCGGAGACCTGGCCGGACGAGGCTTCGACGCCGAGGTCCCAGGTGCCGCCGAGGCCGAGGGCCGCGGACGCCTCCTGGAGGCCGGCCGCGGTGAGCTTCGGGGCGAGGCTCGCGAACGCGGTGTTGCAGGACTTCGCGAAGTCGACGTGGAACGGCACCTTGCCGAGCTCCTCGTCGTGTGAGTTCTTGAACTCGCGCCCGTCGACGGTGAACGTCTTCGGGCAGTCGACGACGGTGTCGGCGGTGACCACGTCGCGGGCGAGGGCGCCGTACGCGGAGACCATCTTGAACGTGGAGCCGGGCGGGACCTGGCCGGTGAACGCGGTGTTGACGCCGCCGGCGTCGGGGCCGTTCGCGGCGGCCAGCACGGCGCCGTCGCCGACCCGGATCGCCACCAGGGAGCTGGGCTGCTTCTCGCCGGCGAGGGCCTTGTCGGCGGCGTTCTGCACGGCGGTGTCGATGGTGATCTTCACGGGGGTGCCGGTGACCGGGTCGGACTGGAAGATCTCGGTCTCCTCGGTCTCGCCGTCGGCGGCCTCCTTGGCGATCACCACGGAGAGGCCGGGCTTGCCGCGCAGCGCGTCGTCGTACTTCTGCTGGAGCCCGCCGTGCCCGGCCTGGTCGCCGGTGGCGAGGGTCTCCGGCCGCGCGTCGATGTCCTCTTTCGTGGCGGCGTCGACGGTGCCGAGCAGGGCCCGGGCGAACACCCGGTTGGGCGCGAGCAGCCGGGTCTCCTCGCGGAACACGGTGCCGGGCAGCGGCCGTACCTGTGATCTGATCTTGTCGTAGTCGGGCCGCCGCAGGGTGACCACGTCGATGAAGGCGCCCGGATCGGACTTGCCGACCGTGTCCTCGAGCTTGTCGAAGTCGACGTCCACGTCGACCTTCTTGAAGGCCGCCGTGAGGCCGTTCCGCAACTTCGGGAAGGACGTGATCTTCTCGGGGCTGACCCCGATGACCACCACCTTCTGCGGGCCGACCAGGGGCTTGCCGGCGGCGTCCTGGATGGCGGCGCGCTCCGAGGCGACCCGGCGCAGCCGCAGCTTGTCGCCGGCCGCGAGGTCGGGCTGGACCACGGCCGGCTCCCAGACCACGGCCCAGCCGTCGCGGCCGGCCTTGCTGGAGCGGACCGTGCTCTCGTACGTCCAGTCGACCCCGCCGGGCAGCGTCCACTTCACGGTGATCGGGGTGGTGGCGTTGTCACCGTTCTCGGTGGTCTTCCCGGCGGTGACGGCGAGCGGCTGCCCGGTGAGGTCGCCGTAGAGCTCGCGGATCCCGGTGAGCACCTCCGGCGCCGCGATGCCGCCGCCGTTCGCCGTGATGAAGCCCACGTCGTTGAGGTCGCCGCTCTGCCAGCCGTTCAGGAACGCCGCGACGGTGTCCTCGGGCGGGTCGGCCGAGCATCCGGTCAACCCGCCGGCGGCCAGTACGAGCAACGCGGCCAACCCGGCAGTGGTGCGACGCATGACGTTCCTTTCCCTGGGTAGCTGATCGAACCGTAGTAGGCCAACGCCCGTCATGGTGACCCGCAGTGGTGGATATGGCGCAAAAGCGCACATCGCTCGCGGCACACCCGGGGTGTGAGGGGGTGTCGGGCCGGTCGTTCTAGGCTGTCCTCGACACGTTCGAACCCACAGTGCCGTGGGTGAGGGGAGCGCCGGAGCCATGGCTGTCGCCGACGAGGCAGCGACCGATTCTGATCAGACTGTGACCGATCCTTCGGTGCCGCAGCCCGGACTCGCCCTCACCGGGCGTCTGGGTGCGTCCACCGATTCGGGCGAGCTCGACGAGCCGATGCCGAACGCCGAGAGGCTCGTCGCGCAGGCGGTGCAGAAAGCGGGCGAGGACACCACCACCGCATCGCTTGTCGACCGCTTCTGGCGGTTCGCGCCGGACGAGGAGCTGGTCGGGTACACGCCCGACGAGATGTACGCCGCCGCGGTCGAGCACCGCGAGCTGGCCCGCAACCGGCTCCCGGGCGAGGTGAAGCTGGCCGTCACCGAGCCGGCCGGGGCGCAGGGCCACACCGTCCTGCGGGTGGTCACCGACGACATGCCGTTCCTGGTGGACTCGGTGATGGCGCTGCTGACCGCGCACAACCTCCAGGTCTACCTGCTGGTGCACCCGCTCATCGTGGTGCGCCGCGAGCCGCTGGGCGCGCTCGCGCAGGTCGAGCCCGAGGTCGAGCCGGACGACGCGATCGACGGCGATCTGGTGGAGAGCTGGATCCGGATCGAGATCGACCCGGTGCGCCGGCCCGCCGACCGCGAGCAACTGATCAACGAGGTCCGGCGCGTCCTCACCGACGTCCGGGACGCGGTCGAGGACTGGCCGCGGATGAAGCAGCGGGCCCTGGTCATCTCCGAGGAGCTGGCCGCGGCGCACCGGGCCGGCAACACGCCGCCGGTGCCGGAGAAGGACGTCACCGACACGATCGAGCTGCTCAAGTGGCTGGCGAGCGATCACTTCACGTTTCTCGGCTACCGCGAGTACCACCTGGACGAGGGCGTCCTGAGCGCGGTCCCGGGCACCGGTCTCGGCATCATGCGCGGGGCGAGCCGGCCGCGGAAGCTCGCCACCATGGCGCCGGAGGCGTACGAGCGGGTCCTGGAGAAGCGCCTCCTGGTGATCACCAAGGCGAACTCGCGGGCCACCGTGCACCGGTCGGCCTACCTCGACTACATCGGCGTGAAGGTCTTCGACGCGAACGGCACCGTGATCGGCGAGCGTCGCTTCCTCGGCCTCTTCTCCTCCTCGGCCTACCGGACCAGCGTGCGCGAGCTCCCGGTGGTCAAGCGCAAGGTCATGGAGGTGATGGAGCGCTCCGGCCTCTCCCCGCGCGGGCACTCCGGCAAGGACCTGCTGCAGATCCTGGAGACCTACCCGAGGGACGAGCTCTTCCAGATCAAGACCGATGATCTGTACGAGGCGGTGATCGGTGTCCTGCGGATGGCGGGCCGCCGGCAGTTGCGCCTGTTCCTGCGGCGCGACGGCTACGGCCGGTTCATCTCGTGCCTGATCTACCTGCCCCGGGACCGGTTCACCACCGGCAACCGGCTGCGGATGCAGGAGATCCTGCTCCGCGAGCTGAACGGCGTGGGCGTCGACTACACCACCCGGGTCACCGAGCGGATGCTGGCGCGGGTCCACTTCATCGTCCGGACCGACCCGGCCGACCCGCCCGGCCCGGTCGACCCGAACGAGCTGGCCGAGCTGCTCGCCGACGCGACCCGGATGTGGGACGACGACTTCTCCCTGGTCCTGGAGCGCAAGCTCGGCGACGAGCAGGCGAAGACGCTCTTCAACAGGTACTCGTCGGCCTACCCGGAGAGCTACAAGAACGGCCACACACCGTACGAGGGCATGCAGGACCTCGCGAAGCTGGAGCTGCTCGAGGAGCCCGGCCAGCTGGCCATGCACCTGTTCCGGCGGCGCCGGCTGGGCGCCGACGGCGTGCCCGAGCCGGACGAGCGGGACGTGCGGTTCAAGGTCTACCGGTACGGCGAGCCGATGATGCTCTCCGCGGTCCTGCCGGTGCTGCACTCGCTCGGCGTCCGGGTCACCGACGAGCGGCCGTACGAGATCCGCCGCGACGACGGCGTGATCTACCTCTACGACTTCGGCCTGCTGCCGCCGGCCGGGCACCGCGAGCTGGCCGAGGTCCGGCCGCAGGTGGAGAACGCGTTCGCGGCGGCCTGGCGGGGCGAGGCCGAGGTGGACGGCTTCAACGAGCTCGTGCTGCGGGCCGGCCTCACCTGGCGTCAGGTCGTGGTGCTCCGGGCGTACGCGAAATATCTGCGCCAGACCGGGACGGTCTTCTCCCAGCGGTACGTCGAGACGACCTTCACGCAGTACCCGGAGATCGCCGGGCTGCTGGTGCGCCTCTTCGAGACCCGGTTCTCGCCGTCGCTGGAGTTCGGCGAGGCGGAGCGGTCCAAGCGGGCCGGCGCGCTGCGCGACCGGATCACCGAGCTGCTCGATCAGGTGGACAGCCTGGACCAGGACCGGATCCTGCGGTCCTACCTCACGCTGATCGAGGCGACCCTGCGGACCAGCTTCTTCCAGCGCGGCACCGAGGGCCGGCCCAAGTCGTACGTGGCGTTCAAGCTGGACCCGCAGGCCATCCCGGACCTGCCCCAGCCGCGCCCGAAGTACGAGATCTTCGTCTACTCGCCGCGGTTCGAGGGCGTGCACCTGCGGTTCGGCGCGGTGGCCCGGGGTGGCCTCCGCTGGTCCGACCGGCGCGAGGACTTCCGTACCGAAGTGCTCGGTCTGGTGAAAGCCCAGATGGTCAAGAACGCGGTGATCGTCCCGGTGGGCGCGAAGGGCGGTTTCGTCCTGAAGCAGAAGCCGGGCGATCGGGACGAGGCGGTGGAGTGCTACAAGGGCTTCATCAACGCCCTGCTGGACGTCACCGACAACATCCTGAGCGGCAAGATCGTGCCGCCGCGGGACGTGGTGCGCCACGACGGCGACGACCCCTACCTGGTGGTCGCGGCGGACAAGGGCACCGCCACGTTCAGCGACATCGCCAACGAGATCTCGGTCGGCAAGGAGTTCTGGCTCGGCGACGCGTTCGCGAGCGGCGGCTCGGCCGGGTACGACCACAAGAAGATGGGCATCACCGCCCGCGGCGCGTGGGAGTCGGTCAAGAAGCACTTCCGTGACCTGGGCGTCGACACCCAGACCCAGGACTTCACGGTGGTCGGCGTCGGCGACATGTCCGGCGACGTCTTCGGCAACGGGATGCTGCTGTCCGAGCACATCCGGCTGGTGGCGGCGTTCGACCACCGGCACATCTTCCTGGACCCCGACCCGGACGCGGCCGTCTCGTACGCGGAGCGCCGCCGCCTCTTCGACCTGCCCCGCTCCTCGTGGGCCGACTACGACAGCAAGCTGATCAGCGAGGGCGGCGGCGTCTATCCGCGCAGCGCCAAGTCGATCCCGGTCAGCCCGCAGGTCCGCGCGGTGCTCGATCTCGGCGAGGCGACCGCGGTGAGCCCGGCCGACCTGATGAGGGCGATCCTGAAGGCGCCCGTCGACCTGTACTTCAACGGCGGCATCGGCACCTATGTGAAGGCGGCCTCCGAGTCGCACGCCGACGTCGGCGACAAGGGCAACGACGCCATCCGGATCAACGGCTCGGACCTGCGGGTCAAGGTGGTCGGCGAGGGCGGCAACCTCGGCCTCACCCAGCGCGGGCGCATCGAGTTCGCCCGTACCGGTGGCCGGGTCTTCACCGACTTCATCGACAACTCGGCCGGCGTGGACTGCTCCGACCACGAGGTCAACATCAAGATCCTGCTCGGCGGCGCGGTGACCGACGGCGAGATGACCATCCCGGAGCGCGACGAGCTGCTCGCCGCGATGACCGACGAGGTCGGCGCGCTGGTGCTGCGCGACAACTACGAGCAGGCCATGGCGCTCGGCAACGCCCGCGCCCAGGCCCACTCGCTGCTCCCGGTCCACCGGCGGATGCTGAAGTCGCTGGAGGAGCGGGGCGTGCTGAACCGCGAGCTCGAGGCGCTGCCCTCGGACAAGGAGCTGGCGGCCCGGCACGAGGCCGGCGAGGGCCTCACGGCGCCGGAGTTCGCGGTCCTCCTCGCCTACGTGAAGATCAGCCTCGAGCGCGAGGTCCTCGCCGACGAGCTGGTCGACGAGGCGTGGACCACCGGGGTGCTGCACCGGTACTTCCCGACCCCGCTGCGCGAGCGCTTCGCCGGGCGGATGGCCGGCCACCGCCTGCGCCGGGAGATCATCTCCACGTCGCTGGTGAACGAGGTGGTCAACCGCGGCGGCACCTCCTTCGTCCACCGGGCGATGGAGGAGAGCGGCGCGTCGGCCGCCGACGTGATCCGGGCGTACGTGGTGATCCGCGAGGTCTACGGCCTCAAGGAGATCTGGGCGGCCACCGAGGCGCTGGACAACCGGGTGCCGACGGCCGCGCAGACCGCCGTCCTGCTGGAGACCCGGCGGCTGCTCGACCGGGCGGTCCGCTGGCTGGTCAGCACCCGGCGCTCGCCGATCGACGTGCCCGGCGAGATCGCCAAGCTCCAGCCCGGCGTCTCCGAGCTGCTGCCGCGCCTGCCGCAGGCGATCGTCGGCGCGGAGCGGCGCAACCTGGAGCAGCTGGTCGAGCGGCTGACCGGCAAGGAGGTCCCGGAGCAGCTCGCCGAGGTGGTGAGCCGGGTGTTCTACGGCTTCGGCCTGCTGGACATCCTGGAGACGGCCGCGTCGGTCGGCCGGGACGCCGACGAGGTGGCCTCGGTCTACTTCGTGCTCTCCGAGCGTTTCGGGGTGGACACGCTGCTGTCGCACATCTCCCGGCTGCCGCGCAACGACAGGTGGCAGACCCTGGCCCGGATGGCGCTGCGCTACGACCTCTACGCGGCCCTCGCCGCGCTCACGGCCGAGGTCCTGCAGTCCACCCCGGCCGAGGCGAAGCCGGAGGACCGGGTCTCCGAGTGGGAGCAGGTCAACGCCGCGTCGATCGCCCGGGCCTCGAACGCCATGGGCGACGTCGAGGACTCCCCGGCCGACCTGGCGGCGCTCTCCGTGCTGCTCCGCCAGATCCGTACGTTGGTGAAGACCTCGTCGGCAAGCTGATCCCCGCCGCGATCCAGGCGACCCGGACTCGCCTGGATCGCGGCCCGGACGTGGCTGAACGGGCATATCGGTTATCTGCGGGTTTCGGGATGCCCCATTTGCCACGTATGGTTCTGCCGCAGGTGGGTCTGGGGACGTCGCGGAACTCGACTCGGGACCGGTTCGATCCGCGACGCAGACGGTGAGCCGGGCTCGGTGCGACTTCGGGAGCAGTCGCCCGGAGCCCGGCTCACCACCTCGCTACACCAGGTTCAGGACCTCGGCCGCCGCCCGGCCGTTGGCCAGGCTCGCGCCGTGGGTCACCACGAACGCCTTCACGCCGGACGGGCGCCACGCCGACGGCCAGCCCATCTCGACCACGCCGACCGGGTGCGCCGCGGCCAGCTTCTCGACCAGGTCGCGGGCCTCCGGCGAGCTGTGGATGCGCCGGCCGGTCAGCACGATCGGGCGGCCGGCGGCCCGCGCGGCGATCTCCTCGGGACTGGTCCCGGCGGCCGTCACCTCGATCTGCTCGACGCCGTTCAGGTGCGGCCGGAGACCCCACGGCACCCGCCCCTCGGCGATCGAGAAGCCGGAGACCAGCTGGACCACCAGGGGACCGGCGAGCTCGGCGGGGGAGCCCTCCACCCGTACGCCGGAACGCGCCGCGGCGACGCCCAGCGCGACATCCGGTCCGGCCGTGGGGCGCGGCGCCGCCGCCCAGGCGGCCAGCGCCGCGTTGCGGGCCGCCGCACCCTCCAGCCGGGACGCCGGGAGCCGGCCGTCGGTGACCGCCGCGGCGATCTCGGCGGCGACCGCCTCGACCAGATCCCGGTCCACCTGGGCGCCGATGCAGAGCAGGTCGGCGCCGGCGCCGAGCGCGGCCACGGCGGCGAGCGGGATGCTGCCGGCCGTCGCCGCGGCGCCGCGCATCTCCAGGGCGTCGGTGACGATCGCGCCGCGGAAGCCGAGCTCGTCGCGGAGCAGGCCGGTCAGCGCGGCCCGGCTGAACGTGGCCGGCAGGTCCCCGGTCAGCGCCGGCACCCGGATGTGCGCGCTCATGACGGTCTGCGCGCCGGCCGCGACGGCCGCGTGGAAGGGCGGCAGGTCGCGCTCGCGGAGCACGTCGAGGGACACGTCGACGGTCGGCAGCTCGAGATGGGAATCGGACACCGTGGCGCCGTGGCCGGGGAAGTGCTTGGCGCAGGCCGCCACCCCGGCCGACTCCAGGCCGGTCACCGCGGCGGCGGCGTGCCGGGCCACCAGGGCCGGGTCGGCGCCGAACGAGCGGGTCCCGATGATCGGGTTGTCGTCGGCCGTGTTGACGTCGACGGTGGGCGCGAGGTCGAGGTTCACGCCGGCCGCCGCGAGGTCGCCGCCGATGGCGGCGTAGACCCGGCGGGTGAGATCGGGGTCGTCCGCCGCGCCGAGTGCGGCGTTCCCCGGGTACGGGCTACCGGTCCGGTGGCCGAGCCGGGTGACGTCGCCGCCCTCCTCGTCGATGGCGATCAGGACGTCCGGTCGTACCGAGCGCAGCGCGGCGGTCAGCGCCGCGAGCTGGCCGGTCTCGACCACGTTCGTCCCGAAGAGGGTGTGCCCGGCCAGTCCGTCGGCGACCAGCTCGAGCGCCCACGCCGGCGCTGCCGGCCCTTCGAAGGCGGCGAGCAGGGTACGCAGAGCGAGCCGGCGAAGGCCCGGATCGTGAGACATGTCGTCCTTCCGATGGCGTGAATGTGGTCCCGGAACCCCGCGACCTGCCATGATCGCTCGGGGTCGATGAGCCACCCTCCGGTTAGGCAACGTCGCCTACCGTTACGCTGCGGCTGCGTGTCGAGCGTCGACACTGTAACAGGAAAGAACCTTTAGTATTAAGGACAACGCTATGGCCACCCGTCTCCCGGGCACGCCCCGGCTGCTGCGCGCACTCAACGACCGTGCGGCGCTGGACCTGCTGCTCAACCGCGGACCACTGACGCGGGCGCAGCTCGGCGAGATGACCGGCCTGAGCAAGGTCACCGCCTCACAGCTCGTCGAACGGCTCGAGGAGCGCGGCCTGGTCCGCCGCGTCGGCGAGCAGGCCGGCGGCCGCGGCCCCAACGCGCAGCTCTACGCCGTCACTCCGGGTAGTGCCCACGTGATCGGCGTGGACGTCGGCCCGGACTGCGTCGTGGCCGCCTGCGCGGACATCACCGGCGCCCTGATCAGCCGGGTCGAGCAGAGCACCAAGGACACCGACGACCCGGTCGGCGTCGTGCACAACGCGGTGGTCCAGGCGGCCGGCGAGGCCGGCACCGACATGTCCTCGGTACGCCGGGTCGTCCTCGGCACCCCCGGCCTCGTCGACCCGGAGTCGGGCGAGATCTCCTTCGCCCACGACCTGCCGCGCTGGCACCGGGGCCTGCTCGCCGAGCTGCGCCGCGACCTGAGCACCCCGGTCTTCTTCGGCAACGACGTGAACCTCGCCGCGATCGCCGAGTCCGGCACCGGCGCGGCGACCGGGGTGAAGGACTTCGCACTGATCTGGATCGGTCGCGGCGTGGGCCTCGCGACGGTCATCAACGGGCGGCTCCACCAGGGCGCCACCGGCGCGGCCGGCGAGATCGGCTACCTGCCGGTGTCCGGCGCCGAGGTGCCGCACAACGCGTCCCGCCGCGGGGTGAAGGGCGCGTTCCAGGCGATCGCCGGCGCCGACGCGGTCAAGGCGATCGGCAAGCAGTTCGGCTTCCGCGGCAACGAGGCGTCCGATGTGGTCCGCGCTGCCGTCGCGGCCGGGCCGGCCGGCGAGCCGGTCCTCGACGAGCTGGCCCGCCGCCTCGCGCTCGGCGTGGCCGCCACCTGCGTGGTCCTCGACCCGCCGCTGGTGGTGCTGGCCGGCGAGGTGAGCCGGGCCGGCGGCGAGGCGCTCGCCGAGCGGGTGGAGCGCGAGGTCGCCGCGATAACGCTCGTCTCGCCGAAGGTCGTGGTGACCGGGGTGGCGTCCGAGCCGGTGCTGCACGGCGCCCTGCGGATGGCCCTCGACGCCGTGCGCGACGAGGTGTTCGGCTCGACGACCGACTGAGTCGGGTGGTGCCGGGAAACCCCGGGCCCACGTGGTTGGATGGACGCGTGCTGGAGGCTGCCGTATCCATTCCGCCCGACGAGGACACCGTCATCGCCTTCGACCGCGTCAGCGTGGTCCGCGCGGGAAACTTCCTGATCCGTGACCTGTCCTGGCAGGTCGAGCTCGACGAGCGGTGGGTGGTGCTGGGGCCGAACGGCGCCGGCAAGACCACCCTGCTCAACCTCGCGTCCGCCCGGATGCACCCGACCAGCGGCCAGGCGTACGTGCTGGCCGAGAAGCTGGGCCGCACCGACGTCAACGAGCTGCGTACCCGGGTGGGCATCACCACCGGGCGCTTCGCCGACCAGGTGCCGCCGGACGAGAAGGTCATCGACGTCGTGGTCACCGCCGCGTGGTCGGTGGTCGGCCGCTGGCGGGAGAGCTACGACCCGCAGGACGAGGCCCGCGCCCGTGAGCTGCTCGACCAGCTCGGCATGACCGGCTTCACCGACCGCGCGTTCGGCACCCTCTCCGAGGGCGAGCGCAAGCGCACCCAGATCGCCCGCGCGCTGATGACCGACCCCGAGCTGATGCTGCTCGACGAGCCGACCGCCGGCCTCGACCTGGGCGGCCGGGAGGTCCTCATCGGCCACCTGAGCGAGCTCGCGCTCGACCCGGACGCCCCGGCCATGGTGCTCGTCACCCACCACGTCGAGGAGATCCCGCCCGGCTTCACCCACGGCCTGCTGCTGCGCGAGGGCAACGTCGTGGCGTCCGGCCTGCTCGGCGAGGTGATGACCGCGGAGAACCTGACCAAGACGTTCGGCCTGCCGCTCGTGGTGGACCGGATCGGCGACCGGTACACGGCCCGGGCCGCCTGATGGCCCCGAAGGTGGTCGTCGCCGGCAGCGCCAACATGGACCTGGTCGGGCTGGCGCCGGCGCTGCCCCGGCCGGGCGAGACGGTGCTCGGCGACGACTTCGTGATGGCGCCCGGCGGCAAGGGCTCGAACCAGGCCATCGCGGCGGCCCGGGCCGGCGGCGCCACCACGTTCCTCGGCGCGATCGGCTCGGACGCGTTCGGGGTCACCCTGGGCGCGCGGCTGACCGCCGCGGGGGTGGACACCTCGAGGGTACGGACCAGCTACGGCGCCTCCGGCGTCGCGGTGATCATGGTGGACCGGGCCGGCGAGAACTCCATCCTGGTCAGCCCGGGCGCGAACCGGACCTTCGCCGGCCTCACCGCCGACGAGGAGGCTGCGATCGCCGGGGCCGACGTGCTGCTCTGCCAGCAGGAGATCCCGATGGAGACGGTGCACGCCGCGCTCCGGGCCGGCCGGGCCGGCGGCACCCGCACGATCCTGAACGCCGCGCCGGCCCGGGACCTCCCGGAGGGCCTGCTCGACGAGGTGGACCTGCTCGTGGTCAACGAGATCGAGGCGCGGGCCATCACCGGCGGCGAGGCCTCGGACATGGCCGCCCTGCTCGCCCGGGTCCCGCGGGTGGTGCTCACGCTCAGCGGAGCCGGCGCCCGGTACGCCGACCGGGACGGCCGCGACGAGCACGTCCCCGCCTTCACCGTCGAGGTGGCCGACACGACGGCGGCCGGTGACGCGTTCACCGGCGCGCTCGCCGTCGCCTGGGGCGAGGGACGCGACCTGCTCGACGCCGTCCGCTGGGCGAACGCGGCCGGCGCCGCCTGCGTGCAGCGGGTCGGGGCGAGCGGGGCCCTCCCGGAGCGCGCCGAGATCGAGGCCATCTACACCCGCTAGCGGTCCTCGGCGCCGCTGGCGGTCCTCGGCCGATCGGCTGCAGCGTATCGCTGTGCGGGAGCGCTCCTGAGTGCACTGGACCGCAGCCGAACCTCAGGCGCGGGCGCTGGTCAGGAAGCGCTGGACCTCGCCGCGGAGGACCTCGGCGAGCTCGGCCAGCCCGGTCTCCTCGGTTGTCGCGTCGCCCTCGACCGCGGCCGCGATGTCGTCGATCAGGCCGCTCATCTCGCGGATCCGGTCGGTCACCGCCGTGAGCACCCGGACCGCGTCGGCCGCGCCCTGCCGCACCGCGTCGACCTGGTCCATGATCTCGCCGCTGGACTCGCCGGTCTCGTTCGCGAGCGTCTTCACCTCGTTGGCGACCACGCTGAACCCGCGCCCGGCCGGGCCGGCCCGGGCCGCCTCGATCGACGCGTTCAGCGACAGCAGCTGAGTCTGCATCGCCACCCGGTTGATCAGGTCGACGGCGTGCCGGATCTGCCCGGTCGAGCGCCGCAGGCCGGTGACGGTCTCCAGGCCCTGCTCGGCGTCGCCCACCGCGGTCCGCGCGAACTCGGCCAGCCCGCTCGCCGACCGGCCCATCTCACCGGCCGCCGCGGCGATCCGCTCGGAGAGGGCCATCACCACCCTCTCCAACTCGTCGGCGAGGGTGATCCGGGACACGGCGGCCTGCGCGATCTGGTCGGCGTTCGCGCTCATCATGTCGGTCGAGTGGCTGATCTGCTCGGCCGCCCGCCGGTACGCCCCGCCCATGCCGGCCGTGAGGAACCGCCGGTGGAAATGCCCGGCCGCGCCCGCCGCCGACGCCGCGCCGGCCTCGCGGACGAACGCGTCGGTGCGGTCCAGCAGGTCGTTGATGGCGGCCCGGGCCTCGTCCGCGGCCGCCGAGGGCTCCAGCGGCGGCACCCGGGCCTCCAGGTCGCCGGCGGCGGCCCGGCGGCAGGTCTCGGCGATGGCGTGCAGCGAGTCGGTGGTCATGGCCGGGCTCCCGAGGCGGGATCCCACAGCGGGTCGGTGGTCACGACCGGGTGCCCGAGGCGAGATCCCAGACCAGCTCGTCGTAGGTCATGCCGCGCTCGTCGAGCATCTGCTGCAGCGCCGCCTCGCCGGCCGCCACGGCGTCCGGGGTGCGGTCGTGCCGGCGTTCGGCAGCGCGCAGCACGCCGTAGAGCTCGGTCACGGCGGCCACCGCCGAGCGGGACGGCACCCGGCGGTTGGAGTGGTAGCCGATCACCCGGCCGGCGGCGTCGTAAGAGGGTGTGACGTGCGCGAACACCCAGTAGTGCGCGCCGTCGGCGGCGAGGTTCACGACGTACGCGAAGATCTCCCGCTCCTCCTTGAGGGTGTCCCACAGAAGCTTGAAGACGGCGCGGGGCATGTCGGGATGGCGGATCACGCTGTGCGGCTGCCCGATCGCCTCCTCCTCGCTGAGCGCGGAGATGCGCAGGAAGACGTCGTTCGCGTAGGTGAGGACGCCGCGCGGATCGGTCTTCGTGACGATCAGCTCGCCGTCACCGAACGTCCGCTCCGTCCCGGTCGGCCGGATCTGAGTGAGTCTCATGATGACTCGATGTTCCCTGGTCGGAGCGCTCCCTGCCCCGGATTCCGGGTTTCATGCCTCCCGGATCATCGTGACGAAGCGCGACACCTCGCCCTGGAGCACCTCGGCGAGCTGGGAGAGGCCGCCGTCGGTGACGTCCTGCCCACCGTCGACGGCCCGGGCGATGCCGTCGACCAGGCCGCTCATCTCCCGGATCCGGCCGGTGACCGCCTCCAGCACGCCGATCGCGTCGGCCGCCGCCTGCTGCACCGTGGCGACCTGCCGCATGATCTCCTCGCTGGACTCGCTCGTCTCGTTCGCGAGCGACTTCACCTCGTTGGCGACCACGCCGAAGCCGAGGCCCGCCGTGCCGGCCCGGGCCGCCTCGATGGTGGCGTTGAGGGCGAGGAGCCGGGTCTGCGCCGACACCTTGTTGATCAGGTCGACGGCGTGCCGGATCTCGTCCGAGGAGCTGCGCAGCGAGGAGACCGTGCCGAGGCCCCGCTCGGCGTCGGTGACCGCCTCCCGGGCGAAGTCGGCCAGCCCGTTCGCCGAGGCGCCCATCTCGGTGGCGGCCGTGGCGACCTGCTCGGAGACGGTGAGCACGGCCGACTCGAGCTGGTCGGCGAGGCGCAGCCGGCCCTGGGCGGCCTTCTCGAACTCGGCGGCGGTCCGGCTCATCACCTGGTTCGAGTGGGTGATCTGCTGGGCGGCCGTGCGGTAGGCCCCGGCCAGGCCCTGGTCGAGGAAGCGCCGGTGGAAACGGCCCTCGGCGGCCGCGGCCGAGGCGGCGCCGGCCTCCCGGACGAACGCGTCCACCTGGTCGAGCAGGCCGTTCACGGCGGCCCGCAGGGGAGCGGCGAGTGTCACCTCGCCGGCCGGGGGCACCCGGGCCTCCAGGTCGCCGTTGCGGGCGCGCTCGCAGACCTCGGTGACGACGCGCACGGCGTCGTCCAGGGACGCGACGGGGGTGATGTCTCGCTTGCTCATATGCCTACATCGTCCACAAGCGGGGGCGTTCCGGACCGGGAATCGCGGAAGCGGTCAGCGGGAGACGCGCCAGGCCCAGGCGATCAGCGGGAGACGCGCCAGGCCCAGGCGATCAGCGGGACCTGCAGCGGCAGCCTGCCGTAGGCGATCGCCCGCCGCGCCGGGGACGCGTGCCGCCAGTCGGCCGCCATCTTGACGTTGGCGGGGAAGACGGCGGCGAAGAGGGCCGCGGCGGCGATGCCGCCGGCCCGGCGGGTCCGGGGATGTGCGACGGCGGCGGCCACTGCCAGCTCGGCCACCCCGCTCGCGTACGTCCAAACCCGTGGCGTGCCCGGGAGTGACCGGGGGATCAGGCCGTCGAACGGTCTCGGGGCGGCGAAGTGCAGCGCCCCCATGACGGTGAGGAACCCGGCCAGACCGGCGGCGTCCCGCCTCACCGGCGGACCGCCGGCTCCAGGGCACGCTGGAGAGCGCGGTAGACCCGGCCGAAGCGCTGGGCGTTGTCGGTGCGCAGCAGCAGCACGTCGCCGCCCGGCACCCGGCCCCAGATCTCCAGGTTGCGGCTGCCCCGGTCGTACGACCTGTCGACCCGCTCGAGCATGAGGTCGGCGACCGGGACGACGGCGAGGCCGAGCAGGACGCCGCCGACCAGCAGGGCCAGCGTGGTGGCGAGCGACGCCTCGATGACCAGGGCGACCCCGATCGCGAGGGCGCCCATCACGAGCGGCAGCAGGATGGTGAGGCCGAGCGCGCCGCGCCAGGCGATGACGCCCCAGTCCCGGGCACCCCTCGTGTACCACACCCGGATCAGCTCGGGCAGCCGGAAGTCCTGGTCGTTCATGTGGACCCCGGACGATGTGATGAGCACTTCCGGGTCTCGGTAGTACGTCGTCATTTCCCCTCCCAGAGGACCCCAATGTAGCCCCTACCCGTCGTAGGCTGGCGGCCAAACGACCCAGGGCGAGGAGGCACGGGTGGGCGAGTTCGTACGGCTCGAGGTGGCGGACGGCATCGGCACGATCCGGCTCGAGCGGCCACCGATGAACGCGCTGAACACCCGGGTCCAGGAGGAGCTGCGGGAGGCCGCCCAGGCCGCCACCGCCGACGAGCAGGTCCGCGCCGTGATCGTCTTCGGCGGCGAGAAGGTGTTCGCGGCGGGCGCCGACATCACCGAGTTCACCACGGTCACCTACCAGGACATGGTGGCCCGGGCCGCGGCCCTCTCCGGCGCGTTCGACGCGGTGGCCCGCATCCCGAAGCCGGTCGTCGCCGCGATCACCGGCTGGGCGCTGGGCGGCGGCTGTGAGCTCGCTCTCGCCTGCGACTGGCGGGTGGTGGCCGACGACGCCAAGCTCGGCCAGCCGGAGATCAGGCTCGGCATCATCCCGGGCGCCGGCGGCACCCAGCGGCTGGCCCGGCTGATCGGCCCGGCGAGAGCCAAGGATCTGATCTTCTCGGGCCGGATGGTGGACGCCGAGGAGGCGCTGCGGATCGGCCTGGCCGACCGGGTGGTCCCGGCCGCCGAGGTGTACTCGGCCGCCACCGAGCTCGTCCGTTCGTACACGACCGGCCCGGCGCTCGCGCTGCGCGCCGCCAAGCAGGCGATCGACGGCGGGCTGAGTGTCGACCTCGCCGCCGGCCTGGCGCTGGAGTCGCACCTGTTCGCAGGGCTGTTCGCGACCGACGACCGGGTGGAGGGGACCACCGCTTTCGTCGAGAAGCGCAAGCCGAAGTTCACCGGGAGGTAGTAGGGGGGCCGATACGGGTCCGTCATTGCCTACACTGCGGTCATGTCCATCGACCAGGGTGGTCCGAAGCGGTACGCCCTCGGCATCGACTTCGGCACCTCGAACACCGTCGCCGTGGCGCGATGGCCGGACGGCCGTGCCCGCCCGATCCTGGTCGACGGCTCACCGTTGCTGCCGTCCGCCGTCTACGCCGACGCCGCGGGCAACCTGCTGGTCGGCCGGGACGCGGTGCACAGCGCCCGGCTCGACCCGGCCCGCTTCGAGCCGAACCCGAAACGCCGCGTCGACGACGGCACCGTGCTGCTCGGCGAGCGGGAGTTCGAGGTCGTCGAGCTGATCGCGGCGGTGCTGGCCCGGGTCGTCGAGGAGTGGCACCGGGCGGTCGGCCCCTACCGGCCGGAGACCACACTCACCTGCCCGGCCAGCTGGGGCTCGGCCCGCCGGACCCTGCTCGCCGAGGCCGCCGCGCAGGCCGGGCTGGAAGGCGCCCGCCTGGTCGCCGAGCCGGTCGCCGCGGCCACCTACTTCGCCGAGGTGCTCGGCCGTGACGTGCCGATCGGCTCGGTCGTCGTGGTGCACGACTTCGGCGCCGGCACGTTCGACGCGAGCGTGGTGGCGCGGACCTCCTCCGGGTTCGAGGTGCTGGCCGTGGACGGCCGGGACGACCTCGGCGGCCTGGACGTGGACGCCGCGGTCGTCGAGCACCTGAAGACCGGCGAGTGGGGCCGGCTGCTGGAGCCGTCCACGGTCGAGGAGCGGCGCGCCCGCCGGCAGCTCTGGGACGACGTGCGGATCGCGAAGGAGCGGCTCTCCCGCGCCCAGGCGGCCGACTTCGTGGTGCCGCTGCTCGACGTCGAGGCGCACCTCACCCGCGAGGAGCTGGAGACGGTGGCCCGGCCGGTGCTGGACCAGACCGTACAGATCACCAAGAACCTGCTCCGCTGGGCCGACCTGCCCGAAGGACGCCTGGCCGGGGTCTTCCTGGTCGGTGGCGCGAGCCGGATCCCGCTGGTCGCGACGCTGCTGCACCGCGAGCTGGGCGACCCGCCGGTGGTGATCGAGCAGCCCGAGCTGGTGGTGGCCGAGGGCAGCATCCTGGCCGGCGCGGCGCTGCTGACCAGCGAGCCGGCCGCGCCCGGCCCGACCGAGGAGATGCGGCTCCCGTCGAAGTACCTGCCGTCCCGCAAGACCGGCGGGGAGACCGTGGTGGCCGGTCCTCTTCCCGAGCGACCCGCGATGGCCGGGCCGGCTCCCGAACGACCCGCGATGGCCGGGCCGGCTCCCGAACGACCCGCGATGGCCGGGCCGGCTCTCGAGCGACCCGCCATGGCCGGGCCCACCGAGGAGCGGCCCGCGGTGACCGAGCCGGTGCCGCCGCGCCCGTCGGCGGAGCTCGCCGCGGACGCCGCGGCCGAGGCGGAGACGGTGCTGTCCGGCCGTCCCGGGGCGCCCGCCGGCGCTCCGGCCGAGCCGGAGAGCGGCGGCAACGGGCCGACCGAGGTGCACGAGGCGGCGCCGATCCCGGTGTCCGCCCCGCCCTCGGAGGAGATCCCCGGCGGGCCGCTCGCGACGGAGCGGCTCGGCGAGGCGCCGCCGCCGCCCGATCCGCTGCCGAAGCGCACCCCGCAGCAGGTCGAGGACGTGGCCGACGACCCCGCGCACGCCGGGCTGCCGCCGCACCTGCGCCCGCCGGTCGATCCGTGGCCGGACGCCGACCCGTCGACCTGGCGGCCCGACCCCGATGCCACGGCGGCGACCCCACCCCCGCGGAACGACGGAGGCTGGCAGGCTCCGCCCGTACCCCCGAGGCAAGCCGGACCGGCGCCGCGCGTGACGCGGCAGACGAAGCCGGTGGTGGCACATGCCCGGCCGATCTCCCCGGTCGGCGGGCAGGCGCATCCGGTGTCGCCGGTGATGGGGTCGGCGCGCCCGGTTCCTCCGGCGCGCGCCGTCGCGTCCGCGCCCCGTGCCCCGCAGCGGCCCCCGTCGGTGCCGCAGCGTCCGCAACCGGCTCCGGCGGCGGCCGAGTCCCGGGGCGGACCGGGGAGGAAGAAGCGTCGCGGGCGGGCGCTGCGCGGATTTCAGATCCTGCTGAGCCTGCTGGCCATGGTGGTCGTGCCGCTGGTCGCGCTGGTGCTCGCGTACGGGTACGCGAACGGCGCTCCGCTGCAGGACGACGCGGTGAACGTCTTCGAGGACATCGCGAGGCTGGTGGGTCTGGCCTGAGGGTCAGGGTTTCTTTTCGTCTTTTTGTTCGCCATCCGGCTGTTCGTTCTTCCGCTCGTCCTTCTCGTCGGGCAGGCGCTCCGGCTCCGGGCTCAACTCGCGCTCCCACTGGGCGAGCATCTCGCGCTCGCGGCGGGACTGCTCGACGTTCATCGAGCGCAGGAAGTCCGGGTCGTCGTCCGGCGAGGACGGGCGGGACGGCGCGCGCCGGGAGCCCGCGGCGACCGGGCGGCCCCAGGCGAAGTAGGCGGCCGGACCGGCGATCGGGATGAGAAGGATCACCAGAACCCAGACCGCGCGGGGCAGGTTGCGGACACGCTCCGCCGAAAGACCGCTGATGAGCGCCAATATGAGAAGGACGAGCGCCACCGCGGCCAAGAGGATGAACAACCGGACCATGCCGCAATGATGCCCCGCCCGAGCGGCGTCGGCGACGATCAGAGCATGACAACCCATCCCGCGATGACGGCGAGGGCCACCGTGATCAGGGCATAGGCCCGGATCGAGCGCGGAACGGCGGACGGAATCGGGTCGTGCAGGCCGCGGGCGCGGTGCTGGGAGATCCCGACCAGGGCGGCCCAGGAGATCATCGCGGCGGCCGCAGCCAGCCACTCCGGGGGGCCGGCGCCGGGCGTGAAGGCGGGCCGGACGGCGAGCAGGGCGACCGCCGCGGCGGAGAGGCCGGTGCGGCGCCAGGCGAGGCGGGTGCGTTCGGGCGCGGCGCCGGGGTCGGCCATCCGGGGCTCTTCGGGACTGGCGCCGGGGTCGGGCGTCGGCATCCGGGGCTCAGAAGATCTGGACCAGGACGGCCACCACCAGGGCGACCGCGCCGAGGGCCACCACCAGCGCGAGCACCGCGGGGAAGCGGGAACGGGGCAGGTCGGTGCCGAGGCGCATGGCGCGCTCGGTGCGCGCCCAGTGGTCGACCGCGCGCAGCGCCACCAGGCCGCCGAGCAGCAGCAGGGTGATCGAGATGATCTCGCGGAGGTGCTCGATCGGGAGCGGCGGCAGGAACTGGGCGCAGGCCAGGCCGCCGGCGATCAGGGCGAGGCCGGTGCGGATCCAGGCGAGGAAGGTCCGTTCGTTGGCGAGCGAGAACCGGTAGTCCGGCGTACTGCCCACCTTCGACGTCCGTTCCGGGTCGAACCAAAGAGTCAGGTCACCGAGCACGAGGCCGATTATCGACCCAGACCGTGCGGACCTCGTCACTGACGCAGGCCTCGCGCGGGCGGCCGCAGAGGCACCACGGAGAGTCAGGGCCGCCGCGGCCGTGGGACTGAGGCTCCGTTAAGTTCCCCGGTGGGGGAGTATGGGGCGTGGGCGGGCTCGTCCCGTCCACGAGATAGACGTTTTGACCGGACATGTCGTGACACCTCCTCGTCGCCACTGTAGCGATCCCGATCGTCCCGTGGGTGAGGTGTGTCACTCTCGGTGGCCGGCAACAGCGAAGCTACTGGCGGGTAACCTTGCGGACATGTCCCGCCGCAAGGTGTGGCCGCGACCGCAACGGTGCGTTCAATACAGGAGGGTCGTAGGAGCGCGATGAATATCGTCGTACTGGTCAAGCAGGTACCCGACTCCGGTGCCGAGCGCACCCTGAGCGCTGACTTCTCGGTGGACCGCGCGTCCGCGAGCAACGTCATCAACGAGATGGACGAGTACGCCATCGAGGAAGCGCTGAAGATCAAGGAAGCACACGGCGGCGAGGTGACCGTGCTGACGGTCGGCCCGGCCGGCGCCACCGAGTCGATCCGCAAGGCGCTCTCCATGGGCCCGGACAAGGCCGTCCACGTCCAGGACGACGCCCTGCACGGCTCCTGCGCGGTCGCCACCTCCAAGGTCCTCGCTGCCGCGCTGCGCACGCTGAACCCCGACCTGATCCTCAGTGGCGCCGAGTCCACCGACGGCCGGGTCCAGGTCGTGCCGCACATGCTGGCCGAGCTGCTCGGTGTGGCCGCCCTCACCGGCGCCCGCAAGCTGACCGTGGACGGCTCGCAGCTGACCGTCGAGCGGCAGACCGACGAGGGCTACGAGGTCGTCACGGCCGCCACCCCGGCGATCGTGAGCGTGTGGGACACCATCAACGAGCCGCGGTACCCGTCCTTCAAGGGCATCATGGCCGCGAAGAAGAAGCCGGTGCAGAGCCTCACCCTGGGTGACCTCGGCGTGCCGGCCGAGGAGGTCGGCTTCGCCGGCGCCACCAGCCAGGTGCTGGAGTTCGCGAAGCGCCCGGCCCGCTCCGGCGGCACCAAGGTCATCGACGAGGGCGACGGCGGCACGCAGCTGGTCGCGTTCCTCGCCACCGAGAAGTTCGTCTGAGAAGGGGTTTCCTGATGGCAGAGGTTCTGGTCGTCGTCGAGGCCGGTGTCAAGAAGGTCACCCTCGAACTGCTCACGATCGCCCGTGGGCTCGGGTCGGTCTCGGCGGTGGTGTTCGGCGACGCCGACACCGCCAAGCTCGGCGAGTACGGCGCCGAGAAGATCTACACGGCGTCCGGTGAGGACGTCGAGGGCTACCTGGTCGCCCCCAAGGCCACCGTGGTCGCCGAGCTGGTGAAGCGGGTGCAGCCGGCCGCCGTGCTGCTCGCCTCGACCCAGGAGGGCAAGGAGATCGCCGCGCGTCTGGCGATCAAGCTGGACAACGGCCTGCTCACCGACGCGGTCGGCCTGGACGCCGACGGCACCGCGACCCAGGCGGTCTTCGCCGGTTCCGCGATCGTGAAGTCGAAGGTCACCAAGGGCCTGCCGATCGTCACGATCCGCCCGAACTCGGTGACCCCCGAGCCCTCGGCCGCGACGCCCGCGATCGAGCAGGTCGCCGTGGCGGTGGCCGGCTCGGACAAGCTCACCAAGGTCGTCGAGCGGGTCGCCGAGCAGAAGGGCTCGCGCCCCGAGCTCACCGAGGCCGGCATCGTCGTCTCCGGTGGCCGCGGCGTCGGCAACGCCGACAACTTCAAGCTGGTCGAGGAACTCGCCGACCTGCTCGGCGGCGCGGTCGGCGCGTCCCGCGCGGCGGTCGACTCGGGCTACTACCCGCACCAGTTCCAGGTCGGCCAGACCGGCAAGACCGTGTCGCCGCAGCTCTACGTGGCGCTCGGCATCTCCGGCGCGATCCAGCACCGGGCCGGCATGCAGACCTCGAAGACCATCGTCGCGGTGAACAAGGACGCCGAGGCGCCGATCTTCGAGCTCGCCGACTTCGGCGTGGTGGGCGACCTGTTCAAGGTCGTACCCCAGGCCGCCGACGAGGTTCGCAAGCGCAAGTAAGTGATCTGCGTCAAACGGCCCGGCGGTTCTCCGCCGGGCCGTTTCCCTGTCACCACGGCCTAAGCTGGGAACGATGGCCTACCTGGATCACGCGGCGACCACGCCGATGCTCCCCGCCGCGCTGGACGCCTACGTCGCCGCGGCCCGGGAGGTCGGCAATCCGTCGTCCCTTCATGCCGCCGGCCGCGGCGCCCGGCGCCTGGTCGAGGAGTCGCGCGAGCGGATCGCGGCGGTGCTCGGCGCCCGCCCCTCCGAAGTGATCTTCACGGGTGGCGGCACCGAGAGCGACAACCTGGCGGTGAAGGGCACGTTCTGGGCCCGCCGTGCCGCCGACCCGGCGCGCGACGTCGTGGCGGTCTCCGCGGTCGAGCACCACGCCGTGCTGGACGCGGTCGACTGGCTCGGCGCCCGGGAGGGCGCCCGGGTGGTGACGCTGCCGGTCGACGGCGAGGGCCGGGTGCTGCTCGAGGCGGTGGCCGAGCTGATCGCCGAGGAGGGCGACCGGGTCGCCGTGATCAGCGTCCAGTGGGCCAACAACGAGGTCGGCACGATCCAGCCGGTCGCCGACCTGGCGGCGCTGGCCGCCGAGGCCGGCATCCCCTTCCACACCGACGCGGTGCAGGCGGCCGGTCAGATCCCGGTCGACTTCGCGGCGAGCGGCGCCTCCGCGCTCACGCTCACCGGCCACAAGCTGGGCGGCCCGGTCGGGGTCGGCGCGCTGCTGCTCGGCCGGGACGTGCCGGTCACGCCGCTGCTGCACGGCGGCGGCCAGGAGCGCGACGTGCGCTCCGGGACCCTGGACACCCCCGGCGTGGCCGCCTTCGCCGCGGCGGTCGAGGCCGCCGTGAAGAGCCGGGATGAGTACGCCCACCGCGTCGCCGCCCTCCGCGACGACCTGGTGGCCCGGGTCCGCGCGGCGATCCCGGACGCGATCTACAACGGCGCTCCGGCCGACCGTCTCCCCGGCAACGCCCACTTCTCCTTCCCCGGCTGCGAGGGCGACGCGCTGCTGCTGCTCCTCGACGCGCAGGGGATCTACTGCTCGACCGGCTCGGCCTGCTCGGCCGGGGTGGCCCAGCCGAGCCACGTGCTGCTCGCCATGGGCGCCGACGACGCCCGGGCCCGGGGCTCGCTGCGGTTCACCCTCGGCCACGACAGCTCGGTCGCCGACGTCGACGCCCTCCTCGCCGCGCTGCCCGGCGCCGTGGAGCGCGCCCGCCGGGCCGGGGCCTGGAAGACGCCCAGATAGGCTGGAGTCATGCGAGTTCTTGCGGCCATGTCGGGCGGCGTCGATTCCGCGGTCGCCGCAGCGCGCGCCAAGGACGCCGGTCACGACGTCACCGGCGTGCACCTGGCCTTGGCCCGTAATCCCCAGACGTTCCGGACCGGAGCGCGCGGCTGCTGCACCCTGGAGGACTCCCGGGACGCGCGCCGCGCCGCCGATGTGATCGGCATCCCCTTCTACGTCTGGGACATGGCGGAGGAGTTCCACGACAGCGTCGTCGACGACTTCGTCAGCGAATACGCGGCCGGCCGTACGCCGAACCCGTGCCTGCGCTGCAACGAGAAGATCAAGTTCGCGGCGGTGCTGGACCGCGCGGTCGCCCTCGGCTTCGACGCGGTCGTCACCGGGCACCACGCCCGGCTCGGCGCCGACGGCCTGCTGCGGCGCAGCGTCGACATCGCGAAGGACCAGTCCTACGTCCTGGCGGTGCTGACCCGGCAGCAGCTCGACCGCGCGATCTTCCCGCTCGGCGACTCGACCAAGGAGCAGGTGCGCGCCGAGGCGGCCGCCCGCGACCTGGCGGTGGCCGACAAGCCCGACTCGCACGACATCTGCTTCATCGCCGACGGCGACACCCGGGGCTTCCTGGAGAGCCGGCTCGGCAGCGCCCCCGGCGACATCGTCGACGGGCGGACCGGCGAGAAGCTCGGCACGCACAACGGGGCCTACGGGTTCACGATCGGCCAGCGGAAGGGGCTCGACCTGCGGGTCCCGGCGGCCGACGGGCGTCCGCGCTACGTCCTGTCGATCACTCCGGTCTCCAACACGGTGACCGTCGGCCCGCGCGAGGACCTCGCCGTCGACGTGGTGAGCGCGGAGCGCCCGATCTGGCACTCCGATGCGGATGTCTCGGACTGTGAAGTCCAGCTCCGGGCTCACGGCGAGGTGGTCGGGGCCAGCGTGTCGGTGAACGACGGCGTGCTCACCGCCCGCTTGACGTCGCCGGCTCGCGGTGTCGCCGCCGGCCAGGCCATCGTCGCCTACCGGCCCGACCCCGGCGGCGACGTCGTGCTCGGCTCGGCGACCATCACCGAGGGAAGCCGGGCCGCCGTCGATGCCTGACTTCCCCTGGCCGGCCGGCTCCGCCACCGGCATCGGCTCGCTGCCCGGCACCGACATCGCCGAGGCGCAGCGGATCGTCATGGGCGAGCTGCCCGGCCTGCCCCACCTGGCCGAGCTGCCGGGCCGCGGCCCGGGCGCCGACATGATCGGCCGGACCGCCGGGTTCCTGGTCGAGATGCCGGTGCAGCTCTACGCCGGCCGCTGGCAGATCGCCTCCCGCCCGGGCAGGGACATGCGGCACACCGCCGACCTGCTCGAACGCGACCTCGACCAGCTCACCGAGCAGGCCGACGGGTTCACCGGCACGCTGAAGATCCAGGCGGCCGGCCCGTGGACCCTCGCGGCGAGCCTCGACCTGCCGATCGGCGGCCGGATGCTGCGCGACCCGGGCGCCGTGCGCGACCTCACCGACTCGCTCGCCGAGGGCCTCCGCCGGCACGTCGCCGACGTGCGCAAACGGGTCCCCGGCGCGACCGTGCTGCTCCAGCTGGACGAGCCGTCGCTGCCGGCCGTGCTGGCCGGCCGGGTGCCGACCGAGAGCGGGCTCTCCGCGTACCGGAAGGTGGACGGCCCGGACGCGTCGACCCGGCTGCGGACCGTCGTCGAGCAGGCGGACGCCCCGGCCGTCCTGCACTGCTGCGCTCCCGGCCTGCCCCTCCAGGTCGTGCGGGACGCGCTCTTCCGGGGCGTGGCGCTCGACCTCTCGCTGCTCGAGGACCTCGACCCGCTCGGCGAGGCGATCGAGGCCGGGCTCGGGATCTTCGCGGGCGCGGTGGCCTCCACCGGCACCTCGCGGCCCTCGTCCCGCACGATCGCCGAGCGGGTGACCGGGCTCTGGCGCAAGCTGGGCTTCCCTGCCGCGCGGCTGCCGGAGCAGGTGGTGATCTCGCCGGCGTGCGGTCTCGCCGGGGCCACCCCGAAATACGCGCGGGCGGTCCTCGAAGCGGTGACCGAGGCGGGCCGGCGCATCTCCGAGGTCTGAGCACGGTTTTGTCAGTGGGTGCGGTTACCGTGCTGGGTAGGTTTCACTGACAAGGGGGATTGTGGTGGTCGAGGATCCCACGGCACAGGCCATGGCCCGGCATGCCGAGCTGGCCGACGAGATTCGTGGTCACCAATACCGTTACTACGTGCTGGATTCGCCGACGATCTCGGACGCCGAGTTCGACGTGCTGCTCCGCGAGCTGCAGGCGCTCGAGGAGGAGTTCCCGGCGCTGCGGACGCCCGAGTCCCCGACGCAGACCGTCGGCGGCACGTTCTCCAGCGACTTCGCCTCGGTCGACCACATCGAGCGGATGATGTCGCTCGACAACGTGTTCAACACCGACGAGCTCACCGCCTGGGCGGACCGGACGGTGCGCGACGCCGGCGGCCCGGTGCGGTTCCTCTGCGAGCTCAAGGTCGACGGCCTGGCGATCAACCTGACCTACGAGAAGGGCCGGCTGGTCCGCGGCGCCACCCGCGGCGACGGGCGCACCGGCGACGACGTCACGCCCAACGTGCGGGCCATCCAGGGCATCCCGGAGCGGCTCACCGGCGACGACGTGCCCGACCTCATCGAGGTGCGCGGCGAGATCTACTTCCCGGCCGAGGCCTTCGCCGACCTCAACGCGGGGTTGATCGAGCGCGGCAAGGATCCGTACATGAATCCCCGCAACGCTGCCGCCGGCAGCCTCCGCCAGAAGGACCCGCGCATCACCGCCTCGCGCGGCCTGCGGATGGTGGTGCACGGCATCGGCGCGCGCGAGGGCTTCGCCCCGGTGTCGCAGTCCCGGGCCTACGAAGCTCTGCAGGCGTGGGGCCTGCCGACCAGCACCCGGTGGAAGCTCGTCGACGACATGGCCGGGGTCCGCGAGTTCATCGAGTTCTACGGCAAGCACCGGCACGACGTCGAGCACGAGATCGACGGTGTGGTGGTGAAGGTCGACGAGGTCGCCATCCAGGGCCGGCTCGGCTCGACCAGCCGGGCGCCGCGGTGGGCGATCGCCTTCAAGTACCCGCCCGAGGAGGTCACCACCAAGCTGCTCGACATCGCGGTGAACGTGGGGCGCACCGGACGGGTCACGCCCTACGCCGTGCTCGAGCCGGTGAAGGTGGCCGGCTCGGTGGTCGCCCAGGCCACGCTGCACAACGAGCAGGAGGTCGTCCGCAAGGGCGTGCTGATCGGCGACACCGTGGTGCTGCGCAAGGCCGGCGACGTGATCCCGGAGATCCTCGGCCCGGTCATCGATCTGCGGCCGGACGACGCGCGGGCGTTCGTCATGCCGACCGTCTGCCCCGACTGCGGCACGCCACTCGCCCCGGCCAAGGAGAGCGACGTCGACATCCGCTGCCCCAACTCGGAGTCCTGCCCCGGGCAGCTCTGGGAGCGGCTGACCCACGTGGGCAGCCGGGACGTGCTCGACATCGAGGTGCTCGGCGCCAAGGCGGCGCGGGCGCTGCTCGACTCGGGGGTGCTGCACAACGAGGGCGACCTGTTCGACCTCACCGAGGAGCATCTGCGGCGGGTCCCGTTCTTCGTGAAACAGAACGGTGAGCTCGGCGCCAACGCCGCCAAGATGCTGCAGAGCCTCGCCGAGGCGAGATCCCGGCCGCTCGCGCGCGTGCTCGTCGCCCTCTCGATCCGCCACGTCGGACCGACGGCGGCGCAGGCGCTCGCCGTCGAGTTCGGCTCGATGACGGCGCTCGAGGAGATGCTGGCCGCCACCGCGGCCGACCCGGAGGCGGTGGCCGCGAGCGCCGAGGCGGCCGAGGCCGCGGAAGCCGCAGGGGCTACGGAGGCCGCGCCGACCGAGGAGTCCGCCACCGAAGAGGCCGCTGCGGCGACGCGGAAGGCCAAGGCCGTCGATCCGCTCGCCGCGGTCGAGGGGGTCGGGCCGATCATCGCGGACAGCCTGCGGGAGTGGTTCACCGTGCCGTGGCACCGGGAGATTATCCGCAAGTGGCGGGCGGCCGGGGTGCGGATGGCCGACGAGCGGGTCGAGTCCGGGCCGCGGCCGCTCGAAGGGCTCACCTTCGTGGTCACCGGCACCCTCGCCGGGTTCACCCGCGACCAGGCGGCCGAGGCGATCACCTCGCGGGGCGGCAAGGTGAGCGGCTCGGTGTCGAAGAAGACCGGGTTCGTGGTGGTCGGCGACAACCCCGGCAGCAAGTACGACAAGGCGGTGGCGCTCAAGGTGCCGGTGCTCGACGACGCCGGGTTCGCGGTGCTGCTGAGCGAGGGACCGGAGGCCGCCCGGCAGGTCGCCGAGGCGTCACCCGATGGAGGGAATTAGCGGCATTTGCCCGTGTGCAAGCATATGTCGGTTTAGTAACGGGAAGGTAGTTTGTCCTAGAAGGCACCATGTGGATCTATGGTGTAGGCGATCGGTGATCGAGGCCATCATGGAGGTCGCATGGATGCCGCTCGCCTGCATGCGGCCGGCCCTGGTGAGGCACGCCCGGACGTCACTCGTCTGGACATCACCCGCTTCAATCCGCCGCGGCCGGAGCCGGACAGCCCGCACGCGCTGACCGGCCCGCGCCGCCGGCGGACGATCATCGTGACGGCCGCCGGCTCGGTCGCGGGCGGGCTCGGGCTCTGGGCGGCGGACCCGGGCGCGTTCGCCGGGCTGCCGGCCGCCTTCTGGGTGATGGCCGTGCTGGCGCTGATCGCCGACGCGCGGCCCTACCTCGTTCCCGGGCGCCGGGTCGGCTCGATCATCCTGCCGTCGATCTGCTTCACCTTCGCGATCCTGCTGGCGTGGGGCAGCGCGCCGGCCCTGGTCGTCCAGTTCGGGGCGGTCACGGTCGCGGGTGTCCGGATGCGGCATTCGGTCCGGCGTACCCTGCACCTGGCTCTTCAGCACGCGGTCGCGCTCGGCGCGGCCGCCGTCGTCGCCGGTGTCACGTCGCTCCGCATCGGCCCCGGCGAGTTCGGGCCGAGCCTGCGCGAGTCCCTGCTCATCTGTGTGGCCGCGGCCGCCTGGATCGGGGCGCGCCACGGGGTGGCCGCCCTCGTGCGCCGGTGGACCGCCGACGTCCGCCCGCGCACCCACCGCCGGCGGGGGAGGGCCGACCTGCTGGCCACCGCGGCGCTGCTGCTGCTCGGGCCGATCCTGCTGGTGGCCGCCGTGGTGAGCCCGGCGCTGCTGCCGCTCTCCCTGCTCGCGCTGCACGCCGTGCACCGGATGGTCCGCTGGGCGGGCGAGTCCGAGCGGGCCGCCCGGTTCGACGCGCTGACCGGGCTGCCGAACCGGCGGGCGCTGCAGGCCGCGATCGCCGAGCGCTCCCCGGACCGGCGCCGGGCGCTGCTGCTGCTCGACCTGGACCGGTTCCGCACCGTCAACGACGCCCTCGGCCACGGCAGCGGCGACCGGCTGCTGACCCGGGTGGCCGACCGTCTCGCCGGCGTGGTGCCCGCCCACGACCTGGTCGTCCGGCTCGGCGGCGACGAGTTCGCCGTGCTCGCCACGCGGGTGGAGGGACCGGCCGCGGCCCGGCGGATCGCGCAACACCTGGCCGAGGCGTTGAGCCGCCCGTTCCCGCTGGACGGCACGCCGGTGGAGCTGAGCGCGTCGATCGGGATAGCGCTCCAGTCCGGCCGCCGCGACGCCGGCACCCTGCTGCGCGAGGCCGAGGCCGCCATGTACGAGGCGAAGCAGCGCGGCGACCAGATCGCGGTGCACGGGCCGGACGCCGCCCACCACTCCCCGGACCGGCTCGCGCTGCTGGCCGAGCTGCGTACCGCGCTGCGGGAGAACGACGAGGGGATAACGCTCTTCTACCAGCCGCAGATCGCGATCGCGACCGGCGAGGTGACCGGGGTGGAGGCGCTGCTGCGCTGGTGCCACCCGAAGCGCGGCACGGTCGGCCCCGAGGAACTGCTGCGGGTGGCCGAGCCGACCCCGGTCATGCGGATGCTCACGGCCCGGGTGCTGGAGGAGGTGATCGCCCAGCTGGCGCAGTGGCGCAGCCAGGGCCGGCCGTTGCGGGCCGCCGTCAACGTGAGCGCCCGCGACCTGCACGCCGGCGACATCGCGGATCGGGTCGGCGCGCTGCTGAGCCGCTACTCGGTCCCGGCCGAGCTGCTCCAGCTGGAGATCACCGAGAGCGCGCTGATGGCCGACCCGCACCGGGTGCTGGAGACCACGACCCGGCTCAGCCGGATGGGCGTGGCGATCTCGCTCGACGACTTCGGCACCGGCTACTCCTCGCTCCAGCACCTGCGCCGGCTGCCCCTGGCCGAGGTGAAGATCGACAGATCGTTCGTGCTGGGCATGGCGACCGACCGGGGCGACGCCGCGATCGTCCGCTCGGTGGTCGGCCTGGCCGAGGCGCTCGGATTGCGCGCGGTGGCCGAGGGCGTCGAGGACGAGGCGACCTGGCGTCTCCTGGCGGCGGCCGGATGCCACACGGCGCAGGGCTGGTTCCACGCGCGCCCGATGCCGGCGGCCGGCCTGGCCGAGTGGCTGGCCCGGTACCGGCCGGTCCAGCCTCGGAAAATAGAATCAGGCAAACCGTCGAACCAATAAGGGGGCAGGATGGCCGCCATCTCCCGCGAAGAGGTAGCGCACCTGGCGCGCCTGTCGCGGCTCGCCGTGACCGAAGAGGAGCTCGATCGATTCGCGGGGCAGCTCGACGTGATCCTGCAGTCGGTCGCCCGGGTCGGTGAGGTGGCCGCGGATGACATCCCGCCGACCTCGCACTCGGTGCCGGTGACCAACGTGTACCGCGAGGACGTCCCCACTCCGAGTCTCACGCAGGCGGAGGCGCTCTCCGGCGCGCCGGACGCCTTCGAGGACCGGTTCCGGGTGCCGCGCATCCTGGACGAGGAGGACTGATCCGTGACCGATCTGACCAAGCTGAGCGCCGCTGACCTGGCCGGCAAGATCGCGAGCAGGGAGGTGTCCGCCGTCGAGGTGGCCACCGCCCACCTCGACCGGATCGACGCCGTCGACGGCCGGGTGCACGCGTTCCTGCACGTCGACCGCGAGGGCGCCCTCGCGGCGGCGAAGAAGGTCGACGACGGCGAGATCACCGGGCCGCTCGCCGGCGTCCCGATCGCCGTGAAGGACGTGGTGACGACCAAGGGCGTCCCCACCACCGCCGCCTCCAAGATCCTCGAGGGCTGGAAGCCGCCCTACGACGCGACGATCGTCGAGCGTCTCAAGGCCGCCGGCATGCCGATCCTCGGCAAGACCAACATGGACGAGTTCGCGATGGGCTCGTCCACCGAATATTCCGCGTACGGCGCCACCAACAACCCGTGGGACCTCGGCCGGATCCCCGGTGGTTCCGGTGGTGGTTCGGCCGCCGCGCTGGCCGCCTACGAGGCGCCGCTCGCGATCGGCACCGACACCGGTGGCTCGATCCGCCAGCCGGGCGCGGTCACCGGGACGGTGGGCGCGAAGCCGACCTACGGCGGCACGTCCCGCTACGGCCTGATCGCCTTCTCCTCCTCGCTGGACACCCCGGGCCCGTGCGGCCGGACCGTCGAGGACACCGCCCTGCTGCACGCGGTGATGGCGGGCTACGACCCGCGCGACTCGACGTCGATCAACCAGCCGGTGCCGGACGTCGTCGCGGCCGCCCGGCTCGGCAAGAGCGGCGACCTGTCGGGCGTGAAGCTCGGTGTCGTCAAGGAGTTCGCGGGCGACGGATCCGAGCCGGGCGTCCTGAGCTCCTTCAAGGAGTCGCTGGAGGCGCTGGTCAAGCTCGGCGCCGAGATCGTCGAGGTGTCCTGCCCGCACTTCCAGTACGCCCTGCCGGCCTACTACCTGATCGCCCCCAGCGAGGCGTCCAGCAACCTGGCCCGCTTCGACGGCGTGCGCTACGGGCTCCGCTCCGGCGACGACGGCAGCCGCTCGCTCGAGGAGGTCATGTCGCTGACCCGCGAGGCCGGTTTCGGCCCCGAGGTGAAGCGCCGGATCATCATCGGCACCTACGCGCTGTCGAGCGGGTACTACGACGCGTACTACGGCCAGGCGCAGAAGGTCCGTACCCTGATCACGCGCGACTTCCAGTCCGCGTTCGAGCAGGTCGACGTGCTGGTCTCGCCGACCACCCCGTTCGTGGCGTTCCCGTTCGGCTCGCGGACCAGCGACCCGTACCAGATGTACCTCGCCGACCTCTTCACGATCCCGACGAACCTGTACGGCGGACCGGCCATCTCGGTCCCGTGCGGTCTCTCCGAGGGCCTGCCGGTCGGCTTCCAGATCATGGCCCCGACCATGGCCGACGACCGCATGTACCGGGTCGCCGCCGCGCTGGAGTCCGCTGTCGGCTCGTTCACTCCTCCGGAGCTGTGAGATGACATACGAAGAGATCCTCACCAAGTACGAGCCGGTGATCGGCCTCGAGACGCACGTCGAGCTCGGCACGAACACGAAGATGTTCTGCGGCTGCAAGACCGAGTTCGGCGCCGAGCCGAACACCCAGGTCTGCCCGGTCTGCCTGGCCCTGCCGGGCGCGCTGCCGGTGATGAACCGGGCCGCGATCGAGGCGACCATCCGGATCGGCCTCGCGCTGAACTGCGACATCGCCGAGTGGTGCCGGATGGCCCGGAAGAACTACTTCTACCCGGACATGCCGAAGAACTTCCAGACCTCGCAGTACGACGAGCCGCTCTGCGTCGAGGGCTACGTCGACGTCGTCGTGGACGGTAAGGAATACCGGATCGGCATCGAGCGGGTGCACATCGAGGAGGACACCGGCAAGACGCTGCACGTCGGCGGCGCCACCGGTCGCATCCACGGCGCGACCGAGTCGCTGGTCGACTACAACCGGGCCGGCATCCCGCTCGTCGAGATCGTCACGAAGCCCGTACCCGGGCTCGGTGCTCTTGCTCCCGAGGTGGCGAAGGCCTACGTCGCCGAGCTGCGCGACATCATCCGGTCGCTCGGCGTCTCCGACGTCCGGATGGAGCAGGGCTCGATGCGCTGCGACGTGAACACCTCGCTGAACCTCCCGGGCGACGAGTGGGGCACGCGGACCGAGACGAAGAACGTCAACTCGCTCCGCTCGGTCGAGCGCGCCGTCCGCTCCGAGATCATCCGGCAGGCCGGGATCCTGGACGAGGGCGGCAAGATCTTCCAGGAGACGCGGCACTTCCAGGAGACCACCGGCGACACCCGCCCGGGCCGCTCCAAGGAGACCGCGACCGACTACCGCTACTTCCCCGAGCCCGACCTGGTGCCGATCGCGCCGTCCCGCGAATGGGTCTCGGCGTTGAAGGCGGAACTCCCGGAGAAGCCCAGCTCCAAGCGGGCCCGGCTCCGCGAGGACTGGGGCATCTCCGAGATCGACATGCAGTCGGTGGCGAACGCCGGCGCGGTCGAGCTGATCGAGGAGACCATCGCGGCGGGCGCGTCCCCGGCGGGCGCCCGCAAGTGGTGGATGGGCGAGCTGGCCCGCCGCGCCAACGAGCAGGACATCGAGTTGGCCGCCGTGGGCGCCACCCCGGCCCAGGTCGCGGCGCTGCAGAAGCTGGTCGACGAGGGCAAGCTCAACGACAAGCTGGCCCGCCAGGTCCTCGAGGGCGTGGTGGCCGGCGAGGGTGACCCGGCCGCTGTCATGGCGGCCCGCGGTCTCGAGGTCGTCAACGACACCGGCGCGCTCACCAAGGCGGTCGACGAGGCCATCGCCGCCAACCCGGACATCGCCGCGAAGATCCGGGACGGCAAGGTGGCGGCCGCGGGCGCGCTCGTGGGCGCGGTCATGAAGACCACGCGGGGCCAGGCGGACGCCAAGGCCGTCCGCGAGTTGCTCTTGGAGCGTCTCGGCGTCTCCTGAGATCCGTACGTCGTCAGCCGCCCGTTCCCGCACGTCGCCGGGGGCGGGCGGCCGTCGTTTGACCAGGGGTTTCTCGGGAGCGCTCCCAAGCGGCCGGAAACCTGCAACAAACTGCAACAACGCCCTCTCTTGACCAGGGATTTTGTGAGCGACAACATCGATGGACACCGTTCCCTGATTCGATGCTCGCATCCCCCGGCGGGCGGAGAGGAATCCCCATGAGACCACGCTGGACAGCCGTGGCGATCACCGCGCTGGCCACCGCCGCGGCCGGGTTGATCGCCCCGCAGCAGGCGAGCGCCGCCACCATCGACCTGAACGCCTACTACGTCCTGAAGAACCAGCACAGCGGCAAGGTGCTGGACGTCTGGAACCTCTCCACCGCCGACGGCGCCGTGATCAACCAGTGGACCCAGAACAACGGTGACTGGCAGCAGTGGAAGTTCCTCGACATGGGCAGCGGCAACTACCGCCTCCAGGCCAAGCACAGCGGCAAGGTGCTCAACGTGCAGGGCGCCTCGACCGCCGACGGGGCGCAGGTGATCCAGTCGAACGGTGACCGGAACGCCACCAGCCAGCAGTGGAGGATTCAGGACATCGGCGGCAACATCCAGCTGATCAACCGGAACAGCGGCAAGGCCCTCGAGGTCTTCGAATGGTCGACCGCCGACGGCGGCAACGTCGTGCAGTACGCCGACCAGAACTTCGCGAACCAGCAGTGGCAGCTCATCAAGGTGGGCAGCGGCAGCGGTGGCGGCGGCACCGGCCCGACCACGCCGTGGCCGAGCGAGACCGGCAGCGTGAAGGTGAACGCCACGATCAGCGTGCCGGCGAGCGGCCTGGACGGCGGCAACAAGCGCTACTACGGCATCGGCGACGGCGGGCAGAGCGAAAGCCAGGACCCGATGTTCAAACTCGCCAACGGCGCCACCCTCTCCAACGTCATCATCGGCGCCCCGGCCGGCGACGGCGTGCACTGCGACGGCAACTGCACCCTGCGCAACGTGTGGTGGCTGGACGTGGGCGAGGACGCGGCCACCTTCCGCGGCGGCAGCTCGACGGTGGCCACTGTCGACGGCGGCGGCGCCCGCTCGGCGTCCGACAAGGTCTTCCAGCACAACGGCGGCGGCACGCTGACCATCAAGAACTTCCAGGTCACGAACTTCGGCAAGCTGTACCGCTCGTGCGGCAACTGCTCGACGCAGTACAAGCGCACCGTGGTGATCCAGAACATCCGGGCCACCGCGCCGGGCGGCTCGATCGCCGGCATCAACACCAACTACGGCGACACGGCGACGTTCAGCGGCATCACGATCGTCGGCGACAGCTCCAAGAAGATCTCGATCTGCGACCGCTTCACCGGCAACAGCAGCGGTAACGAGCCGACCAAGACCGGTTCCGGTCCGGACGGCACCTATTGCCGCTACTCAACCTCCGACATCACCTACTCCTAACCACCCTGCCCCTGACCACCTCCGTCGCCGCGCCGCGCCCCATTCCCGGTCCTTCCTCTTCCCACGCCCCTCCTCTTCCCGCGATCTTGTGAAGTTCCGCAGGGGCGGTCCTGTGCCAATCATCAAGATCGCGGCGAGGCGGGGGGCCGTCGCTCGCCCCCTGCCGCGATCTTGTGGAGTTCCGCAGGGGCGGTCCTGTGCCAATCATCAAGATCGCGGTGCGGTGCGGTGCGGTGCGGCGCGGCGGGGCTGGGGCGCGGGCTGGTCAGCTGGCTGACGGGGTTGGGGTGGGGGTCTCCTCGGGCGCCAGCCCGACCACGTTGCGCTGCATCTCGACGTTGGATTGGCCGGTGCCGCCGAGCTGGATGTCGTCGTAGGCCTTCAGCTCGTTCAGCTCGTCGAAGTAGAGGACCGACAGCGCCAGCGGGGTCGGCTCCTCGTTCTCCAGGCCGCGCAGCCCGGCCCCGCCGGTCGAGCCTTCGATCATGAGCCGGGTGGTCATCAGCGGTTCGGCAGGGGCTGCCGAGGCGGCCGGGGACGCGGCGGCCGAGGCCGAGGGGTCGGGGGTGGGTTCGGCCGGCGGCGGCAGGATCGAGACCGAGCGCTGGTGTTTGTGGCCGGACAGTACGAGCGGGACCAGGCCGGAGAGCGGCTGCGCCATCGCCGGGTCGTGGACCAGCGCGATGTCGACCTGCTTCTTCGACTGGCGGACCGTGGTGGCGAGGGCCTCCCCGGCCGTGGTGAGCAGTTCCGGCCCGGCGTTGTCGCCGGTCGCCTCGTTCGACTCGCTCTTGTCCGGGGTGAAAGCCGGGTCGCCGATGCCGGCGATGGTCAGGCCGTCGATCTCGGTGACCGCGTTGTCGAGGACCACCGCGTTGCGCTGCCGGGCCACGGCGGCCTGGATGGCGGTGGAGTCGTGGTTGCCGCGCACATAGATGTAGGGCACCTGGATCGACGGGATCTGGGAGACGTACGAGGTCTCGGCCCCGCTGCCCCAGTCGACGATGTCGCCGGTGTCGATCACGGCGTCGATCTCGAAGGTCTCCACGACGGTGCGGATGAGGCCCCACGAGGACGGGTTCAGGTGCAGGTCGGAGACGTGCAGCAGGCGGGTCGTGTTGCCGGCCGGCTCGTAGACCGGCAGCGTCGCGATCGTGGAGTAGACCCGGCTCACGTTGCTCACGATCGTCTGGAGTTGTTCGGCGTAGCGCCCGTAGTTGTCGGCGATCCGCCGGGCGTCACCGACCACGGCCGGGGCGTTGACGAGCAGTCCCTCGTAGCGGGGCTCGCTGATCGCGTCCGGCCGCAGGGTCGCCGCCGCCACCCCGAAGCTGCCGCCGGTCACCACGAGCGCGGTGACGCCGGCCGCCGCGGTGCGGCGGACGTCGCGGAAGACCAGCGCGGAGAGGATCAGGGCGCTGAGGACCCCGAGCCCGAGGGTACGAAGACCGAGCCTCGTCACCCCGGCCACCACCTCGTCGACGGCCCGGTCGCCGGCCGTCGTGATCGCCGACGGGTTGTCGATGAGCGCCTCGGTCCGGCTCTGGTCGAGTGAGCCGAGCGCGACCTTGAGATGGAGCGGGCCGCGGTGGCTGTCGAGGTGCAGCGAGCCGAGGGGCGGGATGTCGACCTCGGTGCCGCCGTGCACCGAGGGGCGGACCGCCATCTCGGCGCTGAACGGCCCGACGTTTATCGACGCGTGCGCGAACAGCATCACGCCGATCACGGCGCCGATCACGCCGACCAGGCCGACCGCGACGCCGGTCGCGATCCGCCGGCCCCACGTCCCGCGCAGCGCCCGCCAGGTGGCGAGCAGCGCCCGCCGGGCCGCGCGCAGCGAGACGGCGAGGGTGTGGGCGGCGGAGTCCAGGCGGCGGCGCCGGGTGGGCGCCGAAGGAGCAGTCATCGGGCCGTCACCTGCCCGAATCCCCGTGACCTGAAACAGCCATGGGCGTCAACTCCTGCCGGCGCCGCCGTCCGAGAACACCAGCCGGATGAGCCGATCGTCGTCGGGGGCCGGTTCACCGGCGTCCTCCTGGTTCGAAGTGCTGAGCCAGAGCGAGCCGTCCGGCGCCGCGACCAGGCCGCGCAACCGCCCGTACTCGCCGGTGAGCAGCTCCTGAGGGGTGCCGAGCACGGTGCCGTTGCCGGTGACGGAGAGCAGGTAGAGCTTCTCGCCGACCAGGCAGGAGGTGGCCACGAGGCTCTCCACGGCGGCCACCCCGCCGCACGAGGACTGGTCGGACGGCCAGGAGACCATCGGGTTCGCGAATTTCGCATCGGTGCTGTCGCCGTCCGCTTTCGGCCAGCCGTAGTTGCCGCCCTTGCGGATCACGTTGAGCTCGCTGGTCCGCGGCTGGGTGCTGTCGGTGGCGTAGAGCTTGCCGGTCGCGTCCCAGGCGAGGCCCTGCACGTCGCGGTGGCCGGAGGACCAGACGGCCGAGCCCTTCACCGGGTTGCCGGAGGCCGGCTTGCCCGCCGTGGTGATCCGCAGGATCTTGCCGCCGAGGCTCTTCGCGTTCTGCGCCTGGCTGCCGGCCGGGGTGCCGTCGCCGGTGCCGGCGTAGAGCCGGCCGTCCGGGCCGAAGGCGAGCGCCCCGCCGTTCTGCGCGGCCGAGCGCGGGATGCCGGTGAGGATCGGGGTGAGCTTGCCGCCGGTCAGCCTGCCGATCCGGTTGTCGCGCTCGGTGGAGTAGTAGACGTAGAGCGTCTCGTCGGTCTCGTAGTCGGGCGAGACCGCGATGCCGAGCAGGCCGCCGCTGCCGCCCGGCCGCACCTCGTCGAGGCGGTCGAGCTCGGTGACCTTGAGGCCGCCGGCGTCGGACTCGGGCCCCACCTTCAGCACCCGGGCGGTGTCCCGCTCGGTGACCACGGCCGCGCCGTCGGGCAGGAACGCAATCCCCCACGGGACCTCGAGGTTCTTCGCGAGGACGGTGAGCGCCGCCTCCCGGTCACCGGAGTCGTCGCCGGAGGTGGGCGCGGCGGACGGCCGGGACAGGTTGGGCGGGGAACCGGCCTGGTCCGGGCCGGGCGGTCCGAAGCTGCATCCGGTGGTCAGCACCAGAACGGCACCGACCGTCGCGACCGCGGCACGGCCCCGGCGGGAACGCACGACCAGACCACCCCCTCAGGCTCTCGCCGACCAGGGTAGCCGTGTGTGCTGAGAGATCCCGGGGATCACTGCCCGGTCGCGGGTGTCCCGCCGACCGGGTGGCCGCCGGCGGCCAGGACGGCGGGCAGATTGTCCCGGGTGACGCCGGTCAGCCGGATCACGTTGCCGTTGTCGAGCAGGGCCGAGACCCGGCCGCGGCCGTCCGGCGCGAGCTCGGTGATCCGGCTCCACGGCACCCGGCTGCCGCCGAACAGGGCGCGCACCCGGAGCTCGTCGGGGTAGACGTCGGTGCCGGCCCGATAGGTCCAGATCAGCACAGCGAGCGGGATCAGCAGAATCGGGGCGAGCGCCCACGAGGCGCCGGCCAGCGGGACCGTGCCGACGACGGCGATCAGCGCCGCGACGAGGACGGTGCCGGATTTGCGGACGCGGAGAGCGGGACGACTGCGCACGCATCCATCCTCCCACCACCGCCGGGATCCGGACCGGCAGCACCGTTCGATTTGACCACCGTCTCTGGATGGCAGACGATTTCGTTCGTGGGACGGCGTCCTGCCGCCCCGTAACCCGATCCGGGGACCGTCGTTGACCGGGTGCCAGTTCCTTTCCCGCCTCTCCCGCCACCCCGACCTCGCCGGGGCGCCCCGGCCCCGCGGGGGAACACCGCAGAGGACACGCCGTGGCTGTGCCGCATCCCGCGCCGGCCCCGCCCTGGATATCCCGCCGGGCGGTTCTGGTCGCTGTGCCGAGTGTCGCTGCCGTGCTGCTCGCGGCCGGCGTCGCCGGGCTTCTCCCGGGCGCTGCCGCGCTGGCCGCCGCGGTGGGTTGCGCCGGTCTCTGCGCTTCCGCCTTCCTTTTCCGTACGGCGATGGCCCTGCACCGCGCCGAGGGCGCGTTCGTGGCGTGCCGCGGCGCCGGGTTCGTCGGGCTGGGCACGGTGGCCGCGACGCTGACGGCGTTCGTGCCGTGGTGGAACCCGCCCGGCGCGACCGGCTGGCTCACCGCCGGGCTGGTGCCGGCCGCCTGCTGCTACGTCGCCGGCATCTCGCTGCTGCCGGGCGCCGCGAGCGGCTGGCACGTCCGGCTGCGGCGGGCCTTCGACGGCCTCGGGCTCGGTGTGAGCCTCGGCTTCGCGGCCTATCTGGTCCCCGGCGTGGCGACCCGGCCGGACGCGGTGCCGGCCATGCTGATCGCGACCGGCGGCGTCGCGATCGTCACGGTGATCGTGCTGCGGGCCCGTCCCCGGCCGCGCCCGGCCGTCTGGTGCGCCGCCGGGGCGGTGCTGGTGCTGCTCGCGCTCGGGGCGCTGACCGCCATGGTCGACGCCGGGCTGAGCCCGGCCGCGCTGGCCGTGGCCGGCGTGCCGATCGTGGCCGGGATGACCGCGTCGGCGGCCGGCGGGACCCGCCGCGACCTCCCGCCGCCGCCGCTGGAGCCCCGCAACCCGGATCAATATCTGGCGAGCTACCCGCTGCTGGCCGTCCCGGCCGCGGTCGGCGTGATCGCCGCGGGCTGGCACCTGGTGACCGTCCGCCGGTTCGACAACGAAGCGATCATTTTCGGTCTGGTCATGGTGAGCGTCCTCGTGGTCCGCGAACTGCTCGTGGTCCGCGACATCCGCCGGTACGCCGCCCGTCTCCGGGTCGCCGAGGCGCACTTCCGCTCGCTCGTGGCCGGCGCCACCGACCTCACCCTGGTCCTCGACGAGCGGCTCACGGTCCGCTGGCAGTCACCGGCCGCCGCCCGCCTCTTCGGCCTGCGCGACGACGAGGTGATCGGCCGGCAGTTCGGTGAGCTGATCCATCCGGAGGACGCCGCGGACGCCCGGGCGGTGATCGAGTCGGTGCTCGCCGGCGAGCACGAGGGCGGCCCGCCGGTGCTGGTCAGCGCCCGGATGCGGGACGGCGCGAAGCTCTGGCGGGACACCGAGTCGACCATCTCCGACCAGCGCACGGTCCCCGAGGTGGCGGCCCTCGTGGTGCACGTCCGGGACGTCGGCGAGCGGGTCCACCTGGAACGCACCCTGCACCGGCTCTCCTACCTGGACCAGCTCACCGGCCTGGCGAACCGCCGGGCGCTGATGCGCGACCTGCTGGCCCACCGCCGCCGTCCCGGCCGCCGGGGCAACCTCATCGTGATCGACCTGCACGGGCTCGCCGAGGCCAACGACTCCCGGGGCCGCGAGGTCGGCGACGCCGTGCTGGTCGAGGTGAGCCGCCGGATCAAGGACCTGATCGGCGAGGAGGACGTGCCGGCCCGCCTCGGCGGCGACGAGTTCGCGATCCTCACCACCGAGTCGGCCGTCCCGGCGTACGCGCTGGCCACCCGGATCGTGACCGTCCTCGGCGAGCCCTATCAGCTGCCCGGCGGCGCGGTGGTGCTGTCCAGCAGCGTCGGCCTGGCCGAGCTGGCCGGCGGCGCCGACTCGGACGAGGTGCTCCGGCACGCCGACCTGGCCCGGCAGCGTGCCCGCCAGCTCGGCGTGAACCGCGTCGAGTGGTACGACCCGGACGTGGAGATCCAGCTGCACCGGCGGATGGAGCTGGAGAAGCAGCTGCTCGGCGCGGCCGGCCGGGGCGAGCTCGACCTGGTCTTCCAGCCGGTGACCGGGCTGCGCGACGGCCACCCGGTCGGGGTCGAGGCGCTGCTGCGCTGGCGGCACCCGGATCTCGGCACGATCCTGCCCGAGGAGATCCTGCCGATCGCCGCGTCGCTCGGCATCACCGCCGAGCTCGACGAGTGGGTGCTCGACGAGGCCTGCCGCAGCCTGAACAACTGGGACGGCGGCGACGCCGACTTCTGGCTCTCCGTCAACGTGGGGCCGCGCGAGCTGCTCACGGCCCGGTTCCCGGAGCGGGTCGCGAGCACCCTGAAGCGGTACGGCCTGGTCCCGGAGCGCCTGGTCGTCGAGGTGGCCGAGACCTGGATCGCCGAGGACGTGCCGGCCATCGTGGCGGCGCTGACCGGGCTGCGCAAGCTCGGCGTCCGGGCCGCGCTGGACGACTTCGGCTCGGGCCAGACCTCGCTGTCGCACCTGCGCCGGCTGCCGGTGGACATGCTCAAGCTGAACCGGTCACTGATCGAGGGCGGCCCCGGCTCGGTCCTCGACGTGGTGGTCAGTCTCGGTCGCCGGCTGGGCCTCGAGATCGTGGCGAAGGGCCTCGAGACCCAGGAGCGGATCGACCGGGCGGCGGCCGCCGGATGCCGTTACGGGCAGGGCTTCGCGCTCGCCCATCCCGCACCGGCCGAACGGATCGAGGCGTATCTGGAAAGTCATAGGGCCTGAACGGATTCGGTCCCTCGTACCCTTGAAGGTCTTTATCGGGGTGGGGCTGTGCTGCCGCGGGGAGTCAGGTGGACGCGGGCGGCCTCGACGTTGCCGACGCGTTTGCCGTCGATGGCGTTGAGCAGCTCGTGGGCGGCCTGGGCGCCGTAGGCCGAGATGTCGCGGCTCAGGGCGGTCAGCGGCGGGTGCACGAGGCTGCACAGCGGGGAGTCGTCCCAGGCCACGATGGACAGATCGCCCGGCACCGAGAGGCCCATCTCCTGCGCCACGGCGAGACCGGCCACCGCCATCACGTCGTTGTCGTAGATGATCGCGCTGGGCCGGTCGCCGCCGATCAGCAGCCGGCGGGTGGCGCGGCTGCCCTCCTCGCCGGTGTAGTCGGCGGGCACGGTGATCGTGTTGTCCAGGCCGAGCGACGCGCAGATCTCGTCGAACGCCTTCGTGCGGACCTGGGTGTGCAGCAGGTCGGGCACGCCGCTGACCCGGGCGATCCGGTGATGGCCGAGCGCCACCAGGTAGCGCACCGCCTCGGTGATCGCGCCGGCGTCGTCGGACCAGATCTGCGCTATCGAGCCGGTCTCGCCGGGACCGCCGATCACCACGGCCGGCAGCTGGAGCTCCTGCAGGACCGGGATGCGGACGTCGTTCTCCCGGATGTCGGTCACGATCACGCCGTCGATCCGGCGCTCACCCCACCAGCGGCGGTAGACCTCGATCTCCTGCTCCGGGCTGGCTACGACCTGGAGGGTCAACGCGTAGGACTGCGCGCCGAGCTCGGCCTCGAAACCGCTGATCAGGCCCATGAACCAGGGCTCGATCCCGAGGATCCGGGCGGGCCGGCACAGGGTCAGGCCGACGGCACGGGCCCGGGCGCCGGAGAGCGCGCGGGCGGCGCTGTTCGCGTTGAAACCGATCTCCTGGGCGATCGCGATGATCCGTTTCCGGGTCGCTTCGGAGACGCCGGGCTGGCCGTTCAGCGCGTATGACACGGCGCCTTTGGACACGCCCGCCCGCCGCGCGATGTCGGCGATCGTGGGCCGCTTCACTCGATCTCCTCTGTCCCCACTGCTGCCGAGCTTATCCGTAGCTGAACAGCATTCAACGGACTCCCTCCACCCGGACCGGAAGCTTGATCGGTTCAGTGTTACGGCAGTCGATGCGTGATGTAAACCGTGTGTCCGTTTTTCACTGGTTGATCCGACCTGGGATCACGGATGTAACACGCTATTGACACGCCTCGAATCGAGGCCTACCGTTCTGCCAACTTACCCGGTTCAGTGATTCAGCTCTCCTTGGTGGAGGTAGCAATGGGACGTTCGGTACGCCGCGCCGCGGCTGCAGGGCTGGTGGCCGCGCTCGCGCTCACCGGCTGCAGTGGCCAGAGCCTCGAGGGCGGCAACGACGAGGCGAGTGACGGCCAGATCACCCTGAAGATCAACTTCTGGGGCGACATGGGCCTCGACAAGCTCAAGACGCAGTACGAGGCGGAGCACACCAACGTCAAGATCGTTCTCAACTCGGGCGAGTACAACGCCCAGCACGAGGATCTGCAGAAGAAGCTGGTCGCCGGCTCCGGCGCCCCGGACATCTCGGCTGTCGACGAGGGCTTCATCGTCCAGTTCCGCAGCCAGGCCGACCAGTTCGTGAACCTGCTCGACAAGGGCGCGAGCAGCTACGAGTCGAAGTACCTGCCGTGGAAGTGGCAGGCCTCGCAGTCGGCCGACGGCAAGCAGATCGGTCTCGGCACCGACGTCGGCGGTCTCGCGATGTGCTACCGGACCGACCTGTTCAAGGCGGCCGGCCTGCCCACCGAGCGCGACGAGGTCTCCAAGCTCTGGCCGACCTGGGACGCGTTCCTGGAGACCGGCAAGAAGTACACGGCGGCGACCAAGAAGAAGTTCGTCGACTCCGGCACCAACCTGTTCAACCCGGTGCTCGCCCAGCAGCCGGTCGGCTTCTACGACCCGCAGGAGGCTCTCCAGATGGAGGGCGGCCCGAAGGTCGCGTTCGACGTCAGCATGAAGGCGATCGAGGCCGGCATCTCGGCGAACCTGGCCAGCTTCCAGCCCAACTGGGACCAGGGCTTCAAGAAGGACCAGTTCGCCGCGCTCGCCTGCCCCGCGTGGATGCTCGGCCACATCCAGGACACCGCGCCCGACCAGAAGGGCAAGTGGGACATCGCCTCGATCCCGGGCGGCGGCGGTAACTGGGGCGGCTCCTGGTGGACCATCCCGAAGCAGGGCAAGAACGTCGACGAGGCGTACAAGTTCGTCGAGTGGCTGGTCCAGCCGGCGCAGCAGATCGAGGTCTTCAAGACGGTCGGCAACCTGCCGTCGCAGCCGGAGCTCTACAACGACCCGGCCGTCCTCGACTACAAGAAGGAGTTCTTCACCAACGCCCCGACCGGTCAGATCTTCGCGGCCACCGCGGAGAACCTGAAGCCGCAGTACCTGGGCAAGAAGAACGGCCCGACCCGCGTCGCGGTGGAGAACGTGATCACCCGGGTGCAGGAGGGCGGGCTCAAGCCGGAAGCGGCCTGGGCGGAAGCAGTCAAGGAAGCCGAGAAGGCCTCCAAGGCCTAGTACCCGTCACTGACCGGCGGGGCTCCTCTACCCGGTGAGGAGCCCCGCCTCAGGCCTTCTGCAAGGAGTTCCCGTGTCGCTCATCGACGAGGTCCGTCCCGCACCGCCGGGCGAGCCGAAACACGCGCCGCCGCCGCGCGGCCGGTACTGGTGGTACCGCTTCGACACCAAGACCGTCCCGTACCTCCTGATCGCGCCGTTCTTCCTGCTCTTCGCGGTCTTCGGGCTCTTCCCGATCATCTTCAACGCCGTGGTGTCGCTGCGGAACTGGCGGATCGACGAGCCGGACGACCGAAGCTGGGCCGGCTTCGAGAACTTCTCCCGTCTGATGACCGACGAGGACTTCTGGAACGCGCTCGGCAACACCTTCGGGATCTTCGTGCTCTCCACGATCCCGCAGCTGCTCATCGCCCTGATGGTCGCGAACCTGCTGAACCGCAAGCTGCGGGCGACCACCTGGTGGCGGGTCGGGATCCTGCTCCCGTACGTCACCCCGGTCGCCGCCTCGACCCTGGTCTTCGCGATGTTCTTCGCCCGCGACTACGGCCTGGCGAACTGGTTCCTCTCGCTCGTCGGTTTCGGCGAGGAGGAGCCGATCGACTGGCGTGCCACGAAGTGGAGCAGCTGGATCGCGATCGCCACGATGGTCAACTGGAAGTGGATCGGCTACAACGCGCTGCTCTACCTCTCCGCCATGCAGTCGATCCCGAAGGACGTCTACGAGGCGGCCGCCGTCGACGGCGCCGGCCCGTGGAAGCAGCTGTGGCGGATCACCGTGCCGATGATCCAGCCGGTCATCCTCTTCACCGTCGTGCTCTCCACGATCGGCGGTCTCCAGCTCTTCAACGAGCCGATGCTCTTCGACCAGAACCCGGCCTCGGCCAGCGGCGGTTCCGACGGGCAGTTCCAGACCATCGCGCAGCTGATCTACAAGGTCGGCTGGAAGGACCTGAATCTCGGGTACGCCGCGGCGATGTCCTGGGCCCTCTTCCTGATCATCCTCATCGTGGCCGGCGTGAACGCGCTCGCCACCCGGCGCCTCGGCGGTGACAAGTGACCACCATGGTGAACCGGGCGCCGCAGGAGACGCGGGGCAACTGGAAGACGTACACCGCCCTCGCCGCCTTCATGGTGATCTCGGCCTTCCCGGTGTACTGGATGTTCGTCATCGCGACGAGCACCGACGAGAAGGTCATGGGCTTCCCGCCCACGGTGATCCCCGGCGACCAGCTGCTGGTGAACCTCGGCGAGGTCTTCGGCATGCAGGACGTCTACTTCACGGCGTCCCTGATCAACAGTGTGATCGTCGCCGGCGTCGTCACCGCGAGCACGCTCTTCTTCTGCTCGCTCGCCGGATTCGCGTTCGCGAAGCTCCGCTTCAAGTACCGCAACGCGCTCATGGTCGTGGTGATCCTGACCCTGACCGTGCCGAACCAGCTCGGCGTCGTCGCGCTCTACATCCTGATGGCCCGGCTCGACTGGAACGGCAGCCTGCTCGCGGTCATCGCGCCCGGCCTGGTCACCGCGTTCGGCGTCTTCTACATGCGGCAGTTCATCGGGCACGCCATCCCGGACGAGCTGATCGAGGCGGCCCGCATCGACGGCGCGCTCACCCTGCGGATCTACTGGACCGTGGTGGTGCCGGCCATCCGCCCGGCGCTCGCCGTGCTCGGCCTGCTCACGTTCGTGGCGACCTGGAACGACTTCCAGTGGCCGCTCATCACCCTGGGCGGCACCGACTTCCCGACCTCCATGGTGGCGCTGTCCGACCTGGCCAGCGGCAACTACGTGATCTACCGGCGGGTGCTGGCCGGCGCGTTCGCCGCGACCGTGCCGCTGGTGATCCTGCTGCTCATCGGGGGTCGCCAGATCGTGCGAGGAATCATGGAGGGCGCTCTGAAGTAGTTAGGGTGCTTTCGTGGCTACTCCGGATTTCATCCTGGACCTGCGGAAGCACCTCGGGCACGCTCCGCTCCCTCTCCCCAGCGTCACCGCCGTCGTGTTCGACGAGCGGGGGAGGGTGCTCCTGAACCAGCGGAGCGACGACCGGCGCTGGTCACTGCTCTCCGGGGTCCTCGACCCCGGGGAGCAGCCTGCTGCCGGGGCGATCCGCGAGGTGTGGGAGGAGACCGCCGTCGACATCGTCGTGGAGCGGGTCGTCGGCGTCGAGGCGCTGCCGCTGCGGACGCTGCAGAACGGGGACCAGGTCTACTGGTTCGAGGTGGTGCTCGCCTGCCGCGCGGTCGGCGGCGAGGCGCGGGTCAACGACGACGAGTCGCTGGACGTGCGGTGGTTCGAGCCGGGTTCGCTGCCGGCCCTGAACGAGCGGCAGACGCGGTACCTGCGCCAGGCAGGCGACGCGTCCGCCGCGACGTTCTTCGTACGCTGAGGCTTTTCTACCCCGGGCTTACTCCGGGACCTTGCGGTAGGCGCCGTCGGAGGCGCTCGTCGCCATCGACGCGTAGGCCCGCAGCGCCGCCGAGACCGGGCGCTGGCGGGCGACCGGCGTGTACGGCTTCGGCCGGCGCTCCTCCTCGTGCCGGCGCTGGGCGAGCACGTCGTCGTGGACGTTCAGCGTGATGCTCCGGCCCGGGATGTCGATGGTGATCTCGTCACCGGTCCGCACCAGGGCGATCAGGCCGCCGCCGGCCGCCTCGGGGGAGACGTGGCCGATCGACAGGCCGGACGTGCCGCCGGAGAAGCGGCCGTCGGTGATCAGCGCGCAGGCCTTGCCGAGACCCCGGCCCTTCAGGAAGGACGTCGGGTAGAGCATCTCCTGCATGCCCGGGCCACCGCGCGGGCCCTCGTAGCGGATGATCACGACGTCGCCCTCGACGACCTCCTTGCCGAGGATGCCGGCGACCGCGTCGTCCTGGGACTCGTAGACCCGGGCCGGGCCGGTGAACTTCCAGATCGACTCGTCGACGCCGGCGGTCTTCACGACGCAGCCGTCCGGCGCGAGGTTGCCGAACAGGATCGCCAGGCCGCCGTCGACCGTGTAGGCGTGCTCGACCGACCGGATGCAGCCCCCCTCGGCGTCGGTGTCGAGTTTCGCCCAGCGGTTCGTGGTGCTGAAGGCCTGCGTGGTGCGGACGCCACCGGGGGCGGCGTGGAAGAGCTCGAGCGCCTCGGCGCTGGGCGATCCGCCGCGGATGTCCCACTTGTCGAGCCAGGTCTCGAGGGACGGGGCGTGCACGGCGCGGACGTCCGTCTTGAGGGCGCCACCGCGGTGCAGCTCACCGAGCAGGGCGGGGATGCCGCCGGCCCGGTGCACGTCCTCCATGTGGTACTTCGGGCTGTTCGGCGCGACCTTGGACAGGCACGGCACCCGGCGCGAGATGGCGTCGATGTCGGAGACCGAGAAGTCGAGGCCGGCCTCCCGGGCCGCGGCGAGCAGGTGCAGCACCGTGTTGGTGGAGCCGCCCATCGCCACGTCGAGCGCCACCGCGTTCTCGAAGGCGTCCCGGTTGGCGATCGAGCGCGGCAGGACCGACTCGTCGTTCTTCTCGTAGTAGTCCTTGGCGATCTCCACGATCAGCCGGCCGGCCTCCTCGAAGAGGGCCTTGCGGGACGCGTGGGTGGCGAGCGTCGAGCCGTTGCCCGGCAGCGAGAGGCCGATCGCCTCGGTCAGGCAGTTCATCGAGTTGGCGGTGAACATGCCGGAGCACGAGCCGCAGGTCGGGCACGCCGACCGCTCGATCGTGTCGAGCTGCTGGTCGGTGACGTTGTCGTTGGCGGCGGCGCTCATCGCGTCGACCAGGTCGAGCTTCTCGTGGACGATGCCCTCGATGGCGACCGTCTTGCCGGCCTCCATCGGGCCGCCGGAGACGAAGACGGTCGGGATGTTGAGCCGCAGCGCGGCGATCAGCATGCCGGGGGTGATCTTGTCGCAGTTCGAGATGCAGACCAGCGCGTCGGCGCAGTGCGCGTTCACCATGTATTCCACGGCGTCGGCGATCAGCTCGCGGCTGGGCAGGGAGTAGAGCATGCCGCCGTGACCCATCGCGATGCCGTCGTCGACCGCGATCGTGTTGAACTCACGCCCGACGCCGCCGGCCGCGGCGATCGACTCGGCGACGAGGCCGCCGAGGTCCTTGAGGTGGACATGCCCCGGTACGAACTGGGTGTAGCTGTTGGCGATCGCGACGATCGGCTTGCCGAAATCGTCGTCGGTCATACCGGTGGCGCGCCACAGGGCGCGTGCGCCGGCCATGGTGCGACCATGGGTCGAGGTCCGGGAGCGCAGCTCAGGCATGACTTAATACTGCCACCGCATCGGCCGGTGGTCGCCAAGGACGTCCACAGCTCGGGACGCCGGGACTGTTCGAATCGACGATGATCGGGCAGAGTGTGTCCGTGCACTCACCGTCCGGTATGGAGCTGGCTGCTCTCGCCACCCTGCTCGCGGCGGTCCCCGCGGTCGCCTATCTCGGGCAGTCGGGACGCCGGCACACCGGCGCGGCGCGGCGCGCCCACCTCCTGCTCGCCGCCGGCGGCGCCCTCACCACGGCGGCCGCCCTGGCCGGCCTGGCCAGCGCGGCGCTCGGTGGTCACCATCACCAGACCGCGCACACCAGGACGCTGGCGACCATGGTCGCGATCGGGATGGGCATCGGCACGCTGACCCTGCTGGCCGGGACCGTGGCGCTGCCCGGCGCCACCCGGGGGCCGGCCGCGGCGCTGCGGCACGTGCTGGACGGCCTGGTGATCTCCGCCGCCATCTGGTTCGTCGGCTGGGTGTTCATCTCCGAGCCGACCCGGATCCTGGGGGACGCCACCCCCTACAACTGCGCCGCCATCCTGCTGCCCGCGGTGCTGGTCTCCCTCGCGCTCGGCCTCACCACGGTCCTCGCCCTGCACGCGCACCGGCCGCGGCGCAACACCGTCCGGGTCTCCTCGGGCGTCAGCGTCGTGGCGATCGCGGCCGCGCTGCTCTCCACCGGGATCTGCCGGCAGGACAACGGGTTCGCCCTGTCCAGCGTGCTGATCCTGACCGCCGGCCTGATCATGGTGGCGTTCGCGGTGCGCGCCGCCGACCGTCCCGTCGAGGTCACCGGCGACGTGCTGGAGCGCGGCGGCGGCTACGTCGTCGTCCCGATGTTCGCGATCATCACGGCGCTCGGCCACCACCTCGCGATGGGCGGGGTGATGGACGTGTACGGGTACTTCGGCCTGGCGATCGAGGGCCTCGCCCTGGTGGCCCGGCAGTACCTCGCCCTCGACGACGTGCGCCGCTACACCACCCAGCTGCGCCAGCGGGAGGCCCACTTCCGCCAGCTCGCGCACACCGACCCGCTGACCGGCCTGGCGAACCGCCGCGGCCTGCAGCAGGCGCTCCTGCGCTCGGACCGGGACAACGCGGTCCTGATCGGGATCGACATGGACGGCTTCAAGACCGTCAACGACATGCGCGGCCACGACGTCGGCGACAGCGTGCTCACCGAGGTGGCCGCCCGGCTGCGGCGCAACCTGCTGGACGGCGACGTGGCGGCCCGGCTCGGCGGCGACGAGTTCGCGGTGCTCATGCACGGCGACACCGACGAGGCGATGCTCGCGGCGCACCGGCTGCTCGCGGTGCTCGGCGAGCCGTACGAGGTCGACGGCGGCTCGATCTTCCTCTCCGCGAGCCTCGGCGTGGCCGACACCGGCGAGCTGCTGCACGACGCCGACCTGGCCCTGCGCTACGCGAAGCAGCGCGGCAAGAACCGGGTCGAGCGCTACCAGGCCCGGTACGACGAACTGCTCCGCCGCCGCGGCACCCTCCAGGGCGAGCTGCGGCACGCCATCGACCGCAACCAGCTGCGCCTGGTCTTCCAGCCGGTGGTGGCCCTGCCCTCGATGCGGCCGGTCGGCGCCGAGGCGCTGCTCCGGTGGACCCACCCCGAGCTGGGCGCGGTCCGGCCGGACGAGTTCATCCCGGTCGCCGAGGAGTCCGGGCTGATCAACCGGATCGGCGCCTGGGTGCTCGAGCAGGCCTGCCGGCAGCTCGCCGAGTGGCTGGCGAAGGGCCACGACGTCTGGGTCTCGGTGAACCTGTCGCCGAAGGAGCTGCACAACGCCGACTACGCGGCCCAGGTCGCCGACGTGCTGGCGGAGAACGACGTGCCGCCGCAGCGGCTCGTGCTGGAGGTGACCGAGCACGCGGTCGCCACCGACATGGAGGAGCTGGTCCGCCGGCTCGCCGAGTTGCGCGAGACCGGCGTACGCATCGCCCTCGACGACTTCGGCGCGGGCTATTCGTCGCTCACCCAGCTGCGGACCCTCCCGGTCGACATCCTGAAGATCGACCACGCCCTGGTGGCCGAGCCCGAGTCGCGGACCGGGACGGCGGCGCCGCTCGTCGACGTGGTGGTCCGCCTCGGGCACCGGCTCGGCCTCGAGGTGCTGGCCGAGGGGATCGGCACGACGGCGCAGCGCGAGGTGGTCGAGGAGGCCGGCTGCCGGCTCGGCCAGGGGTCGCTCTTCGGGTGGGGAGTGCCGGCCGAGCACTTCGAGACCCGGCTGCGGACGCTGCTGCCGGTCGGTCCGCGGCCGATCCCGGCGCCGCGCGCCATCCCGTCGAGTGACGCGCCGGCCCGCAGTCAGGTGGTCCGCCTCGGACCAGGAATGCGGCAGGTCAGAGCGTTGCTGCCGAGCGATCCCGACTTCGGGAAATCCCGCAGTGATCAAAATGTGGGATCAGTTGACTCAGGCCGTGAGATGGGGCAAGGTTAGCCGCATGTGCTTCGCGTCCCGAGTACTTATCTGAGCGCGCTCTCCACGACAGGAGAGTGCGCTAGGTCCCGTGCATCAAGCACGAGGGCCTTTTTTGTTGCTCAAGTACTGGATGCCGACTCTGTAAAGGCTGACTTGCCATGACGAGACCCACTCCGGAAACCCTCGCCCATCGAGCCAACCCGGCCACCGTGGCGGCCGCGGCCAGCGCCGCCCCCGCCGCCGTCTCCCCGGTAGCCACCACCGGCGCCGGCGCGCTCGTCCGGTCGCTCGAGGCGCTCGGGGTAGAGGTCGCGTTCGGCATCCCGGGCGGCGCGATCCTCCCGGCGTACGACCCGCTGTTCGACTCCAAGGTCCGGCACATCCTGGTCCGCCACGAGCAGGGCGCCGGACATGCCGCGACCGGGTACGCGCAGGCCACCGGCAAGGTCGGCGTCTGCATCGCGACGAGCGGCCCGGGCGCCACGAACCTGGTCACGCCGATCGCCGACGCCTACATGGACTCGGTCCCGATCGTCGCGATCACCGGCCAGGTCGGCCGGTCGTTCATCGGCACGGACGCCTTCCAGGAGGCGGACATCCAGGGCATCACCCTGCCGATCACCAAGCACAACTTCCTGGTCCAGAGCCCGGAGGAGCTGCCCCGGATCCTGGCCGAGGCGTTCCACCTGGCGGCCACCGGCCGGCCCGGCCCGGTCCTCGTCGACATCCCGAAGGACGTGCTGCAGGCGCAGACCACGTTCCAGTGGCCGCCGACGCTCGACCTGCCCGGCTACCGCCCGACCCTGCACCCGCACGGCAAGCAGATCCGCGAGGCGGCCCGGCTGATCGCCGCGGCCAAGCGCCCGGTTCTGTACGTCGGCGGCGGCGTGCACAAGGCCGGCGCGACCGACGGCCTGCGCAAGCTCGCCGAGCTGACCGGCATCCCGGTCGTCACCACGCTGATGGGCATCGGCGCGTTCCCCGACTCGCACCCGCAGCACCTGGGCATGCCCGGCATGCACGGCACGGTCCCGGCGGTCTACGCGCTCCAGCGCTCCGACCTGCTGGTCACCCTCGGCGCCCGCTTCGACGACCGGGTCACCGGCAACCTCGACTCGTTCGCGCCGGACGCCAAGGTGGTGCACGCCGACATCGACCCGGCGGAGATCGGCAAGAACCGGCACGCCGACGTCCCGATCGTCGGCGACGCGCGGCACGTCATCGACGAGCTGATCGCGGCGGTGTCCGCGAACGCGGGCGGCACCTCGCAGTACGAGGCGTGGTGGAAGACGCTGAACGACATCCGCGAGCGGTACCCGCTGGGCTACGAGGAGCCGACCGACGGCAGCCTCTCCCCGCAGTACGTGATCGAGCGGATCGGCGCGCTGGTCGGCCCGGACGCGGTCTACTGCGCGGGCGTCGGCCAGCACCAGATGTGGGCGTCCCAGTTCATCAAGTACGAGAAGCCGGGCACCTGGCTGAACTCGGGCGGCGCCGGCACGATGGGCTACGCCGTCCCGGCCGCGATGGGCGCCAAGGTCGCGCTGCCGGACACCCAGGTGTGGGCGATCGACGGCGACGGCTGCTTCCAGATGACCAACCAGGAGCTGGCGACCTGCGCCCTGGAGGGCATCCCGGTCAAGGTGGCCGTCATCAACAACGGCAACCTCGGCATGGTCCGGCAGTGGCAGACGCTGTTCTACGACGGCCGCTACTCCAACACCGAGCTGGGCACGCACAAGCACCGGATCCCGGACTTCGTGAAGCTGGCCGAGGCGCTCGGCTGCGTCGGCCTGCGGTGCGAGTCGAAGGACGACGTCGACAAGGTCATCAAGCAGGCCATGGAGATCAACGACGCTCCGGTCGTCATCGACTTCACGGTGGGCAAGGACGCCATGGTCTGGCCGATGGTCCCGGCCGGCACCAGCAACGACGAGATCATGTTCGCCCGGGACATCCGCCCCAGTTTCGAAGAGGACGACCTGTAGTCATGACGAACAAGCACACGCTCAGCGTGCTGGTCGAGAACAAGCCGGGTGTGCTCGCCCGGGTGAGCGGCCTGTTCTCCCGCCGGAGCTTCAACATCGACTCCCTTGCGGTCGGCGAGACGGAGAACCCGGACGTCAGCCGCATCACGATCGTCGTCAACGCGGACTCGTCCCCGTTGGAACAGGTCACCAAGCAGCTCAACAAGCTGGTCAACGTCCTGAAGATCGTGGAGCTGGACCCGGCCCAGTCGGTCCAGCGTGAGCTCCTCCTGGTCAAGGTGCGTGCCGATCGGGCGCAGCGCAGCCAGGTGCTCGAGACCGTCGAGTTGTTCCGGGCGCGAGTGATCGACGTCGCTCCGGACACCCTGACGATCGAGGCCACCGGTAATCCCGACAAACTGGATGCGTTACTGCGCGACCTCGAGCCGTACGGCATCAAGGAGATGGTCCAGTCGGGCCTCGTGGCCATCGGCCGCGGATCCCGCTCCATCACCACCGGCCCCGCGCTACGCGCCGCCTGATCCCAGCAGTCCTCAGAAGAGTAAGGAAAGAAATGGCCGCGGAAGTTTTCTACGACGACGACGCCGACCTGTCGATCATCCAGGGCAAGAAGGTCGCCGTGATCGGCTACGGCAGCCAGGGCCACGCGCACTCGCTGTCGCTCCGGGATTCGGGCGTCGACGTGGTGGTCGGTCTGCAGGAGGGCTCCAAGAGCCGTCCGAAGGCCGAGGAGCAGGGCCTGACGGTGAAGACCCCGGCCGAGGCCGCGGCCTGGGCCGACGTGATCATGGTGCTCGCGCCGGACACCGCGCAGCGCAAGATCTACGCCGAGTCGATCGCCCCGAGCCTGACCGCCGGCAAGGCGCTCTTCTTCGGCCACGGCCTCAACATCCGCTTCGAGCTGATCAAGCCGCCGGCCGACGTCACCGTCGCGATGGTCGCCCCGAAGGGCCCGGGCCACCTGGTCCGCCGCCAGTACGTGGACGGCAAGGGCGTCCCGGCCCTGGTCGCCGTGGAGCAGGACCCGACCGGCGACGGCCTCGCGCTCGCCCTGTCGTACGCGAAGGCGATCGGCGGCACCCGCGCCGGCGTCATCAAGACGACGTTCAAGGAGGAGACCGAGACCGACCTCTTCGGCGAGCAGGCCGTCCTCTGCGGCGGCACCGCGGCGCTGGTGCAGACCGGTTTCGAGGTGCTCACCGAGGCCGGTTACGCCCCGGAGATCGCGTACTTCGAGTGCCTGCACGAGCTCAAGCTGATCGTCGACCTCATGTACGAGGGCGGCATCTCCCGGATGCGCTACAGCGTCTCGGACACCGCCGAGTTCGGTGACTACGTCTCCGGCCCGCGCGTCATCAACGCGGACACCAAGAAGGAGATGAAGGCGATCCTCGCCGACATCCAGTCCGGCGAGTTCACCCGCCACCTGATCGCCGACGACGAGGCCGGCGGCCCCGAGCTCAAGAAGTACCGCGAGCAGGGCGCCCAGCACCCGATCGAGGTCACCGGCGCGAAGCTGCGCGGCATGATGAGCTGGGTCGACCGCCCGATCACCGAGACCGCCTGATCGCACGCTCCGCGAATGCCCGGCCGGATCACCGGCCGGGCATTCGTCATGAATGAACTGAACTCCACGTGGCGCCCGTTCGTACCATTCGTCATCCTCAATGTGGATGAGCCCGGATGGAGGAGCCGTGACTTCAGTGGTCCTGGTGACCGAGGAACTGGCGCCGCCCGCACTCGACCTGCTCGCCGAGGACTTCGAGGTCCGGCGGGCCGACGGCACCGACCGGCCGGCGCTGCTGGCCGCGCTCGCCGAGGCCGACGCGGTGATCATTCGTAGCGCGACCCGGATCGACGTCGAGGCGCTGACCGCGGCGCCACGGCTCCGGGTCGTCGCCCGGGCCGGCGTCGGGCTCGACAACGTCGACGTGCACGCCGCCACGGCCCGCGGCGTCCTCGTCGTCAACGCGCCGACCAGCAACATCGTCTCCGCGGCCGAGCAGGCGGTGGCCCTGCTGCTCGCGGTCTCCCGGCACACCGCCACGGCCAGCGCGGCCCTGCGCGGCGGCGCCTGGAAGCGGTCCGCGTTCACCGGCGTCGAAGTGCACGGCAAGACCGTCGGGGTGGTCGGGCTGGGGCGGATCGGCGTCCTCTTCGCGCAGCGCATGGCCGCTTTCGGGGTACGACTGATCGCGTACGACCCGTACGTCCAGGCGGCCCGCGCGGCCCAGCTCGGCGTCCGGCTCGTGACGCTCGACGAGCTGCTGCGGGAGAGCGACTTCATCTCGGTGCACCTGCCGCGCACCCCGGAGACCCTGGGCCTGATCGGCGAGAAGGAACTCGCCGTGGTGAAGCCCGGCGTGCGGATCGTCAACGCGGCGCGCGGCGGCCTCGTCGACGAGCGGGCCCTGGCCGACGCGATCGCCGAGGGCCGGGTCGCCGGCGCCGGCCTCGACGTCTTCGAGACCGAGCCGATCACCGAGTCGCCGCTCTTCGCCTTCGACACCGTGGTGGTCACCCCGCACCTGGGGGCCTCCACCGTGGAGGCGCAGGACAAGGCGGGCCTGGCCGTGGCCCGCAGCGTACGTCTCGCGCTGCGCGGCGAATTCGTCCCGGACGCCGTGAACGTCCGGGCCGGCGGGGCGGTCGACGAGGACGTACGCCCGCTCCTGCCCCTGGCCGAGCGCCTGGGCCGGGTCTTCACCGCGGTGGCCGGCAGTGTGGCCGCCCGGATGACGGTCGAGGTGCACGGCGCCGTGGTGCGGCACGACGTCTCGGTGCTCGAACTGGCCGCCATGAAAGGGCTGTTCGCGCCGGTCGTGGAGGAGGCGGTCACCTACGTGAACGCCCCGCACGTGGCGGCCGGCCGCGGCGTCGAGGTGGAGATGGTGACCACCGAGGGCGAGGAGACGACGCTGATCACCGTACGGGGCGCCATGCCGGACGGCGACACGCTCGCGGTGGCCGGCGCCTTCACCGGCTCGCCGAAGCTGGTCGAGGTGGACGGGTTCGCCCTCGACCTGACCCCCGAAGGAGTGGTTCTGCTCCTCCAGTACCGCGACCGTCCCGGCGTGGTCGGCACGATCGGCACCACCCTGGGCCGGGCCGGCGTCAACATCGCCGCGATGCAGGTGGCCCGGCGCACGGCCGGCGGCGAGGCGCTGATGGCCCTGACCGTCGACTCGCCGGTCGCCACCGAGCTGCTCGCCGAGGTGGCCGCCGAGATCGGCTCCACCAGGGCGGCGATGGTCGACCTCCGAGCCGATTAGCCCTCTCGGGTGAGGCTTCCCGCCCCCGACCCGGGTTGGCTGTACGGGAGTGCGGCAAATCGGGCGTCGTGGCAGCCGTGGTGTTCAGCCAGGCCGGGTTGGCTGTACGGGAGTGCGGCAAATCGGGCGTCGTGGCAGCCGTGGCGTTCAGCCAGGCCGGGTTGGCTGTACGGGAGTGCG
>NZ_JBFAAR010000001.1:609626-633808 GCF_040639855.1 Actinoplanes sp. NPDC023714
GTACGTGTGCGGCAAATCGGGCGTCGTGGCAGCCGTGGCGTTCAGCCAGGCCGGGTTGGCTGTACGGGAGTGCGGCAAATCGGGCGTCGTGGCAGCCGTGGCGTTCAGCCAGGCCGGGTTGGCTGTACGGGAGTGCGGCAAATCGGGTGTCGTGGCAGCCGTGGCGTTCAGCCAGGCCGGGTTGGCTGTACGGGAGAGCGACAAATCGGACGGCAAACCAGCCCTCACGTTCAGCCGGAGCGTGCGCCGGTTGGGGCGCACCGTTATCGACAACCCGCCGTGCCCACCACGCGCGGGTGCTCGCAGAGTCGGCCCTCACAGAGCCGGCCCTCACAGAGCCGGCCCCCACAGAGCAGGCCCCCACAGAGCAGGCCCCCACAGAGCAGGCCCCCACAGAGCAGGCCCCACAGAGCCCACCCTCCCAGGGGGAAGCCCCCGCTGGACAGTGTGACGACTAGCCTTGATCTTCGGGTGGGGAGCTGTGGACAACCCGTCTCTGTGGACGAGTGTCAGACCCGGGCCGGCGGCGGATACACCGTGCCGTCCTGCAGGTCGAGCAGGTCGAGATTCAGTTCGGCCGCCAGTCGCTCGATCGTTTCGAGGACCACGTCCGGGCAGTTCTCGTCGAGGCGCATCTGGATGTGGTCGGCCGCGGCGTGCAGCGGCGCCCTGGCCCAGGGCGAGCCGGGTGCCGTGGCGCGCGCGCCACGGTCCGGGTACGTGCTGGTCAGGGCGTCGTAGAAGGCGACGACTCGGGGATCGGCGGGCCGCTGCGGGTGCTCGCCGCGGGCGCACCGCTCGTTCGCGTCGCGGACGGCTTCCGGCGCCGCCGACGGGGCCATGGCCCACACCACTAGGTCGAAACTCACCGGCGCATGGTGCCACCACCGGGGGCCGCGAGTCCGAATCCCAGCCCCGACACGCGGGGGGTGCTTCTTGCGCGCCTTCCGTCCGCATCGCTAGCGTTGTCCCTGCCGCACGATCCTGGTGGACCCGTCTTCGGGTGACGCCGTCCACCGCGGGGGTCGTGGGGTGTGTACCCGGCGGGACCGAACCACGTGTACTCGTCGCATCAGCCCCCGTGCCGTTTGCCGCGGCCACGGGGGCTGTTCGCTTCCCGGGAAATCCGCAGATGCCCAAAAAATGAGACGCACGTTCCGATGATCGGGACAGCGAGGTACGGTTCCCCTGGTTACTCGACATAGGGGAGTTCAAGGTGAGCGTGGCGCGGATCGCGGTTGTCGCCGGTGACGGCATCGGGACCGAGGTGACCGCGCAGGCCCGCAAGGTGATCGACGCCGTCCTCCCCGGCGTGGAATACCACGAGTACGACCTCGGCGCCCGCCTCTACAACCGGACCGGCGAGGTTCTGCCGCAGTCGACCCAGGACGAGCTGGCCGGCCACGACGCCATCCTGCTCGGCGCGATCGGCGACCCGAGCGTCCCGCCTGGTGTCCTCGAGCGCGGCCTGCTGCTGAAGCTCCGCTTCGACTTCGACCAGTACGTGAATCTCCGTCCCTCGAAGCTGTGGCCCGGCACCACCAGCCCGCTGGCCGGCGTGAAGCCCGGCGAGATCGACATGGTGGTGGTCCGCGAGGGCACCGAGGGTCTCTACGTCGGCGCCGGCGGCGTCCTGCACAAGGACACCCCCGCCGAGATCGCCACCGAGGAGAGCCTGAACACCCGGCACGGCGTGGAGCGGGTGGTCCGTGACGCGTTCGCCCGCGCGCAGCGCCGCGACCGCCGCCACCTCACGCTCGTGCACAAGACGAACGTGCTGACCAAGGCCGGCAGCCTGTGGTCGCGCACCTTCGCCGCCGTCGCGGCGGAGTACCCCGAGGTCACCACGGAGTACCAGCACATCGACGCCGCCAGCATGTTCATGGTGTCGAACCCGCAGCGCTACGACGTGGTCGTGACCGACAACCTCTTCGGTGACATCCTCACCGACATCGCCGCGGCCGTGACCGGCGGCATCGGCATGGCGGCCAGCGGCTCGGTGAACCCGGAGCGCCGCTACCCGTCGACCTTCGAGCCGGTGCACGGCTCCGCCCCGGACATCGCCGGCAAGGGCATCGCCGACCCGGCCGCCGCCATCCTGTCCGGCGCGCTGCTGCTGGAGCACCTGGGCCGCCACGACGAGGCCCGCCGAGTAACCGAGGCGGTCGCGGCCCATGTCGCGTCCCGGACCCCGGGCGCGGCGCTGCGTACCGCCGAAGTCGGCGACCTCGTCGCAGCCGCGGTCTGACCGAAGCCCGGCAGCGCTCTTCCGAAAACCCCCGGGCGAAAGCCCGGGGGCGAAGCCCCGTGCGGTCATTGTTCTAACGACCGTTCGGGGTAAATTTCATGCGCGGCACTACGGGTGCCCGCATGCCTCGAACTTTTCCCGCGAGAAAGCAGGTCTGCTTGTCATGAGCGGTGGTGACAACCTCGAATTCGAGATCCGTCCGAACCCGGCACCCGTAGGCGACGCCGACCGCGCCGCCCTGCTGGCCAACCCCGGCTTCGGCCGCATCTTCACCGACCACATGGTCACGGTCCGTTACGCCGACGGCAAGGGGTGGTACGAGCCCCGCGTCGAGGCCCGCGCGCCGATCCCGATGGACCCGGCCAGCGCCGTGCTGCACTACGCCCAGGAGATCTTCGAGGGCTTGAAGGCGTACACGCTTCCGGACGGCGGCGTCGCGATGTTCCGGCCGGACGCCAACGCGAACCGGTTCAACCAGTCCGCGCAGCGGATGGCGATGCCGGCCCTGCCGGTCGACACGTTCCTCAGGTCGCTGCACGAGATCATCAAGATCGACCGTGACTGGATCCCGCAGATCGAGGACGGCAGCCTCTACCTGCGCCCGTTCGCCTACGCGAGCGAGGTCTTCCTCGGCGTGCGCCCGGCGACCGAATACCTCTACCTGGTGATCGCGTCGCCGGTCGGCTCGTACTTCTCCGGTGGCGTGAAGCCGGTGAACCTCTGGGTCTCGCCCGACTTCACCCGTGCGGCGCCCGGCGGCACCGGCGCGGCCAAGTGCGGCGGCAACTACGCGGCGGGTCTGTCGGCGCAGGCCGAGGCCGCCGAGCACGGCTGCGACCAGGTGGTCTACCTGGACGCCGTGGAGCGGAAACACATCGACGAGCTGGGCGGCATGAACGTCTTCCTGGTCCTCGACGACGGCACGCTGGTGACGCCGCCGCTGACCGGGACGATCCTGCCGGGCATCACCCGCGACTCGGTGATCAAGCTGGCGCAGCGGGACGGCCGCCGGGTCGAGGAGCGGCAGATCAGCCTCGACGAGTGGCGTGAGGGGACCGCCTCGGGCCGGGTCCGGGAGGCGTTCGCCTGTGGCACCGCCGCGGTGATCACCCCGATCGGCGTGGTGAAGAGCGAGAGCGGCGAGTTCACCAACGGCGACGGCGGCCCGGGCGAGGTCACGATGGCCATCCGCAAGCAGCTGGTCGACATTCAGCGGGGCCTCGCCGAGGACCCGTTCGGCTGGGTTCACCGCGTCCTCTGAGAGATCAAACCCTTCTTGGGTACGAGGGGAGCGTGCGCTTCCCTCGTACCCGAGAAGGTCTCAGGCTTCTAGAAGATGGGCCCGCATCGTGGCGATCTCGGCGGCGGTGAGCCCGATCTCCCGGGCGTAGTCCTCCACCGATCCGTGCAGGGCGCGCAGGTCGGCCAGGAACATCAGCATCGCCTCGGGTGGCGAGTCGAACATGTGCTCGTTGCCGAGGATCGTCTCCGGGTTGGTGCGAAGAAGGTACTCGGTGAGCGGCCGCATCGCCTCGGTGGTCAGCGCGTAGTCCGCGGCGATCTCCTCGTCGCCGACGCCCAGCAGCGAGAGCGCGAGCGCGCAGACCGTGCCGGTGCGGTCCTTGCCGGCCATGCAGTGCACCACCACCGGACCGGCGGCCGGGTCGGCGATCACCCGCAGCGAGTCGGCGAGCGCCTCGTGGCCGTCCTCGGCGAAGTTGAGGTAGCGGTCGGCGAGCCAGCGCGCGTGCACCACGTCGTCGGGGTGCTCCACCTGCTCCCAGTCCACGTGCCGCAGGACCAGGTTGCGGTAGTCGACGCCGTGCTCGTCGGCGACCCGGCCGAACTTCTCGATCTCGAAGGGCCGGCGGAGGTCGATCACCGTGCGGACGCCGAGCTCGGCGAAGGCGAGCGTGTCCTGCTCGTCGAGGCGGTGCAGGGAGTCGGCGCGGAAGAGCCGCCGCCAGCGCACCGTCCGTCCATCGAGGCCGGTGTAACCGCCCACGTCGCGGAAGTTGTAGGCCTTCGAGAACGGCAGGTTCCGTGAATACGATTCAGCCACCACGGGACCAACTTAGTCTCGAAAAGTGGAACGACGCTTCCCGTGAACCCGGTTAGTGGCATGCTTCATCTCGTGACCCACTCCGTGCTGATTATTCGCACCCAGCGCGCCGGCAGCTGCTGACACAGCACTGAGCCGACGCGCAGACCTCCCGCATCCGCGGGGGGTCTTTTTGTTGTGTGGGTGGCTACCCGAGAGGACTTCCCCGATGGACTACCAGGTGTTCGACACGACGTTGCGCGACGGCGGGCAGCGCGAGGGCATCAGCTACACGGTCGCCGACAAGCTCGCGGTCGCGCGTCTGCTCGACGAGTTCGGCGTGGGTTTCATCGAGGGCGGCTGGCCGGGCGCGATGCCCAAGGACACCGAGTTCTTCGAGCGGGCCAAGACCGAGCTGGAGCTCAAGCACGCGGTGCTGGTGGCGTTCGGCTCGACCCGCAAGGCGGGCGTCGACGTGGCCGGGGACGCGCAGGTGAAGGCGCTGCTGGACGCCGAGACCCCGGTCGTCTGCGTGGTCGCCAAGTCGGACATCCGGCACGTCGAGCGGGCCCTGCGCACCACCGGCGACGAGAACCTGAACATGGTCCGGGACACCGTGCGGCACCTGGTCGCGAACGGGCGGCGGGCGTTCGTCGACTGTGAGCACTTCTTCGACGGCTTCCGCCACGACCCCGAATACACCGCCTCGGTGGTCAGGGCGGCCTTCGAGGCCGGCGCCGAGCGGGTGGTCATGTGCGACACCAACGGCGGCATGCTGCCGTCGATGATCACGGCGGCCGTCCAGGACGTGGTGGCCCGTACCGGTGTCTCCGCCGATCGGCTCGGCATCCACTGCCAGAACGACACCTCCTGCGCCGTCGCGAACACCGTCGCCGCGGTCGAGGCGGGCGTGAAGCACTTCCAGTGCACCGCCAACGGATACGGCGAGCGGCCCGGCAACGCCGACCTCTTCGCCACGGTCAGCAACCTGCAACTCAAGCTCGGGCTGAAGGTCCTACCGGACGGATGCCTGGAGAAGGCGACGCGGGTCTCCACCGCGCTCGCCGAGATCGCCAACATCGCCCCCGACACCCACCAGGCCTACGTCGGGGCCGCCGCATTCGCCCACAAGGCGGGGCTGCACGCGAGCGCGATCAAGGTGGATCCGCTGCTCTACAACCACGTCGACCCGTCGGTTGTCGGCAACGACATGCGGATCCTGGTGACGGAGATGGCCGGCCGGGCCAGCATCGAGCTCAAGAGCGCCGAGCTCGGGCTGGACCTGGCCGGCCACCCGGAGACCACCACCGCGGTGACCAACAGGGTCAAGGAGCTGGAGGCCGGCGGCTGGTCGTTCGAGGCCGCCGACGCGTCGTTCGAGCTGCTGGTCCGCAGCGAGTTGCCGGGCGCCGCGGTGCCCCGCCCGTTCGATCTGGAGAGCTACCGGGTGCTCGTCGAGCACCGCGAGGACGGCAAGGTGATCTCCGAGGCGACCGTGAAGGTGCGGGTCGACGGCGAGCGGATCATCGCGACCGCCGAGGGGAACGGCCCGGTCAACGCGCTCGACGAGGCGCTGCGCACGGCGCTGTCCAACCACTACCCGCAGCTCAAGACGTTCGAGCTGACCGACTTCAAGGTGCGGATCCTGGAGGGCAGCCACGGCACCAACGCGATCACGCGGGTGCTGCTGGAGACCAGCGACAGCCGGGGCGAGTGGACGACAGTGGGCGTGCACGAGAACATCGTCGACGCGTCGTGGACCGCGCTCGTCGACGCCCTCACGTACGGTCTGGCTCGTTGAGCCGCTGGAAGAGGACGTGGTCCTGCCACTCGCCGGCGATCCGCAGGTAGCGAGGGGCCAGGCCGAACCGGGTGAAGCCGTTGCGTTCGAGGACCCGCTGCGACCGTACGTTGTGGGTGAGCGTGCCGGCTTCCACCCGGTGCAGTCCGTGCTCGGTGAAGGCCCTCTCGACGACCGCGGCGACGGCGGCGCTCGCCAGGCCGCGGCCGGCGTCGCTCTCGGCCACCCAGTAGCCGAGGCTCGCCGAGAGGAACGGGCCGCGCACGACGTTGTTGAGGTTGACCCGGCCGGCGATCCGGCCGTCCCGGACGATCGCGTAGGGGATCGAGGTGCCGGCCCGCAGCAGGTCGGTGAGGATCCGCCGCTGGCCGTCCTCGGTGTAGTAGCTCTCCTCGCGGATCGGATCCCAGGGCGCGAGGTAGTCCCGGTTCGCGACCAGCAGCGCCGCGAGCTCGGCGGCGTCGCCTTCGGTGACCGGCCTGATCATCTCGCCTCCGGGAGGGTCAGTTCCGCGATCACGGCCCGGTGGTCGGATCCGGTCACGCCGTGCACTTCGACGTCACGGATCCCGATCCGCTCGTCGGCCAGGACATGATCGATGGTGACGGGCGGGATCGGGTCGCCGTCGTAGGGCCCCCAGGTGCCGATCCAGCCCTTCCCGGTGGCGTCCGCGGCGTCCCGGTAACCGGTTCCGACCAGGTCCCGCAGCAGCTTGTGGTCGAGCGTCGCGTTGAAGTCGCCGAGCAGGATCCGCGGCGTGCCGTCCGGGTCGGCGGCCGGCTGCCCGGCCAGGTCGGACCGCCATCCGCTGAAGCTCTCCGGCACCGCGGGCGCGAGAGGATGGGCGGACTCGCTGGTGATCGGCACCGCGCCGGGGACCCGGACCGTCGCGTAGGCCTGCAGGAAGCCGCCGTCCGTCCGCCACGAGCCGGGTTCGGTGATCGGATACCGGGAGTAGAGACCCGACCCGCTCGCGCCCGCCTCCGCGTTCACCGAGCGGTGCGGCAGGAGATCGCCGAGCCCGGCCGCGTCGAGGGCACCGGCCGCCGGCTCGGTGAGCTCCTGGACGGCCAGGATCGCCACGTCGTTCTCCCGGACCAGCCGCACGATCGAGGCCGGGTCGGCGCCGCCGAAGAGCAGGTTCGCGGTCATCACGGTGATCGCGGTCCCGTCCGACGGCCCGCGGTCCAGGTTGGGCAGGGCGCGCGGGACGACCCCCATCGCGAGGCCGAACGCGGTCAGCACCGCCACGGCGGCGGCCGCCCAGCGGCGGGCCACCAGCGCGACCAGGGCCGGGATCGCGGACCAGAGGGCCACGTACGGGGTGAACGCGATCAGCTGGATGAACCGGTCCCGCTCGAAGCCGAAACCGCGGATGACGAACCAGATCGCGGCCGGCGCGACCAGCAGCCAGATCAGCAGGGTTCGGGTGAGCCGGCGGCGATGGGCCGGGCGCGTCGCGGTGGGCGCGTCGGTGATCGTCATGTGCGCGAAGGTATCCGTTGTCTGCCGGGACGGCGCCCGGGGCCGTACCCATCTGGCACGGCCCCGGGAGGCGTCACTTGTCGAACTGCTTCAGATCCTCGCCGATCTTCTCGGCGTCCCCCTCGACGACGAGCGTGAGCCCGTCCACCGACAGGTGCCGACCGGCCGCCTCGGAGACCTGCTCGACGGTCGCCTCGAGGTATTCGCGGCGCAGCGTCTCGTAGTAGTCGTCCGGCAGGCCGTGCACCACCAGCGTGGCGAGCGCGCCGGCGATCGCCCCCGGGGTCTGCATCTCCACCGAGAGCTGGCCGGCCCGCCAGGTGCGCGCCACCTCGAGCTCGGCCTCGGTGACGCCCTCCTGCTGGGTGCGGCGGATCTCGCCGAGCGTGTCGGCGATCGCCGGTCCGGTCACCGCGGTCTGCACCCCGGCGGCCACCTCGAAACGGCCGGCCCGCCGGGTCATCGCGTACGAGCCCCGGATGCCGTACGTGTAGCCCTTCACCTCGCGGATCAGGTGGTTCAGCCGGGACGTGAACGCGCCGCCCAGCACCGTGGCGGCGAGCGTCATCGCCACGTAGTCGGGGGTGGCCCGCTCCGGGGCGCGGTGCCCGATCCGCAGCGTCGACTGCACCGAGCCGGGCCGGTCCACCAGGATGGTGCGGCCGCGCTCCGGGATCGGCACGCCGAGCGGGCCCTCCACCGGGAGCGCGGCGCCGGACGTGCCGGCGAACGCGGCCTCGGCCAGCGCGTCCAGGTCGAGCGCGTCCAGGTCGCCGGCGACCAGCAGCACGCCCGGCCGCAGCATCCACGCCTCGTGGAACGCGAGCACGTCCTCCACGGTCACCGCGGCGACGCTGGACGGGTCGCCGTGCAGCGGGCGGGAGTACCTGCCGTCGGCGCCGAACAGGTCCTGCCGCAGGGCCGCGTCGGCCCGCGGGCCGGGCTGGGCCCAGTCCATCCGCAGCGCGGTCACCTCGTCGTCGCGCACCCGGGCCACGTCGGCCGGATCGAGCTTCGGGGTGCGCGCCGCCTCGGCCGCCAGGCGTACGGCCCCGGCCAGCATCGGTGCGGGCGCCGAGACGCCGATCCGGAACGCGTCCCAGTCCACCGACGGGGTGAGCTCGGCGCCCAGGCCCTCCAGAGCGAGCGCGTACGCCGCCGAGTCCCGCTTCTTCGTGCCCTCCTCCAGCGACTTGGCGAGCACCGTGGCGGTGCCCTCGCGCCCCTCGGCCTCGCGGGCCGCCGACGCGTCGAGCAGCAGGACCGCGCTGGCCAGGATCTGGCCGGGCAGGTGGGCGGCGATCAGGGTGCCGCCGTGCTTCTCGACGCGGCGGACCGAGGGGAAGGCGTACGGGCGGGCCGCGCCGGCGCCGGGACGTTCGGTGATGAGGGTCATGCGTCCTTCTCCTCTGCCAGGTCCTTCTTCTCCTCTGCCGGGTCCTTGCTCTCGGGCAGGTCCTTGCTTTCGGGCAGGTAGCGCAGCGTGACCCGGGACTCGGGGCGCAGGGTCTCGGCGGCGGCGTTCGCGACGTCCTCGGCGGTCACCGCGAGCCAGCGGGACAGCCGGTCCGCCGCGGTGGCCGGGTCGCCGAACTGGGTCGCGTACCGCCCGAGGGTGTCGGCGCGGCCGCCGACCGTGGAGACCTGGCGCCACCAGGCCGTGGTGAGCAGTGCCTTCGCCCGGTTCAGCTCGTCCTCGGTGACCGGCTCGTCGATGAGGCTCCGCACCACGTCGGCGAGGCCGGCCTCGAGCGTCTCCAGCGGGACGCCGTCCTTCGCGGTGGCCGTGATGATCAGCGGCGCGGGGGCGTGCGCCAGGTCCACGCCGTACGACCCGATGTAGTCCGGCTGGGCGATCCGGGCGCCGTCGGCGAGACGCTGGTAGAGCCGGCTGCCCCGGCCGCTGCCCAGCACGGTCGCGAGCACGGTGACGGCGTCGTAGCCGGGGTCGCCGAACGGGTAGGTCCGGTAGGACAGGTAGATCCGGGGCGCCGGGACCTCGGCCGTGACGGTCTCCTCGGCCGGCTCGGCCGCCGGGCCGGGCAGGCTGCCGTCCGGCGCGGCCGGGATGTCCGGCACCGCGGCGATGCCGCCGAAGTATTTCTCGGCCAGCGCGAAGACCTCGGCCGGCGTGGTGTCGCCGACCACCGTGAGCACGCAGTTGTTCGGCGCGTAGTACTGCTGGTGGAAGGCCTGGAACGTCTCCAGCGCGGCCGCGTTCAGGTCCTCCATCGACCCGATCGTGGCGTGGTGGTACGGGTGGCCCTGCGGGTAGAGCAGCGGCAGCAGGCGCAGCCACGCGTCGCCGTACGGGACGTTCTCGTACCGCTGGCGGCGCTCGTTCTTCACCACCTCGCGCTGGTTGTCCAGGGTTTCCTGGGTGAGCGCCGGGACGAGCCCGCCCATCCGGTCCGCTTCCAGCCAGAGAGCCAGTTCGAGGTGCTCGGAGGGCATCGTCTCGAAGTAGTTCGTCCGGTCCGGGTTGGTGGTCGCGTTCAGCGAGCCGCCGTTGCCCTGCACGAGCTTCATGTGCTCGGTCTTCTTCACGTGCTGCGAGCCCTCGAACATGAGGTGCTCGAAGAGGTGCGCGAACCCGGTCTGGCCCGGCGGCTCGTGCCGGGAGCCGACGTCGTACCAGAGGTTGACGCAGACGACCGGGGCGGTCCGGTCCTCACTGACGACGACCCGGAGGCCGTTGGAGAGCCGCGTTGTTTCGATGGGCCACGGGTACCCGGTCGTGGCGACCGGTGCGGTTGGTGACGTCACCCCACCTATCATGCACTGCCCGCCGTCCGGACGCGGTCGGCCCATCGATAACCGCGTAGCGCATGATCGCCGACGGTGCGATGCTGGACGCGTGCCGGAGGACGTACTTGTGAACGACCGCCTGACCATCCCGGCGGCCGAACTCTCGTGGCGTTTCTCCCGAGCGGGCGGCCCCGGGGGTCAGGGCGTCAACACCACCGATTCGAGGGTCGAGCTGTCCTGGGACGTGCTCGGCTCCGACCTGCTGCCCCCCGCCCTGAAGGAGCGGGCGGCCGAGCGCCTCGGCGCCCGCCTGGTCCAGGGTGTGCTCACGATCACCGCGTCCGAGCACCGCTCCCAGCTGCGCAACCGCGAGGCCGCGGCGGCCCGGCTGGCCGGCCTGATCGCCGGGGCGATCGCCGCGCCGCCGCGCCAGCGCCGGGCGACGAAGCCGTCCCGCGGCGCGGTGGAGCGCCGGATCGCGGCGAAGAAGCGCCGCAGCCAGACGAAGCAGAACCGCCGCTCTACCTCTGATTGAAGGGTGCCACCGCTTCCCGGTTCTGCGCCGACGCGTCGGGGCCGAGCAGCTCCTCGCAGACCCGGATGAGGCGAGCGCGGAGCCCGGCGGCCCGGCGGGCCAGTTCCCGCTGACGGGCGACGTACTCGGCCTTGCCCTCCGGGGTTTCGATCTTCACGGGCGGATGGCCGTAGGAGGCCAGGTCGTACGGGCTGGCCTGCATGTCGAGCAGGCGGATCTCGCCGGCCAGCGCGAAGCAGTCGAGGGCCAGCGCGCCCGGCACGGCGGGGCCGAGCTTCTGCGCCCACTTGTGCACGTCCATGGCGGCGTGCAGGCAGCCCGGCTGGTCGAGGTCGACCTGGGTGGCCCGGGTCGGCTGGAGCCGGTTCAGGCCGACCGCCTCGGGCGTGAAGAACCGGAACGCGTCGAAGTGGGTGCAGCGGATCGTGTGACCCTCCACCACCTTGTCGGTCTCCGCCTGGCCGAGGCGCAGCGGCAGCTCGTGGCGGTGGTCGGGATCGCGGTAGACCATGGCCCACTCGTGCAGGCCGAAGCAGCCGGAGAAGACCGGCCGGGACGCGGTCGCGGTGAGCAGTCCGTGGATGTAGCGGATGCTCTCGCCGCGGGCCGCCAGGAAGGCGTCGTGGTCGAGCGCCACCACGCCGTCCGGATGGGTGACGTAGAACTTCCACCCGGCGTGCTCGGCCACGCCGTCGGGCGCCGGGGACAGGCCCGCGCCGACGCCCGGATGCCAGCGGCGCAGCAGGGACGGGCGGGTGTTGTAGTAGTCGTAGAGGAAGTCCTCTATGGCGTGTTTCTCGCCCGCCGCACGGCGGGCACGGTGGCCCGCGGTCATCTGGTCGGCGCGCTCGGCATGCGCCCGGGCGAGGGGAATCCAGGTGACCGAGGGCAGCGTGGTGGTGAGTGCCCTCACCTGCTTGATCCCCATCGCACCAATGTATATAGCCAAGGCGATCAACACGATCACCGTTTGGCGCGAATGAGTTCCGCCACGCCCGTCGGTGGAGCATCCTTGCTCAGGTATGTAGTACATCTACTACAAGGTTGATAATGTGCTGGACATGACAACTGTCGTCGAGGCTCGCGACCTCCGGATGAGCTACGGACCCAAGGAGGTCCTGACGGGTGTCGACTTCGTCGCCGAGCGCGGTGAGGTGCTCGTCCTGCTGGGGCCGAACGGCGCCGGCAAATCCACCACGATCGAGATCCTCGAGGGCTTCCGGCACCGGTCGGCCGGTCACGTGCGGGTGCTGGGCACCGACCCGGAGCGCGGCGACGAGGGCTGGCGGGCCCGGCTCGGCGTGGTCCTGCAGTCCTGGCGCGACCACGGCAAGTGGCGGGTCGGCGAGCTGCTGCGGCACCTCGGTTCCTACTACGCCGGCTATCGGCGACCGTGGAATGTGGACGAGCTGCTCGACGTGGTCGGCCTGACCGCCTCGGCGAACACCAAGATCCTCCGGCTCTCCGGTGGTCAGCGCCGCCGGCTCGACGTCGCGATCGGCATCGTCGGCCGTCCCGAGCTGCTCTTCCTCGACGAGCCGACGGTCGGGTTCGACCCGGAGGCCCGGCGCGAGTTCCACGACCTGGTGCACCGGCTCACCGACGTGGAGGACACCACGGTGCTGCTCACCACCCACGATCTGGACGAGGCGGAGAAGCTCGCCGACCGGATCCTCATCCTGGCCGGCGGCCGGATCATGGCGAGCGGCTCGGCCGACGAGCTGGCCCGCGAGGTGGCCGGCGAGACCGAGATCCGCTGGACCCGGGACGGCAGCCGGTTCGTGCACTCGGCAGCCGACGCCACCGGCTTCGTCCGGGAGCTGTTCCGCCAGCACGGCGAGGCGATCGGCGAGCTCGAGGTGCGCCCGGTCGGCCTCGAGGAGACGTACATGCGGCTGGTCCGCGACGCGGAGGGGAGAGCGTGATGACCCGGGTGATCCGGATCGGCCTGGCCCGGGGTGGCGTCGAGCTGCGGCAGACCCTCACCAACGCGCAGGACGTCTTCGGCTACCTGCTGCCCGCGGCGCTGCTGCTCGTCACGCTCCTGCTGATGCGGGGCTCGACCGTGCCCGGCACCGATTTCGCGCTCGGCGCGCACACGTTCGTCAGCTCGCTCGCCATGCTCGTGGTGATCGCCGGCGTGATGACGACGGCGCAGTACCTGGCGATGGACCGGGAGGACGGCACCCTGCTGCGGGCCAAGGCCACCCCGGACGGCATGACCGGATACCTGGTCGGCAAGGGCGTGCTGGTCGCCGGGGTCAGCGTGGTCAGCTGCCTGGTGGTGCTCCCCGCCGCCTTCGTCATCGGCGACGGCCTGGAGCTCGGCGCCGGCGGCGCGCTGACCCTGCTGTGGCTGGTGCCGCTCGCGTTCCTGTCGACCATGCCGATCGGCGCGATGCTCGGGGCGCTCTTCGACAACGTACGGACGCTCTCGCTGCTGATGCTGCCGATCTTCGGCCTGGTCGGGATCTCCGGCATCTTCTACCCGATCACCGCGTTGCCCGGCTGGCTCCAGGGCGTCGCCCAGATCTTCCCGATGTATTGGCTAGGGTTGGGCCTGCGATCGGCACTCCTGCCCGATGCGCTGGTGGCGGCCGAGCTGGGCGGCTCCTGGCGGCATCTCCCGACGGTCGTGATGCTAGGGATCTGGTCGGTGGCCGGGCTGGCGCTCGCGCCGGGCGTCCTGCGGCGGATGGCGCGCCGGGAGTCCGGGTCCGCGGTGGCGGCCCGTCGTGAGCGGGCGATGACGCGGATGGGCGTTTGAGGGAGCGATGGGCAGCGAGGTCACGTTCAACCGGATCGCCATGCTGCGCGCCGAGCGGGGGATCACGCGCCGGCAGCTCGCGGACGCGCTCGGCGTGCACTACCAGACCGTCGGCTATCTCGAGCGCGGCGAGTTCAGCCCGAGCCTGCACCTGGCGCTGCGCATCTCCGAATACTTCGCGGTGCCGATCGAGGTGGTGTTCTCGCTGCAACCGTTCCCGCGGCTGGGGGCGTAGATTTCGAGGGCAATCCGTGTTCCTAGAGATGGGGTTACCGTGCGTTTCGCCCGCTTTGTTCATGCCGGTGGAGTTTCGTTCGGCGTCGTCGAGGGCGATGGTTCCTCGGGCCTTACGGTGGCCGAGATCGACGCGACACCGTTCCAGGAGGTGCGCTTCACCGGTCAGCGCTGGGCGCTCCCCGACGTACGGCTGCTGGCGCCGATCTTCCCGACCAAGGTGATCGGAATCGGTCGCAACTATGCCGACCACGCGGCCGAGATGGGCAACGAGGTGCCCAAGGAGCCGCTCATCTTCATCAAGCCGAACACCTCGGTGATCGGCCCGAACGACGCCATCCGGATCCCGAGCGTCACCGAGCGGGTCGAGGAGGAGGCCGAGCTGGCCGTCGTGATCGGCGTCTCCGGCGCCCGCCGCGTCGACCGCGCCGGCGCCGAGAAGGCGATCTTCGGCTACACCGTCGGCAACGACGTGACCGCGCGTGACCTGCAGCGCAAGGACCCGCAGTGGACCCGCGCCAAGGGCTTCGACTCGTTCTGCCCGATCGGCCCGTGGATCGTCACCGGGCTCGACGTGAGCGACGTCGAGGTGCGCTGCGAGGTCGGCCGCGACCCGGAGAACCTGGAGGTCCGCCAGATCGGCCGGACCAAGGACATGGTCTTCGACGTTCCGAGCCTGATCTCGTACGTGTCGCACGTCATGACCCTGCTGCCGGGCGACATCATCCTCACCGGCACGCCGGCCGGCGTCAGCCAGATCGTCCCGGGCGACACCGTCTCGGTGAGCATCCAGGGCATCGGCGAGCTGCGTAACCCGGTCGTCGCGCTGGACTGAGCCCCTGTTGTGATCCTCATTCTCCGTATAGCGTACGGAGAATGAGGATCCTCGTGACGGGCGCCACCGGCAACGTGGGCCGGATGGTCGTCGACGAACTGCTCGCCCGTGGCGCCACCGACGTCCGCGCCCTCACCGTCGACCCGGCCCGGGCCGCCCTGCCGCCCGGGGTCGAGGTGGTCCGGGGTTTCGTCGGCAGGCCCGCGACCATGCCGGCCGCCCTGGCCGGCGTCGACCGTCTCTATCTCGCCCCGCACCCGGCCACCGCGCCCGCCGTGTGCCGGCTGGCGGCCGAGGCGGGGGTGCGGCTCATCGTCGACATGGCGGGCGCGAAGGGCGAGCACTGGCAGGCCGTCGAGGACGCCGTCGAGGAGTGCGGCGTCCCGTGGGTGCACCTCGAGCCCGGCGAGTTCATGGCGAACGCCGACATCTGGGCGCCGCAGATCCGCGCCGGCGACGTCGTGAAGGACGCCTGGGGTGACGCCGCGAACGCGCCGGTCGCCCAGGAGGACATCGCCGCGGTGGCGGCGCACGTGCTGCTCGCCGACGGTTTCGAGGGCCGCTCTCTGGAGCTCACCGGCCCGGAGTCGCTGACCCGTCGCGAGAAGGTCGCCGCGATCGGCCGGGCGCTGGGCCGCGACCTCACCTACGTCGAGCTCGCCGGCGACCCCGCCCTCCAGCACTTCACGTCGGTGATGGGCGAGCACGGAGGCTGGTACCTGGACGGGCTCGCCCAGCTGGCCGCCCATCCCCAGCGCGCGGTATCCACGGTCGCCGATGTCCTGGGCCGGCCCGCGCTCGGTTACGAGGAGTGGGCGCGACGTCACGCGGATCTATTTCGGTAACCCGATTTGGCGGGCCGGGTGGGCTCGGGTAAAGTTCTCCACGGCTCGGCAAGCCGGGCCAAATGGGGTATGGGGTAATTGGCAGCCCGACTGATTCTGGTTCAGTTAGTCTAGGTTCGAGTCCTGGTACCCCAGCGCTGCTCCTCCCGCGAGGGAGGGGAGCGCTGGATCTGCGAAGGTTCAGCAGAGTTCGGAAGTTCTGGTCCCGTCGTCTAGCGGCCTAGGACGCCGCCCTCTCAAGGCGGTAGCGAGGGTTCGAATCCCTTCGGGACTACAGACACGAACGGCCCGCATCGTTTGATGCGGGCCGTTTCGCGTTCCCGGGGTGTGCGGGCGGGCGGCGCCGGCCGCAGCCCGTTGCTCCTGGCGTGGAGGGGCTGCGGCGGCCGATTTCGGGTGCGGGGCAGGGGGCTGATAGAGTTCAGCCCGCCGCACGGGGAAGTCACCGGGCGGCAAGGGTCCCGTCGTCTAGCGGCCTAGGACGCCGCCCTCTCAAGGCGGTAGCGAGGGTTCGAATCCCTTCGGGACTACAGCGAGAACGGCCCGCACCGATACCGGTGCGGGCCGTTCTGCTCGTGGGAGACGGATGCCGCGGATCGGCCCGGGGCGGACTGAATGCCGCTATGACCGACGTCACCGTGCGGAGCCATGATCACGCGACGCCCCGCTAGAGGGTTCGTGCGACCCCCGGCTCCAGCCAGGTGAGGGTCGCGGGCGGGAACGCCGCCTCCGCCCCGGCCCGCCCCTCCTGGAAGTGCGACCACCCCTCGTAGTGCACCGGCACCACCCGGCGCGGCCGCACGAGCTCGACGAGCCGGGCGGCGTCCCGCCCGTTCATCGTGTACCTGATCGGCCCGGTCAGCCCGAACTGCACCTTCCCGAGGTGGACGATCGCGGTGTCGACGGTGAGCCGGGACGCCACCTCGCGGACCCCGCCGAAGAACACCGTGTCCCCGGTGATCCAGACCACCGAGGACGCCCCGGCCGGCCGCAGCGCGAACCCGATGGCGTCCCCGACGACGGCCCGGCTCAGCGGCGGCCCGTGCCGCGCCGGCGTCGCGGTGATCTCGAGTCCGCCGACGGTCGTGGTCTTCCAGGGGACCAGGCCGACGGCGTTGCCGCCGAGGCGCCGGGCCCCGCTCGCCGTGGTCACCACGACCGGTACGGAGGGCAGCAGCGCCCGCCCCGCGTCGTCCAGATTGTCGGCGTGGTGGTCGTGGGTGAGCAGCACCGCGTCGATCCGGCCCAGCTGGTCCGGCCGCAGCGCCGGCCCGGCCGTCTTCACCGATGACGTGCCGAGGCCGAACGCGTACCGCCGCCCCGGCTCGTCGAACGTCGGGTCGGTGAGCAGCCGCACACCGTCCAGCTCGATCAGCGTGGTCGGGCCGCCGATGTGGGTGATCCGCGGCGTCATTTCGCCGGGAGGGCGTGCCGCAGGGCCCACTCCAGCACCTCGTCGGCGATCTGCTCCCAGCCCTTCTGCGCGGGCAGCAGGTGGGCGTAGCCCTCGTACTCGCGGATCTCGGTGATCGTGTTCGACTTGTAGTGCTTGTGGTTGGACCGCTGCACCTCGGGCGGCATGATGTGGTCCTCGGAGCCCGAGACGAAGAGCAGCGGCGCCCGGTCGTCGTTGTGGTAGTCGACCCAGGTGTCCTGGTGGCCGGGCTGGAAGTTGGCGAGCACGCTGCCCCAGAGGATGCCGCCGTTGGCCGGGATGGCGTACCGCTCGTACAGGTAGCGGGACTCCTCCTCGGTGAACGTGTTGGTGAAGGCGTACTTCCACTGCTCGAAGGTGAGCGGCACCGCCTTGTGCCGGTTCGCCGGGCTCTTGAGCACCGGGAACGTCGACTTCACCTGGGACAGCGGCACCACCCGGACGCCCTCGGTCGGCGCCGAGTTCATCGCCACTCCGGCCGCGCCGAACCCGTGGTCGAGCAGGATCTGGGTGAACGCCCCGCCCGCCGAGTGACCGATGATGATCGGCGCCTCGGGCAGTTCCCCGATCGCCTCCTCGTACCGGGCGATGATCTGCGGCACGGTCACGTCCACGATCGGCGACGGGTCGGCGTTGAGCGCCTCCACCTCGACCTCGAATCCCGGATATCCGGGCGCGATCACCCGGTGGCCCTTGGCCTCGTAGTGCGCGATCCAGTTCTCCCAGCTGCGCGGCGTCACCCAGAAGCCGTGGACCAGAACGATCGGTTTCACGATTCAGTACCCCCTCATGGAATCTGCTCCGATCCTCATGGGAGCGATCCCGCGGCGAATCACGTGCGATGCGTAGTCGCCCGTGCAGAATCCGTCACGCCGCCTCAGTCGCGGAGGGCTTCGCGCAGCTGCCGGCGGGAGGAGACGCCGAGCTTCCGGAACACCTTGCGCAGGTGGTAGTCGACGGTGCTGGCACTGAGGAACAGATGCGCAGCGATCTCGCCGTTGGTGGCCCCGGCGCGAGCCAGGCGCGCCACGGCGGCCTCCTGGGGGGTCAAGGCCGTTTCGTCGGTCATGGGTACGGCGGAGGTCACGCTCTCCCCGAGTGCCGCCAACTCCCGGCGCGCCCGGCCGGCGAAGACCGAGGCCCCCACCTCCTCGAACATCGCGAGCGCCCCGGCCAGCTGCTCCCGCGCGTCCCGGCGGCGCCGGCGGCGGCGCAGCCACTCGCCGTAGAGCAGCCGCGCCCGGGCCAGGTCGCCGTGCGACGCGGTCCCGCCGAGCAGCTCGATCGCGTCCCGGTAGTGCTGCTCGGCCCGCTCCGGACCGGCCAGCAGGGCCGCGGAGCGTTCCAGGACGCCGAGCGCCAGGGGAGTGCCGCTGCTGCGGGCGGCCGTCGTCAGGTCGGCGAGCGCGCCCTCGGCGGCCGCCCGCTCCCCGGAGCGCAGCGCGGCCTCGACGAGCTCCGGGAGCGCGTACGCGTACCGCCGCGGCCGTCCCGGCTCGACGATGCGCAGGACCAGCTCCCGGGCCGCCGCGTAGGCGCCGGACGCGTTCTCCAGCATGGCCGTGGCGAGCAGGGTGACCGAGTGCATGCCACCGAGGTTCAGCATCGCGAAGACCTCGAGCGCGTGCGGGACGGTCTCCCGGAACCCGTCCGGGGCCCGCCACGCGACCAGCTCGGGGTGGCGCCACACCTGCTCCTGGTCGGCGGTCTGGCCGATCGACCGGCGGATCCGCTGGCCGGTGGCGTCGTGCCGGTCGGCGCGGTCGAGCCGGCCCAGGGTGGCCTCGGTCATCGCGCCGACGAAGTGGACGAGGTCGAGGGCGTGCAGCGCGCCGGTGCGCCGGGCCGCCGCCTCGGCCCGGTCGAGCAGGACCAGCTTGGCGGCGTCGTCCCAGAGCAGGTTGCTGTAGTTGACGCCGACCACGAACCGCCGCAGCAGCGTCTCGTCGGGCACCGCCGGGTCGGCGATGGCGGCCACCGCCCGCCGCAGCTTCGGCGCGCCCGCCTCGTAGCCGTCCAGGATGAACGCCGCGTACCCGGCCAGGAGCAGGCCGTCCAGCCCGTCCGGGTCGGTGCCGGCCAGCCGGGCGGCCTCGGCCGCGACGACCGTCTCGGCGATCCCGCCCAGGTGTTCCGCCCCGATCGCGTGGTCGACGGCCTGCACGGCGGCCCGGCGGGCCCGGACGTGGTCGTCGCCGAACGCCGCGGCCGCCTCGAGGCAGAGGCCGGGGGCGTCCCGCAGCCCGGTCGGCGCACCGGTGTTGACGGTGGCGAGCGCCCGGGTGAGCAGCGCCGATCCGAGCACCGGGCCGGACAGCCGCTCCCGCTCCACGACGTCCAGCAGGGAGAGGGCGCGGGCCGGCGCGCCCGCGGCCATCGCGGCGCCGGCCGCCTCGACCTGCCGGCCGGCGCGGACCGCCGGGTCCGGGGTGAGCTCGGCGGCCCGGCTCAGGAAGGTGACCCGGGCGGTGTACCCGCCGCGGGCGCCGGCCCGGCCGGCCCGGCGCTCCAGCTCGGCGGCGACCTCCTCGTCCGGCGCCACGGTCGCCGACGCGAGATGCCACGCCCGGCGGTCCGCCTCGGCCGGGTCGGTGGTCGCCTCGGCCAGCGCGGCGTGCACGGCCCGGCGCCGGGCCGGGGAGGCGTCGCCGTAGACCGCGGACCGGACCAGCGGATGCCGGAAGTCGACCGGCGGCGACCCGGCCACCAGCCGGTCGCTCTCGGCCGGCCCGGCGTCCTCGGGCGTGACCGCGAGCAGCCGGGCGGCGGCCAGCAGGTGCTCGCTGCGGCCGCCCGCCCCGGCCGCCGCGAGCAGCAGCCAGGTCCGGGTGGCCGGCGAATAGCTGCGGACCCGCGCCGAGTAGTGGCTCTCCAGGCGGCTGCCGATCGGCACCGGCTCGGGCAGCGGCACGGCGCCCCGCCACTGGTCGGCGGTCAGCTCCCGGCCCAGGTCGGTGAGGGCCAGCGGGTTGCCGCCGGTGGTCTCCGCGATGTGCTCGGCCAGGCTCAGGTCGATCTCGGTGGCGACGACCGCGGAGAGCAGCGCCAGCGCGGCGTCCCGGGTGAGCCCGCCCACGTCGAGGACCGGCACCCCGGCGAACAGGCCCGGGTCGTCGCCGGCCGTGCGCATGCCGAAGAGCAGGACCACGCCCTCGGCGTGCAGCCGGCGGGCCACGAAGGCGAGCGCGCGGGCCGACTCCCGGTCGAGCCACTGCACGTCGTCGGCGACGCAGAGCCGGGGCGAGGCGGCGAGCAGGGTCAGCGCCGCGAGGCTGACCAGGTAGAGGTCGGGCGGCGGCCCCTCGGCGAGACCGCAGGCCACCTCGAGGGCGGCGCGCTGGCCGGCCGGAAGCCGTTCGCGGTGCGGCAGCAGCGGGAGCAGCAGCCGGTGCAGGCCGGCGAAGGGGAAGTCCGCCTCGGACTCGACGCCGCTCACCACCAGCGCACCGGGCGCCCTGCTCAGCCCGTACCGAAGAAGTGCGGTCTTGCCCGCACCCGCCTCGCCGCGCAGCAGCAGGGCCGCGCTGCGCCCGGATCGCGCGCCCGCGAGAAGCGCATCCAGCGCGGAGCACTCGGCCTCACGCCCGAAGAGCCGACCGTCCTGCCCGAAGAGCCGCACGGCGGCAGCCTAGCCCACGCATCAACCCTTCCCGATTCCGCAAACCCGCGCCCCCTCCTCGATCTTGTGAACCCGCACAGCCCCGTTCCCACACGAATCCACAAGATCGCAGGGCAGGAGGGCGATCTTGTGAACCTGCACAGGCCCGTTCCCGCGCGAGGTCACAAGATCGCGGGGGAGCGGTCGATCTTGTGAGGCTGTGCAGGACCGGTCCGGCGCGAATTCACAAGATCGGGGAGGGGGGAGGAGGGAGGGGTTCGGGGCGGTGGGAAGGGGTTCTACAGGCCGGAAAGGCGTTGGCCGGCTCGGACTACTGCCATGGCGTGGCGTTCGCCGGGACGGCGGCCGAGACGTTCGATCGGACCGCTTATCGAGATGGAGGCGATGACCCGGCCCGTCCGGTCGCGGATCGGGGCCGAGACGCTCGCCACACCGGGCTCGCGCTCGGCGACGCTCTGCGCCCAGCCGCGGCGCCGGACCTCGGCGAGGGTGCGGCCGGTGAACTTGCAGCGCGGCAGCAGCGGCATGACGGCCTCGGGCGGCTCCCAGGCGAGCAGGATCTGCGCGGCGGAGCCGGCCACCATCGGCAGCACCGAGCCGACCGGGACGGTGTCCCGGAGACCGCTCGCGCGCTCGGCCGCGGCCACGCAGATGCGCTCGTCGGCGCGGCGCAGGTAGAGCTGCGCGCTCTCCCCGGTGGCGTCCCGCAATGCGGACAGCAGGGGTTCGGCGGCGGTCAGCAACACGTCGGGCGCGGCGTTCGCGAGCTCGCCCAGACGGGGTCCGGGGCGCCACCTTCCCTGGGTGTCGCGGACCAGCATCCGGTGGATCTCCAACGCCTGTGCCAGGCGATGTGCTGTCGCGCGAGGCAGCTTCGTGCGCTCGACGAGTTCGGCCAGGCTGGCGCCGTCGACACAGGCGGCAAGAATGACCACCGCCTTGTCGAGAACGCCGACACCGCTCATACTGTGTCCCACAAGCCGAAACATACATTCCAGAATTTAGGATGTCCAGATGGTGGGAGTCACTCCCCAGGGCGGGAAACCCAGGACCCTGGCCGAGAAGGTCTGGGATGACCACGTGGTGCGCACGGCCGAGGGCGAGCCGGACCTGCTCTTCATCGACCTGCACCTGCTGCACGAGGTCACCAGCCCGCAGGCGTTCGACGGTCTCCGGATGGCCGGTCGCCCGGTCCGCCGGACCGACCTCACGCTCGCGACGGAGGACCACAACACCCCGACCGGGTACGCGGATCCGTCGTTCAACACCCGCCGCGGCGAGCTGCTCACGATCGCCGACACCGTCTCGCGCACGCAGATCGAGACGCTGCGGAAGAACTGCGCCGAGTTCGGCGTCGAGATCCGCCCGCTCGGCGACGTGAACCAGGGCATCGTGCACGTCATCGGCCCGCAGCTGGGCCTCACCCAGCCGGGCATGACGATCGTCTGCGGCGACTCGCACACCGCGACGCACGGCGCGTTCGGCGCGCTCGCCTTCGGCATCGGCACGAGCGAGGTCGAGCACGTGCTCGCCACCCAGACGCTGCCGCAGGCCAAGCCGAAGACGATGGCCGTCACGGTCGTCGGTGACCTGGCCCCCGGAACGAGCGCGAAGGACCTGATCCTCGCCCTGATCACGCAGACCGGCACCGGCGGCGGCAACGGCCACATCGTGGAGTACCGCGGCGAGGCCATCCGCAAGCTCTCCATGGAGGGCCGGATGACCATCTGCAACATGTCGATCGAGTGGGGCGCCAAGGCCGGCATGATCGCGCCGGACGAGACCACGTTCGACTACCTCAAGGGCCGCCCGCACGCGCCGCGGGGCGCCGACTGGGACGACGCGGTCGCGTACTGGAGCACCCTCGCCACCGATGAGGGCGCTGAGTACGACACCGAGATCATCCTGGACGCCTCGCAGATCAGCCCGTTCATCACCTGGGGCACCAACCCGGGCCAGGGCGCCGCGCTCAACAGCGTCGTGCCGGCCCCGGAGGACTTCCTCGACGAGGTCGAGCGCAACGCCGCCCAGCGTGCCCTGGAATACATGGACCTCACCCCCGGCACCCCGTTCCGCGAGGTCCCGGTCGACGTGGTCTTCGTCGGCTCATGCACCAACGGCCGGCTCGAGGACCTGCGCGCCGCCGCCGAGGTGATCCGCGGGCACAAGGTGCACGAGGGCGTCCGGATGATGATCGTCCCGGGCTCGTACCAGGTCCGGGAGCAGGCCGAGGCCGAGGGCCTCGACAAGATCTTCACCGAGGCCGGTGCCGAGTGGCGGTTCGCCGGCTGCTCGATGTGTCTCGGCATGAACCCGGACACGCTCAGCCCCGGCCAGCGCGCCGCCTCCACGTCCAACCGCAACTTCGAGGGCCGGCAGGGCAAGGGTGGGCGTACCCACCTGGTCTCGCCGCAGGTCGCCGCCGCCACCGCCGTGGTCGGCCGGCTGGCCGCCCCGGCCGACCTGTAGATCGAGGGAAGAACCATGGACAAGTTCGTCACGCACGCCGGCAAGATCATGCCGCTGCGCCGCTCCGATGTGGACACCGACCAGATCATCCCGGCGGTCTACCTGAAGCGGGTCACCCGCACCGGCTTCGAGGACGGCCTCTTCAGCGCCTGGCGCGAGGACCCGGGCTTCGTGCTGCACAACCCGGCCCACGCCGGCGCCACGATCCTGGTGGCCGGCCCGAACTTCGGCACCGGCTCGTCCCGGCAGCACGCCGTCTGGGCGCTGCGCGACTGGGGCTTCAAGGCCGTCATCGCCTCCCGGTTCGGCGACATCTTCCGGGGCAACGCCCTCAAGGAGGGCCTGCTCCCGATCCAGCTCGACCAGAAGATCGTCGAAAGCCTCTGGGACCTCGCCGAGAGCGAGCCGGAGAAGGAGATCACGGTCGACCTGGACGGCCGCGTGGTCCGCGTCGACGACGCCGCCTACGGCTTCCCGATCGACGATTTCAGCCGTTGGCGCCTCATGGAAGGCCTCGACGACATCGGACTCACTCTGCGCCATGAAGAGATGATTACGGCGTACGAGAAGAGCCGTCCCGCTTTCAAGCCGGTCACGGTCCTTTAGCAATTCGCCCCTGCCGGGTTACCCGGCAGGGGCGAATTCGTTGGGACACAACGGGTTTTTTGCCACGAATGTTTGTGTCTCCAGGTCACAGGGCATACCGTGCGCGCAGAATGGCCCGTGACGGGCCAGTTCTCACGTCCGGGAGGAAAACCGTGAACAAGGCCGAGCTCATCGAGGCGCTCGCTGTCCGATTGGGTGACAAGAAGGTCGCGACCCAGGCTCTGGACGCGTTCATCAGCGAGGTGCAGAACGCTGTCGCCAAGGGCGACAAGGTGGCCCTCACCGGCTTCGGCTCTTTCGAGAAGCGAGTGCGCAATGCGCGTACCGCACGGAATCCCCGAACCGGTGAGCCGGTAAAGGTCAAGAAGACGTCGGTCGCAGCGTTCAAGGCGGGTAGCACTTTCCGCGACCTGGTCGCGAGCGGCAAGCCGGCGAAGTCGGCGACCGCTGCCAAGACCACCGCGGCGAAGAAGACGGCGACCGCTGCCAAGTCCGCGCCGGCGAAGTCGGCGAC
>NZ_JBFAAR010000001.1:633907-647041 GCF_040639855.1 Actinoplanes sp. NPDC023714
CCGCCACCAGGTCCGCCGCGGCGGCCAAGAAGACCACCGCGACGAAGGCGGCCGCGGCGACCAAGAGCACGACCGCCGCGAAGAAGACCGCCACCAGGTCCGCCGCGGCGGCCAAGAAGACCACCGCGACGAAGGCGGCCGCGGCGACCAAGAGCACGACCGCCGCGAAGAAGACCGCCACCAAGGCCGCTCCGGCCAAGAGCACGGCGTCCAAGTCGACCGCTGCCAAGTCGGCGACCAAGGCGACCGCTACCAAGTCGGCGGCTGCCAAGTCGACGGCGGCCAAGTCGACGGCGGCCAAGTCGACGGCGGCCAAGTCGACCGCCGCCAAGTCCGCGGCGGCCAAGCCGGCGTCCTCCGCCAAGAAGTCGACGGCGGCCGCGACCAAGAAGGCGGCGGCCACCAAGGCGGCGCCTGCCAAGAAGACCGCTCGCAAGTCCGCCACCCCGGCGGCGGCGCCGGCCCGGGCCCGTACCACCGCCACGGCGCGCAGCGCGTCGTCGCGGAAGGCCCGCTGACCCGACGAAGTCCCGCGAATAGGCGTCCACCCCTGGGTGGACGCCTTTCGTGTTCCCGCCTGCGCTGACCGCGCCCGTCCTACCGTCCGGGCATGGAACGCCACACGACGCCGCGCGGCCTGGTCGCGCGCTCGTCCCTCGCCGCGGCCCTGTTCGCCGTGGCCGTCCTGCCCGGATGGACACTCGGCGACCTGGCCGAGCAGCGGACCGGTCGGCCGGTGCTGGACTGGCTGATCACCTGCGGATGGTCCGGCCTCGCGGTGACCGTGTTCGCGCCGCACGGCTCGTACCGGCGGCGGGACGGCTGGATGGGCGCCGTCCCGCTCTACGGCTGGTACCTGCTCGGGGTGCTCGGCTGGCGGCTCGCGCTGCTGCCGTACCGGGACTGGGAACCGCGCCGCGACGAGCTGTGGAAGGCCCGCTGGCTCACCGGTGACCTGGTCGGATACTGGCGGGCCGACCCGCCGGCGTCCCGGGCGGTCACAGCCGGGAGACGCCCAGCAGCCGCTCGCCGGACCAGGTGAGCAGCCAGCCGTCGCCCTTGCGGGTCTTGAACCGCTCGGTGTCGTCCCGGCCGGCGATCGCGGCCAGCAGCGACGGCATGACCTTGCCCTGGCTGCAGATCACCACGCGGCCGTCGCCGCGCAGCTGGGCGATCCGGGACCGGGCCGCGGCCAGCTTGGCCGGCAGGCCGGCCGGGTCGGCCGGCTCGGCGAACGCGCCGTCCAGGATGACCGGCTGGTTGCCGAGCGCGGCGGCGAGCGGCTCCAGCGTCTGCGAGCAGCGCAGCGGCGGCGCCGCCACGAGGCGGCGCGGCCGGAACGGGGTGAGCGTCGCCGCGATCCGCTCGGCCTGCTTCGCGCCCTCCGGGTCGATCGGGCGCAGCGCGTCCCGGCCGTTCCACTTCTTCCGCTCGCCGGCGTGCGCGTGCCGGACCATCGCGATCACGGAGGTGATCGGCGGCAGGCCGGCCACGTGGTCCAGCAGATCGCGCTCGTCCGGGTAGGTGAGCCGCTCGCGGGCCTCGGCGAGCGGCAGCCAGGCGACCTCGTCCACCTCGTCGGCGTCCTGCACCGGGCCGTCCGAGGTCGCCAGCATGAGCCAGTACGCCACGTTCTTGGGCCGGCCGCCGGGCAGCACGTAGTCCACGTCGGGCAGCCGCAGCTGCGGGACTCCGGGCGTACCCGTCTCCTCCTCGACCTCGCGCAGCGCACCCAGCAGAGCCGGCTCGCCGGGGGTGAGCCTGCCCTTCGGCAGGCTCCAGTCGTCGTAGCGGGGGCGGTGCACGAGACAGATCCGCCCGTCCCGGTACAGCACGCCGCCCGCGGCGAGTTCGGTCTCCGGCATCAGCTCTTCTTGCCGATGACGCGGCGCAGCAGGGCGGCCTGGAGGTGGTTCTGCGGGCGGCCGGGAGTGCCGACGTTGCGGTGCCAGACACCCTCGCCGTCCAGGTCCCAGCCCTCGGTCTGGTCCCGCATCGACAGCTCGAGGACGTTGCGCAGCTCCTCGCGCGCCGACTTGAGGCTGATCCGGACCAGCGCCTCGACCCGGCGGTCCAGGTTGCGGTGCATCAGGTCGGCCGAGCCCATCCAGTACTCGGCGTCCGGGCCGGGGCCGAACCGGAAGACCCGCGAGTGCTCCAGGAACCGGCCGACGATCGAGCGCACCCGGATGTTCTCGGAGAGGCCGGGTACGCCCGGGCGCAGCGAGCACATGCCGCGGATGATCAGGTCGATCTTCACGCCGTCCTGGGAGGCCTTGTAGAGCGCGTCGATGGTCTGCTCGTCGACGAGCGAGTTCACCTTGAACTGGACCAGCGCCTCGCCGCCGTCCCGGGCGATCTTCGCCTGCTCCTCGATCCGCTCGACCAGGCCCCTGCGGACGCCGTGCGGCGCCACCAGCAGACGCCGGTACGTGGTCTGCCGGCTGTACCCGGTCAGCACGTTGAACAGGTCGGTGACGTCCGCGCCCACCTCGGGGTCGGCGGTCAGCATGCCGAAGTCCTCGTAGAGCCGCGCGGTCTTCGGGTGGTAGTTGCCGGTGCCGATGTGGCAGTAGCGCCGGATCTGGTTGCCCTCCTGCCGGACCACGAGCGCGGTCTTGCAGTGCGTCTTCAGCCCGACCAGGCCGTAGACCACGTGGCAGCCGGCCCGCTCCAGCTTGCGCGCCCAGGCGATGTTCGCCACCTCGTCGAAGCGGGCCTTCACCTCGACCAGCACGACCACCTGCTTGCCGGCCGCCGCGGCGTCGACCAGGGCGTCCACGATCGGGGAGTCGCCGGACGTGCGGTACAGCGTCTGCTTGATGGCCAGCACGTTGGGGTCGGCCGCGGCCTGCTCGATGAAGCGCTGCACGCTCGTCGAGAACGAGTGGTACGGGTGGTGGACCAGGATGTCCGACTCGCGCAGCCGGTTGAAGACGCTGCGCGGCACCTCGCCGTCGGCCAGCTGCGGGTGGGTCGCCGGCACGAACGGGCGGTCCTTCAGGTCGTCCCGGTCGACCTCGCCGAACACCTGCCAGAGCGCCGACAGGTCGAGCAGGCCGGGCACCCGCAGCACGTCGTGGCTGTCCATGTCGAGCTCGCGGACCAGCAGGTCGAGCACGTGGTCGCTGATCGAGGCGGCCACCTCGAGCCGGACCGGCGGGCCGAACCGGCGCTGGGCGATCTCCCGCTCCAGGGCCTGGAGCAGGTCCTCGTCGCGGTCCTCGTCGACCTCGAGCTCGGCGTTGCGGGTCACCCGGAACGCGTGCACCTCGAGGATCTGCATGCCCGGGAAGAGCTGGTCGAGGTGGTTGGCGATGAGCTCCTCGATCGGCAGGAAGCGTACGCCGCGGCTGTCGTTCTGCACGGTCACGAAGCGCGAGACGTTGTTCGGCACCTTGATCCGGGCGAACAGCTCGGGGTTGTCGCCGTCCGGGTAGCGCAGGGCCACCGCGAGGTTCAGCGAACGGCTCGAGATGTACGGGAACGGGTGCGCCGGGTCGACCGCGAGCGGCGTGAGGACCGGGAAGACCTGCTCGCGGAAGAACGTCCGCAGCCGGCCCTGCTCCGGGGCGTCCAGCTCCTTCCAGCTGACCACCTCGATGCCCTCGGCGGCGAGCTTCGGCCGGACCTCGTCGGCGAAGCAGGCGGAGTGCCGGGTCACCAGGTCGGCGGTCCGCTCGGTGATCATCTCGATCTGCTGGCGCAGCGGGGAGCGGTCACCGCCGCGGACCGGCAGGCCCGCGCTGAGACGGCGCTTCAGGCCGGCGACCCGGACCATGTAGAACTCGTCCAGGTTGCTCGCGAAGATGGCGAGGAACTTCGCCCGCTCCAGCAGCGGCGTCGCGGGGTCCTCGGCGAGGGCCAGCACGCGGGCGTTGAAGTCGAGCCAGGACAGCTCCCGGTTCAGGAAGCGGTCGGACGGCAGGTAGTAGCGGTCGCCGTCGACGGTCTCCGCGGCGTCCTCGTCCTCGTCGTCGTCGACGTCCTCCTCGAACGCCTCGGCGGCCTCGTCGGTCGCGAGCGTCTCGATCCGGTCGATGCCGAAGCTCGGGATCCTCTCCGCCGGAGTGCCGGCCTGCTCCATCTCCACGATGTCCACCTCGGGTTTCACCTTGGCCTCCGCTTCGGGAACGGATGCGGGGACGGGCTCGACGATCACGGCCGATTCTGTCTCAACTGTCTCCGGGATGCGGAGAAAGCGGCCGTTCGGGCCACGCCTGCGGGGCTCGGGGGTCCGGGGCGGGGTCTGCATGCGCTTATTCTTGCCGCTCCGGACCAAACGTGAAACGAACTAGTGGATGATCGATTCAGACGACTCCGGGAATCATCAGCCGCCGGATCGTGCCGCCGGGGTCGGCCTCCAGGGTGACCCGCTGGCCGAGGCGGAGCAGGCGCAGCCCGGACCGCTGGAACGCCTCCGCTCCGAAGCCCAGTTCAGAGCCGTCGTCGAGCAGCAGCGTGCCACTGCGGGTGGCCGGGTCGAAGGTCGCGATCGTGCCCTGCATACCGCGCACGCTACCCGTCTCAGGCGGCCGGGGCGCACTCCGCCGTGAGTCCGAGATCACGCAGCAGCGCGCAGGTCCGGCGGCCGGCCCCCAGGCCGAGCACGGTGCCCAGGTCGGCGGCGGTGTCGACGTCCTGGCGCAGGCCGGGCCAGTCGCCGGCGAGCGGCACGGCGCCTGAGCCGGCGTGCGCCTGCGCCGACTGCGGCCCGAAGAGCGGGCGGAGGAGCTCGCCCGGCGGCACGGCGAGCAGCACCGTCCCGGTGCCGTCGGCGTCCGGCACGAAGCTGCGGCCGGTCACCCGGCGCAGCGCCTCGTCCAGCTGGTCCGGGCGCAGCGCCGGCAGGTCGCCGGTGAGCACGGCCCGGTGCGCGGCCGGCCCGGCCACGTCGTCGGCGCCGAAGCGCATCGCCGCGTTCAGGCCGGCGCCGGGGTCCGGGGCCACGTGCGCGCCGAGCTTGCGCATCGACGCCGTCACCGCCGGATCGTCGGTGACCACCACGAGCCGCTCCACGGCCGGCGTCTCGAGGACCGCCGCGGCGGTGTCCCGCACCATGGCGAGCGCCAGGTCGGGGTGACGGTCGGCGGGCACGGCGCCCCGCAGCCTCGTCTTCGCCGCCCCCAGCCGCTTGACCGGGATCACCACAGTCCACTTCCGCCCCACGCCCCCAGTCTGCCTGACGATCTCCCGCCCGGCTGTCACAGCGGTCTCCGGGCCGGGGAACTGCGGTTTTGCTTACTCCGCGAGACCCCTGCCTGGTCACTGCGGTTCCCAGCGGGCATGATTTCGTCGCAGGTGAACATGGTGTGGCGCTGATTGGTCGCCGATCAAGGGACGGGGGATGCCGTGGCGCAGCTCAGGCTCGGATTCTGGCAGCGTGTCGCGGTGATGCTGGTTCTACCGGTGATGACCGCCCTGACCAGGAAGACCTGGAGGGGCCGGGAGAACATCCCGTCGTCCGGCCCGGTGATCCTCGTCCCGAACCACGTCTCGCACTTCGACCCGCTCGTGGTGGCGCACTACATCTACCGCTCGAACCGCTGGCCGCGGTTCCTCGGCAAGGCCAGCGTCTGGAAGGTGCCGGTCATCGGCTACCTGCTGACCAAGACCCGGCAGATCCCGGTCGAGCGGGGCAGCACCGAGGCGGCCAAGTCGGTGGAGGCGCTCGTCACGGCGCTGAACGAGGGCGACGCCGTGGTGATCTACCCGGAGGGCACGACCACCCGGCACCCGGAGCTCTGGCCGATGCGCGGCAAGACCGGCGCGGCCCGGCTGGCCCTGCTCACCGGCGCCCCGGTGGTGCCGATCGCCTGCTGGGGACCGCAGGCCATCTTCGACCCGCGGACCAACAAGCTGAAGCTGCGGCGCACGCACGTCACGGTCACCGCCGGCAAGCCGGTCGACCTGAGCCGCTGGGCCGGCGCCGCGCCGAGCCGGGCCGTGCTCGGCGAGATGACCGAAGCGATCATGCTGGACGTCCGCGACCTGCTCGCGGAGATCCGCGACGGCGAACCGCCGGCGCTCTACGATCGGCCCGCGCGGCGGGCCTCGACCTCGGAGGACGCACCATGAGGGCCGCCGTCATCGGATCCGGAGCCTGGGGAACCGCCTTCGCGAAGGTGCTGGGTGACGCCGGCTCGGACGTGACCGTGTGGGCGCGCCGGGAGGCCGTCGCCGCCGAGATCCGCGACAAGCGCGGCAACGAGGGCTCGCTGCCCGGCATCCGGCTGGCCGAGACGGTGACCGGCACGACCGACCTGGCCGAGGCCGTGGACGGCGCCGAGCTGATCGCCATCGCGGTGCCGTCGCAGACCCTGCGCGGCAACCTCGCGGACTGGGCCGGGTCCTTCCCGTCCGACGCCACCGTCGTGTCCCTCATGAAGGGCATCGAGCTCGGCACGCTGAAGCGGATGAGCGAGGTCATCGTCGAGACGGCCGGCGTCGCGGCGGACCGGGTCGTGGTGGTCTCCGGACCCAACCTGGCCCCCGAGATCGCCGCCGAGCAGCCGACCGCGACCGTGGTGGCCTGCTCCGACGAGAGCCGCGCCAAGCAGGTGCAGCACGCCCTCGCGACGCCCTACTTCCGGCCGTACACCAGCGACGACGTGATCGGCTGCGAGCTCGGCGGCGCCACCAAGAACGTGATCGCGCTGGCCTACGGGATGGCGGTGGCGATCGGCCTCGGCGACAACACCCGGGCCTCGCTGATCACCCGCGGGCTCGCCGAGACGGCCCGCCTCGGCGTGGCGCTCGGCGCCGACCCGCTCACCTTCGCCGGCCTGGCCGGCCTCGGCGACCTGGTCGCCTCCTGCTCCTCGCCGCTGGCCCGCAACCGCACGTTCGGTGAGCACCTGGGTCGCGGCGAGACCCTGGAACAGGCGCAGGTCGCCACCCGGCAGACCGCCGAGGGCGTCAAGAGCTGCCTCTCCATCCGCGACCTGGCCCGGGCGAACGGCGTCGAGATGCCGATCGTCGAGCAGGTGGAACGGGTCTGCCACGAGGGCGCCGATCCGCGGGTCGCGGTGAAACTGCTGATGACACGAGAGATGAAACCCGAGTGAGCTCGTTTTCCGACGGCACCCGTTCCGTCCACGCCGGCCTCCCCGCACCGCAGGTCGGCGAGCCGTTCCTCCCCGGCCCGGTCTTCGCGGCGCCGTACCACCTCGACCCGGCGACCGGCCCCGGCACGCACGGGTACGCCCGCACCGAGCACCCCACGCGGGAGCTCCTGGAGTCGGCCATCGGCGCGCTCGAGGGCGCTCCGGCGCTCGCCTTCTCCAGCGGGCAGGCGGCCATCACGGCCCTGCTGCTGGCGGTCCTGCGCACCGGGGACACGGTGGCGCTCCCGGCCGACGGCTATTTCACGGTACGGGCGTTCGCCGAGTCGACGCTGCGCGAGCTCGGGGTGAAGGTGCTGCTGATCCCGACCGCCGGGCCGTACCCGGACCTGACCGGCGTGCGGCTCGTCCTGCTGGAGACGCCGGCCAACCCGGGCCTCGACGTCGTCGACGTGCGCGCCGTGTCCGCCCGGGCGCACGAGGCGGGCGCGCTGGTGGCCGTCGACAACACCACGGCCACGCCGCTCGGGCAGAACCCGCTCGCGCTCGGCGCCGACTTCGTGGTGGCGTCCGGCACGAAGGCGCTGACCGGGCACTCCGACGTGCTGCTCGGCTACGTGGCGTCCGGCGACGCGGAGCTGCTCGGCAGGGTGGAGACCTGGCGCAAGCAGACCGGCGCGGTGCCGGGCGCGTTCGACTGCTGGCTGGCGCACCGCTCGATCGCCACGCTCGACCTGCGGCTGGCCCGGCAGAGCGCGAACGCCGCGGCCGTGACGGCGCTCCTGGTGAGCCGCCCGGACGTGACCGGGGTGCGCTGGCCGGGACTCGACTCCGACCCGTCGTACGCGGTCGCGTCGGCACAGATGCGGCGGATCCCCGGGGTGGTCTCGTTCGACCTGGGCTCGGCCGAGCGGGTCGCGGCCTTCCTCGAGGCGGCCCAGCTGGTCTTCGCGGCCACCTCGTTCGGCGGCGTGCACACCACGGCGGACCGGCGGGCCCAGTGGGGCGACGACACCGCGCCCGGGTTCGTGCGGTTCTCGTGCGGGATCGAGGACACTGAGGACCTCGTCGCCGACGTGGCGGCGGCGCTGGACGCCTCGCTGTCCTGACTATCCGATCGGGGACTCGTGACCGCCTGGAGCAGTTTCAACGCCGACGAGGTGGCCGCTCTCACCCAGGGCGACAGCTTCTTCGCCGACCCGGGGGAGCGGGACTGCCCGGCCTGCGGCGAGCGGCGGCTGAGGGCGTACTTCACCACCCCGCCGGCCGCCCGCCGCCCGACGCTGGTGAGCTACGTGTGGTGCGGTGCCTGCGACAAGTTCGTGGGCACCCGCGCCAAGCACCCGGAGGGCCTGATCTTCTCCGACCCCCTGGCGACCCTCACCCCCACCGAACGCCGCAACCTGGAGACCACCCTCACCGGTTTCCTGACCCACCTCGACACCCTCTGGGACACCGGAGCCCTCCCTCAGACCTTCACGACGGCCTGACCCCAAGCCCCCACGTGTTCCCGATTCTCGCGAGGGCGTAGCCCCGCAACCCGCGCAAAACGCCTGCAGGTGAGGAGGCAGCTGGTTTTCCGCCACCCGCGGGGTTTGCGGGCGGCGGAAAACCAGCTGCCTCCTCACCTGCTCAAAAAGGCGTTTTGCCCGCGGCGGAGCGAAGCGGAGCCGCCAGAAAGCTCAGTCCCGGGAACGCGGTCAACGCGCAAGGTCAGTTCCGGGGACAGCCCTGGAAGCGCAAGGTCACGCCAGGCCCGGCGCCGGCGTGAGCCGGCGCGAAGGGGCCGCAGGGTCTGCGCATCGGGGACTCCGCTGATGCGCCCGGGAGAGCCGCCATCCTTCGTACGAATGAAAGATCAGCCGTGGGTGGAGACGAAATCGTGCAGCCAGTTGCGCGGGACGTCGGGTGTGGCCCGGCCGCCGATGCGACGCAGGGCCTCGCCGGGGCGGATGCCGAGCAGGACCAGCGTCATCGTCGCGAGCAGGGTGGTCCGGCCGATGCCGGACGCCGACTCGGTGACCACGAAGCGGCCGGCGCGGACGTCCTGGGCGAGGCGGGCCGCGAGCGCGACCACCTCCGTCGCCTCCTCACGTTTCGCCGGGTCGGCGGCGTCCGGGAACGGGATCATCTCGATTCCCGAGGTGTCCTCCGGCGTGGTGGAGGTGCAAACCATGATCTGTACGCCGGCCCGTGCCAGTGCGCTCAGCTCTTGCGCCGACCACGGCTCCTCGGGGGAGTGGGCCATGGTCGCGAGCTGGCCGGGGCCGGGCCCGGCGATCACGTGGAGTGCTGGAGCCATGAACTGTTCGTTCCCCCTGCCTCGCCAGATCCCATGTGTGGCCTACGCAGAGTAGGGTCACCCCCGGCATGACCGCTAGCGAGAGGCACCAAGTCAAGTGACGACCCCCCGGAAGACCCGCGTCGCGATCGTTTTCGGCGGTCGCAGCACTGAGCACGCCATTTCCTGCGTGAGCGCGGGCGCGATCCTCGGCGCTCTCGACCCGGACCAGTACGAGGCGGTCCCGGTCGGAATCACCCGGGAGGGGCGCTGGGTCCTCCCCACCGGGGAGCCGTCGCAGCTGGCGATCCAGGACCGCACCCTGCCGGAGATCACCGCCACGTCCGGCTCGTCCGTCGTGCTGGCGGCCGACCCGACGGTGCCGTCCGCGTCGCTGAACGACATCGACGTGGTCTTCCCGGTGCTGCACGGCGCCTACGGTGAGGACGGCACGATCCAGGGGATGCTGGAGATGGCCGGGATCCCGTACGTCGGCGCGAACGTGTTCGCCTCCGCGGCGGCCATGGACAAGGAGTTCACCAAGAAGCTCGCGGTCGCCGAGGGCATCCCGGTCGGCCCCTACGCGGTTCTGCGCGCCGGCGTCTCGCTGTCGGAGGCGGACAAGGAGCGTCTCGGGCTGCCGGTCTTCGTGAAGCCGTCCCGGGCCGGCTCGTCCACCGGCATCACCAAGGTCACCGACTGGGCCGACCTCGACGCGGCCGTCGCGACGGCCCGCCGGATCGACCCGAAGGTGCTGGTCGAGGCCGCGATCGTGGGCCGGGAGATCGAGTGCGGGGTGCTCGAGGGGGAGGCCGGCGGCGCCCCCGAGGCGTCCCTGCTCGCCGAGATCCACATGGACGACGCGGACTGGTACGACTTCGAGACGAAATACCTGGTGGGCAGCCGCTACACGATCCCGGCCGGGGTGTCCGACGCGATCGCGAAGCAGGTCCGGGAGTACGCGCTGCGCACCTTCACGGCGCTCGACTGTGCCGGCCTCGCCCGCGTCGACTTCTTCGTCACCGACGACGGCGAGATCTTCCTCAACGAGATCAACACGATGCCGGGGATGACGCCCACCTCGATGTTCCCGATGATGTGGGCCGCCACCGGCCTGGAGTACCCGAAGGTCGTGGACCGGCTGATCCGCACCGCACTGCGGCGCGGAACCGGCCTGCACTAGGAGATCTGGCAGCCGCTCGGCATCTCGGCGGCGGGCTTGGACTTCACGGTCTTCACGACCGTGTCGGAGAACTCGTTGGCCCACTGGCCGGCGTTCTCGTAGGTGTTCGGCACGGTCACCTGGACCGGGACCTCCCGGTCCATCGTCGTGATGGTGGCCGCGTCGGCGCCGGTCTTCGCGTACCAGCAGACCCGGTTCATGATCAGAAGCTCGGTGTCCATCGGGACGCAGCCCGGGGTCTTGTCGTCGAGGGTCTCGCACATGACCGGCGCCGGCACGCCGCAGCTCACCGTGATGGGCGGCTCGCCGTAGGCCGCGTTCTGCTCGTGTCCCGCCGTCACCGGGCGGGCGGGCAGGTCGCGGATCTTCGCGGGGAGCTGGCTCGTCACGGCGAGGCAGACCGTGCCGGCCTTCTCGTCGAGGCGCCTTTCCTCGACTTGAACGGGGCTGCTCGGGATCGCCACCGGCTTGTCCGATGTTTCGGATTTTTCGGGTTGTATGGCGATGAAGGCGAACACGCCGACGAGCACCGCCACCGGTACGGCGATCGCGGTCGCCCAGAGGGCCGCCGCGCGGGTCGCCGGGTCCTTCTTCGGCGCTTCCTTCGGGGTGTCCAGGTTCACCATGCTCAGAGGTTTACCACGGAGCAGGTGAGCGTTCTCGTGATGCCCGGCACGTACTGGACCTTGCTCACAATCAGCCCGCCGAGCTCGTCCACGGTGTGCGCCTCGGTCAACACGACCACGTCGTACGGCCCGGTCACGGCGTCAACGCGTACCACCCCCGGTATCTTCTCGATCGCGGCGGCCACGTCACGCGCCTTCCCGACCTCAGTTTGGATGAGGATGTATGCCTGGACCACGATCGACTCCAATCCGCCACCGTCGGTGATCCCCGATCGTGAAACTACCGTACGAAGCGACCCGGGAGCGGGACGCCACCATCGAAGGACTTAGACGTGACCAACTCGGAAGGCGGCGAATTCGGACTCATCGGCCGAATCGTCTCCCGTCTCGGCACCAGCCCGGCCACCCTGCTCGGTCCGGGTGACGACGCCGCCATCGTGCGCGCCGCCGACGGGCGGGTGGTCGCCTCCACCGACGTGCTCGTCGACGGCCGGCATTTCCGGCGCGACTGGTGCGGTCCTGCCGACATCGGCCACCGCGCCGCCGCGGCCAACCTGGCCGACATCGCCGCCATGGGCGCCGTGCCGACGGCCCTGCTCGTGGCGCTCTGCGTGCCGCCGGGCGTGGAGACCGAGTGGGTCGAGGCGCTCGCCGACGGGCTGACCGCCGAGGCGGCCCTGGTCGGCGCGAGCGTGGTCGGCGGGGACACCTCCTCGTCGCCGACGCTCACCATCGCGGTCACGGCGCTGGGAGACCTGGGCGGTTCGGCGCCGGTCCGCAGGGACGGGGCTCAGCCAGGCGACATTCTCGCCCTTTCCGGGCGGATCGGGTACGCGGCGGCGGGGCTCACGGTTCTGTCGCGCGGATTCCGTACGCCGAAGAAGCTCGTCGAGGCGTACCGGCGGCCGTCCGTGCCCTACGCGTCCGGGCCGGCCGCGGCCGCGCTCAGGGCCACCTCGATGATCGACGTGTCGGACGGGCTGCTCCAGGACATCGGGCACATCGCCGCGGCCAGCCTCGTCGCGATCGACCTGCACCAGGACGCGTTCGACGTGCCGGATCAGATGCGGGACGCGGCCAAGGCGCTGGGCGTCGACCCGTACCAGTGGGTCCTGGCCGGCGGCGACGATCACCCGCTCGCCGCGACGTTCCCGGCCGGGACCGTCCTGCCCCCTTCCTGGCAGGTCATCGGTTCGGTGTACGACGGCTCCGGCGTCACCGTCGACCGGAAGCCGTGGAGCGGGGGCCTGGGCTGGGATCATTTCCGCTGACGCGGTTAGCCTGTTCCCCGTGTCAGACATCAAGATCAAGTTAGCCGACTTCGACGACCCGGACGTGCAGCTGCTCGTCGCGGAGAACCTGCGCGACCTCTCCGAGCGGTACGGCGGCACCGGCGACGACACGCCCATCACCGGCGCCGACTTCACGCCGCCGGCCGGCGCCTTCTTCGTCGCCGAACTGGACGGCCGGTTCGTGGCGAGCGCGGGCTGGCGCCGGCACGGCTCCGACGCCGAACTGAAGCGGATGTTCACGCTGGCGCCGGCCCGAGGCCGAGGCGTGGCCCGCCGCATGCTGGCGACGATCGAGGAGTCGGCCCGGGCGGCCGGCTGCGAGCGCGTCATCCTGGAGACCGGGGATCGCCAGCCGGAAGCGATCGCGCTCTACGAGTCGGCGGGTTACGTCCGCATCGACGACTTCGGGTTCTACGCGGGCCACGAGGGAGTCCTCTCCTACGCGAAGCCCCTCCGACCAGCCGCTTGACGCGTTCCGCGGCCTCCCACGCCCTAACGCCCGCGCGCCCCCGTCCTCCCGCGCCCCCGCGCCCCCGCGTTCCCCGCGCTCTTGCGGTCGCGCGCCCGGGTCCTCGCGCGCCCGGGTCCTCGCGCGCCCGGGTCCTCGCGCGCTCCCGCGCTCTTGCGTTCGCGCGCTCCCGCGCTCTTGCGTTCGCGCGCTCCCGCGCTCTTGCGTTCGCGCGCTCCA
>NZ_JBFAAR010000001.1:647139-686523 GCF_040639855.1 Actinoplanes sp. NPDC023714
CCGCGCTCTTGCGTTCGCGCGCTCCCGCGCTCCCGCGCTCTTGCGTTCGCGCGCTCCCGCGCTCCCGCGCTCTTGCGTTCGCGCGCTCCCGCGCTCCCGCGCTCTTGCGTTCGCGCGCTCCCGCGCTCTTGCGTTCGCGCGCTCCCGCGAATCCGTCGCGTCTCGCCGGCGCGGCGTTCCCACAGGCCGCGTAACGACGTTCCGGCCCCCTGGCATTCCTGCGGCTCCCCGGCGGGCCCTCTTTTTTCGCGATCTTGGACGCATGACCACCTAATTCGGTGGTGCAGCGTCCAAGATCCGTTGAGCGGTGGTCAATCGTCCAAGGTCCGCGCAGGGCGGTGGTGGCGCGTTCAAGATCTGCTCGGGCAGTGAGCGATCGTCCAAGGTCCGCGCAGGGCGGTGGTGGCGCGTCCAAGATCGGCTGGGGGCGGCGGGCGATCGTTCAAGATCGGCTGGGGGCGGCGGGCGATCGTTCAAGATCTGCCGGGGACGGCGGGCGATCGTCCAAGATCTGGGTGGGGCGGAGGTGGCGCGTTCAAGATCTGGGTGGGCGGTGGTGAGGCGTTCGAGGTCGGCGGTGGGCGCGGGCGTTCAGAATCGGAGCGGGTCGTTGGGCGGGCGATCGGGGCGGGCTGCATAGAGGGCCGCCCTCAACTGCGCGATCACCACGTCGGGCTCATGCCGCAGCGCCCACGCCGCAAACCGGAGCACCCGCTCACCGGGGATCCACAGCTCGTTCTGGCGTCGCATGTCGGCCCAGTACTGCTGAACCTCCATGTGCTGCCCACCGTCGATCTCGACGTGGACGCCGTACCCCTTGAAGTACGCGTCGAGGTAGTTCACCCGCTCTCCGAGCCGCCTCCGGGGACGTTGCAGAGCCGGTTCCGGCAACCGCGCCCGCCGGCACAGGCGCAGGAAGTCCGCTTCGGCCGCCGAGTGCACCCCGCCGGCCGCCCACCGGGCCGCCTCGGCGATCGCCGCGCGGTGCCGAGCCCGGGGCATGCCGGCGAGCACCCTGGTCAGGTCTTCGGCGGAGACGAGCCGTTGCTGGAATCCGGCCGCGATCACGGCCCACGCCGTACGCTCCGACGTCTGCCACTGCGCGGCGTCGACCAGTGATCGGGCCGGCCTGGTGCAGGGCGGGGTTCCCCGGAGGTGGATGTCGGTGCCGGGGAGGCGGCTGGTCCGGTGCAGCACGACGTCCTCCGGGATCGGGCCGGGGGTCATCCGGGCCGGGGCCAGGACGTGGATCGGCTCGGTGGGGAATCCGCGGAAACCGGCGTCCTCCAGCGCGGACAGGCCGCCGAGGAGGGCGGGCCGGCCGGCTCCGCAGCTCAGCGAGGCGACCCAGCGGCGGGACTGCCGGCCGATCGGTCCGGAATGCGCGACGTAGACGCCGCGGTGCGCGGACTGCCACCGCCCCGAGGTGAGCCTGCGCTCCACCATCCGGGCGGTGAGGTGGCGTAACGCCTGCTTCCGGCTGATCACATGGCTCTGCCGGCGCAGGAGAGCCACCAGATGGGGATCCTCTTCCCGCCGCACGGCGATCGATGCTGCCCGAACGGGCATCGGCCGGGGAGGGCTGTGGATGAAGCTGTGGACAACCCCGGACAGCATGAAGCCGCCGGGCCCGGAGGCTCGGCGGCTACATGATCAGAACTCGAGGGTCAGGCGCGGGTGACCTTGCCGGCCTTGATGCACGAGGTGCAAGCCTTGACCTTCTTGGTGTTCCCGCCACCGGCCGGGGTGCGCACCGACTGGATGTTCGGGTTCCAGCGGCGGTTGGTCCGCCGGTGCGAGTGGGACACGTTGTGGCCGAAGCCCGGTCCCTTGCCACAGACGTCGCACACGCTAGCCACGGGATACTCCTGGGTTTGAAACGAAACTGAAGGGGCCCGGCGCACGATCTCAGCCAGGCAACCCGGCGAGCTTACCCGATTCCCGGGGGGTAGAACCAATCGCCCCCGCTCAGGGTGCGTGCCCGGGCGATTGTCGGGGGTGGTTAGTACGATTTTCGCGTGCTGGAGACCCTCGATGCCGCCGCGGTCCGCCGCTGGTGCGGTGCTGGGCTGGCGTCGCTCCGGGCACATCAGCGTGAGATCGACGACCTGAACGTCTACCCGGTTCCCGACGGCGACACCGGCACCAACCTGGTGCTTACGCTCACGGCGGCCTACGAGGCTCTCGACGCCATGGCCCACGAGACCGAGGAGAAGGGGCGCCCGGTCGACCGGCTGATGCGGCGGATGGCGCGGGGTGCCCTGCTCGGCGCCCGGGGCAACTCCGGGGTGATCGTCTCGCAGATCCTGCGGGGGATGGCCGACACGTTCGCCGAGGCGGTCGCGGTGCGGGGGCGCGAGCTCGCCCGGGCGCTGCGCACGGCGACCGACGCGGCCTATTCGGCGGTGGCCCGCCCCGTGGAGGGCACGGTCCTCTCCGTCGTGGCGGCTGCCGCCGAGGGCGCCGGGCGGATCAAGTCGGACAACCTGGTGGCGGTCGCGAGGGCCGCCGCGCGGTCGGCGTCGGAGGCGCTGGCGCGCACGCCTCAGCAGCTGCCGGTCCTGGCCCGCGCCGGCGTCGTCGACGCGGGAGGCCGCGGGCTGGTCCTGCTGCTGGACGCCCTGGTCGACGCGCTGGCCGAGGGCGCCGATCCAGGTGACCAACCCGCAGCAGCAAAAGAAGAGCAAGCCGAAGCGGCAGCAAAAGAAGAGCAGGCCGAAGCAGAAGCCGGACAAGTCCGAGATGTCCAGCGAGTCGAAATTCACAGACCTGATGCGTACGAGGAGAGCGCCGCCGACTGCGAGGGCCACGGCTTCGAGGTGCAATACCTGCTCGACGCCCACCCCGGCGCCATCCCCGAGCTGCGGGCGACCCTCGACGCCCTGGGCGACTCGCTCGTGATCGTCGGGACCGGGGACGGCACGTGGAACGTCCACGTCCACACCACCGAGATCGGCCCGGCGATCGAGGCCGGCGTCCGGGCCGGACGCCCGTACCGGATCGGGGTCACGCAGCTCGAGGAGAGACGGCCCGGACGTGATCTCCGCGCCGCGGTGGTCGTCGCCGCAGGCGGCGGGCTCACCGCGCTCTTCGAGGGGGAGGGCGCCACCGTGGTCGGCCGGAATCCGTCGACGGCCGAGCTGCTCGACGCGATCCGCGCGACCGGGGCGGGCTCGGTGGTGATCCTGCCGAACGACGCGAACACGCACGCCGTGGCCAGGACGGCGGCGCGCGAGGCGAGCAGCGGCGGGATGCAGGTCAGCGTGGTGCCGACCCGGTCGCCGGTGCAGGCCCTCGCGGCGCTGGCGGTGCGTGACGACCAGAGGCCGTTCGCCGACGACGTGATCGCCATGGCGGAGGCGGCCGGGGCCTGCCGGTACGGCGAGGTGTGCACGGCCCAGCGCGACGCCCTCACGGTGGCCGGCCCGTGCCGGGAGGGCGATCTGCTCGGGCTCGTCGACGGTGAGGTGCACGTGATCGGCGACGACGTGGTCGAGGTGAGCCGACGGCTGCTCGACCGGATGCTCGGCGGCGGCGGCGAGCTGGTCACGTGTGTGCTCGGCGCGGACGCCCCGGCCGCCCTGGAGGACCGGATCTCCGAGCACGTCCACCGCGACTGGCCCTTCGTCGAGCTGCAGTGCTACGCCGGCGGACAGCCGCGATACCACCTTCTGGCAGGAGTCGAATGACCACGACCGACACCCCGCTCACCAAGGTGCTCGGCGCCAAGACCGCGAAGGCTCTCGCCGACCATCTCGACCTGCACACGGCGGGTGACCTGGTCTACCACTTCCCCCGGCGGTACGACCAGCGCGGCGAGCACACCGACCTACGCAAACTGGAGGTCGACGAGCAGGTCACCGTGCTGGCCCAGGTGCAGGGGATCAGCCTGAAACCGTTCCGGCAGCGCAAGGGCAACATGCTCGAGGTGACCATCGGCGACGGCTCCGGCGCGACGCTGACCTGCACCTTCTTCAACCAGGCGTGGCGCGAGCGGGAGCTGCGCAAGGGCGTCTGGGGCCTGTTCGCCGGCAAGGTCACCGATTTCCGGGGCAAGCGGCAGCTGAACGGCCCGGCGTACCAGCTGTTCAAGGCGGACGCGACGCAGGACGACGCGGCCGCCGAGATCGAGGAGTTCGCGGGCGCGCTGATCCCGGTCTACCCGGCCGCGCAGGCCGTGCCGACCTGGGTGATCGCCAAGTGTGTGCGGACGCTGCTCGACACGTTCGAGCCGCCGGCCGACCCGCTCCCCGCCGACCTGCGGGGCAAGCGGGGGCTGGTCGGCATCGGGACGGCGCTCAGGGAGATCCACCGGCCGAGCTCGGAGGAGGCGCTGTACCGCGCCAAGCATCGTCTGAAGTGGGACGAGGCTTTCGCCGTACAGTTGACGCTCGTGCAACGCCGGGCCCGTGCGGCCGCGGCGCCCGGCACCGCCCGGCCCCGCGCGGAGGCCGGGATTCTCGCGCGATTCGACGCGAACATGCCGTTCGAGCTGACCGAAGGTCAGCGTCAGGTGGGCGAGGAGATCGCGGCCGACCTGAGCCGGCCCCATCCGATGCACCGGCTGCTCCAGGGCGAGGTCGGCTCGGGCAAGACGCTCGTCTCGGTGCGCGCGATGCTGCAGGTCGTCGACGCGGGTGGGCAGGCCGCGCTGCTGGCGCCCACCGAGGTCCTGGCCACCCAGCACTTCCGCGGGATCAGCGCTCAGCTCGGCGCGCTGGGCCGGGCCGGTGAGCTGGACGGCGACCCGGAGGGCACCCAGCTCACCCTGGTGACCGGCTCGCTGGGCGCGGCGGCCCGGCGTGCCGCGCTGGCCAAGGTCGCGGACGGGACCGCCGGCATCGTCGTGGGCACGCACGCCCTTCTGTACGAGGGGGTCGACTTCAAGGACCTGGGTCTGATCGTGGTCGACGAGCAGCACCGGTTCGGGGTGGAGCAGCGGGACGCCCTGCGCGCGAAGGCGGCCCGCCCGCCGCACGTCCTGGTGATGACCGCCACGCCGATCCCGCGGACGGTCGCGATGACCGTCTACGGCGACCTGGAGACGTCGATCCTGTCGCAGCTGCCGCGGGGCCGGTCGCCGATCGCGTCGCACGTCGTCCCGGCCCTGGACAAACCGGCCTATCTCGACCGCGCCTGGGTGCGGATCAAGGAGGAGGTGAAGGCCGGGCATCAGGCCTACGTGGTGTGTCCCCGGATCGGCGACGACCTCGATTCCCCTCCCAAGGAAGGCGAGGAGGGCGCACGACGCCCGCCGCTGGCCGTCACCGAGGTCCTGCCGCTGCTCGAGCACGAATACCTCAAAGGCCTCCGGATCGGCATGCTCCACGGCAAGATGCCGGCCGAGGACAAGGACCGGGTCATGCGTACGTTCGCAGCGGGTGACCTGGACGTCCTGGTCGCGACGACGGTCATCGAGGTGGGCGTGGACGTCCCGAACTCGACGGTCATGCTCATCCTCGACGCCGACCGGTTCGGCGTCTCGCAGCTGCACCAGCTGCGCGGCCGGGTGGGCCGTGGCTCGGCGCCCGGCATCTGCCTGCTGCACACCGAGTCGGCGGAGGGCTCGGCCGCCCGCGAGCGGCTCGACGCCGTGGCGTCCACGACGGACGGCTTCAAGCTCTCCGAGATCGACCTGGAACAGCGCCGGGAGGGTGACGTGCTGGGCGCGTCGCAGTCCGGCAAGCACTCGCATCTGCGGCTGCTCTCGCTGCTCCGCGACGAGAAACTGATCAAGGAGGCCCGGGCGGAGGCGTCGGAGTTGATCGGCGACGACCCGGACCTGACCCGTCATCCCGCGCTGGCCGCCTCGGTGGCGGTGCTGGTCGACGAGGAACGCGCCGAATACCTGGAGAAGGGTTGATCGTCCACATCTGCCCGGCCGCCGACTGGGAGGCGGCCGAGGACAAGGGTTTCTACGAGGGCGACACGCTCGCCACCGAGGGCTTCATCCACTGCTCGCCGCCCGACTGGGTGCACGTGCCGGCGACGCTGCGGTTCCGCGGCCGGACCGACCTGCTCCTGCTCGAGATCGACGACGCGAAGGTGGACTCCGTCATCTGGGAGGACGGTGTGCCGCCGGCTCCCGACGGGCGGCGATTTCCCCATGTCTACGGACGACTGCCTCTATCGGCGGTTGTTCGGGTGAGTCCTTACCCGCCGCTGGAAGACGGCTCGTTCCCGGCCCTGGCATAGCGGAGGGGGCGCGCCGGTAACCGGCGCGCCCCCTCTCAGGTGTTACGTCAGGCCTTGAAGTTCAGCTTGCGCCGGCGGGCCATGAAGAACAGACCCGCGCCCACGGCGACGAGGACGGCCGCGCCGCCCGCGATGCCACCGGCGGCCGCGCCGGTCACCGGCAGCGACTCGTCGTTGTCGCTGACCGGCGTGGTCGCGACCGGGGTGCTGCTGGCCGACTCGGACGGGGTGGCCTCGTCCGTCGCCGGGGTGGAGGGCTCCTCCGAGGCCGGGGCCGACGGCTCGTCGGAAGCCGGGGTGGAGGGCTCCTCCGAGGCCGGGGTGGACGGCGCCGGGCAGTCGGTCTTGGTGACCTCGACGGTGACCGGGGTGCTGCCGGCGATCTCCGGGTAGGTGACGGTGGCCGTGGTGGCCTCACCGGCCGGGAAGGTCACCTGCTCCGAGGCGCCGGGCGCGACGGTGGCCGACTTGGTCTCCGAGCCGTAGGTGACGTCGGCCTTGGCCGGCGCGTTGCCCTCCGGGTTGGTGACGGTGACGATCACGTTCGTGCAGTCGTTGACCGCGCCCGCGGACGGGTTGCAGGTCTCCGGGCGCGCCCAGGTGTAGGTGAAGTCCGGCATGCCGTCGGCGGAGACGGTGATGGCGCCGGCGCCGGCCGGGACGTTCACGGTGTCGCCCTTGTCGGCCGCGAGCTTGACGGTCTTCGCGAAGCCGTTGGCGGCCTTGATCTCGAAGGTCACCTCGTACTTGCTGAGCTTGCCGTTGTTGCTCAGGTTCAGGTCGACGCTGCCGTCACACTGCGGGACCGGCTGCACGGCCGGCTGCACGCAGTTCTTGTTGCCGCCGTTGAACCAGCCGGCCGGGCCGGCCGAGCGCTTGCCCGGGAAGCCCTTCTCGCCCAGCTTCAGGTTGCCGTAGCGCTTCTCGCCGTCGAGCGGGTCCAGGACGTCGGTGTCGCCGCCGAAGAAGAGGTCGACCTGCGTGTTGCAGTCGGGGACCTCGACCTCGAGGGTGACGACGCCACCCTTCTTCTCCAGCGTGCCGGTCCGGCTCTGGAACTTGTACTGCGGGGTGGCGAACTGCGGCTGCGGCGCGAAGTAGGACACCAGGGTGACCTCCTCGGCCACCTTCAGGTCCGCATCCGGGGTGACGGTGGCGAACGCCTTGCCGTCCTTGATCTCGAAGGTGTGCACGAAGGTGGCGGCCTCCGCGGAGACCGGCTCGGTGCCGGTGCCGGTCGCAGAGGCGGGGGAGCCGATGCCCACCAGGCCGGTCAGGCCCAGCAGAGCGCCGGCCGCGACGAGCGCGGCGCGGCGGAGGGGGGTGCTTCGCAAGGTTTCTCCAGGGGAACGAGAAAGTGGACGAAGGGCGCGCCGACAAGGAGTTGTCGACGCGCCCTCCGGTTGTTGCCGTGCGTTACAGCGGTGTCACAGTGCCGATCAGGCGGTGAACTTCAGCTTCCGGCGGCGAGCCGCGAGGAAGAGGCCACCACCGATGGCGAGCAGGGCCACGGCGCCGGCGGCGACGCCACCAGCGGCAGCACCGGTGACGGGCAGGCCGCCCTCGTCGCCCTCGCCACCCGCGGCGCCACCCTCGTCACAGTCGGCCGGAGCCTCGTACGCGATGGTCGCGGCCTCGTCCTCGTAGCCCTGCGGGGTCGCGGTGACCTCGAGGCCCTCGGAGGCGGGGAAGTCGACGGTCTTGGTCTCACCCGGCTGCGCGGTGACGGTCTTGGCCTCGCCCGTGGTCGGCGTGAAGGTGACCGTGATGGCCTCCTTCCACTCCGCGGGGACCTCGATGCCGACGGTCAGGGTGTCGCAGGTGGTGTCGTAGACGAAGATCGGCTCGGTGACCGGGATCTCCGCCGGGACCGACTCGCTCGGCGTCGGGGTCGAGCTGGTGGTCTGGCTCGGGGTCGCGCTCGGCGACTCGGAGGCCGGGGCGCTCGGGGACTCGGAGGCCGGGGCGCTGGGCGACTCGGAGGCCGGGGCGCTCGGCGACTCGGAAGCCGGGGCGCTGGGCGACTCGGAAGCCGGGGCGCTCGGGGACTCGGAGACCGGCGTGCTCGGCGACTCCGAAACGGGGGCGCTGGGCGACTCGGAGACCGGCGTGCTCGGCGACTCGGAGACCGGGGCGCTGGGCGACTCGGAGACCGGGGCGCTCGGGGACTCGGAGACCGGCGTGCTCGGCGTCGGGCTCGTGGTCGGCGCGCACTCCTTGATCTTCTTGCCCTTGTGGCCGGTCGGCAGAGTGGCCGTGCCGTAGCGGGTGCCGGCGTAGGTCCACTTGCCGCTCTTCCACTCACCGGTGACGGTGAGCTTGGCCTGGGTGGAGCTCTTCTTGATGGTCTGCTTGACCACCAGGCTGCCGCGGGCCGGGATGACCGAGCCGACCTCGATGCCGGTCACGCTGACGGTGCCGGCGGTGGGCTCGGTGGAGTACGAGGTCACCTTGCCGTCGTACCGCTCGCTGCTGTCCACCTCCCACGTGACGGTCCAGGTCTCGCCGTCGCCGCTGATGCAGATGTTCTTGTCGTTGATCTCGGGGTGGCACGCGAGCGCGGGCACGCCGGTCGTCAGCACGCCGAGCAGACCGAGGGTCGCGCCGGCGACCAGCGTTCCGGTCCGCTTGAGCGCGGAGGAGGACAGGTTCACGCCATCTCCTGTGTAAGGGGTCAGGAAGGTGTGCGCGAGGAGATCCGTGGGGTCACATCGGACGGAGTGACCAGCGACGACGCCTCCCCGCGTCATCGGGCGGGAACGATAGAACGGACCCGCAACGTCGCCCGACCATAGTCACTTCAGGAGATCAATGAAACCGTCCAGCGGCCGCTTAGAATCTTGATATCAATCCGAGATTTTCCATGTACCGAACGAAACGGTCGCGTCGCGCGCAGTACCTGCGACGAGGGAAATCTCTACTGGCCAACGGCTTGACTTTGCTGGTGAAGTAGCGTCACCCGTGATGACGAGGATTATCGCGGGCACTCACGGCGGCCGCCGGCTCTCCGCTCCGGCGGGCGCGCACACGAGGCCCACATCGGACCGCGTACGCGAGGCGTTCTTCAGCTCCCTGGAGACCATGACGGACATTTCCGATGCACGGTTCGCTGACCTGTATGCCGGATCCGGCGCCGTCGCCCTGGAGGCGTTGTCCCGTGGGGCCTCCCACGCGCTTCTGGTCGAATCGGACGCGAAGGCGGCACGGGTCATCCGTGACAACGTGGTCGCTCTCCGTGTCGGACCGGCCGCGCGGGTGGTCACCGGGAAGGTTCTCCAGGTCCTGGCCGGCCCACCGGACGGCGGACCGTACGACGTGGTCTTCGCCGACCCGCCGTACGCACTGGACGCCGACGAGGTCGACCAGGTCCAGCAGCTGCTGGTCTCGAACGGGTGGCTGGCGCCGGACGCCGTCGTCATCTTCGAGCGGTCCCGTCGCAGCGGCCCACTGAGCTGGGTGGACGGGATCGTCGGGGAACGCACCCGGCGTTACGGCGAGACCACTCTTTGGTACGGTCGCCGATCATGAGACGAGCGGTGTGTCCCGGCTCCTTCGATCCGGTCACCAATGGGCATCTCGACATCATCGGGCGGGCCAGCCGGCTGTTCGACGAGGTCATCATCGGCGTGCTCATCAACCAGTCGAAGGTGGGCCTCTTCACCATCGAGGAACGGCTCGAGATGCTGCGCGAGTCGACGGCCGAGTACGGCAACGTCCGCGTCGCGGCGTTCCACGGCCTCCTCGTCGACTTCTGCCGTGACCAGGGCGCCGCCGTTGTGGTCAAGGGGTTGCGGGCAGTGAGCGACTTCGATTACGAGTTGCAGATGGCGCAGATGAACATCGGCCTGTCCGGTGTGGAGACGCTGTTCATGCCGACCAATCCGCTCTACTCGTTCCTCTCGTCCAGCCTGGTCAAAGACGTGGTCAAGTGGGGTGGCGACGCGTCCGCGTACCTGCCCGACCCGGTGCTCGAGCGCCTGATCAGCCGCCTCAAGCAGAACTGACCGCCATCGGCGCGCCGGAAACGGCTGGGCCGGTAAGGCAGTAACGTGATCGGTCCAAGCTGCCGGAAGCGCTGCGAGACCTGAGGGGTGAGTTGGCGGTGGATCCGCTCGACCGCATCGACGAGATCATCGATTTCGTGCAGGACGCGCGCTCCGTACCGATGTCCCGCACGAATTTCATGTTCGACCGGGCCGAGATGATCGACCGGCTCGAGATCCTCCGGTCCGAGCTGCCCTCGGAGCTCCGGAAGGCCGCCGCCGTGCTCGAGGAGCGCGACCGGATCATCGAGGCCGGCCGCCGCGAGGCCGACCGGATCGTCAGCGAGGGTGAGGCTGAACACGCCCGCCTCGTCTCGGTCAACGAGATCACCGTCTCGGCGGAGCACGAGGGCGCCCGGATCATCGCCGAGGCGCGGACCGAGGCGCAGCGCCTCCGCGAGGAGGTGGACGACTACGTCGACACCGCTCTCGCCAACTTCGAGCAGTTCCTGACCCGGGCGCTGGCGTCGATAGAGCGGGGCCGTGACAAGATGCACGCGCTCCGCGAGATCGGCACCTTCCAGGGCGAAGACGCGGAGCGCCCGCTGCCGTTCTGAGCGGGGGCGATTCGACGCTTCCCGGCAAGCTCAGGTAATGTTTTCGGTCGGCCTACCTATGGCTGAGGAATCACGATGCCCAAGTCACCGCAGAGTCACCTGGATCCCAGGCAGCCGCTTGTCGTCGACACGACGAAGCTTCCGCGGCAGCCTGGTGCGACGCGTGCCCTGAGTCGGGTGGTGCCGGCGCCGGCAGACCTCGGTCTGGAGCTGATCACGGTCGCTGAGGGTTCCGACCTCGAGCTCGATCTGAGCATGACGTCGGTCTCCGAGGGGGTCTACATCAGCGGCTCCGTCCGTGGCTCGCTCTCGGGCGAGTGCGGCCGGTGTCTCAACGAGATCGACCAGTCGTTCGAGGTCTCCCTCGCGGAGCTGTTCGCCTACGCGGACAGCACCACCGAGGAGACGACCGACGACGACGAGGTGGGGCGGATGCAGGGCGACCTGCTCGATTTGGAACCGGCGGTTCGGGACGCGATCGTGCTGACCCTGCCGACCAACCCGCTCTGCCGGCCGGATTGCCCAGGGTTGTGCCCCGAGTGCGGGGTGCATTTCGACGACCTCCCGGCGGATCACAGCCACCAGGACGTCGATCCCCGCTGGGCCGCTTTGAGCAACCTGACAGCTGAGTCGCCTGAGGCGGCTGCGCCGCAACAAGAGCAATCTTCTAAGGAGTAGTACCGTGGCCGTCCCCAAGCGCAAGATGTCGCGCAGCAACACCCGCTCGCGCCGGGCGAACTGGAAGGCGACTGCGGTGGTCACCGCGGCGTGCCCCCAGTGCAAGTCGCCGAAGCTGCCGCACGCCGCCTGCTCGGTCTGCGGCACCTACAACGGCCGTCAGGTCCTCGAGGTCTGACGACCGCGAGTGACACGCCCGATCTTCGGGCGGGTCGCACCCGAGCGGTGGCGAACCAACGGTGCCACGGCTCCCGGACAGCGGACTGTCGGGGAGCCGGGCACCGCGCGGATCGCCGTCGACCTCCTCGGCGGGGACCATGCTCCCGCCGTCGTGGTTGACGGCGCTCTGCGTGCCGCTCAGGCCGATCCGGCCCTGCATCTGATCCTCGTCGGCCCGGCCGAAGCCGCCGACGCGATCGTCGCTGCCCTCGATCCCGCGGATCGGCAGCGCATCACCACCGCCGTCACCGGCTCCGGGACGGTCCGGGGCGCCGCCCGCGCGGTCGCCGAGGGCCGTGCCGACGCGCTGGTCTCGGCCGGTGACACCGGCGCCACGGTCCTCTCCGCGGCCCGTGAGCTGGGCCGCTGGCCCGGCATCCGCCGCCCCGCGCTGGCCGCCGTGCTCCCCACCGCCGCCGGCCGTCTCGTCCTGCTCGACGTCGGCGCGACGGTCGACCCCGACGAGAAGACGCTCGCCATGCACGCGAGCCTCGGCGCCGCGTACGCATCGGTCGTTCTTGATCGTGAAAATCCCCGCGTCGGCCTGCTGACCATCGGCAGTGAGCCCGGCAAGGGAGATCGCCTGCGCCGGGGCCTTCCCCCGATGATCGCGGCCCGGAGGCTGCCGGCCGGGGCGCGCTACTGCGGCCTGGTCGAGGGCAACGACGTGGTCCTGGGCCGGGCCGCGGATGTCATCGTGACTGACGGTTTTACCGGAAATGTCCTGCTCAAGGGGCTGGAAACCGCGTACGCGTTGCAAAACCCCTTCGGGCGGGAGGATGTACCCCCGCACGCCGCCGTGCTGCTCGGTGTCGCCGGCACGGTCGTCGTCTGCCACGGCGCGGCCACCGGTTCCGATCTCGCCGCGGGCATCGCCTTCGCGGCCGACCTGCATCGCCGCGCCTCGGTCGCGGCCATCGCCGATCTGCTCAGATACAGCGAGGTATCGCATGATTGACAAGCGTCGCCGTCCGTCCACCGAGCCGCTGGAGGAGGCCTTCGGCATCCCCTTCAAGCCGGAGCTCCTGGAACGCGCGCTGACCCACCGCTCGTACGCCTACGAGAACGGCGGCCTCCCCACCAACGAGCGGCTGGAGTTCCTCGGCGACTCGGTGCTCGGCGTGGTGATCACGTCGGCGCTCTTCCACAACCACCCGGACCTGCCGGAGGGCCAGCTCGCGAAGCTCCGGGCCAGCGTCGTGAACATGCACGCGCTCGCCGACGTGGCCCGCGGCCTGGGACCGCTCGGCCTCGGCCCGCACCTGCTGCTCGGCAAGGGCGAGGAGACGACCGGCGGCCGGGACAAGGCGAGCATCCTCGCCGACACCCTGGAGGCGCTGCTCGGCGCGATCTACCTGGAGCACGGCCTCGAGGTCGCCGCCGAGGTGATCCACCGCCTCTTCGACCCGCTGATGATCGAGTCGGCGAGCCGGGGCGCGGCCCTCGACTGGAAGACCAGCCTCCAGGAGCTCACCGCGGCGCTCGGCCTGGGCGTGCCGGACTACGAGATCGAGGACTCCGGCCCGGACCACGCGAAGACGTTCACGGCGTGGGTGGTCGTGGCCGGCGAGCGGTACGGCGGTTCCGAGGGCCGGAGCAAGAAGCAGGCCGAGCAGAGGGCGGCCGCGGCGGCGTGGCGGACCCTGACCGATCGTGCCGAGGCTGAGGAATCGGTACCGGACGTGCCATGATCCCGGGCGTGACCGAGACTCTCGTGGTGCAGAAGGAACGGCTCTGGGACAGAGCGGGCGCAGCGCGCGGCGTCGGAACCGCGATCGGCATCCTCGCGCTCACCCGGCTGGGTCAACTGCTCATGATCTGGTGGCTCGGCAGCGCGACCGCTGAGCCCCGCAGCGTCTGGGACCGGCTGCTGGTCTGGGACGCCGGCTGGTTCCTCCGGGTCGCCGTGGACGGGTATCCGCACGGGTACACGTACGACGCGAACGGCGTGCTCCAGGGCAACGAGCTGGCCTTCTTCCCGGTCTACCCGATCCTGATCCGGTTCGGCGCCGCGATCGGCCTGCCGGCGTCCACCGCCGCCGTGCTGATCGCGTGGGCCGCCTCGATCGGCGCGGCCGTGGCGCTGCACCTGCTCGGCACCAGCCTCTACGACAAGCGGGCCGGCTGGGCCCTGGTGGCGATCTGCTGCTCGGCGCCGGCGTCCGTGGTGCTCTCCATGGCGTACTCGGAGAGCATCTTCCTGGCCCTGGTGGCCGGCATGTTCGTGGCCGCGCACCGCCGGGTCTGGTGGGCGGCCGGCCTGCTCGGGCTGCTCACCGCGCTGAGCCGGCCGACCGGCGCGGCCGCCGCCCTCGGTCTCGCGGTGGCGGCACTGATCGCGGTCTGGTCGCTGTGGCGGTCCGAGAGGCGCATCGCCTGGCCACCCATCGCCGCCGCGGCCGTGGCCCTCGCCGGTGTGCCGCTCTTCATCGGCTGGGTGGCCTGGCGGGTCGGCGACCTCGACGCCTGGTTCAAGATCCAGACAGCGGGCTGGGGCACGACGTTCGACTACGGCACCTCGACCTGGGATTTTCTGAACACCACCCTCCGTACGGGGGACGGCTGGGTCTCGATCAGCATCGCGATCATCCTGCTCGCGGCCCTCGCCGCGGCGGGCGTGGCCCTGGCCCAGAAGCCGTGGCTGCCGCTCGCCGTCTACGGGGTGGTCGCCATGATCCTGGTGTACGGCCAGGCCGGCTTCTACCATTCCAAGCCGCGCCTGCTGCTGCCCGTACTGTTGACGCTGCTGCCGGCCGTCGTGGCGGCGTCCAAGGCCCGCCCCCGGGTCGCGATCCTGTCGATCGCCGCCTGGGCCGCTTTCGGCCTCTGGTACGGCGCCTACCTGGTCACCGTCTGGCCCTACACGCTGTAAAGGATCTGGTGTGCCCGAGCTTCCCGAGGTGGAGACCGTCCGGATGGGCCTGGCCAAGTGGGTGGCCGGCCGCACCATCGCGACCGCCGAGGTCCACCACCCGCGCGCGATCCGCCGCCACCTCCCCGGCGACGCGCACTTCTCCGCGGTCCTGGCCGGCCGCACCGTCCTGGACATCTCCCGCCGCGGCAAGTACCTCTGGTTCCCCCTCGACTCCGGCGACGCGATCATCGGGCATCTCGGGATGAGCGGCCAGCTGCTCATGCAGCCCACCGGCACCCCCGACGAGAAACACCTGCGCATCCGCTTCACGTTCACCGACGGCGGCCCCGAGCTGCGCTTCGTCGACCAGCGCACGTTCGGCGGCCTCTCCGTCTCCGAGGGCGGCGCCGACCTGCCCGACGAGATCTCGCACATCGCCCGCGACCCGATGGACCCGCTCTTCGACGACGAGGCCTTCCTCGCCCGCCTCCGCGGCCGGCACACCGAGATCAAACGCGCGCTCCTCGACCAGACCCTGATCTCCGGCGTCGGCAACATCTACGCCGACGAGGCGCTCTGGAGGGCCAAGCTGCACGGCGCCCGGCCCACCGACAAACTGACCCGTCCCGCGGCGCAGGGACTGCTCGCCCACGTCCGCGACGTCCTCGGCGAGGCCATCGTGGCCGGCGGCACCAGCTTCGACGAGCTCTACGTCAACGTGAACGGCGAAAGCGGCTACTTCGACCGCGCCCTCAACGCCTACGGCCGCGAGAACGAGCCCTGCCCCCGCTGCGGCGCCCCCATCCGCCGGGAACAGTTCATGAACCGCTCCTCGTTCAGCTGCCCGCGCTGCCAGCCACGACCACGATCCATCCGTACGAACTAGCCCGTCCCCGACCGCATCAACGGCAGTCCCGTGGCGCACCACACCTGCGGCCACCTTCCGCCGGCTCACGCCGCCGCCGGCCTCGGAGTGCCCTCGCCCTCCGGCGCCGTCTCCGCTCTCGGCGGGCGTTCCCTCCGCCGGGCTGTGACGTGAGCGCTCGCCCGGTCACGGGCACCGCCCGGCTGTACCACAGGGCGGCAAATCGGGCGCCGACCGAGCGCTGGCGTACAGCCAGGTTGGGCTGGCTGTACGGGAGGGCGACAAATCGGGCGCCGACCGAGCGCTGGCGTACAGCCAGGTTCGAGTGGCTGCACGGGAGGGCGGCAAATCGGGCGCCGACCGAGCGCTGGCGTACAGCCAGGTTCGAGTGGCTGCACGGGAGGGCGGCAAATCGGGCGCTGACCGGGCGCTGGCGTGCAGCCGGGTTCGAGTGGCTGTACGGGAGGGCGGCAAATCGGGCGCCCCGCGACAGCACACAGCGCCGGCCGGCGGGATCGATCCGCCGGTCGCGCGGTAGCGGGCCGTGTCCGGCTGCAGCCCATTGCTGAAGGGGAGCGATGGACTGCAGCCGGCGGGTGGTTCACCCCTCAGTCGGCTGCGTGGGCTCCCCGGCCCGAGGTGGCGACCGTCCGGTGCGGGGTCAGATCGGTCGCCAGGCCGAAACCTGCTCCACGACGGCCCATCAGCCGGCGGGCCGCGGTCAGCAGCTCCGGCGGCACACCGTGGACGATGTGCCCGTCACCGGGGCGGACACCGTCTCCGTCCCAGTTCTGGTACGCCTCCCACGGCCCTTCGAACACGCAGATACGTACCCCTAAATCCCGGTAAAGGGGGTGAGTCGGCACGCCCGGGTTCAACACGACCCGGTGCAACCCCCGCCGGGCGGCCAACCGAACCGTCAACGCGACAGGCCCGACCCCACCGGACCCGGCCGGCGCACGGTCGAGGAACAGACCCTCCACCCCGTCGGCGCGCCAGGCGTCCACGTCGGCCAGGACGTCGGCGAGGGAGCGGCTGCCCCAGTCGAGGTCGATGCGGCCGAGCGACTGGTGCAGGGTCCGGCGGTCGCCGGGCTGTTCGCGGACGATCCAGGTGTCGGCGTCCAGTTCCAGTTCGGGAGACGGGTGGGCGTACGAGGGGAACAGTGTCTTCACGGCGTCCTCCGTAGATCGACAGCGGTCAGGGCGACGATGACCAGGCCGGCCAGATGTGCCGCGGCGAGCACGGCGACGGCGGCCGGTAGTGGTCCGGATGGCGTGGGGAAGAGGGCGATCGCGGCCGCGGCCATCGGTGGCACGGCGGCGAGCGTCGCGGCGATGCCGGTACGGAACCGGGCCGCCAGCAGGAACGTAACGGCGAACACCCCGCCGAGCAGGGTGCCGGCGGCGAGGGCGAGGAGGCCGGCGTGCGGCCCGGGAAGCTGGTGGGCGGCCACCGCCAGCCCGCAGCCGGCCGCGAGCGGGGGCAGCATGCCGGCCAGCGTGATCGCGGTGACGTTGCGGGCGTGCCGGCCGTAGTCGGCGATGCTCTCCGCCGCGTCGAGGCCGGCGTCGAGGCGCGCGGTGTGCCAGCCGATCAGGCCTTCCACCATGGGTACGGCGATGAGCAGCGGGAGCGCGGCCGGCAGCGGGGTGTCGGCCTGCCAGAGCAGCGTCACGCAGACGGCCTGTGAGGCGCCGATGACCAGGTAGGAGAGTCCGCGCCGGCGGTCGGCGCCGGTGAGCCGGCTGCGTCCGGGCCGGGAGAGCACGGCCGGCCGGAAGGCGCGCACCGCCACCGCGACGATCGCGGCGGGCAGCATCACCTCGACCTGGACGACCCAGCCCGTCCCGTACGCGGCGGCGAGCAGCCAGCAGGGCAGATACCAGGCGGCGACCGCCCCCTCGGACCGGGTCACCAGCGCGACCGTGACGCTGCCCAGGGCGAGCAGCCCGCAGACGCCGACGGTGAAGGCGAGCGCGCGGGACGGCCCGAGCAGGTGATCGGGCGCGACCCAGACGAGCGCGCACCAGAGCGCGGCCACCGAGGCGAACCCGCCGCCGACGAGCCGGGCCGCGGCGGGCTGCCCGCTGCGCCGGGCCACGACGACGCCCATGCTGGTCAGCGCCTGCGCGGCACCCCACCCGAGCAGCAGCATCGCGGCGGTGACGGGCCAGGCGACCCGGCTCAGCGAGGGCGTCGCGGCGACCGCGACGCTCAGCGGCCCGGCATAGAGGCAGCATCGGACGAAGGCTCCGGCGAGGAAGCCCGGGCGGGCGCGTCTCCTCCTTCTCGGGAAAGAGCTTCTCGGGTACGAGGAATCGGGCCGCTCCCCGGCCTCGGGGCCCGGCACGACGGCGGCCGGGACGACCTCGGGGACCGGGTTCTCGAGCACGGCGGGCGTCCGCGGCAGCACGATCTCGGCCGAGTGCCGGCCGGTGCCGGTCCTGCGCCGCGGCTCGCCGCCGGTCGCGGCCCGCCGCCGGGCCCGGTTGCGGGCCGACAGCGTCTCGCGCGATGGAGTGATCGTCACAGGTCACCTTCCCCGGCCATGCCGAGCTCTGACGGGCCGGCCGCGACGGAACCGCCGACCAGCGCCGGCTCGCCGGCCGTGACGGGCCCGCGGAACAGCGGCGGCTCGCCGGTCGGCGGCCCGGCCGTGACGGGCTCGCCGAGCAGGGCGGGCTCGCCGGCCAGGGCGGGCTCGCCGGCCAGGGCGGGCTCGCCGACCAGGGCGGGCTCCGGCGGGCCTGCGGTCACGGGACCACCGGCCAGGGCCGGCTCACCGGCCGGCGCGGGCTCCGGCGGGCCGGTCAGCCAGCGGACCGTGGCGGGCAGCGTCGCGCGGGGCGCGGTGACGCTGAGCGCCAGCTCGAAGGCCGGCGCCGGCGGTGGCGCGGCCAGGTCGGTGTAGAGCGCGCCGTAGACGCGTACCACCCGGTCCACGGTGAAGTGGCCGAGCGCCCGCTGCCGGGCCGCGTCGCCGAAGGCCCGCCGCCGGGCCGGGTCGCGGAGCAGCCCGACGATGGCGATGGCGAGTTCGGACGGGTCGTTCGGCGGCACCAGCAACCCGGTCTCGCCGAGCGTCTCGCCGGCCGGCCCGACGTCGACCCCGACCACGGGACGGCCCGACATCATCGCCTCGACCAGCCGGTACGGCGGATCCGCCGGACCCGGCACGTGCGCGACGACCTGGCCGACCGTGTACCTGTCGCGCGGGTCGGCGGGCAGCGGGTGCAGGCGTACGGTCCGGCCCAGCCCGGTGCGCTCGATCTGCTCGGCGCAGTGCTCCTCGTGTGCCGCGGTGACGCCGACGAGGTGCAGCACGGTGCCCGGGATGGCGGCCGCCACGTCGGTGAACGCCTCCAGCACGAGGGCGAGCCCGCTGTCCGGCCCGCCGCTGCCGGCCCAGACCACGGCCGGGGCGGCGCTCAGCTCGACCACCCCGGGGTAATCGCGCGGGTCGACGCCGGCCGGAACCTGGACCAGCCGGGACGGCCGCGCGCCGTGCTCCAGCGCCCAGCCGTGGTGGTAGGTGCTGAGCGGCGCGATCAGCTCGGCCTCGGCGTAGCCGGTCCGGGCCACCGAGGTACGGAACCGCCGCAGCACGGTCCGCACCGCGGCGGAGAGCCGGTCCTCGGCCGGCCGCTGCCGGGGTACCGGCGCGCGCGCCTCGGTGAGCAGCAGCGGAACACCGCTGCGCCAGCGTCCGGCGAGCGCCGCGAGCAGCGGGGTGGTCCCGCCGACGCAGTGCACGAGCTCCACCTCGGGCAGTTCCACGGCGAGCGAGCGCAGGGCGTGCCGCAGCAGCATCGCCGCGGTACGCGCGTCCCGCACGCTGAGCCGGGGCAGCGCCGGGGTGTCCGCACCGAGCGCGGCCTGCCGCTGCCGCCACGCCTCGATCAGCGCGTCGGCGAGCGGCACCCCGGCCAGCGGATCGGGCCCGCCGGCGAGCTCGGCGATCCGGCGCAGGCCGTCGCCGAACTGGGCGGTGACCGGCCCCTCGTCGCCGAGCAGGCCACGGCAGAGCAGCGCGGCGGCCTCCTCGGCGCCGTCCGGCGAGCCGGTACGGCGGCGGCCGGGACCGCCGGGACGACCGGGACGACCGGGGCGGCCCGGGTCGCGGCCCAGCGCGACGGCGCGCGCCGAGCCGACATTGAACGGGAGCGGGTACGCCGGCGCGGACGGGAGTTCACGGTCCGTGACGGTCAGCAGCTCGAAGCGGAACCGGCGCAGGCCCTCGACGAGGGTCCGGCACCAGCCTCCGAGGGCGTCCCGCCGGTACGGGTACCCGCCGCCGGTGAGCAAGCAGATGCGCTCGCGCGACGGGGTCGGATTCACGGTGGGGGCAACGACACAGCGAGCAGAAGACACCGGAGCATGTCGGCTAGGCGACACATTTACGTCCCATTTGAACCTAAATGTCTGCCGTCTTTGCCCGTTTTTGCCCGGAAGGGGCATTGATGCGATGCCGTTTGCCGGGGAAGAGCCGCCCCGGAACGTCTCAGGAGAGCGCGGCGCCTGCCGATGGGTTGTGTCGACGAACGCCGCCACCATCGGCCGTGATCACGACGCGGAAACTGGCAGATGGCACATATGAGCAGCTAAACCGTGTTGGTGGCGTGATTCACTGAGAAGAAGCGCCGAACCACGAAAGCCTCGGCTTGACGGAGGGTGGGTATCGGCGGACTATGGAGTTGTCGCCAGTCGCGCCCACTCATGCCCCGGTTTCACTCGTGGCGTGAGCCTTGCACCTGAAGAATTCGGTCCAGCTGCACGGGCAGGATTCTGCGCTCACGCGTGCCCGTGAGTGCGGGTGCTGTGCACCGATTCGGGCGCACGTTGGCCGGCTTTCCGGCAACGCATCACAACGAGACGCAGAGCGTCACAAGGAGTCACGATGGCGAAGGCCCTCTACGGCCACGTAGGTGCGGCGCCCGACCGGCGCCTCCTCGACGAGGTCACCCGACTGCGTTCCAGGGTCCAGTCCCTGGAGTTCGAGGTCACCCGCCTCCGGGCGGAAAACGATCGTCTCGCGGCGGCAGCCGTGGAGGCAGACGATTTCGCGCGGCTGACCGAGCCCGCACTGACCTGAGTTCCGTCCGAACGCTGGTGAGTCCGCGGGGTGACATCCCGGCGTTCATCCCCCCTCGCACTCTGGTCATGCAGCAGAAGAACTGAAGAAGAAGCACCAAAGAAAAAGCGCGCCTCCACGATTGTGGCGGCGCGCAGCTTTTTGCCCGTTTTTCCGCCTCCTGCGGGCACCGCTGGCGCGCCGTGTCACCGCTGTTCCGATCCCCTGCGGGTAGCCTGCCTCCAGCAGACCACCGCCGACCCCCGGAGATCCGTGCACCTCAAGAGCCTGACGGTCAAGGGCTTCAAGTCCTTCGCCTCCGCTACCACGTTGCGGCTGGAGCCGGGCATCACCTGTGTCGTGGGCCCGAACGGATCCGGCAAGTCCAACGTCGTCGACGCCATCGCCTGGGTTCTCGGCGAGCAGGGCGCCAAGGCGCTGCGCGGCGGCAAGATGGAGGACGTCATCTTCGCCGGCACGGCCGGCCGGGCGCCGCTGGGCCGCGCCGAGGTGACGCTCACGATCGACAACAACGACGGCGCCCTGCCCATCGAGTACACCGAGGTCTCGATCACCCGCCGGATGTTCCGGGACGGCGCGAGCGAGTACGAGATCAACGGCAACGCCTGCCGGCTGCTCGACATCCAGGAGCTGCTCAGCGACTCCGGCATCGGCCGGGAGATGCACATCATCGTCGGCCAGGGCCGGCTCGACGCGATGCTGCACGCCAAGCCGGAGGACCGCCGCTCCTTCATCGAGGAGGCGGCCGGCGTACTCAAGCACCGCAAGCGCAAAGAGAAGGCGATCCGCAAGCTCGACGCCATGCAGGTCAACCTGAACCGTCTGGGTGACCTCACCACCGAGTTGCGCCGCCAGCTCAAGCCGCTCGGCAAGCAGGCCGAGGTGGCCCGGCGCGCGGCCGGCATCCAGGCCGACCTGCGCGACGCCCGGCTCCGGCTGCTCGCCGACGACCTGCACACCCTGCGGACCACTTTGGATAAGGAGATCGCCGACGAGTCGGCGATGCGCGAGCGGCGGCAGCAGGTCGAGGAGGAGAACCGCGAGGTCCAGCGGTGGCTCGCCGATCTGGAGGCCCAGCACGCCGAGGACGCGCCGCTGCTGCAGGCCGCGCAGGACGCCTGGTACAAGCTCTCCACCCTGCAGGAGCGCTTCCGCTCCACCGAGCAGCTCGCCACCGAGCGCCTGCGCCACCTCGCCGCCACGCCCGACGAGGAACGCCCGGGCCGCGACCCGGAGATGCTCGAGGCCGAGGCCGAGCGGGTGCGCGAGCAGGAGGAGGAGCTGCGCGAGGCGCTCACCGAGGACCAGATGCGCCTGGCCGAGGCGGTCGAGCAGCGGCAGGACCTGGAACGCCAGCTCGCCGCGGCCGAGGGTGCGCTGCGGGCCGCCGCGAAGGCGATCGCCGACCGGCGTGAGGGCCTCGCGAAGCTGACCGGCAACGTGAACGCCGCGCGGGCGCGGACCAGCAGCGCGGACGAGGAGATCGAGCGGCTCGCGGCGGCGCACACCGACGCGCTGATGCGGGCCGAGGCGGCGCAGGCCGAGGTGGACCTGGTCGCGGCCGAGTCGTCGGAGGCCGACCGGGACAACGCCGGCCTGGACGCCCGGCACGACGAGGCGGTCGCGGCGCACGACCGGGCCGCCGCCGTGGTCCGCGAGCTGTCCGACGCCGAGCGCGCCGCCGAGAAGGACGCCGCCAGCTGGAAGGCCCGCGAGGAGGCGCTCGCGCTCGGCCTGCAGCGCAAGGACGGCGCCGGCGCGCTGCTCGCCAAGGCCGGCCAGGTGCCCGGCCTGCTCGGCAGCCTCGCCTCGATGCTGACGGTCCGGCCCGGCCACGAGGTCGCGCTCGCCGCGGCGCTGGGCGGCCTCGCCGACGCGGTCGCCCTCTCCGGGGTGGACGAGGCGATCGAGGCGATGCGTACGCTCAAGATCGCTGACGCGGGCCGCGCCGACCTCGTGGTGGCCGGCGCCGCCGGACCCGGGATGCGGGGATCGCTCGCGAGCCTGCGGCCCGAACTGCCGGAGGACGCCGTCTGGGCGCCCGAGGTGGTCGACTGCCCGGACCAGATCCGCCCGGCGCTCAACCGGGTGCTGCGCGACGTCGTGCTCGTCCCGGACCTGACCGCCGCCGCCGCGCTGATCGCCGGGAACGCCGAGCTGCGCGCGGTGACGCCGGAGGGTGACGTGCTCGGCGCGTACGCGGCGGCCGGCGGCTCGTCCAAGGCGACCAGCTACATCGAGGTGCAGGCCGCCGTCGACGAGGCGAAGGCGAAGCGCGCCACCGCCGAGCAGGCGATCGCCGAGCTCAAGGACCAGCTCGGCGCGGCCCGGGCCGAGGTGGCCGAACTCAAGCAGGCCGTCAACCTGGCCGCGCAGGAGAAGCGCGCGGCCGAGGGCGAGCGCAACGCGGCCGCCCGGCGGCTGGCCGAGCTCGGCGCGGCGGCCCGGTCGGCGAAGGCGGAGAGCGAGCGGCTCGGCGCGTCCCGGCAGAAGGCCGAAGCGGCCCGGGAGACCGACCTGATGCGCCTCGCCGAGCTGGAGGAGCGTCTCCGGCTGGCCGAGGACACCCCGATCGACGAGGAACCCTCCACCGAGGAGCGCGATCAGCTCGCCGCGATGGTGCCGCAGGCCCGGCAGAACGAGATGGAGGTCCGGCTCGCGGTGCGCACCGCCGAGGAGCGGGTCTCCTCGATCGCCGGCCGCGCCGACTCGCTGATGCGGCAGGCCAACGCCGAGCGGCAGGCCCGGGAGCGGGCCCAGGCCCGCAGGGAGGCCCGCGCCCGCGGCGCCAAGATCGCTCAGGCGGTCGCGCTCGGCGCGGCCGGCGCCCTGGAGCGGGTCGCCGTCTCGCTCGCGGCGGCGGCCGAGCACCGGGACGAGCTGGCGCAGGCGCGGACCAGCCGGGAGGCGGAGCTGCAGGAGGTACGGGCCACCGCGAAGCGCCTCGTCACCGAGCTGGAGCGGCTCACCAGCGAGGTGCACCGCGACGAGATGGCCCGCGCCGAGCAGCGGATGCGCATCGACCAGCTGGAGGCGAAGGCCGCCGAGGACTTCTCGCTCGACGTCGAGACGCTGATCAGCGAGTACGGCCCGGACCAGCTCGTCCCGCCGACCCAGGCCGACGTGGCGCTGGCCGAGAAGGACGGCAAGCCGGCCCCGGAGCCGGTCCCGTTCCACCGGCCCACCCAGGAGAAGCGGGCCAACAAGGCGGAGCGCGACCTCACCCTGCTCGGCAAGGTGAACCCGCTCGCCCTGGAGGAGTTCGCGGCGCTGGAGGAGCGCTACAAGTTCCTCTCCGACCAGCTCGAGGACCTGAAGGCGACCCGCCGGGACCTGCTCACCGTGGTGAAGGACGTCGACGACCGGATCCTCGAGGTCTTCACGTCGGCGTTCGAGGACACCGCCCGCGAGTTCCAGACCGTCTTCCAGGTGCTCTTCCCGGGCGGCGAGGGCCGCCTCGTGCTGACCGACCCGGAGGACATGCTCACCACCGGCGTCGAGGTCGAGGCCCGCCCGCCGGGCAAGAAGATCAAGCGGCTGTCGCTGCTCTCCGGTGGCGAGCGCTCGCTCACCGCGGTCGCGATGCTCTGCGCGATCTTCCGGGCCCGCCCCTCGCCCTTCTACATCATGGACGAGGTGGAGGCGGCCCTCGACGACGTGAACCTGGGCCGGTTGATTACCCTCTTCCAGCAGTTGCGGGAGAAGAGCCAGCTGCTCATCATCACGCACCAGAAGCGCACGATGGAGGTCGCGGACGCCCTCTACGGCGTCACGATGCGAGCCGGCGTCACCCAGGTGATCAGCCAGCGCCTGGTTCGCGAGACAGAGGAGCAGTAAGACATATGCGCGATCGCGCCCGGGCCCTGTTCATCGACCTGGACGGCGTTCTGCGCCGCTGGGATCCGGCTCCGATGATCGCCGTCGAGGTGAAGTACGGCCTGAAGCCGGCCGCGCTGCTCGAGACGGCGATGTCGTGGGACGTCTACCGGCCCGCCATGGCCGGCGAGATCTCCGACGAGGAGTGGATGGGCCTGGTGGCGAGCCGGCTCCCGCTCGGCGACGAGGAGTCGGCCGCCGCGGTGGCCGAGTGGCAGGCCTACCGGGGCGAGGTCGACCCGGAGGTGCTCGCGTTCGTCCGCGAGGTGCGCGCGGCCGGCCGCCCGGTCGCGATCGCCACGAACGCGACCGACCGCCTCCGCGGCGACCTGGACGCGCTCGGCCTCACCGGCGAGGTGGACCTGGTGCTCAGCTCCTGGGAGATGAAGATCCACAAGCCGGCTCCGGAGTTCTTCGAGCAGGCCTGCCAGGAGATCGGCCAGCTGCCGAAGCACGTGCTCATGGTGGACGACGACGACCGGGTGATCCGGGGCGCGCGGGCGGCCGGCCTGTCCGGCTACCGGTGGGCGGGGACGGAGCACGTCCCGTACCTCCGCAAGGTCCTCGACCTGCCGGGGTGACTTGCCCGCTGCGGCGAGGATGGGGACATGTCACCTTTCGGCCGGATCGCCGTCCTCGCGCTGGCGTTGTCAGTCTCCGCCTGTTCGTCTGCTTCTCCGGAGACTCCTGAGGCAGCGCCGGCATCGATAGCGCCCACCGTGGAGGCGACCACCGAGGAGCCTGCCGGGCCGGGCGCCACGCCCGAGCCGGGCCGCCAGGTGACCTTCGCCACCGTCGAGTCCGGTGGCGACCGCGTGCTCACGGTCGGATCCGACGGCGTCGTGAAGCTGGGCGGGTACGACGACCGCGCCCTCTTCGTGGCCGTCCCGTCCGGCCCGGGGTTCCTGCTGAAGACCGGCACGCTGCGCACCGGGGGAGAGGCGTACTGCCTCCAGGTGAACGCGCCCGGCGGCGCGAACCCGCTGCGGCTGAGGACCGAGGCGTGCGACGCCCCCGAGAAGGACCAGATCTTCACGTTCCCGGAGCCGCCGGCCGACAGCCCGGGCCGGCTGATCGAGGTGGCCGGCCTGTTCGCCCTCGCCGCCCCGGAGGGCGACCGGGTGATCGTCCAGGAGGCCGGCGAGGGCGATTTCATGACCAACTTCAAGGTCGCGGACCGGGGGAAGGCGACCATCCCGGCCCTGGACTGACACCTAGAACTTGACGGCCGCCACCTCGAAGAGGTCGCCGTCCTTCGAGGTGCCCTCGATCCGGGCCGTGGCGGTCTGCCCCTCGATGCGCAGGGTGCCGACCGCGTTGCCGAAGTACGGCCCGGCCAGCCGCTTCCAGCGGACCGCCGGTTTGGCCACACCGGCGGACTTGGACAGCCCGCGGGCCACCCGGGCCACCGCCCGCGACCAGCTGGCGCGCATCAGCGGGCGCAGCGGCGCGGGCACCTGGTTGTGGATCGGCGAGCAGGTCAGCTGCATGACGGGGGTGGGCAGCGGGTGCCCGAACTCGGCGCGGGCCACGTACGAGTGATGGACGTCACCGGAGAGGACGCTGATCGAGGCGGGGGCGGCGTAGGCCCCGCCCGCGCCGACCCGGTGCCCGATCGGGGTCGGACCGCCCTCGCCCAGCCGCCGGAACAGCTCGCCGAGCGCGTCGAACGACTTGCCGAACGCGGCCCAGTGCTCCAGGTCGAAGGCGCGCCGCATCTTCTCGCCGAGCGCGGCCTTCCAGGCGGTCGGCGACTCGGCGATCCGCTCGTTCCACGCCTCCAGGTGGTGGATGGCGGGCGGCATGAGCCACGGCAGCGACGAGCCGATCACCAGGTGGTCGTAGTCGCCGTGGGCGCGGTCCAGGAACCAGTCCCACTCGGCGGCCGGCAGCATGGCCCGCGCGCCCGGCGTGAGGACCCGGTTGCAGCGGTTGTCCAGGACCACGAGGCGGGTCCGGCCGAGGTCGAGCGCGAAGCTCCACTGGTAGGGCTGGTCGGTGTTCTCGGCCGACTCCGGCTCGTCGACCGACCGCCCGAAGTCGCGCATCAGGTCGGTGGCGTCGCCGGCCGTCGACACCTTCTGGAAGAGCGGGTCGGCGGCGAGCTCGTCCGGTCCCAGGTTCCCGAGGTGCTGATAGATCCAGTACGACGCGAGCCCGCCGGCGATCCGCTCCCGCCACCACGGCTGCCGCGCCATGTCGGCACGCCAGGACGCCGAGGTGTTCCAGTCGTCGATCAGCTCGTGGTCGTCGAAGATCATCACGCTCGGCACGGTGGAGAGCAGCCAGCGCACCTCCGGGTCGCGCCACGACTCCAGGTAGAGCTTCGTGTACTCCTCGAAGCCGACGACCTGGTTGTCCGGGCCCTGATGGCCGTTGCGCCGCCGGGCCCGGATGAACCGGCGCACCTTCGGCGAGGTCTCGTCGGCGTAGACCTGGTCGCCGAGCAGCACCAGCAGGTCGGGCCGGGTGCGCGAATCGGTCATCAGCCGCCGGGCGAAGGCGTCGAGCGCGTCCGGTGGCAGCCTCTTCCGCGCCGACTGCGGGGTCGCCTCCCGGCACGATCCGAAGGCGAGGTTGACGGGCTCGCGGCTGTCGTCGGTGCTCCGGGTCCGGATGACCGAGGGAGGGTACGGGGAACCGGCCGCCGGCCACACGGTCCGGTCGTCCAGCGACACGGTGTAGGACTGGGCCGCGTCCGGGACCAGGCCGGTCACCACGACGAGGGCGTAGTGGTGCCCGTACGCGGAGAAGGTCGCCGCGGAGCCGGCGGCGCCGCCCTCGGCCTCGACCCGCACCTCGGCGGGCTCGCTCGTCTCCAGCCAGATGGTGGCGCGGTCGCCGGTCACGCGCCGCAGCACCGGGCCGATGAGCAGTTGCGCGGTCACCGGGCAGCGCCGGGGTAAAGCCGCATTCGGGTGCCTCCACAGGTGTTCACAAGGGGTGCCCCATACTCCGCCACCTCTACCCGGAATCGCCAGTGCGCGACCCTCGCCACGGCGGTTCGGCTCATCTGTCAGGATTCGGGCATGGAATACGTGGTCGCCGCAGTGATCCTGCTCGTCGTCCTGGTCGCGGGCGCGGTCGGGCTGGTGGTGCCGAGGATGCGCCGCCGTGAGCTCCCGCCACCGCCCTCCGCGGGCTCGACCACCACCCTCGAGCGCCCGCCCGCCGTCCCGGCGGTGCCGGACGAGGAGATCCCGCCGCTGATCGAGCGGCCGGTCTCGCCCGCGCCGGTGGTGGAGGAGGCCGCGCCGCCGGTCGTCGAGGAGCCCGCCGCCCCCGAGCTCGAGAAGCCGGAGCCGACGGCCGGCCGCCTGGTCCGGCTGCGCGCCCGGCTCGCCCGCTCGCAGAACGCGCTGGGCCGGGGCCTGCTCAGCGTCCTCTCCCGGGACCACCTCGAGGAGGAGGACTGGGAGGAGATCGAGGAGAGCCTGATCACCGCGGACGTCGGTGTCGAGGCCACCCAGGTGATCGTCGAGCGTCTCCGGGAGCGGGTCCGGATCCTCGGCACGCGCACCGTCACCGAGGTCCGGGAGCAGCTGGCCGAGGAGCTGACCGCGGCCCTCGAGCCCGGCATGGACCGCAGTCTCAAGACCACCCCGCACGAGGGCCGCCCGGCCGTCGTCATGGTCGTCGGCGTGAACGGCGCCGGCAAGACCACCACCTGCGGCAAGATCGGCCGGGTCCTGATCGCGGACGGCCGCAGCGTGCTCTTCGGCGCCGCCGACACCTTCCGGGCGGCCGCCGCCGAGCAGCTCTCCACGTGGGGCGAGCGGGTCGGCGCCGAGACCGTGCGCGGCCCCGAGGGCGGCGACCCGGCGAGCGTGGCGTTCGACGCCGTGAAACGGGGTATCGAGGTCGGCGTGGACACCGTGCTGATCGACACCGCGGGCCGGCTGCAGAACAAGGTCGGCCTCATGGACGAGCTCGGCAAGGTGAAGCGGGTCGTCGAGAAGCACGGCCCGGTCGACGAGACCCTGCTGGTGCTCGACGCCACGACCGGCCAGAACGGCCTGGAGCAGGCCCGGGTGTTCACCGAGGTGGTGGATGTCACGGGTGTGGTGCTGACCAAGCTGGACGGCACGGCGAAGGGCGGCATCGTCATCGCGGTGCAGCGCAAGCTGGGCATCCCGGTCAAGCTCGTCGGCCTGGGCGAGGGTCCGGACGACCTCGCGCCGTTCGAGCCGGCGGCCTTCGTCGAGGCCCTCATCGGCGGGGACGCGTAGGCTTCGAGACGGTCGGCAGGTACGGAAGAGATCCCGGGAGGACGTTGGTGACGCAGGAGCCGGTGCGCGAGATTCCGCTGCACGGTGGCAACGTCAGCACGGTGTCCCGGATCGGTGACACGGTCCGGCGTAACGCGGGTCCCTGGACCCCGGCCGTGCACGCCCTGCTGAACCATCTGGAACGGGTCGGTTTCACCGGTTCGCCGCACGCGCTGGGCATGGACGAGAAGGGCCGCGAGGTCCTCTCCTACCTGGACGGCGAGTGCGGCGAGTACCCCCTGGCCCCGCACTGGGTGACCGAGGAGGCGCTGGTCACCGTCGGCACGATGCTGCGGATGTTCCACGACGCGCAGTACGGCTTCGTCCCGCCGCCCGGCGCGGTCTGGCGCTCGTTCGGGCCGCCCCCGCCGGACACCGAGGTGATCTGTCACCACGACGCCGCCCCGCACAACGTGGTCTGGCGGCCGGACGGGACGCTGGCCCTGATCGATTTCGATCTCGCTTCGCCGGGCTCACGGCTCTACGACGTGGCGTACGCCGCCTGGACGTGGGTCCCCCTCTTCAGCGACCGCGACTCCTACACGCTCGGCTGGAAACGGCCGAACCGGCCGCGCCGCCTGCGCCTGTTCGCCGACGCGTACGGATTGATCCCGCGCGACCGGCACCGCCTGGTCCGGACCATCCGGAAGAGGATCGTGGACCACGTGGAGGGCATCCGCAGGATGGCCGCCGCCGGCGACCCGGCGTTCGTCCGGATCGTGCACAAGGGCCACCTGCGCCGCCCGATGAGGGACCTGCGGCTGCTCGACTACGAGCGGCACACCCTCGAGTACGCGCTCCGCTGACCCCTCCGGGGGGTTGTGAGATTTTCTTCACACGTCGGAAACACGCCGTCACTCGCCGGTAATCGCTCGAAGACCGTCCGCGAAACAGCGGACCGGAAAGCTTCGCGCATCCGGCCAGGGGCGATGCCGCCACGCTGCGCCGTGAAGGAGGGAATCCTACCTAGGAGGCCAGCGTGCCTGAAGCACCGACGATCGATACCGGCAACACCGCGTGGCTGCTCGTCTCCACCGCACTCGTGTTGCTCATGACCCCTGGACTGGCGCTGTTCTACGGCGGCCTGAACCGGTCCAAGGGCGTACTGAACATGATGATGATGAGCTTCAGCTCCATCGGGCTCGTCTCCGTACTTTGGTTCTTCTACGGCTTCTCCATCGCCTTCGGCACCGACCAGGGCGGCGTCATCGGCAACATCGGTGACTACCTCGGCACGAAGACCTTCCTCGGCGAGGGCGACCTGTGGGGCGCCAGCGCGGAGAACCCGAGCGGCACCGGCATCCCGCTCTACGTCTTCATGGCCTTCCAGATGATGTTCGCGGTCATCACCGTGGCTCTCATCAGCGGCGCGATCAGCGACCGTACGAAGTTCAGCGGCTGGCTGCTGTTCGCCGGCGCGTGGGCCACCCTGGTCTACTTCCCGGTCGCCCACTGGGTCTGGGGCGGTGGCTTCATCTACGACCTCGGCGCCCTCGACTTCGCCGGTGGCACCGCGGTCCACATCAACGCCGGTGCGGCCGCGCTCGCCCTGGTCCTGGTGCTCGGCAAGCGTCTCGGCTGGCCCCGTGAGGCGATGAAGCCGCACAACATCCCGCTGGTCGCGCTCGGCACCGGTCTGCTGTGGTTCGGCTGGTTCGGCTTCAACGCCGGCTCCGAGCTCACCGCCGACTCGATCACCGGTCTCGCCTTCATCAACACCCAGCTCGCGACCGCCGCGGCGGTCCTCGGCTGGCTGATCGTCGAGAAGATCCGCGACGGCAGGCCGACCCTGGTCGGCGCGTCCTCGGGCGCCATCGCCGGCCTGGTCGCCATCACCCCGGCCTGTGCCTTCGTCGCCCCCTGGGCCGCCACCCTGCTCGGCCTCGTCGCCGGCGCGGTCTGTGCCCTGGCGGTCAGCCTGAAGTACAAGCTCGGCTACGACGACTCGCTCGACGTGGTCGGCGTGCACTTCGTCGGCGGCTGGATCGGCTGCCTCTGGATCGGCCTCTTCGGCGACAGCGCCGTCAACTCGCTGGTCGCGAACGACGGCCTGTTCATGGGCGGCGGCGTGAAGCAGCTCGGCATCCAGGCGCTGAGCGCGCTGATCGTGACGGTCTACTCCTTCGTGGTGGCCTTCGCGCTCGGCTTCGTGATCAAGAAGACCATCGGTTTCCGGGTCTCCGAGGAGGCCGAGATCGACGGCATCGACCTCAACGAGCACGCCGAGAGCGGCTACGACCTCACCCAGGCCGGTGGCAGCGGCGGCGGCGCCTTCGCGATGGCCGGTCTCAAGCCCGGTACGACCGCCGCTCCGGAGACTTCCCCGGTCAGCGAGAAGGTTTCCGGTTAAATACTGATGGCTGCTCCGATGGAAGGACTGAGCATGAAGCTGGTGACCGCGGTCATCAAGCCGTACCAGCTCGACGCGGTGAAGGAGGCTCTGCACGCCCTGGGCGTCGCCGGGCTCACCGTGAGCGAGGTACAGGGATACGGCCGGCAGAAGGGACACACCGAGGTGTACCGGGGCGCCGAGTACACCGTCGAGTTCCTGCCGAAGATCAAGGTCGAGGTGCTGACCGACGAGATCGACGTCGAGAAGATCGTTGACGCCGTCATCACGGCCTCGCGCACCGGCAAGATCGGTGACGGGAAGGTCTGGGTCACGTCGGTCGACGACGTGGTCCGGGTCCGCACCGGCGAGCGCGGCCTCGACGCCCTGTAGACGACATGACCAACCCGTTGAGTGAGCCGCCGGCCCCGCCGGCCCGCCCGGCCGCCGGTGGCTCACTCGACAAACTGCGTGACCACATCGGCGCCGCGTCCCGGAACGAACGGGCCGCGGCGCTCGACGTGTGGCTGACCGAGCTCTTCCCGTCCCACGTACCCGGAGTGAGCCTCCTGGCCGTGGGCGGTCTGGGCCGTCGGGACTGCGCGCCCTACAGCGACCTCGACCTGGTGCTCGTGCACAACGGCACGGCCGGGATCGACCGGATCGCCTCCGGCCTCTGGTACCCCATCTGGGACGCCCGCGTCGGCCTCGACCACTCGGTGCGGACCCTGCCCGAGGCGCTCTCGGTGGCGCACGACGACGTGAAGGTGGCGCTCGGCCTGCTCGACGCCCGGCACGTCGCCGGCGACCCCGCCCTCTCCGCCGAGATGATCGCGGCGACCGGCGACCAGTGGCGGCGGACCGCGGTCCGGCTGCTGCCGCAGCTCCGCGAGCTCACCACCGCGAGATGGACCCAGCACGGCGAGCTCGCCTTCCTCCTGGAGGGCGACCTCAAGGAGGCGGCCGGCGGCCTGCGCGACCTGACGCTGCTGCGCGGCATCGGCCGGGCCGGCATCGCCGACACCATGCGCCCCGCGGTCCGCGCGGCCGGGCTGCGCCTGCTCGACACCCGCGACGCGCTGCACCTCGCGGTCGGCCGCCGGGTCGACCGGCTGGTCGCCCAGGAGCGCGCCGCGGTCGCCGACCTGCTCGACCTCGAGGACGCCGACGCGCTGCTGCGGCGGGTCTCGGGCGACGCCCGCACGATCGCGCACGCCGTCAACGACGCCTGGCGCGCGGTGGACCGGCTGCGCAGCGGACGCCGGCGCGGCGGGCCCCCGGCCGGGCCGTCCCGCCGCCCGGTCGCCCGGGACGTGGTGGAGCAGGACGGCGAGCTGGTCCTCGCCCGCACCGCCATCGGACCGGTCCCGGACCCCAGCCTCTCGCTGCGCGTCGCCGCGGCCGCCGCGATCGTGCGGCTGCCGATCGCCCGCGCCACCTCGGAGTGGCTCGCCGCCTTCTGCCCGCCGCTGCCCACGCCGTGGCCGCCGGCCGCCCGGGCCGCCCTGATCTCGCTGCTCGGCTCCGGGCCCGGCCTGCTGCCGGCCTGGGAGACCTGCGACCGGTACGGCCTCATCGACGCGTGGCTGCCCGAGTGGGCCCGGATGCGCAGCCTGCCCCAGCACCACCCGATCCACCGCTACACCCTCGACCGGCACCTCGTGCAGGCCGCGTACGAGGCGACCCGGTTCACCCGCGAGGTGGACCGGCCCGACCTGCTGCTGCTCGGCGCGTTCCTGCACGACGTCGGCAAGGGGCTGCCGGGTGACCACAGCGTCGTCGGCGCCCCGATCGCCGCCGCGATCGCGGCCCGGATCGGCCTGCCCGCCGCCGACGTGGCGACCGTCGAGAAGATGGTCCGGCTGCACCTGCTGCTCCCGGACGTGGCGACCCGCCGCGACCTGAGCGACCCGAAGACCATCTCGACGGTGGCCGAGGCGGTCGGCGACCCGGCCACCCTCGACCTGCTGCACGCACTGGCCCGGGCCGACTCGCAGGCCACCGGCCCGGCCGCCTGGTCGGACTGGAAGGGCCGGCTCATGGCCGAGCTGGTCCGCCGGGTGCACACCGCGCTCGACACTGGCGAGCTGCCCGAGCCGCCGCAGCCCGACCCGGAGCTGCTGGAGGGCGGCCTGCCGGTCGTGCACCTGGACGGCGACCGGGTCGCGGTGGCCGCGGCCGACCGGCGGGGCCTGCTCGCCGGGGTGGCGGCCTGCCTCGCGATGCACCGGCTCGACGTGGTCGCCGCGAACACCGCGACGGTGGACGGGCGGGCGATCGTCGAGTTCTACACGTCGCCACGGTACGGGTCGCCGTACGAGCCGGTGGCGCTCGCGGCGGATCTGCGCCGCGTCGCCTCCGGGGACGTCTCGGTGACCCAGCGTGTGCGGGCCCGCGCCATGAGCGCTCGCGGCGGCACGGCCTCGCCCCGGGTGGTGTGGCAGCGCGCCGCGGCCACCGACGCGGTCGTGCTGGAGCTGCGCGCGGCCGACTCGCCGGGTCTGCTGTACCGGGTGACCGCCGCCCTCGACGAGGCCGGCGCCGAGATCAGGGCCGCCCGGATCTCCACTCTGGGCGGTGACGTGGTCGACGCGTTCTACCTGGTCGGCACGTGGGCCGACGCGGCCGGCCGGGACCGCGTGGAGGCCGCCGTCCTGTCCGCCGTGTGAGTCTCGTCGTCACCCCGGGCCGTCGCGTCGCGTTGGACTGATCGACACCGCGGGGTACACGGACGGAGAGTCGATGGCCGAGGCGCAGCCGGTGGCGTTGCTGGACGATCACGTAACTTTGGCCGGCGCCGGGGCGGAGTTGTCGCTGCCGCACACCGCGATGCGCAACCGCTCGGTGGCAGCGCGGAGTGTGCTCTGGAGGGCGGCGAGGGCGAGCGGGACACTCGAGGAGTTGCTCGAGGCGGCCCGATCGGGGGACACCCGGCCGCTGCGCGGGTTCCGCCGCCGGGCCGATCCGGCGCTGCTGGCCGGCCTGGCGCAGACCATCGCGCTGCAGGACGAGCTGCCCGGCGACCGGGAGGACGCGCTGGCGCTGTACGCGCTGATCCGGACCGGCCTCGGCGCGCGGGCCGTGCCGCCGGCCCACCAGGCGCTGCACACCCAGCTCGCGTACGCCTGGCAGGGGCCGGCCCAGGCCCGTGACCTGCTCGCCGCGTACCGGCGGATCCCGCAGCCGGCCCGGGAGACCCTGGAGATCGACCTGGCCAACCCGTACGCGGGCGGCTCGGTCCCCGAGGAGACCTGGCTGGCCCGGTTCGGCCGGCTCTTCCCGGCGCCCGCTCCGGCGCTGATGGCCGCCCCGGAACGGCTGCCGTTCGACCGGCTCACCACCGCGCCGGCCGCGTCCGTGCAGTCCGACCAGCGGGTCACCGTCGTGGTGACCGCGTTCCGGCCCGGGGTCGGGCTGATCACCGCGGTCCGGTCGATCGCCGCGCAGACCTGGCGCAACCTGGAGATCCTGATCGTCGACGACGCGTCGCCGCCGGAGTACGACGCGGTCCTCGCCGAGGCGGAGGCGCTCGACGACCGGGTCCGGGTGCTGCGCCTGCCGGAGAACAGCGGGACGTACGCGGCCCGCAACGCCGGCGTCGAGGCGGCCCACGGCGAGTTCGTCACGTTCCAGGACTCCGACGACTGGTCCCACCCGCGCCGGGTCGAGCTGCAGGTCCAGCCGCTGCTGCGGCGTACCGACGTGGTCGCCACGACGTCCGAGGGGATCAGCGTCACCGACCAGCTCGTGATGACCCGCCCGGGCATCCGGCGCGGCCGGGTCAACGTCTCCTCGCTGCTCTTCCGGCGCGAGGCGGTGACCCTGCGGATCGGCTGCTTCGACCGGGTCCGCAAGGCCGCCGACTCGGAGTTCATGGAGCGCATCCAGGCGGCGTTCGGACCGGATGCGGTACGGCGGGTCGCCAAGCCGCTCGCGCTGATCCGGCTCTCCGAGGGGTCGCTGTCCCGGGCCGAGATCCGCGCGTACTGGATGCACCCGGCGCGGACCGCGTACATGTCGGCCTACCGCTGCTGGCACGCCTCCGGTGAGCCGCTGCGGCAGGAGCCCGGCGGCCGGGAGCGCCCGTTCGTGGCCCCGCCGCACCTGACCGGCGGCGCGGCCGCGCCCGGCTGGGACGTCGTGGTGGCCGCCGACTGGCGTTTCCTGGCCGGCACCCAGCGGGCCGCGCTCGCCGAGGTGCGCGCCCTGCGCCGGGCCGGCCTCGCCGTGGCGATCATGCACCTCGAGTCGCTGCGCTCGGTGCACCGGCAGCGCCGGTCGCTCAGCCCGGGCGTGCAACAGCTGATCAATACCGGTCAGGTGACCCAGGTGCTGGAGAGCGACCGGATCGAGGCCGGGCTGCTCCTGGTCCGGCAGCCCGAGGTGCTCCAGTTCGCCCCCGAGGGCGGCTGCGGCCTGCGCCCCCGCCGGGTCCTCCTGGCCGCCGACCGGGCGCCGGCCCGGCCGGACGGCAGCGACCGCCGCTACACGGTCGAGGCGGCCTCCGCGGCGGTGCGCCGGCTCTACGGGGTGGATCCGCTGTGGTGCCCGCAGGACGCCGGGGTGCGCGCCCTGCTGGAGGGCGCCGACCTGACCGAGTTCGATCTGTCGATCACGGTCCGGCCGGAGGACGTGCGCCGCCCGCTGCCCGACCCGGCCGGCCCGCCGGTGGTGGGCCTCGACCTCTGCGACGCCGGCGAGTGGGCGAGCGACCTGGCCGCGATCCTCGCCGTGCCCCGGCGCTGCAAGGGCGCCGACGTGCGGGTACGGCTGCCGGAGAACCCGCTGCGACCGGGCACGCTGCCGGTGGACTGGCTGGTCTACGAGGCGGGCGATCTGGACCCTCGTACGTTTGTGGCGCAGTTGGATTTTTATCTGCATTTCCCCCCGGATCAGGCGCCGGAACTGCTCTCCCGGCCGGCCCTCGAAGCGGCCGCGACCGGGTGCGTCGTGCTCGTGCCCGAGCGGTTGAGGGACGCCTACGGGGATGCCGCGGTGGCCTGCCGCCCGGCCGACGTGCCGAAAGTGATCCGCCGTTTCCAGACCGAGCCCCGCCGGTGGGCCGAGCAGAGCCGCCGTGCCCGCGCCGCGATCGCCCGTGATCACCGGCCGGACGTGCTCGCCGAGCGGATCGGCGCGCTGGCCCGCCCGCCGGCCGGCACACCGGCCCAGCGGGTGCCGGGCTCGGGGGCGTAACGGGGGCGTGTCCACCCGCGTTACCGAGGGTGAACGCAGCGATGAGGAGTGCGGACTATGAGTTCCCTGACCCGAATCGGCCGGCGGGCCGTCCGCCGGCTGCCGAGCCTTTCCGGACGACAGGCGGCCGCCCTGTGCGGCGCCGGCGTCCTCTGCGCCGGTGTCGCGGCGACCGCGCTCACCGGCTACGACCGGGTGGCGACCGCGCTCCTCGGACTGCTGGCCGGCGTGACGCTCGCGGTCCTGCTCGTGGTGCTGCGCCGGCTCGCCGGCGTGCAGAAGGCCGGGCTCGCCGCCCAGCGTGACCTGCGCACCACGGTCGAGGAGATGCAGCGCCGGCTGGTCGCCGCCGTGGAGCGGGAGCGGCTCACCGCCGGCGACCGCCACCTGGAGCTGTCCGAGGCGGTGGCCCGGGTCCGGCAGGTGATGGACCGCAAGGCCGGCTCGGCGCAGGTGCTCGGCCTGCCGCGCGAGTTCGAGGCCACCGTGCAGCTGTTCCAGGGCTTCGTGCCGCGCGCGCCGATGCCGTCCTCCGGCGACTGGGCGCTGAACCCGACCGACCTGCTGGAACTGCTGCACCTGATCCGGATCCGCCAGCCCCGCCTGGTGCTGGAGCTGGGCAGCGGCACGTCGACGGTGTGGATCGCGTACGCCCTCGAGCAGTCCGGCGGCCGGCTCATCTCGCTGGACCACGACGCCGAGTTCGCCCGGCGCACCCGCGCCACGCTGGCGGCGCACGGGCTCACCGAGGTGGCCGAGGTCCGGGACGCGCCGCTCACCCCGGCCTCGATCGACGGCCGCGACTACCCGTGGTACGACCCGGAGACCCTGGCCGACCTGCACGACATCGACTTCGTGCTGATCGACGGCCCGCCCGCGGCGGTCGGCGAGGGCGCCCGCTACCCGGCCCTCCACATGATCGAGAAGCGGCTCGCCGACCGGGCGACGCTGGTCTTCGACGACGCCGGCCGCAAGGACGAGCAGGCCGCGCTCACCGCCTGGACCGAGCGGTTCGAGGGCCTGACCCGGGAGGGTGAGATCCTCGGCCGGCACGCGGTGCTGGCGTTCGCCCGTCCCCCCGCGATGGCCGCCGCGCACGGCTGATCCATGACCACGACGCTCCCACGACCCGACGTCCGTCCGGCGCCCGCCGCGGCACAGCCCCGTCACCGGCACCGGGCGGACATCGAGGGCCTGCGGGCCGTGGCGGTGCTGCTCGTGGTGCTCGCCCACGTGGGTGTGCCCGGCGTGGCCGGTGGATTCGTCGGCGTCGACGTCTTCTTCGTCATCTCCGGCTTCCTGATCACCTCGCTGCTCCGGAGCGAGCTGCTCGGCACCGGACGCCTGGACCTGCCCCGGTTCTACGCGCGCCGGGCGGTCCGGCTGCTGCCGCTGGCCACCCTGGTGATCGTGTCGACGCTGGCGACCGTCTGGTTCGTCGCGCCGCCGACCCGGTTCCCCGGCTACGCGGCCGACGCGGTGGGCGCCGCCACGTACACGATGAACCTGCGGCTCGCCGACGCCGGCACCGACTACTTCGCCGACCAGGCGCCCTCGCCGTTCCAGCACTTCTGGTCGCTCGCCGTCGAGGAGCAGTTCTACCTGGTCTGGCCGGTGCTGATCGGGCTCCTCGCGTACTGGGGCCGGCGCCGGCGGTGGCTGCCCGGCGCGGTGCTCACGCTCGGCACGCTCGGCTCGTTCGCGTGGAGCGCGCACGAGCTGGGCCGGGCCGTGCCGTGGGCGTACTTCGGCTCGCTGAGCCGGGCCTGGGAGCTCGGTGCGGGCGCGCTGCTCGCCCTCCTCATGACCGGCCTGCATCGCCGGCGCCGCTGGCTGGCGTGGGTCGGTCTGGCCGCCTTGGTGGCGGCCGCTTCCCTGTACGACGAGACGACCCCGTTCCCGGGTCCCGCGGCCCTGCTGCCCGTCCTCGGCACGATCGCGGTGATCGCCGGCGGCGGCAACCGGCTGCTGGAGACGTTCCCGATGCGCTGGATCGGCCGGATGTCGTACGGCTGGTACCTGTGGCACTGGCCGCTGCTCTTCCTCGCCCCTCCCGGCCTGTGGATGCGCGCCGCTGTCGCCGTGGGAGCCCTCGGCCTCGCCGCCGTGAGCCATCACCTCCTGGAGAACCCGGTGCGCCACCATCGCTTCTGGCTGCCGTACCCGCGGCGCGGCCTCGGCCTCGGGTTCGCCCTGTCGGCCGTCGCGGCCGGCCTCGCGGCCCTCGGCATGATCTTCCCGCCGCTCGTGCCGACCGGCGCGGCCGTACCGGACGCCCGCAAGGTGATGGCCCGGGCCGTCGACCCGGCCGGCGAGCTGAAGCAGATGATCGCCGACGGGCAGTCGGCCGGCAGGCTGCCGGAGAACCTGACGCCCGCGTTCGAGACTGCCGCCGGCGAACGGTCCGCGCCCCAGGAGGAGGGCTGCCACGTCGGCCTGACCGGCCCGTTCAAGCCCACGTCGGGGTGCGCCTACGCGAACGTCGACGCCGGCCGCACCGTCGTCCTCTTCGGCGACTCGCACGCCCTCCAGTGGTTCCCGGCCATGGAGGAACTGGCCCGCCGGCACGACTGGCGGCTCATGGTCTACACCCGCAGCGCCTGCAGCCCGGCCGACCTGGCGCTGCAGGAGCGGCGGTCACAGACCCGGTACACCGCGTGCGACACCTGGCGCCGGCAGATCCTCCGCAAGATCGGAAAGCTGAGCCCCGACCTCGTCGTGGTGTCGTCGAGCGTGAACTACCGCGCCCTCCTCACCGGCGACCCGGCCGACCCCGAAGCCGTCTGGCGCTCCGGCTGGCAGCGCACCCTCGCCACCCTGAAGCGCACCTCCGGCGCGGTGGCGATCCTCGGCGACACCCCGTTCCTCGCCGGCGACCCGGCCGACTGCCTGGCCACCCGCCCCGCCGCGATCGGCACCTGCGCACCACCCGCCGACATGGTGGTCCTGGAGCCGGGCTGGCGGGCCATCCAGCGGGCCACGGCCAACGCCGCCAAGGTGCCCACCATCGACCCGCTGCCGTGGCTGTGCGCCGCGCGGTGCCCGCTCGTGGTCGGCAACCGGCTGGTCTATCGGGACAGCAACCATTTGACGGCGGCCTACGCGAAGTTGGTGGCGCCACTGCTCGATCCGAAGCTGCCGTGGGAGGGGCCGGCGCCGAAGGGTCGCTGAGCCGGGCCGGCTGTACGGGAGAGCGGCATTTCGGGCGT
>NZ_JBFAAR010000001.1:686622-988899 GCF_040639855.1 Actinoplanes sp. NPDC023714
TCGACGCGGCCCTGGCGTTCAGCCGGTTTGGCGGCTGTACGGGAGTGCGGCTTTTCGGGCGTCGACGCGGCCCTGGCGTTCAGCCGGTTTGGCGGCTGTACGGGAGTGCGGCTTTTCGGGCGTCGACGCGGCCCTGGCGTTCAGCCGGTTTGGCGGGCTGTACGGGGGTGCGGCATTTCGGGCGTCGACGCGACCCTGGCGTTCAGCCGGTTTGGCGGGCTGTACGGGGGTGCGGCATTTCGGGCGCCGACGCGACCCTGGCGTTCAGCCCGCCGGGCCCGATACCGGCTCGGGCGGTGCTGTTCGGGCCGATCCAGCGGCCGGTCGGTGTCGGTGGACGCCCGGCCGGACAGCCCCACCGACGCTCCTCGAGAGGAGAACCTAAGCGCGCGGCAGAGCCGGCAGATCCGGCAGCAGCAGAGTGTCCAGAGCAGCCGCGAACCGGCCGTGGTGGTGTTCGAGGCGTACCAGGTCGAGGCCCCTCCGGCTCTGCGTCATGAAGGCGTCGGGCCTCCGGTGCAGGCGGGAGACGGCCGGGACGACCTCCTCCGGCTCGCAGTAGAGGGCGGCCGGGCCGAGCAGTGGCCGGAACCGGTGCGGGAGGACCGGGACGCAGCCGGCGGCGAGGGCCGCGAGGAGTTCCGGGTCGAGGGTCGTGGTGCGGTCGTCGGCGGGCAGGTGCAGGTAGAAGTCGATCTGGTGGAGGAACTGCCGGGCCGCCACGTCGGAGGGCCGGTAGACCAGCCAGTTGCCGGGCAGCTTCGCCGGCGGCGCCGGGGCCAGGACGCGGACGTCGAGTCCTCCGGAGGCGGGCAGGGCCTCGCGCAGGCGCAGCCATTCGGCCGCGACAGTGGCGCCGGGGCGGTCGAAGAGCATCCGGCCGATCACCGGGCGGTCGGCGCGCGGGCCGGTGCGGTGCAGGCGCCAGCGTTCCGGGTCGATGGTGCCGGGCAGGTCGGCCTTGGCGAGCCGGATGCCGAACGGGCCGCCGGCCAACTGGTGGCGGTCGGCCGCGCCGGCCGGGGCCCACCAGGGCTCGACGCCGAACAGCCGGCGCGCCTCGGCCTCGCAGTGGAAGGCCGCGTCGCCCCAGGCCGGGTCCGCCTCGATGACGACGCGGTCGGCGCGGACCGCGGACGGGTATCCGGGCGCGAACGCCACGAGCGCCGGGTCCTGCACGACGACCAGCCGGGCGATCACGTCGTCGGAGAGCATGACCTGGCCGACACGTCCGGAATTGATCAGGGCTTGGACGTCCGGGTCGAGGTTGGCGGGCCGGCCGGTGACGTGCCGCAGCAGGCTCATGTGCAGCACCGCGACCCGGCGTCCCGGCACGGCGGCGGCGCGCAGCCGCTCGCCCATCGGCCGGGTCATGCCCTCCTGGGCGCTCCAGTCGGCGGCCAGGATGAGGTCGTAGTCGTGGGTCTCGGCGGTCGCGGTGAGCTGCATGGGCGCGTCCCGGTCCAGCGGGCGCAGGGTGAGGCGGCGCGGCGCGGCGAAGGCGCGGGGGACGCCCGGGTCGCGGGGGCGCCGGGCTTCCGCGCGGCCTGCGGCCACGGCGGTGTGCCAGGCCTGGAAAGCCGACATGTACGCCCACCGCGCCGGGTGCATCCAGCCGGGCATGATGTCGGCGCTGGACAGTGAGCCGCCGGAGAGGCGGATCAACGCGAGGGGTTCGCCGCCGAGATGGTGGACGGCGGGCCGGCCGAAGACGGCGCGGGCGCGTTCCACGTATTCGGCGTCGGCGCCCTTGCGGACCGTGTCGAGGTAGCCGAGCCGCGCCAGGGCCGGCCCGCGCCGGATCATCAGCGAGGACAGGTTGTAGGACCGGAACTCGGGGACCCCCGGACGGGTGGTGACCAGGTCCTCGGTGACCCGGATGCCGGCCGACGTGGTGGCGAGCAGCGCCGGGTCGGCGATCAGCGGGGCCGCCTGCCGTTCCAGGCGCAGCGGGTGCGACCAGTCGTCGGAGTCCTGGAACGTGACGAACTCCCCGGTGGCGGCGTCCAGGCCGGCGTTGCGGGCCAGGTACGTCCCGCCGTTCTGGGGCATCCGCAGGATCCGTACCCGCGGGTCGAGGGCCGCGGCCCGGGCCAGCACGGCGTCGTGCCCGGGGCCGGAGCCGTCGTCGACGACCAGGATCTCGTGGTTGGTCCAGGACTGCGCGACGAGCGACCGGACCGTGGTGAGCAGCGCCAGCCCCGGCCGGTACGTCGTCACGATCGTGGTGATCCGGTGCGCCGACCCGACCCGGGCGGCCGGGTTCGAACGGATCCGGTCGAACCGCGGGCCGATCTCACCGTCCAGGGTGAACCCGGGCGCCGGCAGCAGGCCGAGGAACCGGTCCAGCCAGTCCTCGCCGGTGGTGAGGTCCACGACGAGCGCGGTCCGTACCGGGGCCGGGATCTCCGGATAGTCGGCCAGCAGCTTCTCGGTGCGGGTCCGGTCGCCGGTCGCGTAGGCGAGCTGCGCGTGCAGGCCCTGGTGCTGCGGGGCGACCCCGGCCGCGCCGAACGTGCGCAGCAGCGAGTCGAACAGCACCATGGCGTCGGCCCGGTCCTCGGGCCACAGGTCCTGGAGGGCGACGACGCGGGCGAGCTCGCCGAACGTCCACGGGTCGGCGTCCGGGAACAGCCGTCCCTCGTAGGCGCCGAGGATCAGATCGTCGACCGAGCGCCGGGCCGCCGCGTACGCGAGGACCGCGCGCGCCGAGGCCGAGCGGGTGTGCAGGGCCGCGGTGGCGGGCCCGCCGGAAGACGGTGACGGGCCGGACACCTCCTGCCACTGCCGTTCCAGCAGCTCGGTTCCGTACGCGTCCGGTGTCGTGTGCAGCCTGCGCATGTGCTCCTGCCGGGTGAAATCGCGATGCCGACGGGATCAACGCCCGGGTGGGTGGGAGCGTGACGCCGGACGAGCGCCGTTCGTTGTGGCGTCGTCAGGCATGGACGCCGAACAACGGAGATTCACGTGACCGAGCACGTCCACGACGTGGCGATCCTCTCGGACTTCCGCTACCCGGGCGGCACCTCGGCCAGCATCGCCGCCGAGGTGCGCGCCCAGGCCCGCGCCGGGCTGTCCACGGTCCTGGTCCAGGTCCGCTCGCCGCACCTGAAGCGGGACCGCCCCTTCCACCCCCTGATCGTGGAGCTGCTCCGGGACGGTTCGGCGCACCTCGCCGTCGAGGGTGAGGTGACCCGCGCGAAGCTGTTCGTGCTCCGCCAGCCCCGGATCTTCACGGCCGACCCGGCATCGGTGCCCCGGGTCGTCGCCGAGCGCACCGTCATGGTGCTCAACCAGGCGCCGGGGGACGCCGCCGACCCGGCCCGCTACTACGACTTCGCCGAGGTCAGGACCAGGATCGAGGGCTTCTTCGGTACGGGGATCGAATGGTCGCCGATCAGCCCGCAGGTCCGTACCGAGGTGCTGCGGTCCGCCCCGGACGCGCCGCTGGCCGGCACCGACTGGCACGAGATCATCGACGTGGCCGAGTGGTGGGAGGAACGCCCCGGGCCGCTCGGCGCGGTCCCGGTGATCGGCCGGCACGGGCGCCCCGACCCGGTGAAGTGGCCGCGCACCACCGAGGAGCTGCTCCAGGCCTACCCGGACGATCCGGCGGTCGAGGTACGGGTGCTCGGCGGCGGCGAGCTCGCGGTCGAGCGTCTCGGCCGCACCCCGGCCGGCTGGGACGTCGTCGAGTTCGGCTCGGTGCCGCCCCGCGAGTTCCTCGGCACGATCGACTTCTTCGTCTACTTCCACGACCCCGACCTGGTCGAGGCGTTCGGCCGGACGATCATGGAGGCCATGGCGGCCGGCGTGCCGGTGCTGATCGGCGAGCACTTCCGGCCGATCTTCGGGGACGCGGCGCTCTACACCACCCCGGCCGGGGTGCTGCCGCTCGTCCGCGAGCTGCACGCCGACCCCGCGCGCTACCGCGAGGTGGCGAGGCGCGCCCGGGACTTCGTGGAGACCCGCTTCGGGTACGCCTCGCACGAGGCGCGCCTCGCCGAACGGGGCGTGCGCCCGCCCGGCCCGGGCACCGACGTCGAGGTGCACCGCCCGGCCGTGCCGTCCCGCCGGTCCCGCGGCGTGCTCATGGTCAGCGACAACGGCGTCGGCCTGGGCCACCTCTCCCGGCTCATGGCGATCGGCAGGCGGCTCCCGGAGGACACCCGCACGGTGATCGCCACCCAGTCGCACGGCGCCTCGGTGGCGCACCGGGAGGGCTTCCTCACCGAGTACATCCCGTCCCGCAGCGTGCTGAGGCTGCCCCGGCAGCGCTGGACCGACATGCTGACGAGCCGCATCGAGCACCTCGTCGACCTGCACGAGCCGGCCGTCGTGGCGGTGGACAGCGTCCCGCACGACGGCATCGTGGCCGCGGTCCGGTCCCGGCCGGACGTCACCTGGGTCTGGGTGCGCCGGCCGATGTGGCGGCGGGACACCGGCGCCGAGTGGATCGAGCGCGGCGGGTACTTCGACGCGATCCTCGAGCCGGGCGAGTTCGCGGCCGCCGCCGACGAGGGGCCGACCGTGACCGACCGGGCCGGGGTGCACACCGTCGACCCGATCACCTACCTGGACGCCGAGGAGCTGGCCGAGCCGGCCACCGCCCGCACGGCGCTCGGCCTCGACCCGGGACGGCCGGCCGCGCTGCTCCAGCTCGGCGCCGGGAACATCAACGACATCGCGTCGCCGGTCGCGCGGATCGCCGGGCACCTGCGCCGGGCCGGGTTCCAGGTGGTGCTCGCCGAGTCCGCGATCGCCACCGAGCCGATGCCGCCGGTGCCCGGCGCACATCTCGTGAAGCTCTACCCGATCAGTCGGTATCTGCGCGGTCTGGACCTGGTGATCAGCGCTTCCGGCTACAACTCGTTCCATGAGCTGCTGGCGTTCGGCGTACCGGCGGTCTTCGTGCCGAACCGGCAGACCTCCCTGGACGACCAGGTGAGCCGGGCCCGGTTCGCGGCCGCGGCCGGCGCCGCGCTGATCGTCGAGGACCCGGAGAGCGAGGACCTGGACCGGGTGCTGGCCGAGGCGGTGCGCGACGACGTCCGCGAACGGCTCCGCCGGCGCTGCGCGGAGGTGGGACCCGGCAACGGCGCCGCGGCGGCCGCCCGATGGCTGTCCGAGCTGGCCGACCGACGAACCCCCGGAGTATGACCATGTCCGACACCCCCGCCGAACTCACCGATCCGGCCCGGGTCGACGCCCTGGTCGTCCGCCTGCGGACGATCGAGCAGCAGCGCGACGCCTGGCAGTCCCGGTTCGAGGCCGTCTCCGGCGAGCGCGACGAGCAGCGGGAGGCGGTGCGGCGGTTGCGGGCCAGCGGCTCGTACCGGCTCGGCCGTACCCTCGTGTCCCTCGCCCGCAGCCCGCTGCGCACCTCGCGCAAGCTGGTGGTGCGGGGCAAGCCCGCGCGGCGGAAGAAGGTACCGGCGCCGCCGCTGCCGACCCGCCTGTACGTGGCGATCGGGCTGGACCTGGCGGCGCTGCGCGACTTCGTGCTGGCGGTCCGGCGGCGGCTGCTCGTCGAGAACGACCACCGGGCCGTGGTGCTCACCGACGAGCCGGCGTTCTCGCTGCTGCGCAAGGCCGGGTTGGTCCTGGAGTACCTGCCGGACCGCCTGACCTGGCAGAAGCACCGGCCGGACCGGCCCTGGGACACGGTGCTGGCCGAGCGGCTCGCCCACCTCTCCCGGGACCACGAGGCCGCCCAGGTGATCTTCGTCGATCCGGACGCGCCGCTCTCCCTCGCGGATCTGCTCGCGGAGATCGACACAACCGCACCCGGGCGGCCGTCGTTGCCTCAGTCGTGACTGCCGAAACCGTGACATTGCCCCAGCAATCCGCCGGCCGGGACATCGCGTCCCCGCCGGCGGACGCCCCGGACCGCCGGGGGCTCTGGGGCCATGTCCTGCGCCGCTGCGTGCTCGTGCCGCTCGTGGTGATGGCGCCGCTCGTGGCGGTCGCGCCGCGCGGCGATCACCGGTTCAACATCTACTGGCACGGCGGGATGTTCCTCGACCACCCGCAGCGGATCGTCACGCACACGATCGGGACCGGCGAGACCTACCTGCGCCTCGGCAACTTCCGGCCGCTCGGCCGGATGCTGGAGAAGGCGCTCGACACCCTCGTCCTGCTCGGCGCCGAGCAGCTGCACCTCTCCCCGGCGATCATGCTGCGAGTCGTCACGGCGGGCGCGGCCGTCGCGCTCACCATCGCGCTGGTGATCTTCGCGGAGAGCCTGCTGACCCGGGGGCGGCTGTTCGGTTCCGCGCCGTCGCTGGTCGCGCTCCTTTCCCCGTACGCCGTGGCGGGCGGGTTCGTGGCCGCCGGCACCAACAGCACCACCACCCTCTTCGGCGGGCTCTACCTGAGCACCACGGCACTGGTCCTGCTCGTCGCGGCGGCGGCCTGCCGGCTCGAGCGGATGCGCTGGTGGCACGCGGTCCTGGCGGTCACGGCCGGGGGCGCGCTCGCGGTCGTCAACGAGCCGGCGTACTTCGCCGTGCCGCTCGCCGGCGTCGCGGCGCTGGCCCGCGGCCGGTTCGTGCTCGGCCTCGGCGGCCGCGACCTGCTGCGGTCGGCCGGCGTCCGGCTCGCCGCCCTGCTCGCGGCCGGGTTCCTGCCGGTCTTCGCGATCGTGCGCTGGATCATCCGCGGGTACTGCGCCGACGGCGGCTGCTACCACGGCTCGGACATCACGATCGACGGCCGGTCCCTGCTCGTCCTGCCGGCCCGGATGCTGGCCTGGCTGCCGCCCGCCCAGTGGCAGGCCGCCACCGAGAAGACGCCGGGCACCTGGCTGTGGGGCGTGGTACCCGTGGTCGTGCTGGCCGTCATCGCAGTGCTCGGTCTCCGTACCCTCAAGGTCGTGGCCCGGGCCGAACGGCCCGGCGCCGGACCCCTCACCGGCCTGGCAATCGCCGCCGTGGCCCTTCTCGCCTTCGGCGCCATGCCGGCCGCACTCAGCGTCGAGGTGCACGACTACTTCGACATGCGCGCCCTGGTCACGCAGGGATGGCGCGACTCGGCCGTGACGGCGCCGGCCGGGATGCTGCTCGTGCTCGTGGTGATGCTGAAGGTTACCCGCCGCTTCTACCTGCCGCTGCTGCTCGCCTCGCTGGTGATGTGCGCGGCGGTGACGGCGACGGCGAACCGCGCCTACGCCGACGTCGCGGCCTCCTGGCAGTCGGCGCAGCTGGACAACCGGATCGCGCTCGCGGTCGGCGGCTTCGAGCGGAGCCCGGCCGGCGACGGGCGTCGATGCGCGCTGCTCACCGAGGCGCTGCGCAACCTCGACGGTGAGCCGGCCCGGCAGAGGCGGCTCGTCGAATCGCTGGACGCGGCGGCGCGGGCGCTCGCGGGCGTGCCGTTCTGCGCCTCCCCATCTCCCTCCTCCTCTGACAGGGCTTCCCGATGAACGATCCGCTGATCTCCGTGGTGTCGCCGATCTTCAACGAGGGTGAGGGCGTCGACCGGTTCGTGGAACGGGTCGGCGAGGTGCTCGAGGGCGCCGGGCTGCGGTACGAGCTCGTGCTCGTCGACGACGGCTCCTCGGACGACTCGTGGTCGCGGATCGCCCATCGGGCGCGGCTCGACGCGAGGGTCCGCGGTGTGCGCCTGTCCCGAAATTTCGGTAAAGAGGCGGCTTTACTGGCAGGGCTCGAACAGGCGGGCGGCGACGCCATCGTGGTGATCGACTCGGATCTCCAGCATCCGCCGTCGGCGATCCCGGCCATGGTCCGGCGCTGGCAGGCCGGCGCGCACGTGGTCGAGGCCGTCAAGCGCAACCGGACCGGGCAGTCCCTCGGCAACCGGCTCAGCTCCCGGGTGTTCAACACCGCCTTCACCGGGCTGACCAGGGTGGACCTGGTGAACGCCACCGACTTCCGGCTGCTCGGCCGCCCCGCCCTGGACGCGCTGCGGCAGATGCCCGAGCACTCGTCCTTCTTCCGCGGGACGAGCAGCTGGATCGGCTTCACCCGGGCCACCGTCGAGGTCGACATCGACCACCGGGCCGGCGGCGCCTCCCGCTGGACGCTGCGCGGCCTGTTCCGGCTCGCCGTCAACGGGCTGACGTCGTTCACCTCGGCGCCCCTGCACCTGGTGACCCTGGCCGGGATCGGGTTCGCGCTCTTCTCCGTGGTCCTCGGCGTGCAGACCCTGGTGCGCTGGATCAGCGGCGGCTCGGTGGCCGGGTTCACCACCGTCATCCTGCTGCTGCTGGTCACCGGAACCTTCGTCCTGCTCGGCCTCGGCGTCATCGGCGAATACCTGGCCCGGATCCACGAGGAGGTCCGCCGGCGCCCCCGGTATCTGATCCAGGAGAGGTCCGCCGGCGTCTTCGAGCAGCTGGTGCCCGAACAGCATGCCGAACGGTGAGCTGATCGCCCGCCTGTTCCGCTACGGGGTGAGCGGCGGCCTGAGCGCCCTCACCCACTTCGGGGCAGGGCTGGCCGGGGTACGGCTGCTGGGCCTCGCCCCGGTCGTGGCGTCGGGTTTGGGGTTCGCCGCCAGCGTCGTCGTCTCGTATGTGCTGCAGCGGGCCTGGGTCTTCCGCTCGTCCCGCCGGCACGGGGTGGCGGGACCCCGGTTCCTGGCCGTCACGGGCATGGCGTTCTCGCTCAACACGGCGGTGCTGTGGGTGGGGTCGTCGGTGCTGCACGGGCCCTATGTGGTGGTCCAGGCCGTGGCGATCGTGCTGATCCCGCTGCTGAACTACGCCGTCAATTCGAGGTGGACCTTCACGGCCTGATGTCGCCGTGCCGGAGACGACCGCGGCCGCACCCCGGGGAGGGGCGCGGCCGTGGCGAGCGGAGAACAGGTTCAGAGGCGGTGGGCCTCCCGGACCGAGGTGACGCCGCGGGTGTCGAAGAAGCGCTTGGCGATGCGGGCCAGGTGGTCCGCGTCGTACTCGCGGTGGTTCTGGACCAGGATGACCAGGTCGGCGGAGGCGGCCGCGCCTTCGAGGTCGTCGGTACGGGACACCGGCACCCCGCCGATGTCCCAGGTCCGCACGTGCGGGTCGTGGTAGGCGACGGTGGCGCCGAGCGCGGACAGCTGGCGGGCCAGCGGTGCGGCCGGCGATTCGCGCTGGTCGGCGATGTTGGCCTTGTACGTGATGCCGAGCAGCAGGACGGTCGCTCCACGCACGGCCTGGCCGTCGGCGTTCAGCAGGTTCTGAGCGCGACGGGCGACGTACGCGGGCATCGTGGTGTTGATCTCCTGGGCCAGCTCCACGAAACGGAACGGGTAGCCGAGCTTGGTGCGGACGTTGTGCGAGAGGTAGTTCGGGTCGATCGGGATGCAGTGGCCGCCGACGCCGGGTCCCGGGTAGAACGCCTGGAAGCCGAACGGCTTGGTGGAGGCCGCGTGGATCACGTCCCAGAGGTCGATGTCGAGCTCGTGGCAGAACCGCGCCATCTCGTTGACCAGGGCGATGTTGACGTGCCGGTAGGTGTTCTCGAGCAGCTTCGCCGTCTCCGCCTCGCGGGTGCCGCGGGTCTGCACGACCGTCTCGATGAAGCGGCCGTAGAAGGCGGCGGCCGCGGACGTGCAGGCCGGGGTGTATCCGCCGACCACCTTCGGGGTGTTGTGCGCGCCGTACACCTCGTTGCCCGGGTCGATCCGCTCCGGGGAGAACGCCAGGTGGAAGTCGATGCCGGCGGTCAGCCCGGAGAGCTGTTCGAGGCGCGGGCGGACCTCGTCGTCGGTGGTGCCCGGGTACGTCGTCGACTCCAGCACGACGAGCATGCCGGGCCGCAGGTTGCGCCCGACCGCCGAGGTGGCGCCGAGGACGGCCCGCAGGTCGGGGCCGTCGCCCTCGGAGAGCGGGGTGGGCACGCAGATGACAGCGGTGCGGGCCTGCGCGATCAGCGTCTCGTCGGTGGTCGGCAGGAAGCCGTCGGCCACCATGGCCTCGACGTCGGAGTCGCTCAAATCGTCCACGTGCGACTGCCCGTCGGCGAGCGAGCGCACCACGGTCTCGTCGACGTCGAAGCCGAGGACGGACAGGCCGGCCCGGGTGGCCTGCTGTGCTAGGGGCAGGCCGACGTACCCGAGTCCGAGGATGACGACGTCGTAGCTCATGGCGGTTCTCCTTAGGATGAAGTCAGGCGACCGGACAGCGGCTGCCGCGGCGCGGCGATCGCCGGCGCCGGAGCGGCGGTGGCGGGGCGCGGCACGCGCAGCTCGAACGGCGACGGGAACGGCAGGTACAGCGGCAGGAAGTCGGCGAGCAGCGCTTCCTGGTCGGCCGCGGCGGCGCTCGCCACGTCCACGTCGTTGAGGCAGAACGCGTCGACGTTGCGGCCGCGGAGCAGCCGCGCGAGGCGCAGCGGCGTGACCGTCGCCGCCAGGTCGGTGTAGAGGTAGCGGATGTTGCCCTTGGCGGCGCGGCCGGTCAGGTACGCGTAGTACTGCTGGAGCGAGGAGAGCAGCGAGACGTCGTCCGGGTGCCGGAACTGGTGTCCCGCGGTCGCCGCCACCTGGTCGGCGAACCGGCTCTCGATCTCGGCGATGACGCTGCGCCGGGACGGGTGCGGGGTGTGCTTCATCTTGCGGGTCAGCACCCGGCCGAACGCCTCCTCGATGAGCCGCCGGTTGTTCTTGGCGGCGGAGTCGGCGGGCCGGTCGCCGGGCGCGTGCGGGGTGACGTCGACCTGCGCCTTCGACGGGAAGAACTTGGTGAGCCCGCCCGGCGTGAAGAAGAGGTCCGGGGTGATCGGCCGGCCCAGGATCACGTCGTCGTTCAGGTACAGGAAGTGCTCGGCCAGCCCGGGGATCCGGTGCAGCCGGGATTCGATCGCCTGCGAGTTGAAGGTCGGCAGCGTGCCGGTGTCGCCGAAGATCTCCCGGTGCCCGACCAGGGTGATCCGGGGGTCGGTGAGGTCCAGCCAGGCCGGCACCTGGTCGTCGGTGACCAGGAAGATCCGGCGGACCCAGGGCGCGAAGCAGTGCAGCGCGCGGAGCGAGTAGCGCAGTTCGTCGCGGCTCGCGTACCGGGAGTCGTTGGCGGCCTGCGCGTTCACGCCGGAGACCCACGGGTTGCCGTCCAGGGCCCGGTTCTTCCGGCGCTGCCAGGCCGGGTCGCCGCCGTCCACCCAGGTGTAGACCACGTCGATCGGGAAGTCGATCCGGTCCGGGTCGACCGCCGTGAAGACCGGCCGGGTGCGGTACCCGGTCACGTCGTCGGGGGAGCTGAACGGCCCGAAGACCGGCTCGGGGGCGATCACCGAGGGCTCGCCGGCCGGGATCGAGTCGGCGACCTGGTTGCGGCGCGGCGCGATCAGCCGGCCGTCCTTCTCCCGCCAGAACTCGACCTCGCAGGCGTACTCGGCGCCGAGGAGCATGCTGCCGTCCGGGTCGGTGACCGGCCAGCAGACCGAGACGACCCTCGGGACGCGGCGCCGGGCGGCCAGGACGGTGCGCAGCCGGCCGTGGTCGCGCTTGGCGAGCTCGCGCAGCAGGGCGAGGACCCGGTCGCGATCCTTCTCGGTCACCGCGATCACGGTGCCGAGCGGGGTGGGCGCCGGCAGGCGGAACCAGTCGACGCCGGCGGCGTCCAGCCCCTGGGCGACCCGGTCGAGGTTCTGCCGGCGTACCTCCGCGGGGGTTGCCGTGGCGACCACCCGCGCGGCGACGCCGCGCACCCGCGCGACCCCGGTGCGGGTCGATCTCGCGCGGCGCGGCATCCGGCCGGGTGCGAGGGGCATGAGGGTACGGGCGACCGCGAGCCGCCGTTCCGGGGCGATGCGCGGAAGCAGGTGCTTCTCGGCCGACGTGAAGATCCGTCGCCGGACCGCCCAGGGGGCAAGCCGCAGGATCTGCCGCAGGGTCACGCCGTCGTCCTTTCGCCGCAGGTCCGCCGACGCACTCAACGCGCAGGATGAGACGGAAGTTGCGGTCTATATCAGGAGTTGCACCCTTTAAATGCGGTATACGCGGTTCATGGGCATCTTGTGGCCGTTTGCGGGAGACCCCACCCCTAGGGGAACGGATCGGGGTCTCGGCCGATGCGGGTTGTTGCGCGCGCACTGCATGGTGGAAAGCGGCAACGCGACGACGGCGGGAGGCCGAGATGGGTAAGGCTGTGGCGTTTCTGGCAGCACTGATCGCCGGGGTGATCGTGGTGGGCTGGGTGGTCAGCTCACTGCTCGGCGGGTTCCTCTACTACCTGATCGTGGGAGCGCTCGTGGTCGGCGGCGGCGCCTGGCTCTACGCCCGGCTCAAGCGCGAGCTGGCCCCGGGCACCCGCACCCAGCGGCGCATCGAGGCGGCCGCGAAGACCTACCGCATGCGGAACCGGTGACCGCGGAGCGGTACGGCTAGGCTTGCGGTCTACGCCAAAACTCTCGACCACCGGGAAGTCCAGCTGTGTTTGACACCCTGAGTGACCGCCTGTCCGGGATCTTCACGAAACTCCGCGGCAAGGGCAAGCTCACCGATGCCGACATCGACGCCACCGCGCGCGAGATCCGTCTCGCGCTGCTGGAGGCCGACGTCGCGCTGCCGGTGGTCAAGGCGTTCATCGCCAGCCTCAAGGAGCGGGCGCGCGGCGCCGAGGTCTCCCAGGCGCTCAACCCCGCGCAGCAGATCATCAAGATCGTCCACGAGGAGCTCATCAACATCCTCGGCGGCGAGGGCCGGCGCCTCGTGTTCGCGAAGCAGCCGCCGACCGTCATCATGCTGGCCGGCCTCCAGGGCTCCGGCAAGACGACGCTGGCCGGCAAGCTCTCCCGCTGGCTCAAGTCGCAGGGCCACCAGCCGCTGCTGGTCGCGGCCGACCTCCAGCGGCCGAACGCGGTCAACCAGCTCCAGGTGCTGGCCGGCCGCGCCGGGGTGGACGTCTACGCGCCCCAGCCCGGCAACGGCGTCGGCGACCCGGTCCAGGTCGCGAAGGACTCGATCGAGCACGCGCGGCGGACGGCGAAGGACATCGTCATCGTCGACACCGCCGGCCGTCTCGGCATCGACGCCGAGATGATGCAGCAGGCCGCCGACATCCGTGCCGCGGTCAACCCGGACGAGGTCATCTTCGTCATCGACGCGATGGTCGGCCAGGACGCGGTGCAGACCGCCGAGGCCTTCCGCGACGGCGTCGGCATCACCGGCGTGGTGCTCTCCAAGCTCGACGGCGACGCCCGCGGTGGCGCCGCGCTCTCCGTCCGGCAGGTCACCGGCCAGCCCATCCTCTTCGCGTCCACGGGTGAGAAGCTCGAGGACTTCGACGTCTTCCACCCGGACCGGATGGCCAGCCGGATCCTCGGCATGGGCGACGTCCTGACCCTCATCGAGCAGGCCGAGCAGGCCTTCGACGAGGACCAGAAGGAGAAGATGACCAGCAAGCTGCTCGGTGGCGAGCAGTTCACGCTGGAGGACTTCCTGGACCAGCTGATCGCGGTCCGGCGGATGGGCCCGATCGCCAACATCCTCGGCATGATGCCGGGCATGGGCCAGATGAAGGACCAGCTGGCCGAGCTCGACGACAGCCACTTCGACCGGGTGACCGCGATCATCCGCTCGATGACGCCGCAGGAGCGCACCACCCCGAAGATCATCAACGCGTCCCGCCGGCTGCGCATCGCGAACGGCTCCGGCGTGACCGTGATGGACGTGAACCAGCTGCTCAACCGCTTCGCCGACGCGCAGAAGATGATGAAGCAGATGAGCGGCATGATGGGCCTGCCCGGGGGCCGCCGCAAGGCCACCAAGAGCCCGAAGAACAAGCGCAAGGGTACGAAGGGCGGCAACCGTCCCCGCGTCGGCGGCGCCGGTGGCGGGATGCCGGCCGGATTCCCGGGTGGGATGCCGCAGCTGCCGCCGGGCCTCGACCCGAACGCCCTGGCCGGCGGCGGGGGCATGCCGCCCGGCTTCAAGCTGCCGAAGCTCGACTTCAACAAGCTGAGCAAGCCGCCGAAGGACGACAAGAAATGATGTGAGTGGCATGGATGAGGCCGAGCACCTGCTGGGGCGAGACGACCTGACCGTCGACGACATCGCGGACCTTCCCGAGGACCTCCGCTATGAGTTGATCGACGGAAGGCTCGTGGTGTCGCCCCACGCTCCGCCCATCCATCAGTACATCGGACTCCGGGTCGCGCATGCGTGTGCTGAACGCTGTCCGGACGACGTGCTCGTCAACGGCGAGCAGGCGGTCCTGCTGGACCGGCGCAACGAGCTGCGTCCCGACGTGGTGCTCATCCACGAGGAGGGCGCGGGCAGGTCGCCGGTCCGTCCGGGTGACGTCCCGCTGGTCGTCGAGGTCGTCTCGGAGTCGTCGAGGAAGTTCGATCGCGACGGCAAGCTGAAGAAGTACGCGTACGTCGGGATCCGGAACTACTGGATCGTCGACCCGCTCGCCGGGCGCGTCACCCTGAGCCAGTTCGTGCTCGGTCCGGGCGGCGACTACGAGCAGCTCCTGCAGACCGTTGAACTGGTCACCGTCGATCGGCCGTGGGAGATCACGCTCGACCTCCCGGCCTGGACGAGCCGGCGGGACCGGATCCGGGCGGTCGCCCGGCCGGACAACTGAACGGTTGATCAGGTAGGACTGTCCCATGGCATTGCATGTGCGCGGGACGGTTCTGCCGGACGGCGAGGTCCGGGACATCTGGCTGGTCGGCGACCGGGTCACCTACGAGCCGGTGGCCGGGGCCGAGACGATCAGCGACGGCGGGTTCGTGGTGCCGGGCCTGGTGGACGCGCACTGCCACCTCGGGATCGCGTACGGGGCGAAGCCGATCGAGAGCGTCGATCAGGCCCGTGAGCTGGCCGTCATCGACCGGGACGCGGGGGTTCTGGCGCTGCGCGACGCGGGGTCGCCGTACCCGTACCCGGAACTGGACGACGAACCGGGCGTGCCGCGCCTCGCCCGCGCGGGGCGGCACGTGGCCGCGCCGCGCCGCTATCTGCGGGACATCGGCGTCGAAGTGGCGGGCGACGACGTGGCCGCCGCCGTGACCGCGCAGGCGAAGGCGGGCACCGGCTGGGTGAAGCTGGTCGGCGACTGGATCGACCGGGGTGTCGGCGACCTGGCCCCCTCCTGGGACGCCGCCACGATGGCCGCCGCGGTGGAGGCCGCGCACGCGGCGGGAGCCCGGGCCGCGGTGCACACGTTCTCCGAGGAGGGCGTGGAGATCATGGTGCGGGCCGGGGTGGACTCGGTCGAGCACGGCACCGGCCTCTCCCTCGACCTGATCGACGAGATGGCCCGGCGGGGGACCGCCCTGGTGCCCACGATGATCAACATCCGCACCTTCGGGAAGATCGCCGACTCGGCGAGGGGCAAATTCGACGGGTACGCGGACCACATGCTCCACCTGCGCGACCGGTTCCCGTCCGTGGTGCTGGCCGCCTACGAGGCGGGTGTCCCGATCTACGTGGGCACCGACGCGGGCGGCGGCATCCGGCACGGCCTCGCCGCCGACGAGATGCTCTACCTGCACGAGGCCGGCATCCCGGCGGAGGACGTGCTGGCCTCGGCGTCGTGGCGGGCCCGGGAGTGGCTCGGCTTCCCGGGCCTGGTCGAGGGCGGCCTCGCCGACCTGGTGGTCTACGACGCGGACCCGAGCGCCGACCTGCGCGTGGTGAAGGCCCCCCGCCGGATCGTGCTGCGAGGAGCCGTCATCAAATGATCATCGGGTGAATCGGTATCGGACCAGGCGGGAGCCGTCGACGCAGGCGAGCGTCTCGGCACTCCACGCGCAGTGGCCGGCGGGCCCCATGGCGGAGGATCCGCTGGGGAACTCGCCCAGAACCGTCCGGGCGCCGTCCACGGCCGACACCACGGCGACGGTGGTCCGCTTGCCGTCCGGGCGCATCTGGAACTGCAGCATGTTGCCGTCGTCGATCCAGCCGATGTCGCCCGGCCCCTCGTAGAGCACCCGGCCCGCGTCGTCGCGCAGTGCGGCACCGCGCCCGCTCCCGGTGAGGATCCGGCCGGCCCGGGCGGTGCCGCGGGACATGAAGCTCGCCGGTGCCGTCCACAGCGTCCGGGCCGCGTCGACGTCGACTGCCACCACCCGGGAGTCCTTCTCGTCGTCGTCGGCCGCCTCACCCACGCAGACCCGGCCCGCCCCGCAGCCGAAGAGTCCCCGGGGGCCCTTGCCCGGGCCGAAGGTGAAGATCACCCGTGCGGTGCTGTCGTCGCCGAGCGCGGCGGCCCGGATCTCGTCGCCGACCGGCCAGAACACCGTCCCGTCGTGCACCGTGGTCAGCCCGCTCTGGCTGTTCAGCACCGTGGCGATGCGGTTGCGGACCGCCCCGGTGCGGACGTCCCGGATCAGCATCCGGCCGCTGGTCAGCTGCTGGAACATGTATCCGTCGCTGAACGGCTCGTTGTTGCTCAGCCCCCAGCGGCGTACGTCGTTCCCGCCCGGGATGCCCGCGTTGAACCTCGGGCGGTCCGCGCCGCCCGGCGCCGACCAGAGCCGCTCGCCGGTGCGTATGTCGAAGCCCTCGGTGAGGCCGTCGGCGGCGTGCACCCGTACCAGCACGTCGGTGTGGAACACCAGATCGTCGTCGAGCTCGTGCACCAGCGACCAGCGTTCCGCTCCGGTGGCCGGGTCGAGGAGATGCATGATCGGCTGCGGCGCGGCCTCCCGCAGCAGCACGGTGCCGGGGATCGGCACCGGTATGTCGGTGTCGCCGAGGTCTTCCAGGGTGCTCCAGAGGATGTCGCCGGTGCGTCCGGCGACCGCCACCCCCCGGTTCCGCCGGGCGTCGCCGCCGGCGGCCATCGGCATCGAGACCGCGTACACCCGGCCCTCGGACACGGCCGGGTAGCTCCAGTACCGGTCGCCGCCGAGGTCGAGCGGCTCGCCGAGCGGCTCCAGGCCGCGGATCGGGGAGTTCGGCGTGGCCGGCAGGATCGGCTCGGCGCGGTGGCCGCGCTGCCAGGCAGCCACGCCCACGCCTGCGATCGCCAGCAGCGTGGCGAGCGCCGCCGCCACGGCCCGGTTGCGGGTGCGCCGGGCGCCGCGCCGGCGGGCCGCCACGGCCGGTGCGACCGGGACCGTGTCGCCGTCCCGGCTCAGGTCCGCGAACATCTCGTCCAGATCAACCGGCACTGCGGGCTCCTTCCGGGTATTCGTGGCCGAGGGCGGCGGCGAGGCCGGCCCGCCCGCGGGACAGCCAGGACTTGACGGTCCCGGTGGACGCCCCGGTCTCGGCGGCGATCTCGGCGATCGTGCGGTCCATCAGGTAGTGCAGGACGAGCGCCTGCCGATGCGCCGGCGGCAGGTCCCGCATCGCCCGGACCAGCAGGACGGTGTTCTCCGACGGCGGCGGCGCCGGCGGCTCGGGCCGTTGCGCCGCGGCGTGGTCGCGGCGGCGGAAGATCCGGCGCCAGCGGTCGGTGGAGAGCCGGTTCACGACGAGCCGCAGCCAGGCCTCCGGATCCTCGTACCCGGACACCTTGCGCCACCGCTGCCAGGCCCGGGCGTACGCCTCCTGGACCAGATCCTGCGCCTCGCCGGGGTCGCCGGTCAGGCCGAACGCGTACCGCGTCAGCCGCCGGGACGTGTCCCGGTAGAACGCGTCGAAGTCGTCGGTCCCCGTCATCTCACCGCCCTTTCCGGGGATCAGACACGACGAACCTGGGCGCCGGGTTGCGGGGTCAGCGGAGGAATCTCCACGTCCACAGTTCGGAGCCGGTCGGGCAGGTCAGGTATTCGGCGTTCCAGTCGCAGCGCCCGGAGATCTCCGGCATGGTCCCGAGCTCGGTCCGCCGCCCGTCCACCGCCGAGGTCGACACCGCGGTGAACCGGCCGGTGGCGTTGTCCCGGACCAGGGAGAGCACGTTGCCGTCGTCGATGAACCCGCCGACGCCCGGCACCTCGGCCAGCAGGGCGCCGTCGTCGCCGAGGATCGCGGTGAAGTGGCCGGCGCCGGCCATCCCGGACTGCACGATGCGGCCGAGCCGGGCCGAGTTGACCTGCCAGCCGCCGGGCGCCGGCGTCTCGCGCAGCACCCGCCCGGTGGTCGCGTCGATCACGAGCAGGTAGGAGCCGTGCGTCCACTCGGTGAGGCTGCGCGACTCGAAGACGCAGAGCCGGTCCGGGCCGCACGGGAGGTAGCCCTCGTTCGCGCCGCGGTGGACGAGGGCCGGCGGCCCCGAGCCGGGATCGGTGCTGGTGGCGAGGATGCCCCGCCCCGGCCCGCTGGTGTAGACCATCCCCTCGTACCCGATGACGTCGCCCTCGCCGGTCGCCTTCGCCGGCACGGTGGCGCGAAGCTCGCCGGTCCGGACGTCCCGGATCATCACGGTGCCCTTCTCGGTGACCACGATGAGACGGTCGTCGGTGAACGGGAACGCCTTGGTGGCGTTCATGAAACTGAACGGGCTGTTCCCGCTGGCGGAGATCTCGTTCGGGTCGGCGGCGGTCCGCATCCCGCCGAGCCGGTCCGGGCGGTCCGGGCCGGCCGGCGCCGACCAGAGCCTCTGACCGGTCACGATGTCGTAGCCCTCGACCGCGCGGGTGTCGCCGGTGATCCGGGCGATGACGTCGACGTGCAGCTCGATCCGGTCGCCCCGGCCGAGCGGCAGCTCCCACCGGAGCAGGCCGTTCGCCGGGTCGCTGAACTGCAGGACCGGGTCGTTCTTCAGGATGAGGGCGCGGGGTGTCGCGATGAACCCGTCGATCCGGGAGGTCCGGGGGAGCACGATCGACGTCCAGGCCTGCTTGCCGGTGGCCGCGTCCAGCCCGCTCAGCGTGGCGCGGACACCGGAGGTCATCGCGGCGACGTGCGAACCGGCGATCCGGGCGCCGTTCCAGAACTCGACGGCGGACGTGCGCAGCGGCTCGCCGACCGGCTCCATGCCGCGGACCCGGGCCGGCGTGGTGGCCGGCAGGATCGGCGTGACGTGCCGGGTCTGCCGCACGATGCCGGCCCCGGCCAGGACCAGGATCACCACGGCGGCCACCGCCAGCGCGGCCCGGGTGCGGCGGCGCCGGTCGCCGCGCCGGCGCACCTCCTCGAGTCCGGCGAGGGGGTGGAGGTCGGCGTGCCGGCCCGCCGCGGCGAACATGCGCTCCAGGTCAGCGAACACGGCGGACTCCTTCCGGGTCGTCCAGGCCGAGGGCGGCGGCGAGGCCGGCCCGCCCGCGGAACAGCCACGACTTGACGGTGCTGATGGTCGCGCCGGTCTCCTCGGCGATCTCCGCGATCGAGCGGTCCAGCAGGTAGTGCAGCGCGAGCGCCTGGCGGTGCGCGGGCGGCAGCGTCCGCATGGCCCGGACCAGCAGGACGACGTCCTCGGAGGGTGGCGGGACGAAGGCGGCCGGCTGCTGTGCGGCGGCGTGGCTGCGGCGCACGAACACCCGGCGCCAGCGGTCGGTGGAGAGCCGGTTCACGATCAGGCGCAGCCACGCCTCCGGGTCCTCGTACCCGGAGACCTTGCGCCAGCGCTGCCAGGCCCGGGCGTACGCCTCCTGCACCAGATCCTGGGCCTCGCCCGGATCACCGGTGAGCCCGTACGCATAACGCATGAGCCGCCGGGAGGTGTCCCGATAGAACGCGTCGAAGTCGACCTTCACAGAAAGGGACACGGGACGCCCACCCGGCAGGTTGCGCACGGCGCGAGACTAGGATGTCTCCTCATGGCTCGCGTGCTCACTCCCCGTGCGGAGGACTTTCCCCGCTGGTACCAGGATCTGATCGCCAAGGCGCAGCTCGCCGACAACGGCCCGGTGCGCGGGACGATGGTGATCCGCCCGGTGGGGTACGCCATCTGGGAGCGGATGCAGGCCGACATGGACGCCCGGATCAAGGCGGCCGGCGTGCAGAACGCCTATTTCCCGCTCTTCATCCCGGAGAACTACCTGCGCCGCGAGGCGGACCACGTGGAGGGCTTCTCGCCGGAGCTCGCCGTGGTCACCCACGCCGGTGGCAAGGAGCTCGCCGAGCCGCTGGTGGTCCGCCCGACCAGCGAGACCGTGATCGGCGAGTTCATGGCGAAGTGGGTCGACTCGTACCGTGATCTGCCCCTGCTCCTGAATCAGTGGGCCAACGTGGTGCGCTGGGAGCTCCGCCCGCGGACGTTCCTCCGGACGACCGAGTTCCTCTGGCAGGAGGGGCACACCGCGCATGCGACCGAGCAGGACGCGCGCGAGCACGCCCGGGACATCCACCGCAACGTCTACCAGGCGTTCATGGAGGACTTCCTGGCCATCCCGGTGATCCCCGGCCGGAAGACCAAGGGTGAGCGGTTCGCCGGCGCGACCAACACGATGACCGTCGAGGCGATGATGGGCGACGGCAAGGCGCTCCAGATGGGCACCTCGCACGAGCTCGGGCAGAACTTCGCGAAGGCGTTCGACATCACCTACTCGTCGGCCGGGCGCACCGTCGAGCACGCCTGGACCACCTCGTGGGGCACGTCCACCCGGATGGTCGGCGGTCTGATCATGGTGCACGGCGACGACAACGGCCTGCGGCTTCCGCCGCGCCTCGCGCCGATCCAGGTGCAGATCATGGTGGTCAAGGCGGGCGAGGGCGTCACCGAAGCGGCGGTCGAGCTGAGCGAGGAGCTGAAGACCGCGGGGGTACGGGTGAAGCTCGACGACCGGGCGGACATCCCGTTCGGCCGCCGGGCGGTCGACGCGGAGCTGCAGGGCATCCCGATCCGCGTCGAGGTCGGCCCCCGGGATCTCGCGACCGGCAACGTCACGGTGGCCCGCCGGATCGACGGCAGCAAGTCGCCGATCCCGCTCGCCGACGTGGTGGGCGCGGTCACCAGCGCGCTCAAGGCCGACCAGCAGCGCCTCTTCGACGACGCGCTGGCGTTCCGCCAGGAGCGCACCGTCGACGTGAAGACGCTGGGCGAGGCGATCGAGGTCTCGCAGACCGGGTTCGCCAGGGTGCCGTGGTCGGCGGTCGGCGAGGCCGGCGAGAAGGAGGCGAACGGCAAGGCCGTCACGGTCCGGTGCCTCACCCGCGAGGACGGCTCGATGCCGGAGTCGGACGACGAGCCGAACCTGATCGCCTACCTGGGCCGCTCGTACTGAGAATGCGTTTCGTCGCGGGCCGGCCGGTCGTCTACCGAAACTTCTCGGGCGGCCGGCTGGTCCACGTCCGGCCCTGCCGGGTGATCTCCGACGACGAGCGCGGCCTGCTGCTCTGGCTGCCCCGCGGCTCGGCCGTCCTCAACGAGACGGCGGTGGACGGCCGCGGCGTGCGCGACATGTCGTTCGCCGAGTGGTCGGTCACCGAGCGCCGGCTGGTCCCGGCCACCTGGGCCGGGCCGGCCATCCTGATGTTCCTGCCGGCCGAGGGCGAGCACTCGGTCTGGTTCTTCCGCACCGAGGAGGGCGCGTTCCGCGAGTGGTACGTCAACCTCGAGGAGCACGGGGTCCGCTGGGACGACGGTGACCTGGCCGGCGTCGACGTGGTCGACCAGGACCTCGACGTGGTGGCCGCGCCGGACCGCACCTGGCGCTGGAAGGACGAGGACGAGTTCGCCGAGCGCCTGGCGCTGCCCGAGCACTACTGGGTGCCGGACCCGGACGCGGTCCGGGCCGAGGGCCGCCGGGTGATCAAGAAGATCGAGGCCGGCGAGTTCCCCTTCGACGGGACCTGGACCGGCTTCCGGCCCGGCCCGGACCAGGAGCTGCCGCTCGGGATCCCGCCGGGCTGGGACCGTCCGGCGGCGCGTTGAGACCCGGTTGGGATTCCCGGCCTCTCATCTGGCAGAATGGCTTGTTGGTATCCGGCATGCGACAGGCGCCCTCTAACCCCTGATCGTGACGCCAGTCCACGAGGCTTCGGTCCCGCATCCCCACGTGGGTACCGGTCGGCTTCACCCACGCAGTCATCAGGAGCGAAAACACCGTGGCCGTTAAGATCCGGCTCCTGCGGATGGGCAAGATCCGCAACCCGCAGTACCGCATCGTCGTCGCCGACTCGCGCACCAAGCGCGACGGCCGCGCCATCGAGTACGTCGGCATCTACCAGCCGAAGGAACACCCCTCGGTCATCGAGGTCAAGTCCGACCGCGTTCAGTACTGGCTCGGCGTCGGCGCCCAGCCGAGCGAGGCCGTGCAGCGCATCCTCGAGAAGACCGGCGACTGGCAGCAGTTCAAGGGCCTGCCGGCTCCGCCGCCGCTGCTCGTCGCGCCGAGCAAGCAGAGCCGGACCGAGATCTACCAGGAGGAGGCGAAGGCCGCCGCCGGTGTCGCCGACACCAAGCCGGCGACCACGCCGAAGGCGAAGAAGGCCGCCGCTCCGGAGGTCGCCGAGGCTCGCCCGGCCGACACCAAGGCCGCCGACCCGGCCGAGCCGAACCGCGAGGCCGTCGCCGAGACTGCACAGGACCCGGCCGGTGCCGGCGCCGACGCGAGCTGACGGGGCGCTCCGGCCCGCGCTGGAGCACCTCGTCAAGGGCATCGTCGACAACCCGGACGACGTCCGGGTCCGCCTGGTCGACTCGCGCCGCGGCAAGCGGCTCGAGGTCCGCGTGCACCCGGAAGACCTGGGAACGGTCATCGGGCGCGGCGGCCGGACGGCCAAGGCCCTGCGTCAGGTGATCGGGTCGATCGGCGGTCGTGGCATCCGCGTAGACATCGTCGACGCCTACTGATGCTGCTCGTCGTCGGCCAGATCGGCAAACCGCACGGCATCCGGGGCGAGGTCTCGGTCGTCGTGCGGACCGACGAGCCCGAGGAACGCTTCACCGCCGGGTCGGTGTTCATCACGGAGGTCCCCCGGGACCGCCGGGTGAGCGCCGGCCCGGCGGGCGCTCCCTCCGACATGGCTCGTTTCGAAGTCCCCAAGCAGCTCGTCCTCGAGCAGATCCGCTGGCATCAGGGCCGCGGCATCGCCGTCTTCGAGGGCATCGCCGACCGCAACGTCGCCGAGGCGTTGCGCGGTGTCTATCTCCAGGTGGACAGCGCCGATCTGGCGCCGCCGGAGGACCCCGAGGAGTTCCACGACCACCAGCTGATCGGGCTGCGGGTCGAGTCGGCCGACGGCACGCTGCACGGCACCGTGTCCCGGATCGACCACGCCCCGTCCTCCGACCTCATCGTGCTGGCGAAGACCGGCGGCGGGACGGCGCTCATCCCGTTCGTCACCGCGATCGTGCCGACCGTCGACCTGGCCGGCGGGCGCGTGATCGTCGATCTCCCGGAAGGCCTGCTGGACCTGTGAAGGTCGACATCATCTCGATCTTCCCGGACTACTTCGCACCGCTGGACCTCTCGTTGATCGGCAAGGCGCGGACGACCGGGACGCTCGACCTCTCCGTGCACGATCTGCGCACCTGGACCTATGACGTGCACCGGACGGTGGACGACAGCCCGTACGGCGGCGGCCCCGGCATGGTGATGCGCCCCGAGCCGTGGGGTGAGGCGCTCGACGCCGTCGCCTCGCCGTCGGCCACCCTGGTGATCCCGTCCCCGGTCGGCAAGCCGTTCACCCAGGCCGACGCGTACGAAATGGCCGGTCTTGATCATTTGATCTTCGCCTGTGGCCGGTACGAGGGCATCGATCAACGGGTGATCGACGACGCCGCGGACCGGATGCCGGTGCGCGAGGTCTCCCTCGGCGACTACGTGCTGTTCGGCGGCGAGGTCGCGGTCATCGTGATCATGGAAGCGGTCACCCGGCTGCTGCCCGGGGTGCTCGGCAACGCCGACTCGCTCACCGAGGAGTCGCACGCGGCGGGCCTGCTGGAGGCGCCGGTCTACACGAAACCGCAGACCTGGCGGGACCGCGAGGTGCCGGACGTGCTGCGCTCCGGCGACCACGGCCGGATCGCCCGCTGGCGGCGCGTGCAGAGCATGGTGCGCACCGCGACCCGGCGCCCCGACATGTGGGCGGCCTACCCTCCCGAGAATCTGGACAAGAAGGACCGGAAGGCGCTGGTGGAGGGCGGATTTCAGATCCCGCCGCCGGGTGTGGCAGAGTAGTGAGGTTGCCGTCTCCGACCCGCGCCGCGGGAGAGGGACGAGGATCCCCTTGAGTGGTGGGGGATCAGAATGGCCATCCGCGCGCCGAACACCCGGTGCGCCCCTAGTACGAGGATGCAGCGATGAACACGCTGGACGCTCTTGACGCCCAGTCGGTGCGCACCGACACCCCGGATTTCCGGGCCGGTGACACCATCAAGGTGTACGCCCGAGTCGTTGAAGGTAACCGTTCCCGCGTCCAGATCTTCCAGGGCGTCGTGATCGCCCGCCACGGCGCCGGCCTGCGGGAGACCTTCAAGGTCCGGAAGATCAGCTTCGGCGTCGGCGTGGAGCGGACCTACCCGTTCAACAGCCCGGCGATCGACAAGATCGAGGTCATCACCCGTGGTGACGTCCGCCGCGCCAAGCTCTACTACCTGCGTGAGCTCCGTGGCAAGAAGGCCAAGATCAAGGAGCTTCGGGAGAAGCAGACCGTCTGAGGCCGATCCGGTCCGGCACGATGAGGCGCGGGCGAACTACGCTTGGTCCTGTGCCGGACGGTTCTGGTGAACCTTTTCAGTCCTACCGCCCGTAACTTTCCCTAGCCGGGAAACTCGGGCGGTAGTGCTGTATCCGGGGGCGGTTCGGCCGGTCGACGGCAGGAGATGCGAAGCGTGGAACCGATGGAAGGCTATCGGCCGTCCCGACGGCGCCGGGGCGTGATCCGGCGCAAGGAGATGCCGCTGTGGCAGGAGTTGCCTCTGCTGCTCGTGGTGGCGTTCTGCCTGGCGGTGCTGATCCGCACCTTCCTGGTCCAGGCGTTCTACATCCCCTCCGGGTCGATGGAGAACACCCTGCAGATCAAGGACCGGGTCCTGGTCAACAAGGTCGTCTACGACATGCGCGACCCGCTGCGCGGCGAGGTCGTGGTGTTCCGCGGCACCGACGACTGGGCGCCCGAGGTGACCGAGACGGTCAGCAACACCTTCGTCGCGAAGCTCGGCCGGACGATCGGCGATCTGGTCGGCGTGAGCCGGCCCGGCGAGCGCGATTTCATCAAACGGGTGATCGGCCTTCCGGGTGACAAGGTCGCCTGCTGCGACGAGCAGGGCCGGATCACCGTGAACGGCGTCGGCATCGACGAGCCGTACATCGCCGAGGGCTTCAACTCCGACCTGAACCAGCCGCCCATCCCGGGTCAGTGCACGAGCCGCCGGTTCGCCGAGCTGACCGTGCCGGCCGGCCAGATGTTCGTGATGGGCGACCACCGATCGGTCTCCCAGGATGCCCGCTGCCAGGGACCGGTGCCGATCGAGAACGTGATCGGCCGCGCCTTCGTGGTGGTCTGGCCGAGTGATCACTTCACCAGTCTGAGCGTGCCTGACGTGTGGAAACAGTTCGCGGCCGAGCATCCGACCGCGGCCGCGGCGCGCCCGGTGCCCTATCGGGAACCCGAGCCGATGGTGGCCACCGAGGTTCTGCCGCTTCTGCTCGGTGTCGTTTTATCCGCGCGTTCCGGCATGTCGTTCGTGACTCGACGACGTAGGCTCCGAGCGTGATTGACGAGCAGACCGAGAAGCGCAAGGGTTCGTTCTGGCGCGAGCTACCCATTCTGCTGGGCGTGGCGATCCTGGTCGCGGTTCTGGTCCGCGCCTTCGTCCTCCAGACGTTCTACATCCCGTCCCCGTCGATGGAGCACACGCTCAACGTCTGGGACCGGGTCCTGGTCAACAAGCTCGTCTACGACTTCCGTGACCCCCGCCGCGGCGAGATCATCGTGTTCAAGGCGCCGTCCGAGTGGCAGTCCGGCACCGAGGGCGAAGACTTCATCAAGCGGGTCATCGGCACCCCCGGCGACAACGTGGTCTGCTGCGACAACGAGCAGCGCCTCGTCATCAACGGCGTCTCCCTCGACGAGCCGTACATCTACACCGAGGACGACGGCACCCGGAACCAGGTGGCCGACCAGAACTTCGACATCACCGTGCCGGCCGGCCGGCTCTGGGTGATGGGCGACCACCGGGAGGCCTCCGGCGACTCGCTGGAGCACTACGAGCAGAGCAGCGCCACCGACGAGGACGGCAAGCTGGCCGACGCGACGGTCCCGATCGACTCGGTCGTCGGCCGCGCGTTCACCATCTTCTGGCCGGCCGGCCGGGCCACCTGGCTGTCGGTGCCGGACTCGTACGAGTCGATCCCGAACGCCGCCGGCAAGTGACCGATTCGCCGGGCCGTCCACGAGCGAAATAAGCTTGGTTCCGTGACCGTGATCGACCGCCGCGCCGGCCGCGTCCTGCTCCTCGACCGGGCCGGGCGGGTTCTGCTGCTGCACGGCGGCGATCCGGCCCGTCCCGGCACGCGCTGGTGGTTCACGCCCGGCGGCGGCCTGGAGCCCGGCGAGACGACCGTCGAGGCGGCAGCCCGCGAGCTCTTCGAGGAGACCGGGCTGCGCTGCGAGCCGGCCGGCCTCGGCGCCCCGGTGTGGCACGAGGTGACCGAGTTCGAGTTCGACGGCAATGCGTACCGGCAGGATCAGGACTTCTACGTGCTGCGCGTCGCCGAGTGGCAGGTCGACACCGCCGGGATGGACGCGACCGAGCAGCTGACCATCACCGAGCATCGCTGGTGGTCGGCCGCCGAGATCGAGACGACCGCCGAGCAGGTGTTCCCGCGGGAGCTCGCGACGCTGCTGCGCGCCGTCGCGGTGGGAGAGGCCGTCTGATGCTGGCACCACCCCGCACCGTGGTCCGCCGGGAGGCCGGCCTCTACGCGCTCGAGCAGGCCCTGCAGCGCCGGGGCTTCCGGTTCGTGGCCGGCGCCGACGAGGCGGGCCGCGGCGCCTGTGCCGGCCCGCTGGTGGCGGCCGCCGCGATCCTGCCCGAGGGCAAGCGCGGTGAGATCCCCGGCCTGGCCGACTCCAAGCTGCTGACCGCTGCGGCCCGCGAGCGCGTCTACGACCACGTCGTGGCGAAAGCGTTGGCCTGGTCCGTGATGATCATTCCGCCCACCGAGGTGGACGCGCGCGGGCTGCACGTCTGCAACCTCGCGGCGATGCGCCGGGCGCTGGCGTCGCTGACGGTCCGCCCGGAATACGTGCTGACCGACGGCTTCCCGGTCGACGGCCTGGGCGTGCCCGGCCTCGCGGTGTGGAAAGGCGACCGGGTCGCCGCCTGCGTCGCGGCCGCCAGCGTGCTCGCCAAGGTCACCCGGGACCGGCTCATGGTGGAGCTCGACGAGAAGTTCCCGAAGTACGGCTTCGCCGTGCACAAGGGCTACATCACCGACGACCACACCGCCGCCCTGCGCGAGCACGGGCCGTGCGCCGAGCACCGATTCTCGTACGTCAATGTGGCGGCCGCCTCCGGGCGTGGCAACCGCCCGCCCCGCGCCCGCCGGCCCGCCGAGCCGGTGGCGACATTGTTCGACCCGGCCGCTAACTTCGACGCAGCCGTTACCGAGCCGCTGCTGCGTCCGGAGGCCGCTGAGGGTACCGTCGGCGTGGCGTCGGGCGGACAACCTCAGCCACCGGCGCCGGTGGGGGAAGATAAGGCCATGGAGGGCGAGAAACGATGAGCGCAGAGGATCTCGAGAAGTACGAGACCGAGATGGAGCTGCAGCTCTACCGGGAGTACCGCGACATCGTCCGCCAGTTCTCCTACGTCGTGGAGACGGAGCGCCGGTTCTACCTGGCCAACCAGGTCGACCTGCACGTGCGCAACTCCGACGGCGAGGTGTACTTCGAGGTCGAGATGCACGACGCCTGGGTCTGGGACATGTACCGCCCGGCCCGCTTCGTGAAGAACGTGCGGGTCATGACGTTCAAGGACGTGAACGTCGAAGAGCTGGAGAAGCCCGACATCTCGCTGCCGGACGACGCCGGCTTCGGCGGATAGGTTTTCCACAGCGGGCGTTCGTCCACAGGGCCGGTCGCGGCGGGGGAGGCATCCGGGCACGCTGGCCGGCATGCCGATCCTGCTGATTCTCCTGCTGGCCCTGGTGGAGCCGGCGCCTGCACCATTCCGGTGGCCGGTCGCGGCGCCGCAGGTCGTGCGGCGGTTCGATCCGCCGCCCGAGCGCTGGCTCGCCGGCCATCGTGGCGTCGATCTGGCGTCCCGGCCGTCCGCCGCGGTCCGGGCGTCCGGCGCCGGGACCGTCGTCTTCGCCGGTCGGGTGGCCGGTCGCGGCGTGGTGAGCGTGGCGCACGCGGGCGGCCTGCGGACCACCTACCAGCCCGTCACGGCGAGCGTCGCGCTCGGCGACCGGGTGGCGGCCGGTGACCCGATCGGCGTGGTCGAAATCGGTCACCCGGGGTGTCCCGCGCCGGTCTGCCTGCACTGGGGGCTGCGCCGCGACGACGACTACCTCGATCCGCTGGCGCTGCTCGGCCTGGGCCGGGTCAGACTGCTGCCTCTCTAGCGTTGCAGCGTCGCCAGCAGGGCCGGCAGGTGCTCGGCGAGATGCAGGTATTCCTCGGGCCGGTTGTAGACCTGGGCGCTCAGCCGGAGCAGCCCGCGCCCACCCCACGCGTTCACGGCGGTCTCCACCGCCAGCTTGTCGGAGATCCGCTGGCGCAGGGCGATCGCCTCCGGCGTGGTCGTCGCGATCCCGGCCGGCAACGGCACCACCCGCATGGCGATCCCCGGTCCGCCGGGGTCGGGCAGATCCGAGGGGGCGAGGCCGAGTGCCTGGCCGACAACCCGTTGCCCGTACGCCGCCAGCTCCGTGTTGTGCTTCCGCACCGCCTCCCACCCGAGGGTGCGCAGCGTGAAGACGCCGGCCGGGGCGGCCAGCCACGGGGTGTAGTCGATGGTCCCCTGGAACTCCACCGCCAGCGGATATCCCTCGTCGTGCTCCCAGGAGACGACGAGCGGGTCGATCCGCCGCCGCCAGGCCGGGGCGACGCTCAGCAGGGCCGTGCCGCGCGGCGCCCACGCCCACTTGTGCAGGTTGCCGACCCAGAAGTCGGCGCCGAGCGCGCCGACGTCGACCGGGAGCATGCCCGGCACGTGGGCGGCGTCGACGAGCACCGGGATGTCGTGTTCCCGGGCGGCGGCCACTATCTCCCGTACCGGGAAGTGCGAAGCCGTCGCCGAAGCGACCTGATCGACCACCAGCAGCCGGGTCCGGCCGGGCCGCAACGCGGCCCGGACCCGGGAGACCACCTCGGCGTCGGTCGCGCCCAGCGGGATCGCCACGGTCCGCGCGGTCGCGCCGGTACGCCGGCACTGACGCCGCACCGCCATCGCCACCGCGCCGTAGGAGTGGTCGGTGAGCAGCACCTCCTCGGCCGGCGCGAAGCGGATCGACTGGAGGACCAGGGAGACGGCGGCCGTGGTGTTCGGGACCAGGGCGCTGCCGTCCGGGTCGGCGCCGAGGAAGGCGGCCAGGTGCCGTCGGGTGTGGACCACCCGGTCGAGCAGCCCGGTGCCGTAGAAGCGGAGCGGGTTCGCCTCCATCTCGTCGCGCAGGCGCTGCTGGACGCGCTGCACGTTGACCGGGACCGCGCCGAAGGATCCGTGGTTCAGATAGGACACCGCCGGATCCAGCGAGAACATCAGGCGGGCGCCGGGTATGGACCGGGGCGGATCTTCGGCGCTCATGGACGGATCGTACGTCCTCAGGCGCGGGGGTGTGCCTGTTTGAACGCCGCCCGCAGGCGCTCGGTCGACACATGGGTGTAGATCTGTGTGCTCGACAGCGAACTGTGGCCGAGCAGCTCCTGCACGGCACGCAGGTCGGCGCCGCCGTCGAGCAGATGGGTGGCCGCCGAGTGCCGCAGGCCGTGCGGGCTGAGGTGCGGCAGACCGGCCGCCCGGGCCGCCGCCGCGACGATCCGGCGCACCACCGTCGGCTGGAGCCGGCCGCCCTTCGCGCCGAGGAAGAGCGCGTCCCGGCTCTGCCGGTTCGCCAGCTCCGGCCGGCCGGCGCGGAGCCAGAGGCCGAGCGCGTCCCGGGCCGGGTGGCCGTAGGGGACGGCACGCTCCTTCGCCCCCTTGCCGAGCACCCGGACCACCTGCCGGCCGTGGTCGACGTCGGCGCGGTTCAGCCCGCACAGCTCGGACACGCGGATCCCGGTGGCGTAGAGCATCTCCAGGACCGCGCGGTCGCGGATCGCCTCGGGTGTTCGCTGTCCCTCCGCCGCGTGCTGGTCCTTCTCCGCCTTTTCCGCGGCTTGCTGCTCGGGTTCCGCCGCTCGTCGTTGGGTTACGAGGGCCTCGGCCTGGTCGGCGCGGAGCACGGTGGGCAGGTCGCGGTGGGCGCGCGGGCTGGCGAGCTGGGCGCCCGGGTTCTCCGGGGCGCGGCCCATCCGGTGGGCCCAGCCGGTGAAGGCACGGGCCGCCGCGGCGCGGCGAGCCTGCGACGTACGGGCGGCGCCCTCGCTCATCCGCGCGGCCAGCCAGCCGCGCAGCACCGTGATGTCCAGGTCGGCGAGGCCGGTCCGGCCCTCCCGGACGGCGTGGTCGAGCAGCGACACCACGTCGCCGAGGTAGGCGCGCACGGTGTGCTCGGACCGGTTCTCGACGCCGGCGAGGTGGTGCCCGAAGTCGTCCACCGCCTGGCGTAGCGCCGGTGGCAGGGCCTCGTGCATCTGACGGGTACGCATCGCCGCCGATTGTCCCATCCGGCGCCCTCCGGCTCACCTCTCCTCGGGTGTCCGCGGCACCCACGCCAGGAACCGCCCGTGCAGATCGGGCAGCGACGTCCCGTCCGCCCACATGTCCTCGAGCGCTTCGTACATCAGCTGGCCGACGTAGACGGCCAGCAGCGACGGGAAGACGCGGTACTCGGTGGACAGATCCTTCACCGCGGTGGGGCAGGGCCAGGGCAGGCCGCACTCGCGGCAACCCCAGTGTGGTCGTTCGTAGGTGTGCTCGACATGTCCCATGGGGTCCTCCAGGCCGGCCGGGATATCCGCGTTGAGCTGCGGTGCAAGCCAACCAGAGTAGTTGTCCCGGACCTAGTTGCGTCAGACCGACTTTCCCCGTGACTAATAGTCCCACGCCTACGGTCGATCATGTGGGAGTGAAGCCGATCCGCCTCATGGGCGCACACGAGATTCGCATCCGGCTGGGCGGAGTCAGCCGGCAGCGGGCGTACCAGATCACGAGTCGCGCCGACTTTCCGAAGCCGGTCGCCGACCTTGCTCAGGGCAAGGTTTGGCTCGTGGAGGACGTGGAAGCATGGATGAAGGTCCATCGCCGCGACCTCGACGACTCCGAGGACTGACCCCGCCGCGCGCCGCCGACCCCCGGCGCGCCGCAAGCACCGGCCATCCGCCGGCGGACGTTCGCCGGCCAGGGACGGGCCGGCCCCCGGTGTGCGGCGATCATGCCGGGAGAATCACTCCTATGGTGCTTTACCAGGTGTAAAGGGTTTCGTTCTCCCGGCGATCCCGGCCAGCTCCACGCCTTCGCCCCGGCGGACCACGAGGCCGGCCAGCTCCAGGAACGACAGACGCCGGAGCACGGCCCGCACTCCCAGCCCGGTGGCCGCCGCGATCTCCTCCGGAGTGGACGCGCCCCGCGCCGGCAGCGCCTCGATGACGAGTGACGACTCCTCGTCCAGCCCGTCCCGCTCCCGGTCCGCCCCGCGCGGCGTCTCCTGCAGGTATTCGCCGATCGGGCCGACGTCCTCGAGCACGTCGTCGGCGGACGTGACGACGTGGGCGTACGGGTTGGCGCGCAGGATCGCGTGGCAGCCCACCGACATGGCCGAGGTGACCGGCCCCGGCACCACCATGGCCGGCCGGTTCAGCGCCAGCACCCGGCCCATCGTCTGGGTCGCGCCGCTGCGCGCGGCCGCCTCCACCACGACGGTCCCGGCCGTCGCGGCCGCGATCACCCGGTTGCGGACCAGGAACCGGTGCCGCAGCGGCTCGGCCCCGAGCGGCCACTCGCTGACGATCAGCCCCTGCTCCAGCACCTGCCCGAACATCGCCGTGTTGCCCACCGGATAGGGCCGTTCCACCCCACAGGCCAAAACCGCGACGGTACGGCCACCCGCCACGATCGCGCCCCGATGGGCAGCGGCGTCGACGCCGAAGGCCCCGCCCGAGACCACGGTCCACCCGCGCTCGGCGAGGGAGTGCGCCATGTCCCCGGCCACGTGCACCCCGTACGAGCTCGCCGCCCGCGCCCCGACGATCGCCACCGACCGGGCCAGCGTCTCGCCCAGCGGCGGATCACCGCGTACCCAGAAACACAGCGGCGGCCGGGTGTCCTGGTCGATCCGCCCACCGGTGTCCAGCTCCAGCGTGGCGAGATCGTCCACCCGCGCCGGCCACTCCGGGTCCGACGGCACCACGAGCCGGGCCCCGAGCCGCCCACCCCGCCGCAGAGCCGTCTCCGCGAACCGCCGCGGATCCCCGGCCGCCAGCCGCGCCGCCACGGTGGCCCGCAGCCGGCCGTCCGGCAGCCCCTTCCCCAGCAGGACACCGAGCGCCTCCACGGCACCCACCTGCCGCACCAGCTCCCACACGACCCGATTCCCCGGCTCGAACAGCCAGGTGAGGGCGACCCTCGCCACCCGCTCCGCGTCAGGCTGCGTCGTCACGGGCCACCTCCGGTTCCGCACGGGAGTCCGCCTCCTCCGGCCGTGCCTGACGGATGAACTCGCCCATCCGGAGCTCGAAGGCCTCGGCCACGTCGTTCCGGCCGGGGCGGTCACGGCCGTCCAGGTCGGCGATGGTCCAGGCGAGCCGCAGGGCACGGTCGAAGCCGCGGGCGGACAGCGCGCCGCGATCGAGCGCCGCACGCAACACCCGGGTATCCGAGGGCGGCAGTCCCCACGGCGGACGCCGGAGAGCCGGCCCCGGCACCTCTCCGTTGAGCCGCCAGCCCGTCTCCGACCACCGTGCGCGCGCGATCTCGCGAGCGCGGGCCACCCTGGCCGCCACCGTCGCCGACGACTCGGCCGGTGCGGAGAGATCCGTGAGTTGCACGGCACGGAGGGGTTGCACGGTGACCTTGATGTCGATCCGGTCCAGCAGAGGGCCGGACAGCTTGCCCAGGTAGCGTCGCCGCACCGAGGGCGGGCAGGTGCAGTGCTGATCGCCGGCGGCCGAGGCGCACGGACACGGGTTCGCGGCGATCACGAGCTGGACCCGGGCCGGGTACTCGGTGGAGCCCCGGGAGCGAGCCAGGACCACCCATCCGCTCTCCAGGGGCTGGCGCAGCGCCTGCAGCGTGTTCCGCGAGATCTCCGGGATCTCGTCGAGGAACAGGACGCCCCGATGGGCCAGGGACATGGCGCCGGGCCGCGCCAGCCCGGGACCGCCGCCGATGAGCGACGCCGAGCTGGCGGAGTGGTGCGGCGCCTGGAACGGGGGACGGCGGACGAGACCACTGCCCGGCGGGAGGACCCCGGCGATCGACTGGAGGGCCGTCACCTCCAGGGCGGCCTCGTCGTCCAGCTCCGGAAGGATCGAGGGCAGGCGCTCGGCCAGCATGGTCTTGCCCGCTCCGGGCGGACCGAAGAGCGCCAGATGGTGACCACCCGCTGCGGCGATCTCCAACGCGTACCGCGCCGTCGGCATGCCGGACAGATCGGAAAGGTCCGGATCACGCCGGGATGGTGGCGGAGCCATCGGGGGCGGTTCGAGAAGAGAGCCGTTGCCCGCCGCGTACTCGACGAGGCGGTGCAGGGAGTCGACCGCGCGGACCGAGACGCCCGGCACGACGCCGGCCTCGTGGGCGTTCTCGACCGGCACCACCACCCGGGTCACACCGGCCCGGGCGGCGGCCGCGACCATCGGGAGGACGCCACGGATGGGGCGGACCGTGCCGTCCAGGCCCAGTTCGCCGAGGAGGGCGACGCCCGTGAGCCGTTCCGGGGGCAGTTGGCCCGCTCCGGCCAGCACCGCGGCGGCCACCGCCAGGTCGAAGCCGCTGCCGTGCTTCGGCAGGCCGGCCGGGAGGAGGTTGACCGTGATCCGGCGGTTCGGCCAGTCGCGGCCGGAATTGAGGACTGCCGCCCGTACCCGATCTCTTGCTTCATGAAGGGCGGTGTCCGGCAGCCCGGTGAGCACCAGGGCGGGCAGGCCCATCGAGAGGTCCGCCTCGACCTCGACCAGATGACCGGTGACGCCGGCCAGGCCGGCGCAGAGCACGCGCGCGTAGCTCATCAGAAGGCCGCCCGGATGTGCACGACGCGGGTGGCGCCGCGCGGCTGCGGCAGCACCTCCACCACGTCGAAGCGGACCTCCCGGGGGCGGATCCCGGTCTCGGCCAGCCAGCGGCGGGCGAGCAGGCGCAGTTTGCGCACCTTCCGCTCGCCGACCGCGCCGGCCGGTGGCCCGAAGGTGGCCGTCCGGCGCGTCTTGACCTCGCAGAACACCACGTCGTCGCCGTCGCGCAGGATCAGGTCGACCTCGCCCTCCGCGCAGCGCCAGTTGCGGTCCAGCAGCACGAGGCCGCTCTCCTGGAGGTGCCGGGCCGCGAGCCGTTCGCCGTAGGCGCCGACCGCCCGTCGCTGTGTCGTCATGCCTCCGGACGCTGGCACGGGCGCCGGGCCGCCGCGCCGCGGCCTGTGGACGGGGCGGGATTGTGGAAAGCCCCAGCGCGCCCTTTCGGTGTGATAGTCGGCGGCCACCGAGGGCCGCCCGGGCCGCCGCGCCGGTTGGCGTATGCTTGTCGACGGCGACCGCCTCGTGCGGTCGACCTCGCGCGCCCTCCGCAGGTGCTGTCTCACCGGTCTCCCGGTGCCGGCGGCCGGCGGCGGCGGCCTTCCCTGGTCCCGATCCTCTCGGGTCCGACCATGGCCGCCGACCGGGCGCCAGGACGCTCACCGCCGGTGGGCGTGACAACCAGGGAAGATCAGGGAGTAACACCATGGCCGTCGTGACCATGCGTCAGCTGCTGGAGAGCGGTGTCCACTTCGGGCACCAGACCCGGCGCTGGAACCCGAAGATGAAGCGCTTCATCTTCACCGAGCGCAACGGCATCTACATCATCGACCTGCGCCAGACCCTCGACTACATCGAGAAGGCCTACAGCTTCGTGCGGGACACCGTCGCCGAGGGTGGCAGCATCCTCTTCGTCGGCACCAAGAAGCAGGCTCAGGAGGCCATCGCCGAGCAGGCGACGCGGGTCGGCCAGCCGTACGTGAACCACCGCTGGCTGGGTGGCATGCTGACCAACTTCCAGACGGTCTACAAGCGTCTCCAGCGCATGAAGGAGCTCGAGGCTCTGGGTGACCTGAGCGGCACCGCCGCCGGTTACACCAAGAAGGAGACCCTCCAGCTCTTCCGCGAGAAGACCAAGCTCACCAAGACCCTCGGTGGTCTGCGTGACATGAGCAAGACGCCGTCGGCGATCTGGGTCGTGGACACCAAGAAGGAGCACATCGCCGTCGACGAGGCCCGCAAGCTGGGCATCCCGGTCATCGCGGTGCTGGACACCAACTGTGACCCGGACGAGGTCGACTTCCCGATCCCGGGCAACGACGACGCGATCCGCTCCGCCGAGCTGCTGACCAAGGTCATCGCCGCCGCGGTGGCCGACGGCCTGATCGCCCGCTCGGGCCGTGGCCGTGGCGGCAACGCCGACGAGAAGCCCGAGGCGGGCACCGTCGCCGCCGGCGAGCCGCTCCCCGAGTGGGAGCGCGACCTCTACGAGGGCTCCGAGAAGAAGGCCGCCGAGGCTCCCGCTGCCGAGGCTCCGGCCACCGAGGCGCCGGCCGAGCCCGTCGCGGCCGTTCCCGCCGAGTAATTCCGGCTCAGTCCCAGGTGCGTTTCGGCCGCCGCTGCGCTCGCGGCGGCGGCCGAGTCCCGAACTGACATCGAGAGAAGAGTCATGGCTAACTTCACCGCCGCGGACGTCAAGAAGCTCCGCGACCTCACCGGTGCCGGCATGATGGACTGCAAGAAGGCGCTCGACGAGGCTGAGGGCGACTTCGACAAGGCCGTCGAGTTCCTGCGCATCAAGGGCGCGAAGGACGTCGGCAAGCGTGCCGGCCGCACCGCCGCCAACGGCATCGTCGCCCACTCCGGCAAGGCTCTGCTCGAGCTGAACTGCGAGACCGACTTCGTCGCCAAGACCCCGGACTTCGTCGCCCTCGGCGACCGCCTGGTCAAGTTCGGCGAGGCGAACAAGACGGCCGACGCGGCCGCCCTGCTGGCCGCGACGCTGGAGGACGGCAAGACCGTCGCCGACACCATCCAGGACTACTCCGCCAAGATCGGCGAGAAGATCGTCCTGAACCGCTTCACGATCCTCGACGGCACCGTCGCGGTCTACCTGCACCGCAAGGCGCAGGACCTCCCGCCGCAGGTCGGCGTCCTGGTCGAGTACTCCGGCAAGACCGACGAGGCCGGTGACGCGGACGCCCGCGGCGTCGGCATGCAGATCGCCGCGATGCGCCCGAAGTACCTCACCCGCGAGGAGGTCCCGGCCGAGGTCGTCGAGACCGAGCGCCGGGTCGCCGAGCAGACCGCTCGCGAGGAGGGCAAGCCGGAGCAGGCCCTGCCGAAGATCATCGAGGGCCGGGTGAACTCCTTCTTCAAGGACTTCGTCCTGCTCGAGCAGGCGTCGGTGACCGACAACAAGAAGACCGTCAAGCAGGTCCTCAGCGAGGTCGGCATCGAGGTCACCCGGTTCGTCCGGTACGAGGTCGGCCAGGAGTAAGGCTCCAGAAACGCAATGATGCGGGAGGTCGGGTACGCGATTCAGCGACCGGCCTCCCCGTCGCATAAGGTCTCCTGCAGAAACTGAAGGGAAGGCGGGTCTCATGACGATGGTGACCGAGCAGTCCGCCACGGTTGACGAGAACCCGCCGACCATGCGGCCGCGGCGGGTAGTCCTCAAGCTCTCCGGTGAGGTGTTCGGCGGTGGCGCGGTCGGCGTCGACCCCGACGTCGTCCAATCGCTGGCACGTCAGATCGCGACCGTGAACCGGCGCGGCATCCAGGTCGCCGTGGTGGTCGGCGGCGGCAACTTCTTCCGCGGCGCCGAGCTGCAGAAGCGCGGCATGGACCGGAACCGTGCCGACTACATGGGCATGCTGGGCACGGTGATGAACTGCCTGGCGCTCCAGGACTTCCTGGAGAAGGAGGGCATCGAGACGCGTGTGCAGACCGCGATCACGATGGCCCAGGTCGCCGAGCCGTACATCCCGCTGCGCGCGATCCGGCACCTCGAGAAGGGCCGCGTCGTCATCTTCGGCGCCGGCGCCGGCATGCCGTACTTCTCCACCGACACGGTGACGGCCCAGCGCGCGCTGGAGATCCACGCCGACATGGTCCTGATGAGCAAGAACGGCGTCGACGGTGTCTACACCGCCGACCCGCGGGTCGACCCGCAGGCCCAGAAGCTGGAGAACATCACGTTCCAGGAGCTCCTTCAGCGTGGTTTGAGGGTCGCCGACCAGGCCGCCTTCAGCCTCTGCGAGGAGAACAAGCTGCCGATGCTGGTCTTCGGCGCGGAGGGCGACGACACCATCGTGCGCGCGTGCGCGGGCGAGCGGATCGGCACCCTCATCACCGCGTGAGCGTGTGCCCACGTCCCCACATCCCGCACCACCGAAGACAGCGAGGAGGCGAGAAGAGCCGGTGATCGAGGAAACCCTCTTCGAGGCCGAGGAGAAGATGGACAGCGCGGTCGAACACGCCAAGGAGGAGTTCGCCGCCATCCGCACCGGCCGGGCCACCCCGGCGATGTTCTCGAAGATCCTGGTGGACTACTACGGCGCGCCCACGCCGGTCACCCAGATGGCGTCGGTCGGCGTGCCCGAGCCCCGCATGGTGATCGTCAAGCCGTACGACGCGTCCCAGCTGGGCCCGATCGAGCGGGCCATCCGCGACTCCGACCTCGGTGTGAACCCCAACAACGAGGGCACGCAGCTGCGCATCCACCTCCCGCAGATGACGGAGGAGCGGCGCCGCGAGATGATCAAGGTGGCGCGGGGCAAGGCCGAGGACGGCCGGGTCGCCATCCGCAACATCCGCCGCAAGGCCAAGGACCAGCTGGACAAGCTGGTGAAGGACGGCGACACCGGCGAGGACGAGGGCCGCCGCGCCGAGAAGGAGCTCGACGACCTGACCCACAAGTACGTCGCGGTCGTCGACGAGCTCGTGAAGCACAAGGAAGCAGAGCTGCTCGAGGTCTGATTCCATCCATACGTCTGCCCGGTCCTGTGCCTTCGTGCAGAGACCGGGCTTTCGTTTGTCCGGACGCTTTTGCTGTGCAGTAGGCTCGGGGCCGACTCCAAGGCGACGGAAGACGGGGCTTTTCGAAATCTGATGTCCTACCTCGATCCGCGTGCCGGCCGTGCGCCCGGCGACGACACGAACGTGCCGGCGCCGCACTATTACGACCCCCCGTCACCTCAGCCCTCCGCCTGGCCGCCTCCGGCGGAAAGCCAGTCGTGGCAGATGGCGCAACCTTCCGCGCACCCTGCCCAACCGGAGTATCCGGACGAAGACTCTCCCGTGACCGAGATGGGGACGGACGTGCCGTCGCCGAAGGGTGCGAAGGGCCGCCGCCGCGCCGGCCGCGGTCAGGGTCAGGGCAAGAGCCGCGCCGGCCGCAACCTGCCGGCCGCCATCGGCGTCGGCCTGAGCCTCGGCCTGGTCGTCCTCGCCTCGCTGTTGATCGAGCGGCGGGCCCTGCTCGCCGTGCTGGTCGCGGCGTCCGCCGTGGGCGTCTGGGAGATGTCGAAGGCGCTCGCCGGCGCGGGCGCCAAGGTGCCGCTCGTCCCGCTGGTGGCCGGGTCCGCTCTGATGACCGGCCTTGCCTGGTACGAAGGCCCGGACGCCCTCCTGATCGGCCTGGCCGTGACGGTCGGCGCGGCGGCGCTGTGGAGCCTCGCCGACGGTGTCCGGGCGATCCGCCGCGACTTCACCGCCACCGTGCTGACCGCGGTCTACGTGCCGTTCCTGCTGAGCTTCGCGGCGATGCTGGTGCAGCCGGACGACGGCGCCTACCGGGTGATCGGCGTCCTGGTCGCGGTGGTGCTCTCGGACACCGGCGGCTACGCGGCCGGCGTCTTCCTCGGCCGGCACCCGATGGCGCCGAAGATCAGCCCGAAGAAGTCCTGGGAGGGCTTCGCCGGCTCGGTCACGGCCGCCGCGATCGGCAGCGGCGCGCTGCTCTTCTTCCTGCTCGACGTCCCGGTCTACTACGGCCTGCTGTTCGGCGCGGTGATCTCGGTGGTGGCGGTCCTCGGCGACCTGGCCGAGTCGATGCTCAAGCGCGACCTCGGGATCAAGGACATGAGCAACCTGCTGCCGGGGCACGGCGGCCTGATGGACCGATTGGACTCCATCCTGTTCGCCGTTCCGACGGCGTTCCTCCTCTTTTCGATCATCTTGCCGAGCTGACCCGGTGAAGGCCGAGCCAGCTATGGGGGAGCGATTCGACGGGCGTGGGAGACTGGATACGCCATGACGATTCTTCCGGTCATCCCGATCAGCCCCGACAAGCCCGACGCGGTCACGACCCGGCGTCGCCCCAGCATGCCGCCGCGGCATCTCGCCGACCTCGACCTCGCGGGCCGCAAGAGCGCCGTCGCGAGCCTCGGCGAGCCCGCCTTCCGCGCCAAGCAGCTCTCCACCCACTACTTCGGCCGCCTGGTGCGCGACTCCGCCGAGATGACCGACCTCCCGGCGGCCACCCGCGACCGGCTCACCGCCGAGCTCTTCCCGCAGCTGCTGACCCCGATCCGGGAGCAGGCCTGCGACGACGGCGCGACCCGCAAGACGCTGTGGAAGCTGCACGACGGCGCGCTCGTGGAGAGCGTTCTGATGGGTTACCCCGATCGGGTGACGGCCTGCGTCTCGAGTCAGGCCGGCTGTGGCATGGCGTGCCCGTTCTGCGCGACCGGCCAGCAGGGCCTCACGCGCAACCTGTCGGTCGCCGAGATCGTGGACCAGGTGGTCTATCTGGCCGGCGTCGCGGCCTCGGGCGCGGTCACCGGATCGCCGCCCCGGCTGTCCCGCGTGGTCTTCATGGGCATGGGCGAGCCGCTCGCCAACTATCCCCGGGTGATCGAGACGGTTCGCCGCCTCACCTCTCCGGCGCCGGAGGGTCTCGGGCTGTCACAACGGCACATCACGGTGTCCACGGTGGGTTTGGTGCCCGCAATGCGCCGGTTGATAGCCGAACAGCTCTCCGTGACTCTTGCGTTGTCACTGCACGCCCCCGATGATGATCTGCGCGATGAGCTTGTGCCCGTCAACCAGCGTTGGAAGGTGGCCGAGGTGCTCGACGCCGCGTTCGATTACGCGGCTCAGACCGGCCGTCGGGTGTCCATCGAATACGCCCTGATCCGGGACGTAAACGATCAGCCCTGGCGTGCCGACCTGCTCGGCAAGCTTCTGCGCGGCAAGCTGGCCCATGTGAATCTCATCCCGCTCAACCCCACTCCGGGGAGCAAGTGGGATGCCAGTCCCAAACCGGTCGAGCGTGAGTTCGTCCGCCGGCTGCGAGAGGCCGGCGTCTCGACCACCGTGCGGGACACCCGAGGGCGTGAGATCGACGGCGCATGCGGCCAACTGGCCGCGGGCGAGCTGACGCAAGCGAGCGCAGGGGGCGCCGCAGCCGACGCGGAGGTGGCACAGTGACTGGGCGCAGGTCCCAGCAAACGGAGTGGGAGACGTTGTGACGAGTCAGGGGCAGCGTTTCCGGCGGCGCGCGCTACGGCGCGGCTACAAGGTCGACGAGGTCGACGCCTTCCTCGACCGGGTCGAGGCGACCCTGGCCGGGGAGCAGGTGGGCCCGCCGGTCGGTGCGCAGGAAGTGCACGACGTCGTCTTCCGGGTGCGTTTCGGCGGCTACGACGAGTGGCAGGTCGACCTCCACCTCGACCGGGTCGAGCGGCAGCTCGCCGAGTTCGAGGAGCGCGGCGGCCGCCCGGCTCCCGACCCGATGCGCGACTCCATGCGCGGCGGCCTCTCCGCCGTCCCCCCGGCGCCGCAGGGACCCCCTCCCGGCATGATGGGCGCCCCGCAGGGCATGGGCGCCGGACCGGGCGGGCTCGGCCCGGGTCAGATGGACCGCGGCGGCCAGTTCGGCGGTCCCGGCCCGATGGACCGTGGCGGCCAGCTCGACCGCGGTCAGATGGACCGGACCGGCCAGTTCGGCCCCGGCAACGGCATGGGCCAGCTGCCGCCCGGCGGCCAGCCCGGCCCCGGCATGCCCGGCCAGGGGATGCCCGGCCCCGGTATGCCCAACCCCGGAATGCCCAATCCCGGAATGCCCGGCCCCGGCATGCCGAACCCTGGAATGCCCGGTCCCGGAATGCCCGGCCAGGGGATGAACCCGGCCGCGGCCCGGATGGCGCCGCCGACCGAGCGCCTGCAGATGCCCCCGCAGATGCCGCAGCGCCAGCCCGCGCAGCAGCAACAGCAACAGCAGGATCCGTACGCGCGGTACGACGAGCCCACCGGCTACGCGCAGCAGCCCCCGCAGCGCCAGGCCCCGCCGCCCGGCTACGACCAGGGTTACGACCAGCCCCCGCAGTACGACCAGCGCGGCTACGACCAGGGCGGTTACGACCAGGGCGGCTACGACGGCTTCGAGCCGGGCCGGCACGGCAAGGCCGACATGACCGCCGAGATCCGGATGCCGGACCGCGGCGGCGACCCGCGCGGCGGCTACGGCCAGCCGCCGATGCCCTCCGCCATGCCGGGCTCGCCGATGCCGGGCGCCCCGATGAGCGGCCCGCCCGGTGGCTACGGCCCGCCGCAGCAGCAGTTCGGCCCGCCGCTGGGTGAGCCGGGCGGCGAGCTGCACCGGGTCGACCAGCTGCGGCGCACGTTCCAGCCGCGGCGCTTCGGCAGCGGTTACGACCCCAGCCAGGTGGACCGGCTCTTCGAGGGGATCCTCCAGGCGATGACCGGCCGCGGCCCGATGCCGGTGAACGAGAACGATCTCGACATGCTCCAGTTCGGGCTGGTCCCGAACGGCTACTTCGAGGCCGAGGTCGACGCCGCGCTCCGCGAGGTGAAGGACATCCTCCTGCGCCGGCGCTGAGGGCGAAGACGGAGAAGAGGGGGCGGAAGCCCCCTCTTCTGTCGTTCCGGTACGTCAGTGGTCGTTGGAGCGCAGACCCGCACGCCGCAGCACCGCGTCACCGACGATGACCACGATCAGGCCGACCGCCAGCACCACGAGCCACACCTTCTCGGTGTTGCCCTGCTGGTTGCCCCAGAAGTAGAGCAGCAGGATGACGGCCGAGATGATCGCGCCCTTCTGAGCCCGCTTGCGGTTGCCCGGCTTGAGCTGGTCCGGCGCGTAGACCTCTTCGTGGTGTTCCTCGGCAGCCACGGTGGCTCCTCCAAGTCGTGCGATGGCGAGAGGATCTCAGTGTGTCACGGGGTCGCTGGGCGCAACCCGGCAACCCGGCTGTACTTTCGATGCGGAAAAAGGCAGCGAAAGCAGAGGAGCGACAAGTGCGGATCACCGGCACCGGACACGCGAGCATGCGGATCGACACGGCCGCAGGCAGCATTCTGTGCGATCCGTGGGTGAACCCGGCGTACTTCGCCTCGTGGTTTCCGTTCCCGGACAACTCCCAGCTCGACTGGGAGACCCTGGGCAACGTCGACTACCTGTACGTCTCGCACCTGCACCGGGACCACTTCGACGCGGAGCACCTGAAGCGCTTCATCAACAAGAAGGCCACGGTCCTGCTGCCGGAATACCCGACCAGCCAGCTCGAGGACGAGCTGCGGGAACTGGGCTTCACGAGCTTTCTGCGTACGAAGTCCGACGAGGTGCACGAGCTCGACGGCGGCCTGAAGGTGATGATCCAGGCGCTGATCAGCCCGACCGACGGCCCGATCGGCGACTCGTCGCTCTGGGTGGAGTACGACGGCATCCGCGTGCTCAACCAGAACGACGCCCGCCCGGCCGACCTGAGCCGGTTCAACGAGCTGGGCCACGTGCACGCGCACATGCTGCAGTTCTCCGGCGCCATCTGGTACCCGATGGTCTACGAGCTGCCGGAGAACGCGAAGACCGCGTTCGGCAAGCAGAAGCGGGAGCGGCAGTTCGACCGCACCTGGCGCTACATCGACGACCTGAAGGCCGACCACGTCTTCCCGATCGCCGGCCCGCCGTGCTTCCTCGACGACGAGCTGTGGCAGTTCAACGACATCCACGGTGACGAGGGCAACATCTTCCCCGACCAGTCGGTGTTCCTCACCGAGTACGCGAAGGTCGGCGGCACCAACGCGGTCGTGCAGCTGCCGGGCAGCGTCACCGAGCTGACCGACGGCGGCCGGACGCAGACGACCGTGCACCCGACCCCGGTCGACGAGTTCTTCGCCAACAAGCGGGCGCACCTCGAGGAGATGCGGGAGCGCAAGCGCCCGATCATCGAGGCCGAGAAGGCGTCCTGGCGGCACCCCGAGATCGACGTGCTGGGCGAGCTCAAGAAGCGGATCGAGCCGCTCCTCGAGGAGTCGATCTACCTGGCCAAGGGCGTCGGCGGCCCGGTCCGGTTCGACCTGGTCTCGTACGACGGCGAGGAGATCGAGTCGATCGTCGTGGACTTCCCGGGCAAGCAGGTCCGGCCGTACGCCGACGAGAAGGTGCGCTACCGCTTCCGTACCCAGCGCGAGCTGATCGAGCACCTCATCTTCATCGACGAGGGTGACTGGGTGAACTCGCTCTTCCTCTCCTGCCGCTTCTCGGCGGCCCGGATCGGGCAGTACAACGAGTTCGTCTACGCGTTCTTCAAGTGCCTCTCCGAGGAGCGCCTGCAGTACGCCGAGGGCTGGTACGACGAGCACGAGAAGGCGGTCGACGCCGAGGACATCCAGTTCGGCGACTGGACCGTGCAGCGCCGCTGCCCGCACCTGAAGGCCGACCTGTCCCGCTTCGGCATCGTCGAGGGCAACGTGCTCACCTGCCAGTTGCACGGCTGGAAGTTCGACCTGCCCAGCGGCCGCTGCCTCACCGGAGTAGGCCACAAGATCCGGGCGTCGAAGAACTCCTGACCCCGCCCGACGCCCAGCCTCCGCCTAACTCCCAGCCCTCGCCCGACGCCCGGCCCCGCCGGACCCCGGTCCCCGTCCGACTCGCGCCCCGCCCATCCAGCTCCCGACCCCCGCCGATCTTGTGGAATCCCGCAGCCCCGGTGCTGCGCAATTTCACAAGATCGCGGGAGAGGGGGAGCGGGGCCGCGAGCGAGAAGGGGCCGCGGGCAGGGAAGGGGCCGCGGGCAGGAAAAGGGCCGCGCGCAGGGAAGGGCGACCGGGAAGAGGCGCGACCGGGCATGGGCGCGAGCGGGAACGGAAGCGCGTGAGGCCGAGTGCGCGGGAGCGGGACGGCTAGACCGCCAGGTCTCGTAGGATGCGGCGGGCCGCGTTGTGGCCCGCCGCGCCGATCACCGAGCCGGCCGGGTGTGCGCCCGCCGAGCCCGCGTACAGCCCGTCCAGCCCGGTGGCATAGGGCATCCGCCGGTCGAAGGCGACGGTGTTGTCGACGTGGTGGATGTGCCCGCCGGCGATGCCGAAGTGCTGCTCGATCCCGGGCGGGGTGAGCGGCATCATGTCGACGACCAGATCCGACGTCCCCGGCGCGTATTGGTCGCAAATATCCAACAATTTCCGGACATAACCGTCCAGCTCGACATCCCACGACGAACCGGCGGGCTGGAACGGCACCGACTGCACGAACAGCGCCGACGAATGATGCCCCTCAGCGTCCTGCAGCGACGGATCGACGGTCGTGTGCAGGTACCACTCGATGGTCGGCGCCGCCGGCAACCGCCCGGCCTGCACGTCCGCCCACATCTCCCGCAGCGAGGCCATCGGCGACCCCGAGTGCGGCAGCAGGTGGATGGTCGCCCCGAACGGCGACGGCGCGCCCTCCGGCAGGCAGGAGAAGACCGGCAGGTCGCGCAGCGCCAGATTGACCTTGAGCGTCGTGCCGGTGCGCTTCACCGCGGCCATCCGCTCGGTCAGTTCGGCCGGCAGAGAACCTTCAGGGACGAGACCCATCAATGTGTACGGGTCGCAGCTGCCGAGCACCACCTTGGCCGCGACGGTCCGGCCGTCACCGAGCACCACCCCGCTCGCCGCCCCGCCGTCGACGGTCACCGCCGACACCCGGGCATCCGTGAAGATCCGGGCGCCCGCGCGGGTGGCCGCGTCGGCGAAGGTGCGGGAGACCGTGCCCATCCCGCCCCGGGCGATCATCCAGGTGCCGTCCGCGCCGGGCAGCCGGCACATGTTGTGCACCAGGAAGTTGTGGCCGGTGCCGGGGTCGTCCGGCCCGGCGTTGAGGCCGGAGAGGCCGTCGGTCACGGCGTACATGCTGACCAGCAGTTCGCTGGCGAATCCGAACCGGCCCAGATAGTCCGCGACCGAGCCGCGCACCAGGTCGAGGAAGGTGCTCTGCAGCTGCGGCCGGATGTGCCGGTCGGCGATCTCCTCGACCGGGGCCGGCTCCTCGAGCCAGGACGGCGCGAGGTCGGCCCGCAGCGCGCCGATCTCGACGGCGAGCGCCTCGTCGGCCGCCGCGTCGCGAGCCGAGAAGAACGTCTCGAGCTGCGCCCGGGTGTCCTCCCGGTCCCGGCCGAACAGCAGGTACGGCGAGCCGGCCGGGCCCGCGGTCGGCAGGAAGTAGTGCGGGTCCCGGCGCAGCACCGGGATGTCCACGTCGAGGGTGCGCAGCAGCTCCGGCGGCATCAGGCCCAGGAGGTACGAGCCGGTGGACTGGCCGAGGCCGGGAACCTTGGCGAAGGGGTGTTCGGTGCGGGTGGCGCCACCCGGCTCGCCGGCGGCCTCGAGCACGACGACGTCGAGCCCGGCGCGGGCGAGCAGGATCGCCGAGACCAGGCCGTTGTGCCCGGATCCGATGATCACCACGTCGGCGCGTTCGGGAATGGAGGTCATGGCGAGCGAGATTACCCCGCGAAAAGGCCCGGCACCCTCGGTGAATCGTCCGTCAGATACGTCTTGACGGTGTGCGTCACGGCGAACCCGGTGAGCAGCACGATGTGGAACAGGTACAGCCAGAGACCGATCGCCACCATCGCCCCGATCTCGGTGAACCCGCCGAACGGCACGCCGAGGTCGAGCGGCAGCGAGCAGAAGAGCACGGCGCCGTGCAGGAAGCCGGACAGGTTCGCCGCGGTGAACGAGCCGATCAGGATGGTGGCGAGCCACGGCGGGCGGCCGGGCGCCACGTACCGGAAGACCCAGATCACCACGGGTGTGAGGACGAGCCAGGTCGCCAGGAACGAGAGCACCACGCCGAGCACCGACCACCAGCCGCCGCGCAGCCAGAGGTCGCTCGTGGTGGGCAGCGCCAGGAAGAGCGCGAGCAGCAGGGCCGGCGCCGCGGCCAGCAGCGGCAGCCAGAGGATCCGTCCGCGCCAGCCCACGAGCGGCTCGCCGGGCCGCCGCAGCGAGACGAAGGCCCGGCGCAGCCCTTCGCCGTAGAGGGTGGCCGGGAGCAGGCTCGCGAGCGCGAGCATCGGGGTGAGGTTGAGCCCGGCGTCGATCAGGGCGGCGAGCGCCTGCGGCGCTCCGATGCGGTCCGGCAGGGCGTCGATGGTCCGGCTGGTCATATTCCGTACGTGGTCAGCGCCCGCCAGCAGCCCGGTGATCCAGACCGCGAGCAGCGCGATCGGCACCACCGCGATCCCGGCATAGAAGGTGATCGCGGCCGCGTGCAGCGAGACGTCCCGCCCGCGCAGTGGCGCCAGTAGATTTCGCACCCCGACGGGGTACCCCGTGAGGGCTCCCGGATCACCCGGCCGGGACAGCGTTCGTGCCGGGCCGGGTCCCGGCCCAGCGCCGACCCGCGTGCGGGCGTCCGGGAAGATGGGCCACATGCGCGACCTCGTTCTGCTCGGGTCCACGGGATCCATCGGCACCCAGGCCATCGACATCGTCCGCCGCAACCCGGACCGGTTCCGCGTGGTGGCCCTCGGCGCCGGTGGCGGCAACGTCGAGCTGCTCGCCGCCCAGGCGCTGGAGCTCGGTGTCGACGTGGTCGGCGTGGCGCGGGCTTCCGCCGTACAAGATCTGCAGTTGGCCTTTTACGCGGAGGCGCAGAAGCGCGGTTACGCGACCGGGGACTTCAAGATCCCGAAGATCGTGGCCGGGCCGGACGCCATGACCGAGCTGTCGCGCTGGAAATGCGACGTGGTGCTCAACGGCGTGGTCGGCAGCCTCGGCCTCGCGCCCACCCTGGCGGCGCTCGAGGAGGGGCGCGTCCTCGCTCTGGCGAACAAGGAGTCGCTGGTGGCCGGCGGCCCGCTGGTCCGCCGGATCGCCAAGGAGGGGCAGATCGTCCCGGTCGACTCGGAGCACTCGGCGCTCGCCCAGTGCCTGCGCGGGGGCCGGGCCGCGGAGGTCCGCAAGCTGATCCTGACCGCGAGCGGGGGAGCGTTCCGGGGGCGCCGGCGCGAGGAGCTGACGAACGTCACACCGGAGGACGCGCTCAAGCACCCGACCTGGGACATGGGCCCGGTCGTCACGATCAACACGGCCAACCTGGTGAACAAGGGACTCGAGGTGATCGAGGCGCACGAGCTGTTCGGGGTGCCCTACGACGACATCGAGGTGACCGTCCACCCGCAGTCGGTGATCCACTCGATGGTCGAGTTCACCGACGGCTCGACGCTGGCGCAGGCCAGCCCGCCGGACATGCGGCTGCCGATCGCGCTGGCGCTGGCCTGGCCCGACCGGGTGCCGGCGGCGGCCACCCCGGTGGACTGGACGATGGCGCACAACTGGGAGTTCCGGCCGCTCGACGCCGAGGCGTTCCCGGCGGTGGAGCTGGCCAAGGCGGCGGGCCGGGCCGGGCGCTGCCTGCCGGCCGTCTACAACGCCGCGAACGAGGAGTGTGTGGCCGCTTTCGTCTCCGGTCGGCTACCGTTTCTGGGCATCGTCGACACCCTGGAGCGGGTGCTCGCGGCGGCCCCCGATTTCGCGGAACCGGGTACCGTCGAGGACGTGCTCGCCGCGGAGGCATGGGCCCGGGCCCAGGCACAGCGGACCATCGCGACTGTGGCTGAAGGAGCCTGATGCTGTTCTGGCTGGGTGCGGCGGCCTTCGCGCTGACCATCCTGATCTCGGTGAGCCTGCACGAGCTGGGTCACATGATCACCGGCAAGCGCTTCGGCATGAAGGTGACGCAGTACTTCGTCGGCTTCGGCCCGACGATCTTCTCGTTCAAGCGCGGCGAGACGGAGTACGGCCTGAAGGCCATCCCGCTCGGCGGCTTCTGCAAGATCGTCGGCATGACGCCGCAGGACGAGGACGTCCGGCCGGAGGACCAGCACCGCGCCATGTGGCGGTTCCCGGTCTGGAAGCGGACCGTCGTGATGTCGGCCGGCTCGATCACCCACTTCATGCTCGCGATCGTGGGCGCCTACTTCATGGCGATCACCGTGGGCCTGCCGAACACCGACCTGCCGCAGACCGCCGAGGCGCAGAAGGCCGCGCCCGCGCAGATCTACGTGGGCGACTGCATCCGCACCTCGCTGACCGACACGAGCGCCGAGTGCGTGCCCGGCACGAACGGCGCCGTCGCGGCGCCGGCCAAGGCGGCCGGTCTCGAGACCGGTGACCTGATCACCGCGGTCGGCGGCGTGCCGGTCGCCAACTACGGTCAGCTCACCGACGCGATCCGCGCCTCGCCGGCCGGCCCCACCGAGTTCACCTACGTGCGCGACGGCCGGACCGCGACCGCCACGGTCGCCCTCGTGAGCGCCGAGCGCACCCCGATCGACGACCCCAGCGGCCCGGTGTCGAAGGTCGCGGTCGCCGGGGTGAGCTGGACCACGGACCTGCCGGCCGTTCTGACCTACAGTGCGATCGGGGCGATCCCCGCGGCCGGCGACTTCAGCTGGTACCTGGTGGAGAACTCCTTCAGGGCGATGGCGCGGATCCCGGAGAAGATCCCCGCGCTGTGGAACTCGATCACCGGCGAGGAGCGTGACCCGGACACCCCGATCAGCGTGGTGGGCGCGAGCCGGATCGGCGGCGAGGCGATCGAGAAGGGCGTGCCCGAGGTCTTCTGGCAGGTCTTCATCTCGCTCAACATCTTCATCGGCCTCTTCAACCTGCTGCCGCTGCTCCCGCTCGACGGGGGGCACATCGCCATCGCGTGGTTCGAGAGAGTTCGCTCCTGGCTCTACCAGCGTTTCCGCCGGCCTGATCCGGGTCGTGTCGACTACTACAAGCTGATGCCCGTGACCTACGCGGTCATCCTCATCGGTGGCGCCTTCACGGTGCTGACCGTGACCGCCGACATCATCAACCCGATCACGATCTTCAAGTGAGCTGAATGTGACTGCGATCAGTCTGGGAATGCCCGCCGTACCCCCGCCGCCGCTCGCTCCGCGCCGCCAGAGCCGCCAGATCAACGTGGGCGGCGTGCTGGTCGGTGGCGGCGCCCCGGTCAGCGTCCAGTCGATGACGACCACGCTCACCTCCGACGTCAACTCCACCCTGCAGCAGATCGCCGAGCTCACGGCGGCCGGCTGCCAGATCGTCCGGGTCGCCGTGCCGTCCCAGGACGACGTCGAGGCGCTGCCCGCGATCGCCAAGAAGTCGCAGCTCCCGGTGATCGCCGACATCCACTTCCAGCCGAAGTACGTGTTCGCCGCGATCGACGCGGGCTGCGCCGCGGTCCGGGTCAACCCGGGCAACATCCGGCAGTTCGACGACAAGGTCAAGGAGATCGCCAAGGCGGCCTCCGACGCCGGCATCCCGATCCGCATCGGCGTGAACGCGGGCTCGCTCGACAAGCGCCTGCTGGAGAAGTACGGCAAGGCCACCGCCGAGGCGCTCGTCGAGTCGGCGCTCTGGGAGTGCTCGCTCTTCGAGGAGCACGGCTTCCGGGACATCAAGATCTCGGTGAAGCACAACGACCCGGTCGTCATGATCCGGGCCTACCGGCAGCTCGCCGAGCAGTGCGACTACCCGCTGCACCTCGGCGTGACCGAGGCCGGCCCGGCGTTCCAGGGCACCATCAAGAGCGCCGTCGCGTTCGGCGCGCTGCTGGCCGAGGGCATCGGCGACACGATCCGGGTCTCGCTCTCCGCCCCGCCGGTCGAGGAGATCAAGGTCGGTCAGCAGATCCTCGAGTCGCTCGGCCTCCGCGAGCGCGGCCTGGAGATCGTCTCCTGCCCGTCCTGTGGCCGCGCCCAGGTCGACGTCTACACGCTGGCCGAGCAGGTCACGGCCGCGCTCGACGGCTTCCCGGTGCCGCTGCGCGTCGCCGTGATGGGCTGCGTCGTGAACGGTCCGGGCGAGGCCCGCGAGGCCGACCTCGGCGTGGCGTCCGGCAACGGCAAGGGCCAGATCTTCGTGAAGGGCAAGGTCATCAAGACGGTGCCCGAGTCGATCATCGTGGAGACGCTGGTCGAGGAGGCGCTGCGCCTCGCCGACGAGATGGGCGCCGAGCTGCCCGACGAGCTGCGCGAGCTGCTCCCCGGCCCCACCGTGACGGTCCACTGAGACTGAGCTGGCTGGCTTCGCTTCGCTTCGCTGGGCAAAACGCCTTTTTACGCCGGTGAGGAGGCAGCTGGTTTTCCGCCACCCGCAAACCCCGCGGGCGTCGGAAAACCAGGTGCCTCCTCACCGGCAGGCGTTTTGCGCGTGTTCTGTTGCTACGCCCTTACTTGAGAAGCGGCGCTGAGCTGGCTGGCTCCGCCGTGGGTGGTGACGGCGCTAGAAGAGGACCGTGGCGAACGAGCCGGCCGAGACGAAGCCGCAGCGCTCGTAGACCCGGCGGGCCGCCGCGTTGTAGTCGTTGACGTAGAGGCTGACGGTGGGCGCGACCCGCCGCAGCGAGTCCGACACCACGGCGGCCATCGCGGCGGTGGCGAGGCCCCGTCCCCGGTGATCCGGGTGGACCCAGACGCCCTGCACCTGCGTGGTCCGCCGGGTGATGATCGCGAGCTCGGCTTTGAAGATCACCTGGCCGCCCTCGAACCGCGCGTAGGCGCGCTTCCCCTTCACCAGCTCGGCGATCCGGCGCCGGTACCCACGCCCGCCGTCGTCCGCCAGCGGCGAGACGCCGACCTCCTCGGTGTACATCGCGACCGCGGCCGGGAAGAGCTGGTCCACCTCGTTCGGCCGGACCAGGCGCACCTCCGGGTCGGGGCGCACGTCCGCGGCGTCCCGGTCGGTGACGAGAAGCGGCTGGTTGGGCCGCACGTCCCGGGCCGGACCCCAGTAGCGGCTCAGCCGATCCCACAGGTCGAGGACCGCCTCCGAGCGCCCGATGATCGACGAGCAGATCCGCGGCTCGGCGCCGAGCAGGTCGGCGAAGGCGGCGACGGCCGGGGGAGTGGCGCCGACCGGCACCAGATGCGCGCCCGACCAGATGATCGATTCGAGCCGGCGCGCGGGCTCGTACCCGTAGATGCGCCCGTCGGAACGCCACCAGTTCAGGCCGTGCGAGGCCACTCGTTCGGCGATCTGGGCGCCCGCGTAGGGGTCGGCGTCCAGGATCCGCTGGACCGCCGCGCGCTCGGGCTCACCGAGCTGGCGAATGGGCACCGTCAACACAGGTACCAACTTTGCCAGATGACGGGGTGCCGACACGTCCCGCGACCCGACGATCCCAGAAACCCTTGCGACCGACTGTTCGCCGATATATCGTCTAACTATCGACGACAGAACGGAGAAGATCATGAGGTACACGGACGAGGCAGGACGCGGGCACCACGGCCACGGTCACGGGCGCGGCTGGATGTTCGAGGGGCGCAGGCGCGGCTTCGGCTTCCCGCCCGGATTCCCCTTCGGCGGTGGCGGCCCGGGCGGTCCCGGATTCCCGCCGCCGGAGTTCGGCGGACCCCGGGGGCGCCGCGGCGGCCGCGGCAGCCGGCAGAACGTGCGGCCCGCGATCCTGGCGCTCCTGGTCGAGCGGCCGATGCACGGCTACGAGATGATCCAGGAGCTGGACGCCCGCACCAACGGCATCTGGCGCCCCAGCCCCGGCTCGGTCTACCCGACCCTCCAGCTCCTGGAGGACGAGGGCCTGATCGAGGTGACGGCCCAGGGCGGTCGCAAGAGCTACCAGCTCACCGCGGACGGCCGGCCCGAGGCCGAGGCCGCCGCGCAGAACCCGCCGTGGGCGCAGTTCGGCGAGGACACCATGTCGCAGGTGCAGGACTTCCGCGACGCGGCGGTCGGCATCATGGGCGCGCTGAAGCAGGTCGGCTTCTCCGGCACACCCGAGCAGCGTCAGAAGGCGCTCGAGGTGCTCAACGAGACGAAGCGGAAGCTTTACGCGATCCTCGCCGACAGCGAGTGACGACCATGTGGGGGGCGCGCCCGGAGATTCCGGGCGCGCTTTTCTTTGTGTACGGGGTCAGAGCGCCGGCGCCAGGGCCTTGATCAGGGAGAACAGGGCCTTCGGGCCGCCGCCGGTCAGCTCCGGGGTGGGCATCAGGGCCATCACCGGAACGGTCACGCCGGCCTCCGCGTAGGCCTTCACCCGGTCGCGGCACTCCTCCGGGGAGCCGTGCACGATCAGCTCGTCGACCAGCGCGTCCGGGATCGCGGCGAGGGCGCCCTTGCGGTCGCCGGCGTCCCAGGCCTGCCACATCGGGCCGAGCACCTCGGACCGGCCCAGCCAGCGGTGGAAGGCGGCGTAGGCCGGGACGGTGAGGTACGACGTGATCATGCGGCGGCCGACCGTGCGGGCGTAGCCGGCGTCCTCGGTCGGGATCACGAAGATCCGGGCGGCGACCTCGAAGCCCGGGCCGGCCTCCTTCGTCTCGGCCAGGGCGGTCGCCACGTCGGTGGCCGCGAGCCAGTTGAGGATCACGCCGTCGGCCTCGGCAGCGGCGAGCCGGAGCATCCGCGGGCGCAGGGCCGCGAGCATGAGCTGCGGGGGCGTGGCCGGCGGGCGTTCCAGCCGGAACCGCTTGACCGCGAACGTCGGGAACTCCCGGTCGACCGTCTCACCGGCCAGCGCCGGGCGCAGGAAGCGGAGCACGTCACGGCTGCGGGCGAAGGGCTCGGTGAAGTCCGCCGCGTTCCAGTCGCCGACGACGACCGGGGACGAGGCGCCGATGCCGAACTGGAAACGGCCGGGCGCCGCCTCGGCGAGCGCCGCCGCGGTCATCGCGAGCAGGCCGGGACCGCGCGTGAAGACCGGCGCGATCGCGGTGCCGAGCCGCAGCCGCGGCTCCCAGGCGGCGGCGAGCGCCAGCGGTGTGAACGCGTCCGTGCCGTTCACCTCGGCCGACCAGACGTCGGTGAACCCGGCGTCGGCCAGGGCCGCGTACACGGCGGCGTGATCGGTGAGCGGTACGCCGCCGAACGGCACGGTCATGCCCCATCGCATCGACATGCCCTTGATCCTGCCGGGCGGCGGCGCATGATGTCCACCACCCGGCACTGCCGACGGCTGCCTAGGCGTTCTTCCAGGCCGTCATGATCGAGGTCTTCTGCCGGGTCCGCATGAGCGAGCCCTGGTAGACCCGGGCGCCGGCGATCAGCAGCACGAGCGCGGTGGCCGCCAGGATCAGCAGCGAGACGATCGGCTCCCAGCCCGCCGCGTCACCGTTGAACATCCGGATCGGCATGGCGATCGGCGACGAGAACGGGATGTACGACAGTATCTGCTGCGCCTCCGCGTTGTCCTGCAGGAACAGCACCGCGAAGAACGGGATCAGGACCGCCATCTGCACCGGTGACGACGTACTGGTGATCTCCTCCTGCCGGGAGGCGAGCGCGCCCACCCCGGCCCAGACGGTCGCCAGCATCAGGAAGCCGAGTACGAAGAACGGCAGGAACCAGCCGATCGCCGGGCCGACCGCGTTCACCAGGCCGGTGTCCACGTCGGTGACCTTCATCCCGACGAACGCGACGAGGGCGAGCAGCGCGATCTGGCCGAACGCGAGCAGCGTCATGGCCGCCACCTTGCCGGCCAGCAGGGCCCGGACCGGCACGCTCGACACCAGGATCTCGACGATCCGGGTCTGCTTCTCCTCGATGACGCTCTGCGCGATCTGCAGGCCGTAGGTGTACGAGGTGATGAAGAAGAGCATCGCCAGGATCGACGGGATCAGGAACATCAGGAACGGGTCGACGTCGCCCGGGTCGAGCAGCCGCACCGGCGGGGACGCGCTGAGCGCCGACACCACGTCGGACGGCGGGTCGTCCATGGCGAGCACCTCGGGACCCGGCACCACCGCGGCCTCCACCTCGCCGTCGCGCAGCAGCCGCTCGGCGGTCGCGGCGTCCGGCACCTCGACGATCTCGAACTCGCCCTGGCTCAGCGGCGCCACGGCGGCCGGCTCGGCCACCGCCACCTTCGTCGCGCCGCCGCCGAGGATCGCCGGCAGCACGATCGAGGCGATCACGATGACCAGGAAGAACACGGTGCTGTAGAGGAACGCCTTGTCCCGCAGCTTGGTCCGCAGCTCGCGGGCGGCGACCAGGCGGGTGGCCTCGAACGTGGTCACTGGATCACCTCTCGGAAGATCTCTGCCAGGGAGGGGCGGACCGGGCCGAACTGCCGGACCGGCCCGCGGTCCAGGGCGGCGCGCAGGATCCGCTGGTCGTCGGTCTCGGGCGCGAGGTCGAGGACGGCGCGCGGGCCGTCCAGCTCGACCAGGGTCACGCCGGGCTCGTCGCGCAGCCAGCCCGCGTCCGCGCCCACCTCGATCGAGTAGCGCGGCAGGGCGTACTGGTCGCGCAGGAAGGCGCGGCTGCCGGCGGCCCGGATCGTCCCGTCCGCGATGATCACCAGGTCGTCGCAGAGCCGCTCGACCAGGTCCAGCTGGTGGCTGGAGAAGAGCACCGCGGCGCCGGACGCGGCCCGCTCGCGCAGCACCGCCACCACGGTGTCGGCGGCGAGCGGGTCGAGGCCGGAGAACGGCTCGTCGAGCACCAGCAGCTCCGGGTCGTGCACCAGGGCCGCGGCGATCTGGACCCGCTGCTGGTTGCCGAGCGACAGCTTCTCCACCAGGTCGCCGGCGCGCGGGCCGAGCTCCAGGCGGTCCAGCAGGGTCGCGGTCCGCGCCTTCGCGTCGGCGGCGCTGAGGCCGTGCAGCCGGCCCAGGTAGACGACCTGCTCGGCCACCGACATCTTCGGGTAGAGGCCGCGCTCCTCCGGCATGTATCCGAAGCGCTGCCGGACCTCGCGGGTGATCGGGGCGCCACGCCAGGTGGTCTCCCCGGACTGCGCGGCGAGCACGCCCAGGATGATCCGCATCGTGGTGGTCTTGCCGGCGCCGTTCGCGCCGACGAAGCCGGTCAGGCGGCCGGCGTCCACGGCGAAGGACACGTCCTTGAGGACCTGCCGGTCGCCGAAGGACCGGTTGACGGCATCGACGTTGAGGACGGTGGTCATGCCGTCAACGCTAGGGATCGCGGTTCACCCTGTCGTCCGGCTGGCGAACGTCATCCTTGCGAAGGACGGACCACGCCCAGCTCGTAGGCGAGGACCACGGCCTGCGTCCGGTCCCGCGCCCCGAGCTTCATCAGGACCCGGCTCACGTGCGTCTTCACCGTCGTCTCGCCGAGGTGCAGCTCGGTCGCGATCTCCGCGTTGGTGGCGCCGCCGGCGAGCAGCACCAGCACCTCGTGCTCCCGGGGCGTCAGATCGCCGAGCCGGACCGCCGGCTCCGGGGTCCGCTGCCGGGGCGCCGTGAAGCCGGCGATGACGCGCCGGGTCACCGCCGGGGCGAGCAGGGCGTCCCCGGCGGCGATGACGCGTACCGCCTCGGTCAGCGCCTCCGGCGTGCCGTTCTTCAGCAGGAACCCGCTCGCGCCGGCCTGGAGCGCGGCGAAGAGGTAGTCGTCCCGGTCGAACGTCGTGAGGATGAGCACCGACGGGCCACCGGCCGCGGCGATCCGGCGGGTCGCCTCGAGGCCGTCGACGCCGGGCATCTCGACGTCCATGAGCACGACGTCCGGCCGCAGGCGCAGCGCCAGGTCGGCGGCCTGCCCGCCGTCGGACGCCTCGCCGACCACGGTGATGTCGTCCTCCATCTCGAGGATGACCCGGAACCCGGTACGGACCAGCGCGTGGTCGTCCGCGAGGAGGACCTTGATCGTCATTCGTTCTCTCCGGCCATCACCAGATGGTGCGGCAGCCGGGCCCGGACCCGGTACCCGCCCCCGGACCGCGGCCCGACCTCCAGCTCCCCGTCGTGGACCGCGACGCGTTCCCGCATGCCGATGATGCCCATCCCTCCCGGTCCGCCGGACCGGTTCCCGTACCCGTCGTCGGTCACGTCCAGCTCCAGCGAGCCGCTCAGATAGCGGACCCGGATGTCGAGCGTGGTCGCGTGCGCGTGCTTCAGCGTGTTGGTGACCGCCTCCTGCACGATCCGGTACGCGTTCTGCGACACCGAGTCGGGCAGCGGCACCTCGTCGCCGTAGACGGCGAAGTGGACGGTCAGCCCCGCCTCCCGGGCGCTCGCCGCGATCTCCGGGATGCGGTCGACGCCCGCCGCCGCGGCGTCCGGCCCGAGGTCCCTCCCGGTGGACCGCAGCGCGCCCAGCATCCGCCGCAGCTCGTCGACGGCCGTCCGGGCGCCCTCCTCGATCGCGGTGAGCGCGGTCCGGGCGCGGGCCGGGTCCTTGTCGAGCGCCCGCCGGCACGCCGACGCCTGGATGCCCATGACCGAGACGTGGTGCGCCACCACGTCGTGCAGCTCCCGGGCGATCCGCACCCGCTCGTCGACCACCGCGCGCTCGGCGGCGGCGGCCTGCGCGGCCCGCAGCTCGGCGGCCTGCGACTGGACCGTGTCGAGGCGGCGGGCGGCCTGCCAGGCGTAGTCGCCGACCAGGTAGACCGAGCCGAAGAAGATGGCGTTGACGATGTACCGGTTGAAGACCAGCGACCAGAGCACCGGCAGCTCGCCGGAGGCGCCGTCGAAGCTGCCGCCCACGATCTCGTCCCAGGCGTTCGCGAGCGCGACGGTCAACCAGGTGAACATCGTGGCGATGATGAGGAGCCGCAGCGTACGGGCCCGCCGCCGGACCGGCCCCCACGCGCCGAGGGTGTAGATCGCGGCGTAGAGGGCGTAGGCGGCGACCTGCTGCTCCTGGACGCCGCGGAACTGGCCGCCGATGTAGATCACCGACATGATCACCGCGACCGCGTCCGGCCACCGGCGGCGCCAGGCCAGCGGCAGCGTCGTGGCGATCGACCAGGCGATCTGCTCGGCGATCATCGGGGCGTCCTCGGAGTGCAGCACGCCGACGCTGCGGGAGAGGTAGAGGTTCAGGACGGCGACGGCCGCGACGCCGAAGCCGATCCAGAGATCGGCCCGGCGTTGTCTCGCGGTCGGTCCCGGCCTGCGCCACTCGTCGACGATCCCGATCCCCAGGGTCATGGGGGTGACGATAGTCAGAGCGAGCGCGCGCGCTCCGGGCCCGGTGCCGGGTAGTAGGCCGGTTTGGCCAGGTCACGACGTGTCTGGGTGGGAATGCCGGCGTCCTCGCCCGGGCCGAGCGTGCCACCGAGCTCGGCGATGCGCCGGTGCGCGGCGGCGAGGCGGTCCTCGAGCGTGACGATCCGGACCGCGGCGGCGAGCAGGAAGCCCTCGTCGAGCAGTTGCCGCACGCGGGCCGCGAGGTCGAGCTGGTGACGGGAGTAGCGGCGGTGGCCTCCGGAGGAGCGCCCCGCCTCGATCAGCCCGGTGTCGTCCAGGCTGCGCAGGAAGGCCGCGGTCACGCCGATCATCTCGGCGGCCCGGCCCATCGTGAATGCCGGAACATCGTCAGCAGCGGGGGTCATGTGCTCCCAACTCGTGAAGATGGTCCAGGGCCCCGGCGGGTAACCGGGGCCCTGGCTTTTCAATTCTTGTGCCGATCTCTGTCGGCGCATGTGGTCGACCAGCTGCGTGCCGCTAGCAGTCGACCGGAGTGATGGGCATCGGCTGCGATCACCTCTTGTCGGGCCGGGGACGTTGTGATTTCGCGTTGCTGCGGTATCTCGTCCTCCTCCTCCAACTCAGCGAACTGTGCCAGTTGCTCGCCGGCCGAGAAGACCGGCTTCGTCGGCCGTGACCGACACCCCGACTGTATGCCTCCCCGGCCCGGATTTCTAGACTCGCCGCTGTAGATTTTTTTGGGAACAGGGATGCTGACCTGCAACGATGCTGTATCCGGTCGATGCCTCGCGGAGCCGGCCGGACCGTTCCGGACCGATTGATTAACGCGTGTCATTGACGCCCGTAACACGGCGGCGAGATCATCACGGCAACGCGTGGTCCAGGTCACACCCGGCAAGGGAGCACTCAGATGAGCGCTGATCCAGGCATCACCCCCGCCACCGACGAGGAACGACTCGCCCAGCTCGGCTACAAGCAGGAGTTGCACCGACGCCTCTCCGGCTTCTCCAACTTCGCCGTCTCCTTCTCGATCATCTCCATTCTGGCCGGTGCGATCACCTCGTACGGGATCGCCATGACCGCCGGCGGGCCGATGGCCATCACGCTGGGCTGGCTCTTCATCGGCATCATGGTCACCTTCGTGGCGCTCGCGATGGCCGAGGTCTGCTCGGCCTATCCGACCGCCGGCGCCCTCTACTGGTGGGCGGCCGCGCTCGCCAAGCGGAACAAGGCCGCGTGGGCCTGGTTCATCGGCTGGTTCAACTTCCTCGGCGAGGTCGCGGTCACCGCGGCCATCGACTTCGGCGCGGCGATCACCACGTCCGCGTTCCTGAGCCTCGCCTTCGACATGGAGGTGACGACCGGGCGGACGTTCCTGATCTTCCTGGTCATCATCGTGGTGCACGGCCTGCTGAACACGTTCGGCGTGAACCTGGTGCGGGTGCTCTCCGACGTGAGCGCCTGGTGGCACCTGGTCGGCGTCGCCGTGATCGTCGGCGTGCTGGCGGTCGTGCCGGACCAGCACAAGCCGGTCTCCGAGGTCTTCTTCGAAGTGCAGAACGCGACCGGCTTCACCTTCGCCGGCGCGGGCATCTACGCCGTCCTCATCGGACTGCTGATGGCGCAGTACACGTACACCGGCTACGACGCCTCCGCGCACGTGGCGGAGGAGACCCACGACGCCGCCCGGGCCGCGCCGCGGGGCATCGTCATGTCGGTGGTGGTCTCGGTCGTCGCCGGCTTCGTGCTGCTCTTCGCGATCACCTGGTCCATCCAGGACTACGAGGGCGCCCGGACGAGCGACCTCGGCCTGCCGCCCGCGCAGATCTTCATCGACGCGGTCGGCCACGACCTCGGCACGTTCCTGCTGCTCATCTGCATGGTGGCGCAGTGGTTCTGCGGCATGGCCTCGGTCACCGCGAACTCGCGCATGTCGTACGCGTTCGCCCGGGACGACGCGCTGCCCGGCTCGCGGATCTGGAAGAAGGTCAACCCGCGGACCGGCACGCCGACCAACTCGATCTGGCTCTGCGTCAGCCTCTCCACGCTGCTGGTGCTCCCGTCGCTCTGGAACACCACGGCCTACCTGGCGGCCACCTCGATCGCGGTGATCGGCCTCTACATCGCGTACGTCGGCCCGGTGCTGCTGCGCCGCCGGCTCGGCGCCGGCTTCGAGCCCGGCCCGTGGAACCTCGGCCGGTGGAGCGCTCCGGTCGGGTGGATCGCGATCGTCTGGGTAGGGGTCATCTGTGTGCTCTTCGTCCTCCCGACGGCGAGCCCGATCACGGCGTCCACCTTCAACTACACGATCGTCGCGGTGGCCGTGGTGCTCGGGGCGGCCGCGATCTGGTGGTTCGTGAGCGCGCGCAAGTGGTTCACCGGCCCGAAGGCGAATCTGATCGAGAAGGCACACCACGGCGAGCAGATCGACTGATTGGATGACGGACATGGATCTCGAGGAGCTCGACGTCTCGGTCGACAACGGCAGCATCGACACGGTGCTGCTCGCCCTCACCGACATGCAGGGACGATTGCAGGGCAAGCGGCTGCACGGGCGCTACTTCCTGGACGAGGTGGTGTCCGGCGGCAGCGAGGGGTGCAACTACCTGCTCGCCGTCGACGTGGACATGAACACGGTCGACGGGTACGAGATGTCCTCCTGGTCCACCGGGTACGGCGACTTCGTGATGCGGCCGGACTTCGGCACGCTGCGCCGCGTCCCGTGGCTCCCCGGCACCGCGCTGGTGCTCGCCGACCTGTTCGACACGGCGGGCGAGCCGGTGCCGGCCTCGCCCCGCCAGATCCTGCGCCGCCAGCTGGACCGGCTGGCGGCGCACGGGCTGACCGCGTTCGCCGGGACCGAGCTCGAGTTCGTCCTCTACCGGGACAGCTACGAGCAGGCGTTCGCGAAGCACTACCGGGACCTCGTCCCGGCGAACCAGTACAACGTGGACTACTCCATCCTCGGCACCTCGCGGGTCGAGCCGCTGCTCCGCCGCATCCGCAACGAGATGTACGGCGCGGGACTGCAGCCGGAGAGCGCCAAGGGGGAGTGCAATCTCGGTCAGCACGAGATCGCGTTCCGGTACGCGGACGCGCTCGCCGCCGCCGACAACCACGTCGTCTACAAGAACGGCGCCAAGGAGATCGCCTCTCAGGAGGGCATGGCGCTCACCTTCATGGCGAAGCCGAACGAGCGGGAGGGCAACTCCTGCCACATCCACTTCTCGCTGCGCGGGGAGGACGGCCGGTCGGCGATGCTCGGCGACGGCCCGGCGCACCTCGGCGTCACCGGGCAGCGGGTGCTGGCCGGCATGCTCGCCACGATGCGCGAGCTCAGCCTGCTCTTCGCGCCGAACATCAACTCGTACAAGCGGTACCAGCCCGGGTCGTTCGCGCCCACGGCGGTGCGCTGGGGTGTCGACAACCGGACGTGCGCGCTGCGCATCGCCGGACACGGCCAGGGCATGCGGGTGGAGAATCGTGTTCCCGGTGGGGACGTCAACCCGTACCTGGCGATCGCCGCGCTGGTGGCCGGGGCGCTGCACGGGATCGAGAACGAGCTGTCGCTGGAGGACGAGTTCGCCGGGAATGCGTATCAGGACCCGGACGCGCCGCGAGTGCCCGGAACGCTCCGGGACGCGGCCGATCTCTGGGGCTCCAGCGGGGTGGCGGAAGCGGCTTTCGGCAGCGACGTGGTGGCGCACTACGCCAACATGGCGAGGGTGGAGCTGGCCGCGTACGACGCCGCCGTCACCGACTGGGAGCTCCGCCGTGGTTTCGAGCGTCTCTGAGGGGATGATCAACGCGTGACAGAGGTGATCGACCCGTCGACCGGGGAAGTCCTCACGACCGTACCCTCGCTGGACCTGACCGCGACCGACGCGGCGATCGAGCGGGCCCGGAAGGCCTTCCCCGCCTGGCGTGATCTCGCGCCCGGGGACCGGGCGCGGCTGCTGCGCCGCTTCGCGGCGGCCGTGGAGGAGCACATCGAGGAGCTCGCGCGGCTGGAGGTACGCAACGCCGGGCATACGATCGGCAACGCGCGCTGGGAGGCCGGCAACGTCCGGGACGTGCTGAACTACTACGCCGGCGCCCCGGAGCGGCTCGCCGGACGGCAGATCCCGGTGGCCGGCGGCATCGACGTGACGTTCCACGAGCCGCTCGGCGTCGTCGGGATCATCGTGCCGTGGAACTTCCCGATGCCGATCGCCGGCTGGGGGTTCGCGCCGGCGCTCGCGGCCGGCAACACGGTGGTGCTCAAGCCGGCCGAGCTGACCCCGCTCACCGCGATCCGCCTCGGCGAGCTGGCGCTCGAGGCCGGGCTGCCGGAGGACGTGTTCCAGGTGCTGCCGGGGAAGGGCAGCGTGGTGGGGCAGCGGTTCGTCACGCACCCGGCGGTGCGGAAGGTCTGCTTCACCGGCTCGACCGAGGTCGGCAAATCGATCATGGCGGGCTGCGCCGATCAGGTGAAGCGGGTGACGCTGGAGCTCGGCGGCAAGAGCGCCAACATCGTCTTCGCCGACGCTGATCTCGAGGCGGCCGCGGCGGCCGCTCCCGGCGCCGTCTTCGACAACGCCGGCCAGGACTGCTGCGCCCGGTCCCGGCTGCTGGTGGAGGCCTCCGTCTACGACAGGTTCCTCGCGCTGCTGGAACCGGCCGTTGCGAAATTCCGGGTATTGGACCCGTCGGACGACAAGTCGGAAATGGGCCCGCTGATCTCTTCCGGTCAGCGCGACGTCGTTGCGTCCTATGTCGACGGTGCCGACGTGGCGTTCCGGGGCACCGCGCCGGACGGCGCCGGCTGGTGGTTCCCGCCCGCGGTCCTGCTGGCGGGCGACGAGAACGACCGGCACTGGCGCGAGGAGATCTTCGGGCCGGTCGTGAGCGTGCTGCCGTTCCGGGACGAGGACGAAGCCATCCGGCTGGCCAACGACACCGAATACGGGTTGTCCGGCTCGATCTGGACCCGGGACGTCGGCCGGGCGCTGCGGATGTCGCGGGCCGTCGAGACCGGCGCGCTCAGCGTCAACAGCAACTCGTCGGTGCGGTACTGGACGCCGTTCGGCGGCATGAAGCAGTCCGGCCTCGGGCGGGAGCTCGGTCCGGACGCGCTGCTGTCGTTCACCGACGTGAAGAACGTCTACATCTCGATGGGGGCATGAGTGGAGCGCTTGCAGGACCGGGTCGCCGTGATCACGGGCGCCGGCAGCGGCATCGGCCTGGCGACGGCGCGGCGGTTCGCCGCCGAGGGCGCCCGCGTCATCTGTGTCGATATATCCGACAAGGCGGGCAAAGCGGTCGCGGACGAGGTCGGCGGCGAGTTCGTGGCCTGCGACGTCAGCGACGAGGAGCAGGTCAGGGCACTCTTCGACGGCGTCGCCGAGCGGCACGGCCGGGTCGACATCGCGTTCAACAACGCCGGCATCTCGCCGCCCGACGACGACTCGATCCTGGTGACCGGTCTGGACGCCTGGGAGCGCGTCCTCAAGGTCAACACCACGAGCGTCTTCTTCTGCTGCAAGTACGCGATCCCGCACATGCGGCGGCAGGGCAAGGGCTCGATCATCAACACCGCGTCGTTCGTGGCCCTGCTCGGCGCCGCGACCTCGCAGATCGCCTACACCGCGAGCAAGGGCGGGGTGCTCGCGATGACCCGGGAGCTCGGGGTGCAGTTCGCCCGCGAGGGGATCCGGATCAACGCGCTCTGCCCGGGCCCGGTCGCGACGCCGCTGCTCATGGAGCTGTTCGCCAAGGATCCGGAGCGCGCGGCCAGGCGGCTGGTCCACGTACCGATGGGCCGGTTCGCCGAACCGGAGGAGATCGCGGCCGCCGTGGCGTTCCTCGCCAGCGACGACGCGTCGTTCATGACGGCCTCCCAGTTCGTCGTCGACGGTGGCATCACCGGTGCGTATGTAACCCCGCTGTAAAGGTTTCAAGACCGGATACGGTGGGGAGAGATTCCTCAACGCCCAGCTCAACCAGGTGTATAGGGGTCGAATCCCCGCCCGCACGGGTCGATCCCCGTGTAGGTGGGACAGAAGGGCCCGTCACGCGGCGCCGGTGCTCCGGCGCCGCGCGCCTGTGAAAACGGTGGTGCGATGCGTCCGATCATCGGTATTACGTCCTATGTGGTTCCGGCCACCTGGAGCGTCTGGAACGACCTCCCGTCCGCCCTGGTGCCGCACGACTACGTCGAAGCGGTGACCCTGGCCGGTGGCCGGGCCGTCCTGCTGCCCCCGGACGACCGGGACGCGGACGTCCTCCGGGCCGTCGACGCCCTGGTGCTGGCCGGCGGGCCGGACGTCGACCCCGGGCTGTACCGGGCCGCCCGCGAGCCGCTCACCGAGGTCCGCGCCGACCGGGACGCCGGCGAGCTGACGCTGCTGCGTGCGGCGCTCGCGGCCGACCTGCCGGTCCTCGGCGTCTGCCGGGGGGCGCAGCTGCTCACCGTGGCGGCCGGCGGCTCGCTGCACCAGCACCTGCCGGACGTGCTCGGTCACGAGCGCCACCGTCCGGGGCCGGGCGTCTACGGCGAGCAGGTGGCGACGTTCGCCCCCGGCAGCCGGATCGCCGCGCTGATGGGCGGCGACCGCACCATCCATTGTTTCCATCACCAGGGAATCGCCGACGCGGGCTCGCTGACCGTCACCGGGTGGGCCGGGGACGGCCTTCCCGAAACGGTCGAGGACCCGGGCCGGCGGTTCGTCCTCGGCGTCCAGTGGCACCCGGAGTACCGCCGGGACCAGCGCCTCTTCGGCGCGCTCGTGGACGCCGCACGGACCGCGATGAAGGAGAACCGCACCGCATGCGCAGACCGCTGATCGGCCTCACCTCGTACGCCCAGCACGTCCAGTACGGCCGGAACGACCTGATGGCCGCAATGCTCCCGATGACCTACGTGAGAGCGGTGCACGCCGCCGGCGGCAGAGCCGTGCTGATCACACCGGACGACCCGGGCACCGACGTGCTCGAGTCGCTCGACGGGATCGTCTTCACCGGCGGCGGCGACGTCGACCCGGCCGCCTGGAAGGCCGAGCGGCACCCGGCCACCGAGGTCGACGAGGTACGCGACGCCGCCGAGCTGATGCTGATGCGCGCCGCCCTCGAGCTCGACCTGCCCGTCCTCGGCGTCTGCCGCGGCATGCAGGTGATGGCCGTCGCGACCGGCGGCTCGCTGCACCAGCATCTGCCCGACCTGGTCGGCCACGAGCGGCACCGGGCCTCCGAGGGCACCGACCCGCTCGCGGCGAACGCCTCCGACTACGGCCGGCACGACGTGGTCGTCGACGAGAACAGCAAGGCCCATCAGCTGTTCGGCCGGACCCTCACGGTCAACTCCTTCCACCATCAGGCGGTCGCCGATCCGGGTGAGTTCGTGCCGGTCGGCTGGTGCCCGGACGACCGGGTCGTGGAGATCCTCGAGCACCCGGGGCGGACCTTCGCGCTGGGCGTGCAGTGGCATCCGGAGCGCACCACGGACCTGCGCTCGTTCACCGCGCTGACCGAGGCGGCGTCGGTGGGTGCGATCATTCCGGCATAGACGACGTCAGGGGAGGTCCGGGTTGGGGCTGCCGAGCCGGTTGCGTGTCGCCTTCGAACGCGGTGGCGAGATGGGCGCGCGAATGTCCGGCCTGGACTGGTCCGGCACCCCGATCGGTGACCCGGCGGGGTGGCCGCCGGAGCTGATCGACGCGGTGGTCACGATGCTGGCCTCCCGCGCGCAGATCATGATCTTCTGGGGGCCGGAGCACACGGCGCTCTACAACGACGCCTACATCGCGACGATGGGCGACAAGCACCCCGGGTTCCTCGGCCGGCCCGGCCGCGAGCTGTTCCCGGAGGCCTGGGACGTGCTGCGCGGGCTGATCGCCGGCGTGCTGGCCGGCGACCGGTCGTTCTACGCCCGCGACCACCTGCTCATGGTGGAGCGGCACGGGTTCCTCGAGGCGACGTACTCGGACGCGTCATACGACCCGATCCGGGACGACGAGGGCCGGGTCGGCGGCGTCATGTGCATCGTGACCGAGACCACCGGCCGGGTCCTCTCCGAGCGCCGGGTCCGCACCCTCAGCGCGCTGGGCCGCCGGCTCGCCGACTCGCCGGACCAGCGGTCGCTCGCGGCCGAGGCCCTCGCGGTGCTCGGCGAGAACCCGGACGACGTGCCGTACGCCTCGCTGCGGCTGGACGGGAACCCGCCGGTCTCGGTGACCTCCGGCGCCCCGGAGGCGGTGCCCGGCGAGCGGCTGACGCTGCCGATCAGCGACGGCGAACTGGTCCTCGGACTCAGCCGGCACGTCGCGATGGACGACCACTACCGGGACTTCCTGGAGCTCGTGGCGTCGCAGATCTCCCGGGCCGTGACGAACCTGCGCGCCTTCGAGCAGGAGCGCCGCCGGGCCACCGACCTGTCCGCGCTGGACAAGGCGAAGACGAACTTCATCTCGAACGTGAGCCACGAGTTCCGTACCCCGCTCACGCTGATCCTCGGCCCGATCGAGGACCTGCTCGACGACCCGGCGCTCGACCGTGCCCTCGCCGATCGGCTGGAGCCGGTGCGCCGCAACGGGTTGCGCCTGCTCAAGCTGGTGAACACGGTGCTCGACTTCTCCCGGCTGGAGTCCGGCCGGATGAACGCGGTGTACCGGCCCACCGACCTGGCCGGGCTCACCACCCGCCTGGCCGGCACGTTCCGCCCGGCAACCGAGCGAGCCGGCCTGGATCTCGTGATCGACGCGCCCCCGCTTCCCGGACCGGTCCACGTCGATCACGAGCTGTGGGAGAAGATCGTCTTCAACCTGCTCTCCAACGCGGTCAAGTTCACCCGTGAGGGGCGCGTCGAGGTACGGGTGACCGCGCGGGGCGCCGATGCCGTGCTGACCGTGCGGGACACCGGGATCGGCGTCCCGGACGCCGAGCAGGCGCTGCTCTTCGACCGCTTCCACCGGGTCAGCGGCGTCTGGTCGCGCAGCCACGAGGGCACCGGCATCGGCCTCGCGCTGGTCCGGGAGCTGACCGAGCTGCACGGCGGCGCGGTGGCCCTGACCAGCCGGCCCGGCGAGGGCAGCGAGTTCACCGTCCGGATCCCGTTCGGCGCCGGTCACCTGCCCGCCGAGCGGGTCACCGACGAGCAGGAGCCGGCCGAGTCGGAGTCGCGGCTCTGGGTGGACGAGGCGACCTGGTGGGCCGGGGACGGTCCGGCCCTGCCCGAGCCGGCCCGGGACCGCGCGAGCGGCCGGATCCTGCTCGCCGACGACAACGCCGACCTGCGCGAGCACGTCTCCCGGCTGCTCGGTCCGCACTGGACGGTCGCGACCGCGGCGGACGGAGCGGAGGCGCTCGCGCTGGCCCGCGAGCACCCGTTCGACCTGGTGCTCACCGACGTGATGATGCCCCGGATGGACGGGTTCGAGCTGATCGCGGCGCTGCGGGCCGACCCCCGTACGCGGGATGTCCCGATCGTGGTCCTCTCCGCCCGGGCCGGCGAGGAGGCCGCCGTCGAGGGTCTCGCGGCCGGCGCCGACGACTACCTGGTCAAGCCGTTCTCGACCCGGGAGCTGCTGGCCCGGGTGCGCGCCACCCTGGAGCTGGGCAAGCTGCGCCGGGAGATCGTGAGCCGGCTGCGCGGGCTGGTCGACGTGGCGGCCGCGCTGAACGCCGCGCCGAGCACCGCCGAGGTGCTCGACGTCGCGGCCCGGCACGTGCTCGCCATGACCTCGGCCGGCCGGGTCGTGGTGACCGCGCCGGAGGCCCGCGCCGAGCAGGACGGCGGCGGCGCCGCGGCCGAGCCGGACGTGGTGCTGCCGCTGGAGGACGCCGCCGGGCCGCCGCTCGGCGAGCTGCGGGTCTGGGACGGCGACGGCGGCCCGGTCGAGCCGGCGCTGCTCACCCAGCTGGCCCGGATCATCGGCCTGCGCCTCGCGAACGCCCGCCTCTACGAGTCCGAGCACCGGATCGCCACGACGCTCCAGCACAGCCTGCTGCCGGCGTCGCTGCCCCGGGTGCCGGGCGCGATCGTGGCGAGCCGCTACGTGCCGGGCAGCAGCGAGGCCCGGGTCGGCGGCGACTGGTACGACGTCATCGCGGCGCCGGACGGCGAGCTGTTCCTGGTGATCGGCGACGTGGTCGGCAAGGGCGTGCAGGCGGCGGCCGGGATGGGTCAGCTGCGCAACGCGCTCCGGGCGTACGTGCTCGAGGGTTTCGACTGCGGCGCCGCGCTGACCCGGCTGAACCGGCTGGTCGACACGCTCGGCCGCCGGCAGTTCGCCACCGTGGTCTGCGTGGCGTTCGACCCGCCGACCCGCCGCCTCCGGTTCTCCTCGGCCGGGCATCCGTCCCCGATCACCATGGGTTCCGGGGAGCGGGGCGAGTTTCTGTACGGGGCGGCGATGGGTCCCCCGATCGGGGCGCTCGGCGGGGTCACCTATCCGACGCGGGAGACGGTGCTGGCGCCCGGCAGCCGGCTGCTGCTCTACACCGACGGCCTGGTCGAGGACCGGCACCAGGGCATCGACACCGGGCTGGCCGAGCTCACCGCGGACGTGGCCCGGCCGGCCGAGCACGTCGAGGACCTGCTGGACGCCCTGCTCGCGAAGGCGGCGCGGCACGAGCGCCGGGACGACATCGCGCTGATCGCGCTGCAGGTGACGCAGCCCAGCGAGTTCGTCCTGCGGCTGCCCGCCGAGCCGGGCCGGCTCACCGTACTGCGGCACCGGCTGGAGGACTTCCTGGCCGCGCACGAGGTACCCGACAACGACGCGTTCGACCTGGTCGTGGCGGTCTCCGAGGCGGCGGCCAACGCGATCGAGCACCCGCTCGACCCGGCCGAGCCGGCGATCGTGGTGGAGGCCTCGCACACCGGCGACGCGGTGGTCGTGACGGTCCGGGACACCGGGCGCTGGCGGCCGGCCACCGAGGCCGGCTTCCGCGGGCGGGGGCTCGAGCTGATCGGGGCGCTCACCGAGCTCTCGGTGCACCGCTCCCCGGAGGGGACCGCCGTCACCCTGCGTCGTCCGCTGAATCCGTGACGGCCCGCCGCCGGCGGGCCGTCAGCCCGCGGCCGTGACGAGCCTCGGCCGGCGGGCCGTCACTCCGTGCCGGGGACGAGCCAGGGCTGGCCGGCCAGGCCGGAGATCTCCAGCACCCGCCGGACCCGGGACGAGGGGCGCACGGCGAGCCGGCCGGGGTAGTGCTCGGCGAGCCGGATCAGGGCGTGGATGGCGGCCGAGTCGAAGAAGGTGACCGCCCGCAGATCCACGGTGGCGGTGGAGACCGCGGCCGGGGTCGCGGCGGCGTACAGCGCGTCGGCCGTGGCCATGTCGACCTCGCCGGTCACGGTGACGGTGACGTGGTCGCCGTCGACCGCGCCGGTCACCGAGAAGTCTTGATCCACGAGAACAGGTTTTCACGCCGGGCCCGAGGGCGGCAAGGACGGGCCGGGGAGGCGGATAGGCTGTGAACATGTCCGTACGTGCCCCTCTCAAGCCGGGAAAGCAGTCGCCGTGGCGATCGGTTCCGGCGCAGATCGTCCGCCCTGAGTACGTGGGGAAGAAGAAGCCGCGCGAGTGGCGCGGCTCCCATGTGCAGACTCCCGAGACGATCGAGAAGATGCGCGTCGCCGGCCGGATCGCGGCGCAGGCCACGGCGCTCGCCGGCGAGCACTGCAAGCCCGGCGTGACCACCGACGAGATCGACCGGGTGGTCCACGAGTTCATCCTCGACCACGGCGCCTACCCGTCGACGCTGGGCTACAAGGGCTTCCCGAAATCGTGCTGCACCTCGCTCAACGAGGTGATCTGCCACGGCATCCCGGACTCGACGGTCCTCGAGGACGGCGACATCATCAACGTGGACGTCACGGCGTACCTCGACGGGGTGCACGGCGACACCGACGCCACCTTCTGCGTCGGCGAGGTCGGCGACGAGGCCCGCCTGCTCGTCGAGCGCACCCACGAGGCGATGATGCGGGGCATCCGCGCGGTCGCCCCGGGCCGCCCGATCAACGCGATCGGCCGGGTCATCGAGGCCTACGCGCGCCGCTTCGGCTACGGCGTGGTCCGCGACTTCACCGGCCACGGCATCGGCGAGACGTTCCACTCCGGGCTGTACATCCCGCACTACGACAACCCCCGGCTGGACACCGTCATGGAGCCGGGCATGACCTTCACGATCGAGCCGATGATCACGCTCGGCACCCACGAGTACGAGATCTGGAAGGACGGCTGGACGGTCGTCACCCGGGACCGGAAGTGGACCGCCCAGTTCGAGCACACCCTGGTGGTGACCGAGGAGGGTTACGAGATCCTCACCCTGCCGTGACCGTCCCGGTCGAGCACCACCACGCCGACGTCTCCGGGGGATGGCTGCGCGCCGCCACCTTCGGCGCGATGGACGGCCTGGTCACCAACATCGCCCTGATCGCCGGCGTGGGCGGCGCCACGGCCGACCGGCACACCCTGGTCCTCACCGGGGTGGCGGGCCTGGTGGCCGGCGCGATCTCGATGGCGATCGGGGAATACACCAGCGTCCGCACGCAGAACGAGCAGATCGCCGCCGAGCTGGCCAAGGAACGCCACGAGCTGAGGGTGAACCCGGACGGCGAGGCGGACGAGCTGGTCGCGGCGTGGACCGCCCGAGGGCTTCCCGGCGATCTGGCCCGCCAGGTCGCCGACGTCCTCAAGGACCACCCCGAGCAGGCGCTGCGGGTGCACGCCCAGGAGGAGCTCGGCGTCGTCCCGGACGAGCTGCCGAGCCCGTGGACGGCGGCCGCGTCGTCGTTCGTCTGCTTCGCGGTGGGCGCGCTGATCCCGCTGCTCACGCTGCTGCTCGGGTACGAGCCACTGTGGGCGGCGCTGCTGGTCGGCGGCGCCGGGCTGTTCGTGACCGGCGCGGTGATCGCCCGGCTGACCGCCCGGCCATGGTGGCGGGGCGGCCTGCGCCAGCTGCTGCTCGGGAGCGCGGCGGCCGGGGCCACCTTCGTGATCGGGTCCCTGCTGGGCGCCTGACCGGCGTCGATCGCACAGCTCGCCCCGTCAGTCGAACAGCTCGCCCAGGGTGCCGTCGACCGGGCGGCCCCGGGCGGCCAGCTCCTCGGCCTGGTACTTGAGGATCGCGTCCAGCTCCTGCATGTCGGCCATGGCCACCCCGGTCCGCTTCACGGCGTCGGCCTCGTTGCGGAAGTAGGTCCTGGTCAGCAGGCCGGCCACGAGCGCCGCGTGCACCCGGGCCTCGGCCATCAGGACCAGGGCGGCGTCGGTGTCGTACCACTGGGTGAGCCGGACCGCGCGGGCGTGCGCGCTGCTGGCGAGCGCCCAGTCGTGCCGGGCCAGCCGGGTGAACTCCACCGGCCGGGCCTCGGAGAGCAGGGTGAGGTGGGCCTCGCGCTGGTCGGTGAACCAGTCGTGCGGGTCGTAGAGCGGCAGGGTCGTCAGGAATCCGTCGGCGACCAGGGGCCAGCGCGGGGTCAGCACCCGCGCCTGGCCGAGGCCCTCCTCCGCGGTGACCACGGAGAGCGAGACCGGCACGCCGTCGACCTTGCGGAGGGTCGGTTTCGGCCCGGTCTTCGGCCGGTACGTCACGACGACCATGTTGACGTCGCTGGAGTCGGCGTCGTCGCCGTGGGCGATCGAGCCGCGTACGCCGATGGCCTGGACCTCGGCCGGCCATCGGTGCTGGACGACGTCGCGCAGGCGGATCACGAGGGACCCGCGGACCGAGGTGGTGTCGAGCTCGTCGATCACCTTCTCATTCTCGGTCACGAACCGTGGCGGCGTGTGCCCGTTTCTTCAGACCCTTCAGCCGGGCCGGCCCGGAAACGCCATGGTCAGCGGGGTGGCGCCGGCGTATCTGCGCCAGGCTGTCGCACGAACTGCGGAGTCGGTCATAGCAGACAGGGCCGAGTTGCGCTGGTTCGTCTCGGTCACCGGCAGCACGGCCCGCCAGGCCTGGCAGACCCCGTCCTCGATGTGGACGGCCAGCTGCAGGGCGGTCTTCCGGCTGGTCACCTCGAACGGCAGCTCGTACCCGGCGGGCGCGGGGGCGGCGCTCGCCTTCAGCTCGTCCAGCTTGTCGACGAGGTAGTCGCGGCGCTGCCGGTGCACCTGCTCGCTGTCCCGGGCCGCCTTGATCTCGGCCTCCCGGTTGAGGTGGACGCCGATCAGCCCGTACGCGTAGATGGCCGCCTCCTCGGCGGCGAGCGCGGCGGCGAGTTGTTCCTTCACGAGGGGTCCTTTCAGCGCAGCGCGCTCGCGTGGGTGGCCCGGCAGGCGGCGATCGATCCGACCAGCGCGGCCCGGTCGGCGGGCGCGGCCACGCAGGCGGCGGCGGCCGTCTTCTGGGCGGCGAGCTCGGCGGCCCGCAGGTCGGCCTTGGACTGCGCCTGCTGGGCCGGCGCGGACGGCGGCGCGGCGGCGCCGGACGGGAGCGTCGTGCCGATCAGCCCGGCGAGCTCGGCGGCGTGCGCCCGGTGGTCCTCGGCGAACGGGGCCAGCGCCGGGTCGCCCTGGGCCGCGAGGTCGTACGCCGCGGCGAGGGCGAGCGCCTCGTCGAGGATCGGCTGGAGGGGGTCGGGGGCCGGCTCGGGCTCCGGCTCGTCGTCGAAGAGGCCGCAGCCGGACAGGGTGGCAGCTGCCACGATCGCACCGGTCGCGGTCAGTATCCGCCGGCGTGTGTGTCGCGTGTCGCTCATCCGCACCGGCCAAGTCAACACCATCGGTGCTCCGGGCGTCCGGGACGGGTTGTTGACCTGCGGATGGGGTGGAATCGGTGCGGCGCCGCTCCGTCCGGCTCCCGGGCACGTTACGCTCTGCGTCAGCCGCGGGGCCGAATGCTGCCCGGCGGCATATAGTCGTTCCAGCGCAAAGCTAGCGAGAGGTCGAGCCCGATGACGCAGCGTGGTCGCGCCGGGGCCCGGCCCGGTGGTCGCCCCAGTGGCCGGCGGAGCCGGCCCGAGCCGGACACCCGCACCACCCCGCCCGCACCGCGGGTCGATCTGACCGCGGCCCGGGCCCGGCTGCGCGAGGTGATCGAGCCCGTCGTCACGACGGCCGGCTACGACCTGGAGGACCTGCACCTGTCCCGGGCCGGCCGCCGGTTCGTGGTCCGGGTCCTGATCGACGCCGACGGCGGCATCGGCCTCGACGACGTCGCGACGGTGTCCCGGGAGATCTCCGAGGCGCTCGACGCCGCCGACGAGCAGGGTGGCGAGGTGCTGGCCGGGGAATACCAGCTGGAGGTCGGGTCCCCGGGCGTGGACCGGCCGCTGACCGAGCCACGGCACTGGCGCCGCAACGTCGGCCGCCTGGTCGCGGTGAACGGGCTGACCGGCCGGGTGCTCTCCGCCGACGACGACAAGGGTGTGGCGCTGGACGTGGACGGCACGACCCGTGAGCTGGCCTGGGCCGAGCTCGGGGCGGGCAAGGTCCAGATCGAGTTCAAGCGCATGGACGAAGCCGACTTCGGCGATGAAGAAGACGCCGACGATGACGAAGAAGACGAAGGGGAGGGCGAGGAGTGAACATCGACCTCGCGGCGCTGCGCGCCCTGGAGCGCGAGCGGGAGATCCCGTTCGACACGATCCTCGCGGCGATCGAGACCGCGCTGCTGACCGCATACCGGCACACCGACGGCGCGGAGAGCCACGCCCGGGTGGAGATCGACCGCAAGAGCGGCGTGGCCTCCGTGCTGGCGCAGGAGCTCGACCCGGACGGCACGGTGGTGCGCGAGTGGGACGACACCCCGCACGACTTCGGCCGGATCGCCGCGATGACCGCGAAGCAGGTGATCCTCCAGCGTCTGCGGGAGGCCACCGACGAGCAGCACTTCGGTGAGTACGCGGGCCGCGACGGCGACCTGGTCACCGGCGTGGTGCAGGCCGACGCGGCGCGTGCCGAGAAGGGCATCGTGATCGTCGACCTGGGCAAGCTCGAGGCGGTCCTGCCGCAGTCCGAGCAGGTGCCGGGGGAGACCTACGACCACGGCTCCCGGATCCGCTGCATCGTGGTGCACGTGGCGAAGGGCTTCCGCGGCCCGCAGATCACCCTGTCCCGGTCGCACCCGGCCCTGGTGAAGAAGCTGTTCGCGCTCGAGGTGCCGGAGATCGCCGACGGGACCGTCGAGATCGCCGCGATCGCCCGTGAGGCAGGTCACCGTACGAAGATCGCGGTGCGGTCCACGGTCTCCGGGGTGAACGCCAAGGGCGCCTGCATCGGCCCGATGGGCCAGCGGGTCCGCGCGGTGATGAGCGAGCTGCACGGCGAGAAGATCGACATCATCGACTGGTCGGACGACCCCGCCCAGTTCGTCGGCAACGCGCTCTCACCGGCCAAGGCGCTGCGGGTCGAGGTGGTCGACGCGGCCACCCGGACGGCCCGGGTGACGGTGCCCGACTTCCAGCTCTCGCTGGCGATCGGCCGGGAGGGGCAGAACGCCCGTCTGGCCGCCCGCCTGACCGGATGGCGCATCGACATCCGGCCGGACAACGAGCCCGCCGGAGTATCGGACCGGGATGCGGCCGAGGCGGGGAACTGACCGGATACGCGTCCGGCGCGATCGAGGGGTAGACTCAATGGCGGTCGGCCCGACGCGAACCTGCGTCGGCTGTCGTAATCGCGCGCCGGCCGCATCATTGCTGCGGTTCGTCGCGGCCGGATCCGGGGATGACCTCCGGCTTCTGCCCGATCCGGGCCGCCGACTGTCGGGCCGGGGAGCTCATCTGCATCCCGACCCGGCCTGCTTCGCGCAGGCAGAGCGGCGTCGCGCCTTCGGGCGTGCGCTACGTCTCACCGGTGTTGCTGACACCGAGTTGCTTGCCGAGCACATCCGGGCGGTCTCCGTGCCGTTCGGACCCACCGATGACGAGGCGTCGGCGCCTCGTCACGACCCAGCAAGGTAGGACGACCCAGATGAGCACACGATGAAGTCCCTGAAATGACCAGGCTTCTAGTGCACGAGTGAGGTCTGTGCGGGTGCTGCTCGCACGACCTCGAAGTGAGGAGTGCAGTGCCAGGCAAGGCCCGCGTACACGAGCTCGCCAAAGAGCTCGGGGTCGACAGCAAGACCGTTCTCGCCAAGCTCAAGGACATGGGCGAGTTCGTCAAGTCCGCGTCCAGCACCGTCGAGGCCCCGGTGGCCCGGCGGCTCCGGGGCGCCTTCGAGTCCGGTGGATCCGGCGCGCCGTCGGCGCCCTCGGCTCCGTCGCCCAGTCCCTCCGCGTCCAGCGCGCCGGGTGCCACCTCGGCCCCGCGTCCGGGCCCGCCGATGGGGCGGCCTCAGCCGCCGCGTCGTCCCGGCCCGCCGCAGGGTGGTGGCGCGCCCAGCGCTTCCCCGACCTCGCCGGCTCCGTCGCCCGGGCAGTTCGCCCGGCCGAAGCCGGTTCCCGGCCGCCCGGGCCCGACGCCCGGCCCGGTCGCCAAGCCGGCCAGCGCGCACGACATCGAGGTGGCCGCCGCCGAGGCGCGCGCCTCGGCGCTGAAGGCCGAGCAGGAGGCTGCCGTCAAGGCCGCCCAGGCTGCTCAGGCCGCGCGTACCGCCCGTGACGCCGAGCGCCGGCAGCCGCCGGCCGACGGTGGCCCGCGTGGTCCGCGTCCCGGCCCCGGCATGGTTCCGCCGCGCCCGGGTTCGCCCGCGGCCGGCCGTAACAACCCCGGTACCCCCGGTGGTGGCCCGCGTCCCGGCCCGGCCGGTGGCGGTCCCCGCCCGCCGGCGCGTGGTCCCGGCAACAACCCGTTCGGCGTCTCCGGTGGCGCGGCCGCTTCGCGTCCGTCCCCGGCCTCGATGCCGCGTCCCAACCAACCCGGCATGCCGCCGCGGCCCAGCCCTGCCTCGATGCCGCCGCGGCCCAGTCCCGCGTCGATGCCGTCGCAGCGGCCCGCGGGCCCGGGTCGTCCGGGTGGCGGCGCCGGTCGTCCCGGCGGTCCCGGTGGCGGCCGTGGCGGCCCCGGTGGCGGCGGTGGCGGCGGCGGTTACCGCGGTGGCGGTGGCGGCGCCGGTGGCGGCTTCCGTCCCGGTGGCGGCGGTGGCGGCGGCGGTGGCTTCCGTCCCGGTGGCGGCGGTGGCGGCGGCGGTGGCTTCCGTCCCGGCGGTCCCGGTGGCGGTGGCGGCGGCCCGGTCGGCGCCGGTGCTCCCGGACGTCCGGGTGGCGGCGGTGGCCGTGGTCGCGGTGGTGGCGCGGCGGGTGCCTTCGGGCGTCCCGGCGGCCGGCCGACCCGTGGCCGCAAGTCGAAGAAGCAGCGGCGTCAAGAGTTCGACAACCTGTCGGCTCCGCAGATGAGCTCGGGCGCTCCGCGCGGTAACGGCCAGGAGATCCGGCTGTCCCGCGGCGCGTCGCTCTCCGACTTCGCTGACAAGATCAACGCCAACCCCGGCTCGCTCGTCCAGGAGATGTTCAACCTGGGTGAGATGGTGACCGCCACGCAGTCGGTGTCCGACGACACCCTGCTGCTGCTCGGCGAGCACCTGGGCTTCGACGTCAAGATCGTCAGCCCGGAGGACGAGGACCGCGAGCTGCTCGCGCGGTTCGACATCGACCTCGACGCCGAGGTGGCCGAGGAGCGTCTCGTCACCCGTCCGCCGGTCGTGACCGTCATGGGTCACGTCGACCACGGTAAGACGAAGCTCCTCGACGCGATCCGCAAGACCAACGTGGTCGCCGGCGAGGCGGGTGGCATCACCCAGCACATCGGCGCCTACCAGGTCGTCGTCCCCCACCAGGGGGAGGAGCGGGCGATCACCTTCATCGACACCCCGGGTCACGAGGCGTTCACCGCCATGCGTGCTCGCGGTGCCAAGGTGACCGACATCGTCATCCTGGTCGTCGCGGCCGACGACGGCGTCATGCCGCAGACGGTCGAGGCCCTCAACCACGCCAAGGCGGCCGACGTGCCGATCGTGGTCGCGGTGAACAAGGTCGACAAGCCGGACGCCAACCCGGAGAAGGTCCGCCAGCAGCTCGCCGACTACGGCCTGCTCGCCGAGGACTACCAGGGCGACACGATGTTCGTGAACGTGGCCGCCAAGCCGGGCATCGGCATCGACGACCTCCTCGAGGCCGTCCTGCTGACCGCCGACGCGGCGCTCGAGCTGACCGCCCCGATCGACGGCCCCGCCCAGGGTGTCGCGGTCGAGGCGCACCTGGACAAGGGTCGCGGCGCCGTGGCCACCGTCCTGGTGCAGAAGGGCACGCTGCGTGCCGGTGACTCGATCGTGGCGGGTGGCGCGCACGGCCGCGTCCGGGCCATGCTCGACGAGAACGGCAACCAGGTCGCCGAGGCGGGTCCGGCACGTCCGGTCCTGGTGCTCGGTCTGACCTCGGTGCCGAGCGCGGGCGACACGTTCCTCGCCGCCGAGGACGACCGCACCGTGCGGCAGATCGCCGAGCAGCGGCAGGCTCGCCGCCGTGCGGCGACCTTCGCCAACTCGCAGCGTCCGAAGTCGATCGAGGACATGATGCGCGACATCAAGGAGGGCGAGAAGGCTTCGCTCACCTTGGTCATCAAGGGTGACGGCTCCGGTTCGGTCGAGGCCCTCGAAGAGGCGCTGTTCAAGATCGAGATTCCGGAAGAGGTCCAGCTCAAGGTCATCCACCGCGGCGTCGGTGCGATCACCGAGAGCGACGTCAACCTGGCGTCGGCCTCGTCGGACCAGGTCGCCACGATCATCGGCTTCAACGTCCGGGCCTCCAACAAGGTCAAGGAGATGGCCGACCGCGCCGGCGTGGAGATCCGCTACTACAGCGTGATCTACCAGGCCATCGAGGAGATCGAGGCGGAGCTCAAGGGTCTGCTCAAGCCGGAGTACGAGGAGGTTGAGCTGGGCACCGCGGAGATCCGCGAGGTCTTCCGCTCGTCCAAGATCGGTCTCATCGCCGGTTGTATCGTCCGGTCGGGCCTCATCAAGCGCAACGCGAAGGCCCGCGTCATCCGCGAGGGCACGGTCGTGGCCGACAACGTCACGATCAGCTCGCTCAAGCGGTTCAAGGACGACGCCACCGAGGTCCGCGAGGGCTTCGAGTGTGGTCTGACCCTCCAGGGTTACGGCTCGCCGCAGGTCGGCGACGTGATCGAGACCTGGGAGATGCGCGAGAAGCCGCGGGCGTGAGCCTGAGGTGACACGTTGAAGGCCCCCGGTGCTCAGGCACCGGGGGCCTTCGCTGCAAAATGACAGCCATGTCCCGGTATGCCTTGCTGCTCGCTCCGTCCGCCAATCGTGTCTACGCCGATCAGGCGTCCAAGATGTCCCAGGCGGAGCTGGCCGCTTTCGGCGCGGTGCTCTCCGCCGGCCTGGACGACATCGCCACCGCCCAGATCGGCGGGGTGGAGTACCTGACGTTCACGTCGGAGCTGACCGAGCCCGACATCGCCCACCTCGCCAACATGTCGTCGGCGTACGCCCTCTTCGAGCGGGTGGACGACCTGCTGCGGCCGCTCGCGACGACCCCGCTGGCCCGCTACGACAGCGACCTCATCACCATCCCGAAGTACGCTGGCAAGACCAACGAGCAGTTCACCAAGCTCGTGCTCAACCTCACCCTGCTCGCCTCGGCCTCGGCCGGCCGGATGCTCGATGGCGGCCTCACCGTCCTCGACCCGCTCTGCGGCCGCGGCACCACGCTCAACCAGGCCCTCATGTACGGCTACGACGGCATCGGCGTGGAGATCGACGGCAAGGACGTCGAGGCGTACAAGCTGTTTCTGCAGACCTGGCTCAAGCGCAAGCGGCTCAAGCACACGGCCGAGCTGGTCCCGGTGCGCCGCCAGGGCCGCCGGGCCGCCCGCCGCCTCGAGGTGACGCTCGCGCCGAGCAAGGACGACCACAAGGCCGGCGCCGTGCAGAAGGTGACCGTGCTGAACGCGGACACCACCCAGCTCGACGGCCTGATCCGCGGCAACGTCGCGGACGTGCTGGTGGCCGACCTGCCGTACGGCGTCGCGCACGGCAGCTACGACGACGAGGGCGGCATCTCCCGGCGCCCGCTGGACCTGCTGGAGCGGGCCGTGCCGCAGTGGCTGCCCCTGCTGCGCCCGGGCGGCGCGATCGGCCTCTCCTGGAACACCAAGGTGGCGAAGCGGGAGCTGGCCGAGGACATCCTGCTCGCGGCCGGCCTGGAGCTGGTCGAGCACCTGCCGCTGGAGCACCGGGTCGACCAGGGCATCGACCGGGACGTGCTGGTGGCCCGGAAAACGAGGTGATCACCGGCCTCCGCCGGCGTAACCTTGTCCGCTGATGTATACCGAGACCGCAGTCTTCGATCTGCTCCTGCCCGGTGACTCCCGCTCGCTGAAGCAGAAGCGCTCCTACGTCCGGCCGATCATCGCGATGCTGAAGAAGTTCGAGGTCAGCGTCGCCGAGGTCGGCTTCCACGACCTGCACGGCCGCTGCCAGCTCGGGGTGGCCGTGGTGGCGGCCGAGGCGGCCCAGGCCCGAGCCGTCGTCGACACCTGCGAGAACCAGGTGGCCGGCCGTCCCGAGGTCGAGTTGCTCTCGGTGAAGCGACGGCTTTACGGCGACGACGACTGACCTGGGTAGGCTTCAGCAGTTAGGGCGGGGGCAGGTTCTGACCCGCGAGAACCACAGTCGGAGGTGGGCGAGATGTCGGATCCGGCCAAGACGCGTCGGCACGCGGAGCGTGTCCGCGAACTGGTGGCTTCGCTGGTGCGGGAGATCAAGGATCCCCGGCTCGGCATGGTGACGATCACGGATGCCCGGATCACCGGCGACCTGCGTGAGGCGACGGTCTACTACACGGTGCTGGGCGACGAGACCGAGCAGTCCTCGACGGCGGCGGCCCTGGAGAGCGCGAAGGGGATGCTGCGCAGCCGGGTCGGTCACGCTCTCGGCCTGCGTCACTCGCCGAGCCTCGCGTTCGTGCTGGACAACGTGCTCGACCACGCCAAGGAGATCGACGATCTGCTGGCCGCGGCGAAGCACCGTGACGAGGAGGTCCACCGGCTCGCGGCGGGCAAGAAGTACGCCGGCGACCCGGACCCCTACAAGAGCGACGAGGACGAGGACGACGAGCGGGTGCCCGCCGCCGGGGACCAGGGGTGACTCCGTCCGCCGAGCAGTGGGCCGCCGCGGTCGCGGCGGTCCGCTCGGCCGGGCCGGACGACGAGATCCTGCTGATCTGCCACGTGAACCCGGACGGGGACGCGCTCGGCAGCATGCTCGGCGTCGCGCTGGGACTGCGCCGGCTCGGCCACACCCGTCTCCGGGCCACGTTCCCCGGCGAGTTCACGGTGCCCGGCCCGTACGCTGATCTGCCCGGTCTTGATCTTCTGGTGCCGGAGCCGGACGCCTGGCGTGACCCCCGCCTGGTCCTGATCTTCGACGTGGCGAGCGAGTCGCGCCTCGGCGCGCTCGCGGACCGTCTCGGCGCGCCCCGCAGCGTCGTGCTGGACCACCACGCCTCGAACACCGGTTTCGGTGGCGTGCGCCTCGTGGACCCGCACGCGGCGGCCACCAGCGTCGTCGCCGAGCAGCTGCTGGAGCGGCTCGGGGTGCCGCTGGACGCCGAGATCGCCGAGTGCTTCTACGTGGCTCTCGCGACCGACACCGGCTCGTTCAAGTTCGACATGACCACGGTAGCCGTGCACGAGCTGGCGGCCCGGCTGATCGCGACCGGGATCCGTCCCGGCGAGATCTCCCGGCGGATCTTCGACAGCCGCCCGTTCGGGGCGATGAAGCTGACCGGTGAGGTGCTCGGCCGGGCGGTCCTCGACCCGGCGGCGGCCGGCGGGCGCGGCATGGTCTGGACCTACGCGACCCTCGACGACCTGGAACGGCACGGCCAGCCGCCCTACGTGCTCGACACCCTCATCGATCCGGTCCGCTCGGTCGCCGAGGCGGACGTGTCGATCGTGGTGAAGCAGACCGCCGAGGGGGAGTGGTCGGTGTCGCTGCGCAGCAAGGGCGCCGTCGACGTGAGCGGGGTGGCGGTCGCGCAGGGTGGCGGAGGTCACCGCCTGGCGGCCGGGTTCACCGGTTACGGCGAGGCCGGTGACGTGGTGGCCACCGTGCGTCGCCTATTGGACGAACACCTGAACTGAACGACGTTTTCGCAGTTGAAGGGGTGTCACCCGAACGGGTGGCACCCCTTCTTCCTGTCCCGGATGGCGGGATCCGCCCATCGGCGCGCCGAGTGAACGTTAGTTTGGGTCCTGAACGGTGATTTGGTTTCACGCGGCCGCCACCACCGCCTCTCCGTGAGACCACGAGCCACCCGGGTCCACCGGCCCGGGCCGGTGTCACCTCCGCCAGTGGTCCGGCGATCCCGGACCGGGCGCTCACGTGACGCCCCGCTCGACCGATTCCGGGCGCCCGCCTGAGTGCGGGCGCCGTGTGGGAAGGAAACCCATCATGGCTGCCAAGCCGAAGCCCCAGCCCAAGCCCGCCGACGACGCCCGCGAGCAGGCTCGCCGGGCCCTGCAGGCCTCGCTGGACACGCGCCAGTAGATCCTTTCACCGGCCCATGCGCCGATTCGCCGGAATGCGGCGAACGGCCGGCATGCGCTGGTGGAGCTTTTTCGCCGGGCGGGCATCATGTAAGCCATGAGCCCGCCCGCAGCCATTACCGCGACACCCCGGCGGATCGCCGCGCTGGCCCTGCCTGCGCTGGTGGTGCTCGCCGCCGAGCCGCTCTACGTCCTGGTGGACACCGCTGTCGTCGGCCACCTCGGCCCGGTCGAGCTGGCCGCGATCGCGGTCGGCGGCACCGTCATGTCGGTGGCCGCCTGGTTCGGCACGCTGATGGCGTACGGGACGACCGGCCGCGCCGCCCGCCGCTACGGCGCGGGGGACCGCGCGGCCGCCGTGGCCGAGGGCGTGCAGGCGTCCTGGCTGGCGCTCGCCATGGGCCTGCTCCTGGCGCTGCTCGGGCTGGTCGGCGCCGGACCGGTCGCGCACCTGCTGGCCGGCAACGAGCAGACCGCCGAGGCGGCCGCCGGCTGGATGCGGATCGCCGCGTTCGGCGCGCCCGGCCTGCTGCTCGCCGCGGCCGGCAACGGCTGGATGCGCGGCGTCCAGGACACCCGGCGGCCACTGTGGATCGTGCTGGGCGCCAACGTGCTCTCCGCGATCCTCTGCCCGGTGCTGGTCTATCCGCTCGGGCTCGGCCTGACCGGCTCGGCGATCGCCAACGTGACCGCGCAGACCGCCGGCGGCCTGCTCTTCCTGCTCGCGCTGGTCCGCGAGACCCGCGCGCTGCGGCCCGTCCCCTCGGTCATCGTGAGCCAGATCGTGCTCGGCCGGGACCTGCTGATCCGCGGCGCGGCCTTCCAGGCGTGCTTCCTGTCGGCGACCGCGGTGGCGTCCCGGTTCGGCGTGGCGGCGGTCGGCGCCCACCAGATCGCCCTGCAGCTCTGGTTCTTCGCGGCGCTCGCCCTGGACGCCGTCGCGATTGCGGCGCAGTCCCTGGTCGGCGCGGCCCTCGGCGCCGGCGACGCGGACCAGGCCCGGGACGTGGCCCGGCGCGTCACGGTGGCCGGCGGCCTGGCGGCCGTCGTCTTCGCGCTGGCCGCCCTCGCCGGGGCGCGGGTCGTCCCCGGCCTGTTCACCGACGACCCGGCGGTGCTCGAGCAGGCCGCGGTCGTCTGGCCGTGGTTCGTCGGGCTGCTGCCGTTCGCGGGAGTGGTCTACGCCCTGGACGGCGTGTTCATCGGAGCCGGCGACGTCGCGTTCCTCCGTACGGTGACGATCTTCTCCGCTCTTCTGGGTTTTCTTCCCGCGATCTGGCTCGCCTACGCCTTCGACCTCGGTCTCGGCGGGGTGTGGGCCGGGCTCGGGCTCTTCACGCTGGCCCGGTTCGTGGCGCTCCTGCTGCGGTGGCGGTCGCCGCGATGGGTGGTGCTCGGAGCCGCCCGTTAGGGTTTTCCGGTGAACACGGACGGACTGATCGTGGTGGACAAGCCGGCCGGGATGACGTCGCACGACGTCGTCGCCCGGATCCGGCGGCTGGCGAAGACCCGGCGGGTGGGGCACGGCGGGACGCTGGACCCGATGGCGACCGGTGTCCTGATCATCGGGGTGAACCGGGCGACGCGGCTGCTCACGTACGTGATCGGCGCCTCGAAGAGTTACGCGGCGACGATTCGTCTCGGGGAGTCGACCGTCACGGACGACGCGGAGGGGGAGATCGTGTCTTCTTCGAGCGCCGGACATATCGGAAATATCGAGGTTTCTGAGGTCTTGGCCACGATGCGAGGCGAGATCGATCAGGTGCCCAGCGCGGTCAGCGCCATCAAGATCAAGGGTGTCCGGTCCTACAAGCGGGTCCGCGACGGTGAGGAGGTCGAGATCCCGGCGCGCCGGATCACGATCGCCAAGCTCGACGTGCTCGACATCCGGCGCGGCGACGCGACGATCGACGTGGACATCGACGTCACCTGCTCGTCCGGCACCTACATCCGGGCCATCGCCCGCGACCTCGGCGCCGCGCTCGGCGTCGGCGGCCACCTCACCGCGCTGCGCCGGACCGCCGTCGGCGACATGACCCTCGACGTCGCCGCCACCCTCGACGAGCTGGAGGAGCGCGCCCCGGACGTGGTCTCGCTGCCGATGGCGGAGGCGGCCCGGCGGGCGTTCCCGCAGCGCACCGCGTCCTGGGACGAGACGAGGGTGCTGCGGCACGGCGGCCCGCTGCCGGCCGCCGGGATCGACGGGCCGTACGCCGTCTTCGACCCGGACGGCCTGCTGCTCGCGATCGTCAGCGAGCGTGGTGGGAAGGCCAAGGCGGAGATCGTCCTGGCCCCGGCCTGAATCGATACTGTGTCACCGGAAGGGAGTTCTTCGATGCAGCGATGGCGGGGCTATGAGTCGGTCCCCGGGGGCTGGGGTCGCTCGGTCGTGACGATCGGCGTCTTCGACGGCGTGCACCGCGGCCACCAGGCGATCATCGGGCACGCCGTGAAGCGGGCCCGCGACCTCGGCCTGCAGTCCGTGGTGATGACGTTCGACCCGCATCCGGCCGAGGTGGTCCGGCCCGGATCGCACCCGGCCGTGCTCACCGAGCCGGTCCGCAAGGCGGAGCTGATCGAGGAGCTCGGCGTCGACGCGCTCTGCGTGGTGCCGTTCACCCCCGAGTTCTCGCACAAGGAGCCGAACGAGTTCGTCCACGACGTGCTGGTCGAGGCCCTGCACGCGGCCGTCGTGGTGGTCGGTGACAACTTCCGGTTCGGGCACCGGGCGGCCGGTGACGTGACGGCGCTGGAGACGCTCGGCCGCACGTTCGGGTTCACCGTGGAGGACGCGCCGCTGGTCGCCGACGACGGCCTGGTGTTCTCGTCGACCTACATCCGCAGCTGCGTGGACGCCGGTGACGTCCGGGCCGCGGCGGGCGCGCTGGGCCGGCCGCACCGGCTCTCCGGCGTGGTGGTCCGCGGCGACGCCCGGGGCCGCGAGCTGGGCTTCCCGACCGCGAACCTGATGGTGCACCGCTACGCCGCGGTGCCGGCCGACGGCATCTACGCGGCCTGGCTCACCCAGGGCGGGGTCCGCCGGCCGGCGAGTGTGTCGATCGGCACCAACCCGACGTTCTCCGGAACCGAGCGCCGGGTCGAGGCCTACGTGCTCGACTTCTCCGGCGATCTGTACGGTGAGCGCGTCCACCTCGATTTCGTGGCACACCTCCGTGAGCAGCGCACCTACGACGGGATCGAGCCGCTCATCGCCCAGATCAGGGCCGACGTGGAACAGACCCGGGCAACCCTCGCGTGACCGGCTGGTAGGCTGGAATGGTCGTTGGAATATCCGACACCGGTCCCGCATGCCTGCCCGACGCCGCGGGTCGCGGGGTAACCGTGCAATCGGCAACACAGAAGTCCGGAGAATATGGCGCTCGATCAAGAGACCAAGAACAAGATCATGGGTGAGTACGCGACCAAGGACGGCGACACCGGTTCGCCCGAGGTTCAGGTCGCGATGCTGACCAAGCGGATCGCCGACCTGACCGAGCACCTCAAGGTGCACAAGCACGACCACCACAGCCGGCGTGGCCTGCTGCTGCTGGTCGGTCAGCGTCGCCGCCTGCTGAACTACGTTCAGAAGAAGGACATCGCGCGTTACCGTTCGCTCATCGAGCGTCTCGGCCTGCGCCGATAGTTTGACTGCGGGGGCGGCCGACGGTCGCCCCCACAGGTTTCCACCCCACGGACCCGCGCGGATCACACCGTCAGCACCCGGTCCTCGGTAGTGGTTCCCAGGATCAAAGCCTGGGCACTTCGATCGAAGACCGGCCTTCTGAACCGCGCTGTAGACCGCCGGGTCCTCGACGAAGGAGTACCGCACTACATGACAGAGCAGAACAACGCTCTCGGCACCGAGTCCCGCACCGCCGTCATCGACAACGGATCGTTCGGCACCCGCGAGATCGTCTTCTCCACCGGCCGCCTCGCCAAGCAGGCCGCCGGCTCGGTGATCGTCCAGCTGGGCGACACCACCGTCCTCTCCGCCACGACCGCGAGCAAGCAGCCGAAGGAGCACTTCGACTTCTTCCCGCTGACCGTGGACGTCGAGGAGCGGATGTACGCGGCGGGCCGGATCCCCGGTTCGTTTTTCCGCCGCGAGGGTCGTCCCAGCGAGGACGCCATCCTCACCTGCCGCCTGATCGACCGGCCGCTGCGCCCGTCGTTCACGAAGGGCCTGCGCAACGAGGTCCAGGTCGTCGAGACCGTCCTCGCGCTCGACCCCGCCCACCCGTACGACGTCGTCGCCATGAACGCGGCCTCGATGTCGACCAAGCTCTCCGGCCTGCCGTTCAGCGGCCCGGTGGGCTCGACCCGGGTGGCGCACGTCGAGGGCCAGTGGGTCGCCTTCCCGACCCTCGAGGAGCTCGAGCGGGCCACGTTCGACATGGTCGTCGCCGGCCGGGTCACCGCCGACGGCGACGTCGCGATCATGATGGTCGAGGCCGAGGCCACCCCGCACGCGATCAAGCTGATCTCCGCGGGCGCCGTCGCGCCGACCGAGGAGGTCGTCGCCAGCGGCCTGGAGGCCGCCAAGCCGGCCATCCGTGAGCTCTGCCGCGCGCAGAGCGAGCTGGCCGAGGTCGCTGCGAAGCCGGTCGCCGAGTTCCCGGTCTTCCTGGACTACCAGGACGACGTGCTGCAGGCGGTGAGCGACGCGGTTCGCGCCGAGGTCGCCGAGGCCCTGAAGATCGCCGGCAAGCAGGAGCGCGAGGAGTCCCTCGACCTGGTCAAGGCGAAGGCGCACGAGCAGCTCGACGAGCGGTTCGAGGGCCGGGAGAAGGAGATCAGCGCGGCCTTCCGCTCGATCACCAAGTCCGAGGTGCGCCAGCGCGTGCTGCGCGACCAGGTCCGCATCGACGGCCGTGGCCCGCGTGACATCCGCCCGCTGACCGCGCAGGTCGGCGTGCTGCCCCGGGTGCACGGCTCGGCGCTGTTCGAGCGCGGCGAGACCCAGATCCTGGGCGTCACCACGCTGAACATGCTCCGCCTCGAGCAGTCGCTGGACACTCTCGCTCCCGAGAAGACCAAGCGCTACATGCACAACTACAACTTCCCGCCCTACTCGACCGGTGAGACCGGCCGGGTGGGCTCGCCGAAGCGCCGCGAGATCGGTCACGGCGCGCTGGCCGAGCGGGCCCTCGTCCCGGTCCTGCCGTCGCGTGAGGAGTTCCCCTACGCGATCCGCCAGGTCTCCGAGGCCCTCGGCTCCAACGGCTCCACCTCGATGGGCTCGGTCTGCGCCTCGACGCTGGCCCTGCTCTCCGCGGGTGTCCCGCTGAAGGCGCCGGTCGCCGGCATCGCGATGGGCCTGATCTCGGACGAGGTCGACGGCAAGACCGAGTACGTCGCGCTGACCGACATCCTCGGCGCCGAGGACGCGTTCGGCGACATGGACTTCAAGGTCGCCGGCACCAGCGAGTTCGTCACCGCCCTGCAGCTCGACACCAAGCTCGACGGCATCCCGTCGGACGTGCTGGCCGGCGCGCTGTCGCAGGCGCACGACGCCCGTGCCACGATCCTCGCGGTGATGACCGCGGCGATCGAGGCCCCGGCCGAGATGAGCGAGTACGCTCCTCGCGTCACCAGCGTGAAGATCCCGGTCGACAAGATCGGCATGGTCATCGGCCCGAAGGGCCAGACGATCAACGCGATCCAGGACGAGACCGGCGCCGACATCTCCATCGAGGACGACGGCACGATCTACGTCGGCGCGACCAACGGCCCGTCGGCCGAGGCCGCGGTCGAGCGGATCAACGCGATCGCCAACCCGACGCTGCCGAAGGTCGGCGACAAGTTCCTCGGCACCGTGGTGAAGACGGCCGCGTTCGGCGCGTTCGTCTCGCTGCTGCCGGGCCGCGACGGCCTGCTGCACATCTCCAAGGTGGGCGACGGCAAGCGGGTCGAGAAGGTCGAGGACTTCCTCAACGTCGGCGACAAGGTCGAGGTCCAGATCGCGGACATCGACCAGCGCGGCAAGATCTACCTCGACAAGGTCCGCCCGGAGGGCGAGGAGGCTCCGGCCGCCCCCGCCGCCGCCGGTGGCTCCGAGGGTGGCCGTCCCGAGCGCGCCCCGCGCGAGGACCGCGGCCCGCGTGAGGGTGGTGGCGAGCCCCGCCGCCGCCGGTCGCGCCCGTCCGGTGACCGTGGCGAGCGCCGCGACTAAGTGACAGAGCACAGCAACCGCGGGCCGGCCGGGAGGCCGGCCCGCGTTTCTACCAGGACCCTCAAGGACGGCGTCAAGAAGACCGTCCTGCCGTCCGGGCTGCGCGTCCTCACCGAGGCCATCCCGACGACCCGCAGCGCCTCGCTCGGGATCTGGGTCGGCATCGGCTCGCGGGACGAGACGCCGTCGCTGCACGGCGCCTCGCACTTCCTCGAGCACCTGCTCTTCAAGGGCACCCACAAGCGCACCGCCTTGGACATCTCCGCGGAGATCGAGGCCGTGGGCGGCGAGACGAACGCCTTCACCACGAAGGAGTACACCTGCTACTACGCGCGGGTGCTCGACGCCGACCTGCCGCTCGCCGTGGACGTGCTGGTCGACGCGGTCGCCGACTCGCTGCTGGAGCCGGCCGACGTGGAGACCGAGCGCGGGGTGATCCTCGAGGAGATCGCCATGCACGAGGACGAGCCCGGCGACGAGGTGCACGACGTCTTCGCCGAGGCGATCTTCGGCAACCACCCGCTGGGCCGGCTGATCTCGGGCACCCCCGAGTCGATCACGCCGATGACCCGCGACCAGATCAACAGGTTCTACCGCAAGCGCTACACGGCCCCCGAGATCGTGGTGGCCGCGGCCGGCAACCTCGACCACGCCACGGTCGTGAAGCTGGTCCGCAGGGCGCTCGCCGGCACCCCGCTGGACACCGGACCGGCCGAGCCGGCCGCCACCCGGCCGTGGGACTCCGCGGTCCGCGTCCGGAAGCCCAAGACGGTGGTCCTGCACCGCGACACCGAGCAGGCGCACATGGTCCTCGGCGGTCCCGGCCTGGGCCGCCACGACCAGCGCCGGTTCGCCCTCGGCGTGCTCAACAACGTGCTCGGCGGCGGCATGTCGAGCCGGCTCTTCCAGGAGATCCGGGAGAAGCGCGGCCTGGCGTACTCGGTCTACTCGTACGCGAGCCAGCACGCCGACGCCGGCCTGGTCGGCGTCTACGCGGGCTGCGCGCCGGCGAAGGCGGCCGAGGTGCTCGACCTCGTCCGGGTGGAACTGGACAGGGTGGCGGCGGACGGCATCACGGCCGCCGAGCTGGCCCGCGGCAAGGGCATGGTGAAGGGCTCGTACGTGCTGGGCCTCGAGGACACCGGCTCGCGGATGAGCCGCCTCGCCAAGTCGGAGCTGCTGCACGGCGACCTCATGGGCGTCGACGAGCTGCTCGCCCGGGTGGACGCGGTGACCGTCGAGGAGGTCAACGCGGTCGCGGCCGAGCTGTTCTCGGGCGAGCGCGCGCTGGCCGTGGTGGGCCCGTTCGGTGAGTCCGACTTTCCGGCCTGAAGCAACGCCTGGTTACCCTTGGACCCCGTGACGACCCTGGAGACACCGCCCGAGACCCCCGCGACACCGCCGACTCCGGAGATCCGGAAGCGGCGGATCATCGGGATGCTGATCTGGGCGGTCGTCTTCTCCGTCGGGGTCTGGTTCGTCGGGGTGCCGACCAGCGACCCGCTGATCGCGTTCGGCTGGCTGTGGCTCGCCACCATCGCGTGGCGCAACCACGAGCCGTGGCGGACGCACCTGCGCTTCCTGCGGGACTGGCTGCCGGTCGCGCTGCTGCTGGTGATCTACAACGTGTCCCGCAGCTTCGCCGACGACCTGTTCGCGCCGCACGTCACCGAGCTGATCGCGGCGGACCGCTGGATGTTCGGCTGGTTCATGGACGGCCAGGTCCCGACCACCTGGTTGCAGCAGCATCTGTACGAGCCGGGCGTCACGCCGTGGTGGCTGGCCGTCGTCACGGTGGTCTACGCCTCGCACTTCCTCACGGTGCCGACCATCGCGGTGATCCTCTGGATGCGCAACCGGGCCACCTGGGGCCGGTTCATGCGCCGCTGGATCACGCTCTGCGTCTTCGGCCTGATCACCTACTTCCTCTACCCGGCCGCCCCGCCGTGGTGGGCCTACAAGTACGGCTACCTCCCCGAGCACGTCGACCGGATCTCCACGAACGGCTGGGACGTGATCGGCCTGCACGGCGCCGGCAACACGCTGAACGCGCTCCAGGTCTCGCAGTCGAACCCGGTCGCCGCGATGCCCTCGCTGCACACCGCGTGGGCCATGCTCGCGGTCGCGTTCTTCCTGCCGATGGTGGCGAAGAAGTGGTGGCCGCTGCTGCTCGCCTACCCGCTCGCCATGACGTTCACGCTGGTCTACACGGGCGAGCACTACGTCATCGACGTGCTCGTCGGCTGGGCCTACGTGGCGGCGGTGTTCGCCGTGGTGGCGCTGGGTGAGCGATGGTGGGCGGGCAAGCGCCGTACGTTAAATTGACGGTGTGACAGACGTGCCTGAACCCATCCGTGTCGGCGTCCTCGGTGCCCGGGGCCGCATGGGCCTCGAGGTCTGCAAGGCGGTCGACGCCGCCGACGACCTCGAGCTGGTCGCCATGATCGATTCGGGCGACCTGCTCTTCCACGCCTCCGACACGGGCGCGCAGGTTCTGGTCGACTTCACCAACCCCGACGTGGTGATGGACAACCTGCGCTGGGCGATCGAGCAGGACATCAGCGTGGTGGTCGGCACGTCCGGCTTCACCGAGGAGCGGCTCGAGCAGGTCCGCGGCTGGCTGGCCGGCAAGCCCGGCGTCGGCGTCCTGATCGCGCCGAACTTCGGCATCGGCGCCGTGCTGATGATGCAGTTCGCGGCCCGCGCCGCCAGATACTTCGAATCGGCCGAGATCATCGAGCAGCACCACCCGCGCAAGCTGGACGCCCCGAGCGGCACCTCGATGCACACCGCCAAGGTGATCGCCGAGGCCCGCGCCGCGGCGAACTGCCCGCCGATGCCGGACGCCACCAAGGAGGAGCAGCTCGGCGCCCGCGGCACCGACGTCGACGGCGTGCGTGTGCACTCGATCCGCGCGGCCGGTCTCGTGGCGCATCAGGAGGTGCTCTTCGGCACCGCCGGCGAGACGCTGACGATCCGCCACGACTCGCTGGACCGCTCGTCGTTCATGCCGGGCGTGCTGCTCGCGGTCCGCCAGGTGCGGCAGCGTCCGGGCCTGACGATCGGCCTCGATCCCCTGCTGGACTGACGTCCGGCATGACGGAGTTGACGACGACCGGGCGCCGGGTCCGGGTCCTGGCGACCGTCGCCGGGCTCCTGCTGCTGCTCGCCGGCACCTTCTGGGGTCAGGACGACGATTTCCCGTTCGGCCCCTTCCGGATGTACTCGACGGCCCCCGACCCGAACGGCGCGGCGAAGGACACCCGCGTCGAGGGGGTCGACGTGACCGGGGCGGTCGTGCCGATCACCGAGGCGAACAGCGGCATCCGGCGGGCCGAGATCGAGGGTCAGCAGGCCGCGTACGAGGCCGACCCGTCCCGGCTGAGCCGGATCGCCGAGGCGTACGCCGAGCACACGCCGTCGGCGCCGGCCCTGCGCGAGGTCCGGATCGTGATCCGCTGGCATCTCGTGAAGCACAGCCGCCCGACCGGCACCTACACCGACGAGGTCGTCGCGGACTGGGTGCGGCCATGATCAGGCGCTGGCTCTTCGAGCCCGTCCCGAGAGGGCGCGTCGCTGCCTTCCGTACGCTGGTCTATCTCTTCGTCGCTCTTGATCTTGTGATTTTCACGCCCTGGGTGCGCTCGCACGCGAACACCCCGGGCGAGCTCTACGAACCTCTGCTGATCGGGCGCCTGCTGCATCTGCCGACGCCGGGCCCGCTGCTGGTCTGGGGCATCTTCTGGACGCTGCTGGCGCTCTCGCTGGCCGCCGCGACCGGCCGCGCGCCACGGGCCCTCGGCTGGACGGTCTTCCTGCTCTACTTCGAGTGGATGATCATCGCGATGAGCTACGGCAAGGTCGACCACGACCGGATCGGCCTGCTGGTGGCGCTGGCCGCCCTGCCCACCGCGGGCCGGGCGAGACACGGCGATCCCGAGCGCACCGAATCCGGCGGCTGGGCCCTGCGCGTCACCCAGATCGCAGTGATCTGCACCTATTTCCTGGCGGCCCTGGCGAAACTGCGTTTCGGCGGCCTCGACTGGCTGACCAGCTCGGTGCTGGCCCAGGCCATCATCCGCCGCGGCACCGACCTGGCCGACGCGATCGCCGTGGTCCCCGGCCTGCTGATCCTCGCCCAGTTCGGCATCATCGCATTCGAGCTGCTCAGCCCCGTGGTCTTCATCATCCCGCAGCGCTGGCGCAACGCGATGGTCGCCTTCTTCTACTCCTTCCACGTGATCACGTTCTCCACCATCACGATCAGCTTCGCGCCCCACCTGGTGGCGATGACAAGCTTCCTGGCGTTGGAAAAAGTGCGCCCGATCCATTGGCTGAGATCACGAAAAAGAGCGATGAACAGTACGACCTAGTGTCGCGTGTGTGAAGTCATTTCCGCGAGGTCCCGCAGCCGCTCCGGTCCCAGACCAGGCCGGCACCGCGCAAGCCCGGCAGGAAACCACCCTCCGCCGCCTCGAACTCCTGCCTCGACACGGTCACCGCATCGTCCATGTCCGCATCCTGGCAGTCGGGTACGACAATCATCGAACCGTCGAACTCGCGGCGCACCACACCTGCGGCCACCTCCGCCCGGCGCCCTCCCGGTCCCGGCCGCAGCCGGCGCTACGGCCGAGCGCCGCACGTACCCCCGCCCGGGATTCGCCCTGAGCGCCGCCCCACCAGCTCAGGGGCGGGGGCGGACGGCGCAGGCGGCCGTTCCGCCGGGCATCAGGTGGCGGTGGTCGGCCACCCACTGGTATGCCGGCCACGCGGCGGCGCGGATCGGGCCCAGAGCGAGCGCCGCCCCGGGCAGCGACCAGAACCGGCCGGCGTTCTTGAGCAGCAGGGCGATCGCGTCCGGCCCGGCCGCCGTCGCGCCGTCCTCACCCACCCACTGCACCGCGGCCTCACACTGCTCCACGGTCAGGCCGAGGGCGGCGAGATCCGCGAACTGCCAGGGGATCACCGTGGCGGTGGTGGGGATGCGGCGCTCGATGAAGTCGGCGCACAGGGAGCAGAACGAGCAGTCGCCGTCGAAGACGAAGGTGGGTGTCACTTCTCTATTCTCCGGCGTCGAGCGATACGTGCAAACGGACCTGGGGCACGAGGAGATCGTCCACATCGAGCGCCCGGCCCGCCCCGTCCGGCTCCCATCCGGTCGACGCCAGGAACTTGCGCATCGCCGTGTCGGCTTCGTAGGCCCACGCCACCGCCGACCGGAACTGGTCCTCGCGCCAGTGGTCGACCGCGGCGGCGAGGAGGCGGCTGCCGTGGCCGCGGCGGCCCCAGCGCGGCTCGATGAGGAGGTCGGTCACGGCCGCGACACCGTCCGGGAGCGGCTTCTCCTCAGGGGCGAGGGCCTGCTCGTCGGCCGGGCCGGAGGCGGCGAAACCGACCACGCTCTTGGCGGTGTCGCTCTGCTCCACCGCGATCAGCACCCGGTGCCGCGGTGTCGGGGGAGCGGTGATCGCCTCGGTCCAGCCGCGGGCGAGGTACGCCTCGTCCAGGTTCGCCAGCACGTGCGCCGGGAACATGCGCCGATAGGCGGTGCGCCAGGTGGAGAGCTGGATGCGCGCGATCTCCGGGGCGTCCTCGGGACGCGCGGGGCGGACGAAGCCGAGAGCCATGGCCGCAACTTTGTCACACCCCTGTCCTAAGTTGCTTCACGTGGCTGTCCCCGATTCGCTCACCGTCGCCCAGGCCCGCCGGATCACCCTGGCCGCGCAGGGCTTCGCCGACCCGAAACCGGGCGGCGCCACCGACATGCGCCACCTGCGCCGGGTGCTGAGCCGCCTCCATCTGATCCAGATGGATTCGGTGAACGTGTTGCAGCGCGCCCACTTCATGCCGCTCTACAGCCGTCTCGGCCCCTATCCGCCCGGCCTGCTGGAGCGGGCGGCCTATCGGCGTCCCCGGGAGCTGTTCGAGTTCTGGGGCCACGAGGCCTCCTTGATCCGTACGGATCTTCAGCCCTTCTTCCGCTGGCGGATGGCCCGGGCCGGCGAGCTCGCCTGGGGCAACATGCGCCGGATCGTGGCCGAGCAGCCCGATCTCGTGGCCTGGGTGCTCGCCGAGGTGCGCGCCAACGGCCCGATCACGGCCGCCGAGATCGAGCACGACGCTCCCCGCACCAAGGACCACTGGGGGTGGAACTGGTCGGTGGTGAAACAGGCCCTGGAGTGGCTCTTCTACACCGGCCAGGTCACCGCGGCCGAGCGCACCACCTCGTTCGCCCGGCGCTACGACCTGACCGAGCGGGTGCTGCCCCGGGCCGTTCTGGAGGCGCCGACCCCGGCGCCGGACGCGGCCTTCCGGCACCTCGTCGAGCTCTCCGCCCGCACGCTGGGGGTCGCCGCCGAGCCGGAGCTGCGTGACTACTTCCGCCTGCCCGCCCAGGCGACCAGGCCGGCGATCGCCGAGCTCGTGGAGGAGGGTGTGCTCCGGCCGGTCACGGTCGCCGGCTGGAAGCAGCAGGCCTACCTCCACCGCGACGCCCGCCTGCCGCGCTGGGTCCGGGCGCAGACGCTGGTCAGCCCCTTCGATCCGCTCATCTGGGAGCGGGGGCGGACCGAGCGGCTGTTCGGCATGACCTATCGGATCGAGATCTACGTCCCTAAACCCCAGCGGGTGTACGGGTACTACGTGCTCCCGTTCCTGCTCGGCGACAGGTTCGCCGCCCGGGTCGACCTGAAGGCCGAGCGGCGGACCGGCGAGCTGCAGATCCCGGCCGTCTGGCGGGAGCCCGGCGCCGACCCCGAGGAGACCGCCACGGCGCTCGCGGCGGAGCTCGCCCGGCTGGCCGGCTGGCTGGGCCTCACCACCATCGCGACGCCGGAGCGGGGAGACCTCGCCGAGCCCCTCGCGAGAGCCCTGAAGGACGCCGCACCGGCGCAGGGCGACCAGGCCGCGGGGAGCCCGGCCGCGGCGCGGGGTGACCGGGCCGCGGGGAGCCCGGTCGCGGCGCGGGGTGACCGGGCCGCGGGGAGCCCGGTCGCGGGCGGTTTCGCGGCGCTGCCGGGGGCGGGCGCCGCGGGTGTACCGTGACGGCCATGAGCAGCACGACCGGCCTGCCCCCCTGGCTGGCCGACCAGCCCGTGCAGGGGCCGCCGGTGCCGCCCGAGTGGGTGGCCTACGCCTATCCGCCGCCCCAGCAGGACCGGATCACCCGGTTCGTCGAGCGGGTCGCGGCCCGGTCGCCGATCTGGCTCGCCCCGGTCGCCCTGCTCGCCTGCATGGGCGCGGCCGCCGGATACACCCTGGTCACCGACCCGGTCGCGGCCGAGGCCGGCGCCGAGCCGACGTGCCTGCTGAAATACACGACCGGCTTCGTCTGCCCGGGCTGCGGCGGGACCCGTGCCGCGTGGTACCTGCTCCACGGCGATCTCCCGGCCGCGGCCCGTCACCACGCGCTCTTCGTCTTCGCCGTGCCGTTCCTGATCTACCTGTACGTGGCCTGGGCCGGGCGGAAGCTGTTCCGGTGGCGGATCCCGCAGTTGTCGATCAGTCCGGCCGCCATGATCACATTCATGGCGGTCTGGGCTGTCTGGAGCATCCTGCGTAACCTCCCCTGGGCCCCGTTCACCGCTTTCTACGTGTGACCGGAGCGTCCGATAGGTTGTCAGGTATGACGCACGACCCGCGGCCCTTCGGACGGCTGCTGACCGCCATGGTGACCCCGTTCACCCCGGACGGATCCCTGGACCTCGAGGGAGCGGCCCGCCTGGCCGCCCACCTCGTCGACGAGCAGCGCAACGACGCTCTCGTGATCAGCGGAACCACCGGGGAGTCGCCGACCACGACCGACGCCGAGAAGGACGCGCTGCTCCGCGCCGTGGTCGACGCCGTCGGTGACCGGGCCACGGTGATCGCGGGTGTGGGCACCAACAACACGGCGCACACCATCGAGCTGGCCCACGCCGCCGAGAAGGCGGGCGCGCACGGCCTGCTGGTCGTCACGCCGTACTACAACAAGCCGCCGCAGGCCGGTGTCGAGCGCCACTTCCGCGCCGTCGCCGACGCCAGCGGGCTGCCGATCATGGTCTATGACATCCCGCACCGGGCCGGCACGGCGATCGCCACCGAGACGATGGTGCGGATCGCCGAGCACGAGCGGATCGTCGGGGTGAAGGACGCGAAGGGCGACCTGATCGCCTCCTCGTGGGTCCTGGCCCGCACCGATCTCGCCTACTACTCCGGCGACGACGCGGCCACCCTGCCGCTGCTCGCCATCGGCGGTGTCGGCCTGGTCGGCACGTCGACGCACTTCACCGGTGCGCTCGCCAAGGAGATGATCGAGGCCTACGAGGCCGGCGACACCGCCACCGCGCTGGCCCGGCACCGGCAGGCTCTGCCGCTGTTCACCGGCATCTTCCGCTCGCCGGGGACCATGCTGGTCAAGGCGGGTCTCAACGCTTCCGGGCTGCCTGCGGGACCGGTCCGGTCCCCGCTGGTCGACGCCGGCGAGGACGAACTGAACCAACTGCGCAAGGACGCCGCCGCAGCCGGCATCGTGCTCTGACAGGAAGAGGCGAATGAGTCAAGCTCACGTGGAGCTGGGTCCGCCACCGCCGCTGCCGGAGGGCGCCCTGCGCGTCGTCCCGCTCGGTGGGCTCGGCGCCATCGGCCGCAACATGACGGTCTTCGAGTACGACGGCAAGCTGCTGGTCGTCGACTGCGGGGTGCTGTTCCCCGACGTCGAGCAACCGGGCGTCGACTTGATCCTGCCCGACTTCGCACCCATCCTCGACCGGCTCGAGGACATCCAGGCGATCGTGCTGACCCACGGGCACGAGGACCACATCGGCGCGGTGCCGTACCTTCTCGCCCACAAGCCGGACATCCCCCTGGTCGGGTCGGAGTTCACGCTCGCCCTGATCGAGGCGAAGCTGGCCGAGCGCCGGCTGGATCCGTACACCCTGACCGTCCGCGAGGGCGGCCGGGAGCGGCTGGGCCCGTTCGAGTGCGAGTTCTTCGCGGTGAATCACTCGATCCCGGACGCGCTGGCGGTCGCCGTGCGCACCCCGGCCGGCCTGGTGCTGCACACCGGCGACTTCAAGATGGACCAGGTGCCGCTGGACGGCCGGATCACCGACCTGGCCGGTTTCGCGCGGCTCGGCGCCGAGGGCGTCGACCTGCTGCTCTCCGACTCGACGAACGCCGAGGTGCCGGGCTTCGTGACGCCGGAGCGGGAGATCGGCGCGGTGCTCAGCTCGATCTTCGGCAAGGCGCGCGGCCGGATCATCGTGGCCAGCTTCGCCTCCCACGTGCACCGGGTCCAGCAGGTCATGGACGCGGCCTGGGAGTACGACCGCAAGGTCGCCCTGATCGGCCGTTCCATGGTTCGCAACATGGGGATCGCCCGTGACCTCGGCCTGCTACGCATCCCGGACGGCCTGCTGGTCGGCCTGGACGAGGCGACCCACCTGCCGCCCGACGAGATCGTCTTCATGTCGACGGGTTCGCAGGGCGAGCCGATGAGCGCCCTGGGCCGGATGTCCACCGGCGACCACCGGCACATCACGATCCACTCCGGCGACACCGTGGTGCTGGCCAGCTCGCTGGTGCCCGGCAACGAGACCTCGGTCTACCGGGTGATCAACCAGCTGTCCCGGGCCGGCGCCACCGTGGTCCACAAGGAGACCGCGAAGGTGCACGTCTCCGGTCACGCGCCGGCAGGGGAGCTGCGCTACCTGCTCAACGTGGTGCGGCCGAGCAACCTCATGCCGGTGCACGGCGAGTGGCGGCACCTGCGGGCGCACGCCCAGCTCGGCATCGAGACCGGCGTCGCGCCGGACCGCGTGGTGCTCTGCGAGGACGGCGACGTGGTGGATCTGGTCGAGGGCCACGCCCGCGTGGTCGGCCGGGTGAAGAGCCGGTACGTCTACGTCGACGGCCTCGCGGTCGGCGACGTGAGCGAGTCGCTGCTCACCGAGCGCCGGATCCTCGGCGACGGCGGGTTCATCGCGGCCACCGTGGTGATCGACTCGGTGACCGGCAAGGTGGTCGGCGAGCCGAGCGTCTCGGCGAAGGGCTTCTCCGAGGACCCGGACGCGTTCAACCCGGTGATCCCGTTGCTCACCGCGGCGCTGCACCGGTCGGCCGAGGACGGCATCACCGACCCGCACCAGTTGCAGCAGGTCGTGCGCCGGACGGTGGGCCGCTGGGTCAACGACGCCTACCGCCGGCGGCCGATGATCGTGCCGACCGTGGTGGAAGTCTGACCGGTTTTTCAACCATTCTCGGCTGAGTTGCGTACTCCCAGGCACCGGTGCCGCCCCCACGGCACCCGTGGCGGAGGGAGTTCTCCAGATGCAGCGCAGACCGATCGCCGTGGCGGCGGCGGTAGTGGTGGCGGCCGGGGCGGCCGTGGCCTTCACACTGCCGTCGCTGGCCGGCACCAACGAGCCGGACGGGTCGCCGTCGGTGACGAGCGGGGGTGTCTCCCCGCAGTTGCTCGCGGCGATGAAGCGTGACCTGGGCCTCGACGGCGACCAGGCGCGTACCCGGCTCGCCCGGTCCGAGTGGGCCGGCGGTGTCTCGGCGACCCTGGCCGCGCAGACCGGTGAGGACTTCGGCGGCGCCTGGCTGGCCGAGGACGGCACCACGCTGAAGGTCGCGGTCACCGACTCCGGCGCGGCGGCCCTGGTGAAGAAGGCCGGCGCCGTGCCGGTGGTGGTGAAGCGGAGCGAGGCCTACCTCGACGACGTGAAGACCAGGCTGGTCGACGCGGCGGCCGATGTCGACGGCGTGACCGGCTGGTACGTCGACGTCGCCGGCAACAAGGTCGTCGTGGTGGCGAAGCCGGGGGCGAAGCCGGAGGCGCAGAAGCTGGCCGCCGAGGCGGGCGTGCCGGCCTCCGCGGTCACCGTGAAGATCAGCAAGGCGCAGCCGAAGCCGCTGTTCGACGTCCGCGGCGCCGACCCGTACTTCATCGCGATCGGTGGCGGGCAGGCCCGCTGCTCGATCGGCTTCTCGGTGGAGGGCGGCTTCGTGACCGCCGGCCACTGCGGCGAGGCGGGCACGCGGACCACCGGCTTCAACAACGAGGCGCAGGGCACCGTCGAGTCCTCGGTCTTCCCGGGCGAGGCCGACATGGGCTTCGTCGCGGTGAACGGCGACTGGACCCCGCGCCCGGTCGTCAACGACTTCAACGGCAACGAGCTGCCGGTCGCCGGCAACACCGAGGCCCCGGTCGGCGCGGCGGTCTGCCGCTCGGGCTCGACCACCGGCACGTTCTGCGGCACGATCCTCGCGAAGAACCAGACGGTCCGCTACCCGGAGGGCACGGTCACCGGCCTGACCCGCACCGACGTCTGCGCCGAGGGCGGCGACTCCGGCGGGCCCTGGCTCTCCGGCGACCAGGCCCAGGGCGTGACCTCGGGTGGCTCGGGCGACTGCACGGCGGGCGGCGAGACGTTCTTCCAGCCGCTCAACGAGATCCTGGCCGCCGACAACCTGACGCTGGTGACCACCGGTGAGGCGGCGGCACCGCCCGCCGAGGAGGAGGCGCCCCCGGCCGAGGAGGGCACCGCGTCGGCCTGCGACGCGCTCCCGGTGCAGCGCGAGGGTGAGATCACCCGGGCCGGCAACGCGCAGGTGCAGCCGGACGGCGGGGCCTACCGGGCCCGGGCCGGCACGCACACCGCCTGCCTGGACGCGCCGGACGGCGCCGACTTCGACCTGGTCCTGCAGCGGCAGAACAACCGCGGCCAGTTCCGCACGGTGGCCCGCGGCGAGGACGACGGGACGCTGAGCTTCACCGGCCGTTCCGGCACCTACCGCTACGTCGTCGTGTCGTCGAGCGGCACCGGCGCGTACTCCCTGGGATTCAACGTCAGCTGACCGAGACGAGCGCCTTCACCCGGCCAGGCGCCCGGGAATCGGGGTCTCCGCCCACGCGGAGGCCCCGATCCTCCTATGTGAGGGAGTTCTTCAGCTCGCCCAGCGACTCGCCCATCCGGCACCCGGTCGCGATGCCGCAGAGCAGGACCTGGTCGAGCTGCTCCGGCGTGACGCCGCGCTCCCAGTCGCTGGACACCTCGCCCACCACGATCGCCTGGCCGTCGTCGGTGACCTGGACGTATGACTTGGGCCACAGCTGGTCGCGGTTCCACGCGTTGCAGAACTCGTAGAGCTTCGGCACGTCCTCGACCGTGAAGACGTGCTGCATCATGGCCCGGATCTGCAGCATCTCCTTGCGTTCGCCGAGGCGGAAGAAGTAGATGAGGTTGCCCTGGAAGTTGCCGGCGATGTCCCCGTCGGCATCGACGAAGTATGCGAAGCCGCGCGCGTCGAGCGCCGCTTTGATCATGTCGTTATCGAGAGACTGCACCACTTGATGTTATTCGTGCCGAAAGCGAGAAGGTGTCACGGTGCGCCTTCTCGGCACGATGGCCTTCGCGGGCTACGGTGACATCCATGGCGGGCCGTACTCCTCCGGCGAGCCGGGGTCGCGCCGCGTCCACGCCGCGCGGCGCCGCTACCAACCGTGCCCGTCAACCGGCCGCGCGCAAGCCGGCCGCACGCACCGGCACCACGCGCAAGACGGCGGCGGCGCGCAAGCGCCCGGTCGCCCGCCGGTCCACGGCCGGCTCCACGCTCGCCTCCGGGCTGGGCCGCGGCGCCGGCGCGCTCTGGATGGGCATGGCGCACAGCGTCGGCTGGGTGTTCCGCGGGGTGGGCCGGCAGGCCGCGACGGCGCGCAACATCGACCCGGAGCACCGCCGGGACGGCGCCGGGCTGCTGCTGCTCGGCTTCGCGATCCTGGTCTCGGTGGCGATCTGGGCGAACAGCGGCGGGCCGGTCGGCGTCTGGCTGGCCGACACGATCCGGCTCTTCCTCGGCAGTCTCGCGGCGCTCTTCCCGCTGCTGCTCTTCTACGGCGCGGTGCGGCTCATGCGCGAGCCCGCCGATCCCGACCACCGGGGGCGCACCCTGGTCGGCTGGACGGCGATCATCATCTCCACCGCGTCGCTCATGCACGTCTCCGGCCGCCCGGCCGACGACCTCGCCGTCGACCAGGCCGGCGGCCTGCTCGGCTACGGCATCGGGGGCCTTCTCGAGCGGGCGGTGACGGCCTGGGTCGCCGTACCCTTGCTGGTCCTGCTCTTCGTCTTCGGCTTCCTGGTGATCACCTCGACGCCGATCGCGCGCATCCCCGAACGGATGGTGCAGCTGGTCGAGCTGGTGAGTGGGCGGGCCGCGCCGCATCGGCCGGCGCCCGTCCTGGAGGAGTACGAGGAGGAGGACGAGCCGCCCGCGCCGAAGCGCAAGCCGTCGCCCCGGCGGCGTCAGGCGGCACTGGCCGAGCCCGAGCCCGCGCCGGTGCCCGCGGAGCCCGACGACGACTTCGACGAAGAGCTGATCCTGCACGACACGGTGCCGCTGCCGCGGACGCCGGGCGGCCGGAAGAAGCCGGCCCCCGAGCACTCGCCGATGCCGCCGACCCGGGCCGAGCAGCTGGAGATCTCGGCGGTCAAGGGCGACTACCGCCTGCCCCCGGCGAACATCCTCGCCACCGGCGCCCCGCCGAAGGCCCGCAGCCGCGCCAACGACGAGATCATGGCGGCGCTCACCGGCGTCTTCGAGCAGTTCAACGTGGACGCGGTGGTCACCGGCTTCACTCGCGGCCCGACCGTCACCCGCTACGAGGTGGAGATCGGCCCGGGCACCAAGGTCGAGCGGATCACCCAGCTCTCCCGCAACATCGCGTACGCGGTGAAGTCCCCGGACGTGCGGATCCTCAGCCCGATCCCGGGCAAGAGCGCGGTCGGCGTGGAGATCCCGAACACCGACCCGGAGAACGTGTCGCTCGGCGACGTGCTGCGCTCCCGCGCGGCGGCCGCCGACCACCACCCGATGCTCGTGGCGCTCGGCAAGGACATCGAGGGCGGGTTCGTCGTCGCGAACCTCGCGAAGATGCCGCACATCCTGATCGCCGGCGCCACCGGCGCGGGCAAGTCGAGCTGCCTCAACTCGCTGCTGGTGAGCCTGCTGACCAGGTCCACGCCGGACGAGGTGCGGCTGCTCCTGGTCGACCCGAAACGCGTCGAGCTCACGGCGTACGAGGGCATCCCGCATCTCGTCACGCCCATCATCACGAACCCGAAGAAGGCCGCCGACGCCCTGGAATGGGTGGTCGCCGAGATGGACAAGCGGTACGACGACCTCGCCGCCAACGGCGTCCGGCACATCGACGACTTCAACCGCAAGGTCCGCAGTGGCGAGATCACGGCGCCGCCGGGCGTCGAGCGGGAGATGAAGCCCTACCCGTACCTTCTGGTGATCATCGACGAGCTCGCCGACCTCATGATGGTCGCGCCGCGCGACGTGGAGGACTCGGTCGTCCGGATCACCCAGCTGGCCCGGGCCGCCGGCATCCACCTGGTGCTCGCCACCCAGCGCCCGTCGGTCGACGTGGTCACCGGCCTGATCAAGGCGAACGTGCCGTCCCGGCTGGCGTTCGCGACGTCCAGCCTCGCCGACTCGCGGGTCATCCTCGACCAGCCGGGCGCCGAGAAGCTGCTCGGCCGCGGTGACGGTCTCTTCCTGCCGATGGGCGCGTCCAAGCCGGTCCGGATCCAGGGCGCGTGGGTGGACGAGAAGGAGATCCACTCGGTCGTCAAGTTCTGCAAGGACCAGCGCGAGCCGGAGTTCGCCGAGGGTGTCACGGACGCGCCGCCGAGCAAGAAGAAGGAGATCGACGAGGAGATCGGCGACGATCTCCAGCTCCTGATCCAGGCGATCGAGCTCGTGGTGACCAGTCAGTTCGGCTCGACCTCGATGCTTCAGCGCAAGCTGCGCGTCGGCTTCGCCAAGGCGGGCCGGCTCATGGACCTGATGGAGACCCGCGGGATCGTCGGCCCGTCCGAGGGCTCGAAGGCCCGGGACGTGCTGATCAAGCCGGATGAACTAGAGGAGACTCTCGCCGCTCTGCGCGTGGACTAGGGAAGGTCTCCCGGAAGGTGAACGCGTCGGGGGTCGGTCCCTGCCCGGCGAGCCGGCCGAGCCGGGAGATCCCCTGACGCAGGGTCGGGGTGGTCCCGGCCGGGATCCACCACAGCACCAGCGCGGCCTCGTTGCCGTGCGGGACGAACCACTCGCGGCGCCGGCGCAGGTAGTCGAGGTGCTCGCTCTGGTACGCGTACGCCCTCAGGTGCTCGACCGACTCCCAGACCGAGAGCGTGTAGATCCGCATCGGGTCGGCGGGGGCCGCGATGGTGCCGTCGCCGTTCTCGCCCTGCAGCCGCCAGACGAAGCCGGGGGAGCGGTCGGCCAGGGCGTTCATGAGGTGCAGGCCGGCGACGAACTCGGCCATCGACGGGTCTTCCAGCGGGGCTCGGAGGCGGGCCGTGTTGATCTGGGCCAGGTGGAAGTCGGTCATGCCGTTCAGCTCACCAGCCGGCCGCTCTAAAGTCAATCAGATTGTTTTTTAGAAAGGATCACGCAGCAGCGGCCCGGGGCGGCGTCCATCCGGGCCTCCCATTCGCTGCCCTCGACCAGGCCGCTGACCAGGGCGAGGTTCATTCCGCAGATGAGCGGCGGGAACTGCTCGGCGAGCTGGTGGAACGGACAGTTCCGGAGGACGACCCGCTCGTCCGCGTAGTCCGGCTCGTAGGAGTCGAGCGCCGCGAGCCCGGCCCGGCGCCCGTGCTCCCGGGCCACCTTCTCGACGGCCTCGTCCCCGCCGATCCGGTCCAGGGCCTCGGCCAGCAGGGAGGCCGCCGTGCGGTAGGAGCGCGGCGGCACGCTGACCGCGTGCTCCGCCGCGGAGAGGTGGTACAGCTTGGCGGGACGTCCGGCGCCCGGGCCGGTCCGGCCACTGCGGCGAGCGTACGAGACCTCGAGCAGTCCCGCGTCGACGAGTTTGTCCAGGTGGAACGCGGCGAGGCTGCGCCCGATGCCGAGCGCGCCGGCCACCTCGTCCCGTCCGATCGGGGCCGGCCTCGCCTCGGCGACCGCCCGGTACGCGTTACGGCGTACCTGATCGGTGAGAGCGGCGATGGCCGTGAGGTCTTCGGGGGTCGTCACGCCGCAATCGTATTGCCAACCGGTGTTGGCGCTAGAGGGCGGCGGAAGAGCTGGCCCATCGTGGTGGCGAGCGCCGCGAACACCAGCAGCGTCAGGATGCGCAGGTCGACGGGCGCCGGCTTGGCCTGCACCAGGTAGGTCTCGTACGTGATGATCGACGCGGCCTGGACGAGCAGCGGCACGAACCAGAGCCGGCGGGGCGCCCAGAACGCGGCCACCACGGTCAGCACCTCGGCCAGCATGAAGTACCGCTCGTGCATGCCGGGCAGCAGGAACGGCACCAGCAGCGCGGACGCGGCCGAGAGGATCACGATGTGCCGGGTGTCGAGCTCCACCCGCCGGGCCACGATCAGGAAGATGAAGGCGAGGACCGCGGCCACCGCGAAGAGCACGCCCGCCGTGCGGACCAGGTCGAGGTACTCCTCGACCGGGCGCAGGAACGCGTAGACGGTCGGTGCGGCGTAGGTGAGCTGCGGGAACTTCCCGGTCTGGCTCACGTAGATGGTCATCAGGTCGCCGAACGGCCGACCGGCCCGCCAGGCGGGGATCGCGAGGAGCACGTAGACGATCGGGATCGTGACGAGGCAGCGCCACGGCAGGCGCCGGGTCAGCAGCAGGGCGGCGAGCACCGGGAAGACGAAGATCGCCTGGAGCTTGAACGCGAACGCCACCCCGATCAGCGCCGTGCCGAGCCACGGCTTCCCGCGCAGCAGGTAGTAGAGCCCGGCCACGGTGAAGGCGCTGTAGATGGTGTCGCACTGCCCCCAGTACGCGCCGTTCAGCACGACCGTCGGCAGCAGGAGCACGGTGAGACCGGCGAGCAGCGGCATCCGCCACCCGGTGCCGCGCAGGGCGACGATCCGGGCGGCGTAGAAGGCCAGCACCACGTCGAAGACGACCGAGCCCAGCTTGATCCAGACCAGCACCTCGTACGGGGTGTGCTGTCCCAGCCAGGTGAAACCGGTCAGCAGGTAGAGGTACGGGACGTTGTAGTCGGCGAACGGGAACTTCAGGGCCGCGAAACCGCCGTTCTCGGCGATGAAGCGGGTCCACGGCCCGAGGTACCACTTCCAGTCGAAGGTCTCCAGCCCGAAACCGAGGAGGCGGACCGCCACGGCCACCGCGACCAGCGCGGCGGACAGCAGCAGCTCAGGTTTACGGTCCCCGTCCAACGTCGCTCCCCGTCAGCGCGATCCACACAGTTGGACGGAAGATACCGGTGTGACCGGATCGGCGTCGCCCGCCGAGATCCAGGTCTCACCTGTCCGTGCCGCGCGGGGTTACCGGCCGAGCGGACGAACTCGCCACCCCCGAGGCCCGGTAACCTTACGGGGTGTCTGCAACCCCTTCCTCTCGCCGCGTCGCTCTCCTGACCCTGGGCTGTGCCCGTAACGAGGTCGACTCGGAGGAGCTCGCCGCCCGTCTCGACGCCGGTGGCTGGGAGGTGGGCACCGACGCCGAGGGCGCCGACGTGGTCGTCGTGAACACCTGCGGTTTCGTCGAGAAGGCGAAGCAGGACTCGATCGACACGCTGCTCGCGGCCGCCGACACCGGCGCCAAGGTGGTGGCCGCCGGCTGCATGGCCGAGCGGTACGGCAAGGAGCTCGCCGACAACCTCCCCGAGGCGAACGCGGTGCTCGGCTTCGACGACTACACCGACATCACCGACCGGCTCGACGCGGTGCTCCGCGGCGAGAGCCTCGACGCGCACACCCCGCGGGACCGCCGCGAGCTGCTCCCGATCACCCCGGTGCAGCGGCATACGGCCAAGGTCGTCGTCCCCGGCCACGCCACCGTCGACGAGCACACCCCGGCCCACCTGCGCACCGTGCTGCGCCGCCGGCTCGACACCGGCCCGGTCGCGTCGCTCAAGCTGGCGAGCGGCTGCGACCGCCGCTGCGCGTTCTGCGCCATCCCGGCGTTCCGCGGCGCGTTCGTCTCCCGCGACCCGCAGGAGCTGCTCGCCGAGGCGGAGTGGCTGGCCAAGACCGGCGTTCGCGAGCTCGTGCTGGTCAGCGAGAACAGCACGTCGTACGGGAAGGACCTGGGCGACCCGCGCCTGCTGGAGAAGCTGCTCCCGCAGCTGGCCGCGGTGGACGGCATCGTCCGGGTCCGGGCGAGCTACCTCCAGCCCGCCGAGACCCGTCCCGGCCTGGTCGAGGCGATCGCCACGACCCCGGGCGTGGCCGCCTACTACGACCTCTCCTTCCAGCACTCCAGCGAGTCCGTGCTGCGCCGGATGCGCCGTTTCGGCTCCACCGAGCGCTTCCTCGAGCTGCTCGAGTCGGCGCGGAAGCTGGCACCGGAGGCCGGCGCCCGGAGCAACTTCATCGTCGGCTTCCCCGGCGAGACCAAGCAGGAATACGAGGAGCTCGTCCGCTTCCTCAACGAGGCCCGGCTCGACGCCATCGGCATCTTCGACTACAGCGACGAGGACGGCACCGAGGCCGCCGGGATGACCGGCAAGGTCAGCGAGGCGACCGTCCAGAAGCGCTACGACCGGATCACCTCGCTGGTCGAGGAGCTCTGCGCGCAGCGCGCCGAGGAGCGGATGGGCAGCACCGTCGAGGTGCTCGTCGACACCATCGAGGACGGCGAGGTCGAGGGCCGCGCCGAGCACCAGGCCCCCGAGGTCGACGGCTCCACCCTGCTCGTCGCGGGAGAGAGCGGCGTCGACCTCTCCGCCCTGCGCCCCGGCGACCTGGTCCGGGCCACCGTGACCGGCACCGAGGGCGTCGACCTGATCGCGGTGCCGGTGGAGATGATCTCGGCAGCACCGGTGGCGCGGTGACCAACGAGCCTGCTCCGGTGCCCGCGCCGCGCGTGGTGTCGCTCTACAACGCCGCGAACGCGTTGACAGTGGTCCGGATCGTGCTCGTACCCGTCTTCATGGCTCTGGTCATCGCCTCCGAGATGACCGACCCGGACTGGCGGATCGCGGCCTGTCTGGCGTTCTGCGTGGCCTCGGCGACCGATTTCGTGGACGGCTGGATCGCCCGGCGGTGGTCGCTCGTCACCTCCTTCGGCAAGGTGGCCGACCCGATCGCCGACAAGGCGCTCACCGGTACGGCTCTGGTGCTGCTCTCGGCATACGACCAGCTGCCCTGGTGGGTCACGATCGCCATCCTGGTGCGCGAGTGGGGCGTGACGGCCCTGCGGTTCTGGGTCATCCGGTACGGCATCATCCCGGCCTCCCGGGGTGGCAAGCTGAAGACCGGCCTGCAGATCGTGGCGATCGCCTGGTACCTGTGGCCGGTGCCGGAATCAGCGCAGTGGATCGGGGTACTCCTGATGGGCGCCGCGCTGGTCGTCACGGTGGTGACCGGCGTGGCCTACCTGGTCGAGGCGCTGCGCCTGAGGGCGGGCGCGCGGAAGTAGGAGTTGTCCGTGGAGATGTCGGTGGCCGCAGCCGCGGCCGTGCATCAGCTCGTGGAACGGCACGAGACGATGGCGACCGCGGAGTCGCTGACCGGCGGCCTGGTGGCCGCGACCATCGTGGAGATCGCCGGCGTGAGCGCCGTCTACCGCGGCGGGATGGTCGTCTACGCCACCGAGCTGAAGGCGCGGCTCGCCGGCGTACCCGAAGGTCTTCTCCAGGAGCGGGGCCCGGTGGACCGGGACGTGGCCGCCGCGCTCGCGGCCGGCGCGCGCGAGCGCTGCGGCGCCGACTGGGGCCTGGCCACCACCGGCGTCGCGGGCCCCGAGCCGCAGGACGGCAAGCCGGTCGGGCTCGTCTACGTCGCGGTCGCCGGGCCGCACGGCGTGGAGGTGCGCGAGCTGTGGCTGGACGGCAACCGGACGGCCGTCCGCACCGAAAGTGTGACGGCCGTCCTGCAATTGCTCACCGAGCTTCTCCGCTCCGCACCGGCGCCGGTCTGAACTGGGAATTCATCCCGTTCCATGATCGTTATCCGGATAGGCCGCCGGCCATGGGTGATGGGAATTCGGCGGGGCGGGATGTCGGCATGGCTCGGGCCAGGTACGGTTGCGGGAAGCCTCCGGCGTATGCCGGCGGCCCCGCCCGCAGGAGGAGGTGCCATGGTCCTGCTACGCCGCGTTATCGGCGACGCACTTCGGGCGCGCCGGCAGGGACAGCACCGCACGCTGCGCGAGGTGTCGACGGCGGCGAACGTGAGCCTGGGTTACCTGTCCGAGATCGAGCGCGGTCAGAAAGAGGCGTCCAGCGAGCTGCTCGCTGCCATCTGCGACGCGCTCGGCGCCCGCCTCTCCGAGTTGCTCAGTGAGGTCAGCAACACCCTGGCCGTCGCGGAGAGCATGGAGGGTGTGCTCGTCCCGGTCGACGACAAGGCCACCGACGGGAACGTCTCGGTCTCGGTCCGCCAGGACTCCCCGCTGAAAGCGACGCTGCACGCGACTCGCAAGAAGCGGGACGTCGTCTACGCTGCATGATCACTTCCATGGGACGCACCGGGCCTCGTCCCGGTGCGTTTCTGTGTCTTCGCCACGTGCCGTCAGGCCTCGGGGGAGCGTAGCCTCGAAGCGGGGGAAGACCCTGAGATCCCCCGTAGGTCACGTGACGTCACTGGCGTCGGGCTGACACGATGGGTTTCGCGCCACTGAGAATTCTTCAGCGGCGCCACCGGCGGAGCGACATTTGAGGGGACACCACGAGATGGCGAATCCGTTCGTCAAGGGCTGGCATTACGTGATGGCGCTCTTCGGCGCGAAAATCGACGAGTACGCCGACCCGAAGGTCCAGATCCAGCAGGCCATCGAGGACGCCCAGCGACAGCACCAGGCGCTCGTGCAGCAGGCCGCAGCCGTCATCGGCAACCAGCGGCAGCTCGAGATGAAGCTGTCCCGGCAGATGTCCGAGGTCGAGAAGCTGCAGGGGATGGCCCGTCAGGCCCTCGTGCTGGCCGATCGTGCCCGGGCCGGCGGCGACGAGGCAGAGGCCCAGAAATACGAGGCGACCGCGCAGACGCTGGCGACCCAGCTGGTCTCCGGCGAGCAGGCGATGGAAGACCTCAAGACCCTGCACGACCAGGCTCTCGCGGCGGCCGGGCAGGCCCGCAAGGCGGTGGAGAACAACGCGATGGTGCTCCAGCAGCGCATCGCCGAGCGCTCCCGCCTGCTGAGCCAGCTCGAGCAGGCCAAGATGCAGGAGACCGTGGCGAAATCGCTCGAGTCGATGTCGCAGCTCGCGGCGCCGGGCAACACCCCGTCGCTCGACCAGGTGCGCGACAAGATCGAGCAGCGTTACGCGAACGCGATGGGCCGCGCCGAGCTGGCGTCCAACTCGGTCGAGGGCCGCATCCTCGAGGTGCAGAAGTCCAGTCTGGACCTGGCCGGATCGTCCCGTCTGGAGCAGATCCGGGCGAGCATGGCGGGCGAGAAGCTCGGCGGCGCCGCGGCGCAGCCGGCCGTCGGCCAGAACGGCGCGGCCGCTCCGAACGCCACGCCCGCGGCCGACCCGGCCAGCGTGGCGCGGCTCGACGAGATCCGGGCCAGCATGAACCAGAAGCGCGGCGACACGACCGCCGCCGGTTGATCGAAAACGCACGGGAGGGCTGAGGGGTGGACGACCGGACCAAGCACTTCAAACGGCTCCGGCGCCTGCGCGGCTCGGCCCGCCGGTGGAGTGTCCTCGGTGGTGGCCTGACCGGCGCCGCCGTGGTGCTCACGCCCTACGCGGGGATCGGCATCGCCGACGCCGCGTGGGCGGCCGCCGCCGGTGGCTCGGTGGTGCTCGCCTGGTTCCGCTGGAGCGACCACCGCGAGCTCGCCGCCACCCCGGCGCCCCCTCCGCCGCCGCCCGTGATCGGCTCACCCCGGCTCGCCGCGGCGATCGAGCGCTTCCCGGCCGGCCGCACGGTGATGCAGGAGGTCCGCCGTCAGAAGAACCGCTACGCGCTGCGCGGGTCCGCGATCGCCGCGAGCTGGGAGCGGCTCGACCAGGCGTCGCAGACCATGGCCGGCCTCGCCGACCGGCTGACCGGCGCCGGCGAGCCCGCGGCGATCGAGGCGGCCAGCGCCGAGCAGTGGCTGCGTGACCTCGGGCAGCGGGTGGCCGCCGTGGAGCGCGCGATCCCGCTGACGAAGGACGGCCGCCGGGAGGCGCTGGAGCGGTCGCACGCGAGCCTCACCGAGCAGTTCACCGAGGGCGTCGCGGAATACGAGAGCCTCGTGGCCGCCGCTGCGAGCTACGTGGCCGAGGACGGCCACCCGGTCGCCGACAGCCGCCATCCGGCGTACTTCAGCCTGATCGAGGCGGCCGACCGGCTGCGCGGCTTCGCCGAGGGCCTGGCCGAGCTGCGGACCGGTGAGATGCGGACCAGCGAGATCCTGCGCGAGACGCAGCAGATGCCGGAGCCGGACGGTCCCCTGCGGGAGGACGGGTTCAGGACGTCTTCGCGGGGTCGGGCTGGCAGCGCGGACACCAGTAGGTGACACGCTCGTCCTGTTCGGCCTTCTGGATGGCGCTGCCGCATCGCCGGCACGGCTGGGCGCGGCGGCCGTAGACATAGCTGGTCTGCCCGCGGCGCAGCGATCCGGTGGTGGTCTGCGTCCAGCGGCCACGATTCGACGCGACCAGTTTCTGGGCCAGTACGACCGTACCCCTGAGGTCTTTGATCTGATCGACCGTCGTCCAGGGGAAGAGGCCGCGGAGAAAGAGCGTCTCGGCCTTGTAGAGGTTGCCGACGCCGGCCAGGTTCCGCTGGTCGAGCAGGGCCTCCGCGATGGACGCTGAAGGCTTCGCGCTGATCCGGCGGACCACCTCGTCGGGATCCCAGTCGGCGCCCAGCAGATCCGGTCCGAGATGGCCGACGAGCGTGTCCTCCTCGGCCGTCGGGATCAGCGTCACCTCGTGCAGGTGGTAGCCGACCGCGACCGACCGCCGCGTCTTCAGCACCACCCGGATCAGGTGGGCGGGCCGCCCGGTCCAGCGCTCGCCGGGCGCGTAGGCACGCCAGGCGCCCTCCATCCGCAGATGCGAGTGGAGGGTGAGCGGTTTCTCCCCGTCCCTGGTCAGCCGGGTCAGCAGATGTTTGCCCCGGCTCGCCGACTCCGCGACGGTCCAGCCGCTCAGATCGGTGGTGGCGAGACGCGGCACGCGGAAGTCGGAACCGGTCAGCACCTCCCCGGTGAGCGCCTTCTCCAGCACGCGGGCGGTGTTCCAGACGGTGTCTCCTTCCGGCATGCCTCCATCTTTATTCAGATGCCGGCTTTTCGCCGGGCTGACATCCTGGCGCGCATGGATTTGGACATCGCCCCGATCGCGGGACGGACCGAGCTCTTCGACTCGCTGGACGGCGGCTGGCCGGAGTTCATGACGAAGGACCCGACGGGCGTCTTCTACTACCGGCACTTCGAGGAGTTCTGGCCCGAGTTCACGCTGCTGGCGGTGGACCGGGCGACCGGCAGGGCGGTGGCGAAGGCGCACGCCGTGCCGCTCTCCTACACGGGCTCCCTCGACCTGCTCCCGGAGACCGGCTGGGACTGGGCGATCCGCACGGCCGCCCTCGACCGCCTCTCCGGCGCCACCCCGACCATCGTCTCCGCCCTGGAGATCATGATCCGCCCCGATCTGCGGGGCACCGGGCTGTCCTCCGTGATGCTGGGCGCCATGCGCGACAACGTGGCCAAGCTCGGTTTCACCGATCTGATCGCGCCGGTCCGGCCGAGCGGCAAGACCGCTCAGATCAACGAGCCCATCGATGCGTACGCCCGGCAGCTCCGTGGCGACGGCCTCCCCGCCGATCCGTGGCTCCGCGTCCACGTGCGAGCGGGCGGCCGGATCGTGAACGTGGCCCACACCAGCATGGTCTACGGCGGAACCCTCGACCAGTGGCGCTCCTGGACGGGCCTCCCCTTCGCCGAAACCGGCCCGGTCGAGGTGCCGGGAGCCCTGACCCCCATCCACTGCGACGTGGCCCAGAACCACGCCGTCTACGTCGAACCGAACATCTGGATCCACCACCGCCTCTAGACCGCGCCCGCCCCGCCCTTATTCCGCTTCGCGCGCCCCGCCCTCTCCGCGCCCCGTTTTCCGCGATCTTGTGATTCTGCGCGGAGACGGGGCGTCCCCAATCAACAAGATCGAGGAAGGGGGGCGCTCGGCCGGCTCGGGAGTGGGGCGCTCCACCATGCGCTCTCCGCGCCCCGTTTTCCGCGCCCTTGTTCTCCGCGCCCCGTTTTCCGCGATCTTGTGATTCTGCGCGGAGACGGGGCGTTCCCAATCAACAAGATCGAGAAGTGGGGGGCGCTCGGCCGCCGGGGACGGTCAGGCGGCTCGGGCGCGGTCAGGCGGCTCGGGGGCGGTCAGTCGGCTCGGGGAGTCGGGCGCTCGGCTATCCGGATCGTGTCGCCGGGGCGGACGGAGAGGACGACCACGGCGCGGCCGTTGTTGACGGCGATCGCCACGCGGTCGGCCGAGTCGGCGAAGACCAGGAGTTCGCCGGCGTTGACGTCGGCGAACGTGGTGCCGCGCCGGGCCCGGACGTTGCCGTTGAGGGTGAGTTCCGGCCCGAGTCCGCTCAGCATCGAGCCGCCGGCGGCCAGCTGCACGTTGCCGAACCGGTCGACGGTCAGAACCTCGGCCTCGATCCAGCCGTCGCCGACGGTGACGACCGGGTCGGGTAGTCGTACCAATGTGGCCTGATCGATCGACGGCCCGGCGTCGGCGGGAGCCGCGCCGGCGGCGAGCCGTGCGGCGGCGGGGGCGAAGAGATCACGCCCGTGGAAGGTGCGCGCGATGTCGCCGAGGGTCCAGTCCGGGTTGGCGAGCTCGTGTGCGGCCTCGATGCCGCCGAGCGCGTCGGCCGCCCAGATGAGCAGGCCGTTGTCGGGGCCGACCAGCAGGCCCTTCGGGGTGGTGAGCACGATGCCGCGCCGGGCCGTGCCGACACCCGGGTCGACGACGGCGAGGTGCACCGACGGCGGCAGGTAGGGCGCGGTCTGCGCGAGCACCGCGGCGCCGCGGATGACGTCGGCCGGTGGAACGTGATGGGTGACGTCGATCACCCGGGCCTGCGGGGCGACGCGGGCGATCGACCCGTGGCAGGCGGCGACGAAACCGTCGAACGTGCCGTAATCGGTCGTGAAACTGATCCATTCATAACCGGCCATGGTTGGTCACGTTACTGCCAGTTGTTTCGGGGTGCGGGGCAGGCACGCCGCGGCGGCGTGGCAGGGTTGATCCATGCGTCTCGTGATCTTCACCGAACCCCAGCAGGGCGCCAGCCACGACGATCTCCTGCGGGTGGCCAAGGCCGCCGAGGACGGCGGCTTCGACGGTTTCTTCCGCTCCGACCACTACGTCAAGATGGGCGACGCCTCCGGTCTGCCCGGACCGTCCGACGCCTGGATCACCCTGGCCGCGCTGGCCGTGCAGACGTCCCGGATCCGGTTGGGCACGCTGGTCAGCTCGGCCACGTTCCGCCTGCCCGGCCCGCTGGCGATCGCGGTGGCCCAGGTGGACGCGATGAGCGCTGGCCGGATCGAGTTCGGTCTCGGCGGCGGCTGGTTCGAGGAGGAGCACACGGCGTACGGCATCCCGTTCCCGGCCCTCGGCGAGCGCTTCGACCGCCTCGAGGAGCAGCTCGAGATCATCACCGGGCTGTGGAGGACGCCGGCCGGCTCGCCGTTCTCCTTCGACGGCAAGCACTACCGGCTCGTCGACTCGCCGGCCCTGCCGAAGCCGGTGCAGTCCCCGCTGCCCGTCGTCGTCGGCGGTCACGGCAAGAAGCGCACCCCGGCCCTGGCCGCCAAGTACGCCGCCGAGTTCAACGTCCCCTTCTCCAAGATCGAGGACCTGCCGGCCCAGTACGACCGGGTCCGCGCCGCCAGCGCCGCGATCGGCCGCACCGAGCCCCCGGCCTTCTCCGCCGCCGCCGTCCTCTGCGTGGGCCGCGACGACGCCGAGGTCCGCCGCCGCGCCGCCGCCATCGGCCGCGAGGTGGAGGAGATGCGCGAGAACGGCGGCATCGTGGGCACCCCCGCCGAGGCGGTGGAGACCATCAAGAAGTACGGCGAGGCCGGCGCGACCCGGCTGTTCCTGCAGGCGCTCGACCTCGCCGACATCGACCACCTCGACCTGGTGGCGGCCGAGGTCGCCCCGCAGCTCTGACCCTCGCCCCCGGGCCGGGGTGAGACCCGGCCCGCGGTGGGACCCGGGCCGGGGTGAGACCCGGCCCGCGGTGAGACCCGGCCCGCGGTGAGACGCGGCCCGCGGTGAGGCCCGCCCCGCGGTGGGACCCGGCCCGGACGGGTGACTCAAGCTCTCAACCGCAACCCCCGAGGTGTGGCCCGGAACCCCGCCGCCGTCAGCGCCTCCCGCAACGGCGAGGAGTTGACCGACTCGCCGTCGGCGCGTTCCACCGACAGCGTGCCCAGCGCGCCCGACCGCACGGCCCCGGCCAGCGCCGAGCCGGCCGCCGTGAGCTGTTCCGGATCGTCGGCGAAGGAGAGCAGCGTCTTGCCGCCGCGTTCGACGTAGAGCACGAGCTCGCCGGCGACCAGGACGACGAGCGCGCCCGCTTTCCGCCCGGCGCGGTGGCCGGCCTTCGCGACCGGTTCGCCGTCGCCGCTGTCGACGACCCGCTCGGGCCAGGGCAGCGCCGCGCCGAAGGGGTTGCCGGGATCGGTGGCGGCCAGCACGAGAGCCGTGGCGCCGGTGCGTTTGGCGAGCTCGGCCGGTTCGGCCAGGGCCCGCAGCCGGTCGACCGCGCCCGGCACCGCGAACTGCGCCGCCCCGAGCCCTTCGACGAAGTAGCCCCGGCGGGCCGCCCCGCGCTCCTCGAGCGCGGACAGCACCGGGTAGACCCCGGCGAACCCGCCGGTCACCCCCTCGGCCATCACGGCGCCGCGGGTGACCACCCCGTGCCGTTCGAGCAGCAGGTCGGCGAGCGCGGCCGCCCGGCGGGTCGGGTCGGGGTCGCGGTCGGGCAGCCGGGACCAGCGGCCGACCATGTTGAGCGGGCCGGTGCGGGACGGCATGGTGGGCCGACCGGGCCGGCGGTATCGCGAGCGGGCCGGCGCGGCCTTGGCCCGGTGCGCCCCGCTGCCGCCGAGCAGCGCCCGCAGCGGGGCGAGCGTGTCGTTGGTCAGATGACCGGCCCAGACCAGGTCCCACACGGCGGCGGCCAGATCGGTGTCGTCGGTGGAGCCGACCCGGTCGGAGAGGTTCCGGAAGAAGAGCGCCTGCCCGTCGTCGAGCGCCGCCAGGATCGACTGGTGCAGCGGGGTCGCCGCGAACTCGTCGTCGGGCGGGGGCAGCAGCAGGGGAGCGCTGTCGGCGTATGCCAGGGTCACCCACCCGTCGCCGCCGGCGATCGACCCGGACCCGGCCCAGAGCACCTCGCCGCCGGCGCAGAGCTCGTCGAGCTGCGGAGGGGCGTAGTCGGCGACCCGGGCCGGCAGCACCAGCCGCTCCCAGGCCGAGGCCGGCACCGCGACACCCTGGACCTGCTCGATCGCGGCGGCCACCGCGTCGACCCCGCGGGCGTTGCCGCCGACCTGCTGCCAGCGCGGCAGGAACGCGGCGAGCACCCGCGGCGGCACCGGCTCGATCTCCCGGCGCAGCGCGGCGAGCGACCGGCGCCGCAGCATCCGCAGCACCTCGGCGTCGCACCACTCGGTCCCGGCGCCGCCCGGGGTGAACTCGCCGGACGCGACCCGGCCGGTCGCGCTCAGCCGTTTGAGGGCCTGCTCCACGACGAACACGCCGAGCCCGAACCGGGCCGCGCAGGTGGCGGCCGGGAACGGGCCGTGCGTACGCGCGTAGCGGGCCACCAGGTCACCGAGCGGGTCGGCGACCGGCTCGAGGTAGGCCTCGGGGATGCCGACCGGCAGCGCCACCCCGAGCGCGTCCCGGTAGCGGCCGGCGTCGTCGATCCCGATCCACCGCTCCTCGCCGGCCACCCGGATCCGGATGGCCCGGCGCGCGGCCTCGAGGCTGACCGCCCACTCCTCGGGCACCCCACGGGTGGCGAGCTCGGCCGCCGAGAGGTCGCCGAGGAGGCGCAGCAGCTCGGCCGTGTCCTCGGCGTCGCGGGGCGTCCGCTGCTCGGTCCGCCACTGCAGCTGGAGCTCGGTCTCGGCGACCACGGCGGGATCGAGTAGCTCGCGCAGGTCGACCCGGCCGAGCAGCTCGCCGAGCAGGGTGGAGTCGAGGGTGAGCGCGGCGGCGCGGCGCTCGGCGAGCGGGGCGTCCCCCTCGTACAAAAAAGCTCCGACATATCCGAAGAGCAACGATCGGGCGAACGGTGACGGCCGCGGGGTCTCGGACTCGACGAGGCGCACCTTGCGTCCCGAGATCTCCCGCATCAGGCCGACCAGGCCGGGCACGTCGAAGACGTCGCGCAGGCACTCGCGGGCCGCCTCGAGCGTGACCGGGAAGTCGGCGAACTCGCGGGCGACGTCGAGCAGCTGCGCCGACCGCTGGCGCTGCTGCCAGAGCGGCTGCCGGCGGCGCGGATCACGGCGGGGGAGCAGCAGGGATCGGGCGGCGCACTCCCGGAAGCGGGACGCGAAGAGCGCCGACGTGCCGACCGACTCCTCGACGATCTGCGCGATCTCCTCGGGGTCGAACGCGACCAGGTCGGCGCCGGGCGGCTCCTCGGCGGTGTCCGGCAGCCGGACCACGATGCCGTCGTCGGAGGGCATGACCTGGCCGTCCACCCCGTAGCGCTCGCTCAGCCGGCGGCCGATCGCGAGCGCCCACGGCGCGTTGACCCGGGCGCCGAGCACGCAGTGCACGGTCATCCGCCAGTCGCCGAGCTCGTCGCGGAACCGCTCGACCACGACGGTCCGGTCGTCGGGCAGGTGGCGGGTCGCCTCCCGCTGCTCACGGAGGTAGGCCACCAGGTTGCCGGCCGCCCAATCGTCGAGACCGGAGTCCCGCAGGGTGGCCGTCGCCTTCTCGTCGCCGGCCCGGGCGAGCCCGCGCAGCCGCGCCCCGATGGCCCGGCCCAGTTCGACCGGCCGGCCGGGGGAGTCGCCCTTCCAGAACGGCATCCGGGCCGGCGCGCCGGGAGCTGGGGAGACCAGGACCCGGTCGGGGGTGATGTCCTCGATCCGCCAGGACGTGGAGCCGAGCAGGAAGACGTCGCCGACCCGGGACTCGTAGACCATCTCCTCGTCGAGCTCGCCCACCCGGGACGCCTTCTCCGAGCCGGCCAGGAAGACGCCGAAGGTCCCGCGGTCGGGGATGGTGCCGCCGCTGGTCACGGCGAGGCGCTGGGCGCCGGGCCGGCCGGTGAGCTCGTCGGTGCCGCGGTCCCAGACCAGCCGGGGGCGCAGCTCGGCGAAGGCCGTGGACGGATAGCGGCCGGAGAGCATGTCGAGCACCGCGTGCAGCGCCGAGTCGGGCAGCTCGGCGAAGGGCGCGGCCCGGCGGACCAGGGCGGCCAGCTCGTCGACCTGCCAGGCGTCGAGCGCCACCATCGCGACGATCTGCTGGGCCAGCACGTCGAGCGGGTTGCGCGGGTAGCGCAGCTCCTCGATCGCGCCCTCGCCCATCCGCTCCGCCACGACGGTGCAGGACAGCAGGTCGCCGCGGTGCTTCGGGAAGACCACGCCCCGGGAGACCGCGCCCACCTGGTGCCCGGCGCGGCCGATGCGCTGGAGGCCGGCCGCGACCGACGGCGGCGCCTCGATCTGCACCACGAGGTCGACCGCGCCCATGTCGATGCCGAGCTCGAGGCTCGAGGTGGCGACCACGGCCGGGAGGGTGCCGGACTTGAGCGCCTCCTCGATCTGCTTGCGCTCCTCGCGGGAGACGCTGCCGTGGTGGGCCCGGGCCACCACCGGGGGAGCGCCCTGGGTGGCGCCGGCCTGCGCCATGATCGCGGCCGGCAGCTTGGTGACCACCGGCGCCGGCTGCTCCGAACGCTCCGCGACCAGCTCGTTGAGCCGGGCGCAGAGCCGCTCGGCGCCGCGCCGCGAGTTCGTGAAGACGATCGTCGACCGATGGGCCTCGATCAGGTCGAGCACGCGCTCCTCGACGGCCGGCCAGATCGACGGCGAGTGCCGGTTGCCGCCCGGATCGTCGGCGTCGAGGTCGGGCACCTCGTCGAGGCGGGTCATGTCCTCCACCGGGACCTCGACCGCCACCTCGATGGTCTTGGCGCTCGGCGGCTGCACGATCTCGACGGCGTGCGCCCCGCCGAGGAAGCGGGCCGTCTCGTCGATCGGCCGGACCGTCGCGGACAGGCCGACCCGCTGGGCCGGGCGATCGAGCAGCGCGTCGAGCCGCTCCAGGGAGAGCGCGAGGTGGGCGCCGCGCTTGGTCGCCGCGACCGCGTGCACCTCGTCGATGATCACCGTCTCGACCCCGCGCAGCGAGTCGCGCGCCGCCGAGGTGAGCAGCAGGAACAGCGACTCGGGCGTGGTGATCAGGATGTCCGGCGGGGTGCGCGCGAAGAGCCGCCGCTCCTCGGCCGGGGTGTCGCCGGTCCGCATCCCGACGGTGATCTCGGGCGGCGGCAGCCCGAGCCGGCCGGACGCCTGCCGGATGCCGGTGAGGGGGGCGCGCAGGTTGCGCTCGACGTCGACCGCGAGGGCCTTGAGCGGGCTCACGTAGAGCACGCGGCAGCGCCGGCGGGCCTCCTCGGGCGCCTCCTCGTGCGCCAGCTTGTCGAGCGACCAGAGGAAGGCGGCGAGCGTCTTGCCGGAGCCGGTCGGCGCCACGACCAGCGCGTTCCGCCCCGCGCCGATCGCCCGCCACGCTCCGGCCTGGGCGAGCGTGGGCGCGGCGAAGGCGGCCGTGAACCACTCGCGTGTGGCCGGTCCGAACGTCTCGAGCACCTCTGGCATGCCGACCATCCTGCCCCGGGGGTGTGACAGAAAACCCGCGTCGGCGCCTTCCAGGCGATTCGGTTCCGCTTTCTCCTTTTGTACGAGGGGAGCAAAGGCCTTCGGTACGACGGGAGCACGCGCCCCGCCGGCCGAACCGCACGCGGGGACCGGGTGATCGTCATTCCTTGGGCGGTCTGTGGCTGATTATCCTGATACCCGACTTGATGGGTGGGTGCCGATGGCGGTCAGGCAGATGCTCGTCGCCGGCCGGTACCGTCTTCTGGAACCGGTCGGCGCAGGTGGAATGGGACGCGTGTGGCTCGCCCACGACGAGATGCTCCACCGGGACATCGCGATCAAGGAGATCGTCCCGCCTGACTGGATGAGCGGCGCCGAGCAGGACCGGCTCCGGGAGCGGACCCTGCGCGAGGCCCGCAGCGCGGCCCGGCTCAACCATCCCCACGTGGTCCGGATCTACGACGTGGTGCACGCCGCCGGCCTGTCCTGGATCGTCATGGAGTACATCCCGTCCCGCTCGCTGCACCAGGTCCTCAACGAGGAGGGCCCGTACGACCCGGCCGGCGCCGCGCGGATCGGCCTGGCCGTCCTCGACGCGCTCGACGCCGCTCACGGGGCCGGCGTCCTGCACCGCGACGTGAAGCCGCACAACGTCCTCATCGGCGCCGACGGCCGCGTCGTCCTGACCGATTTCGGTCTCGCCACGTTCGTCGACGACGGCACCGTCACGATGCCCGGCCTGATCGTCGGCTCCCCGCAGTACGTCTCGCCGGAACGCGCCCGCGACGGCGCCTCCACCGTCGAGTCCGACCTGTGGTCGTTCGGGGCGACGCTCTACGCGGCGGTCGAGGGCCAGTCGCCGTACGCCCGCGAGACGGCCATGGCGACCCTGGCGGCGCTCGCCACCGAACCCCCGGATCCGCCGCTCCGGGCCGGTCCGCTCACCCCGATCCTGCTGGGCCTGCTCCGCTTCGAGCCGGCCGCCAGGCTGACCGCCGCCGAGGTGGAGCGCGGCCTGCTCGCCGTCGTCGCGTCCGATCACCGCGGCACGCCACGCATCCCCGGCCAGCGGGACACGGGCCCGGCCCCCCGCCGATCCCCAGCCCCCCGCCGATCCCCGGCAGCCTTCGCTTTCGACGACGGCCCACCTCTGGCGGCGCCGAGCCCGTCCGGCCGCCCCGGCCTCGACTCCTCCGCCCCGCTCACCGACGTGTCGGGCGAGATCTGGTACCCCGCCGAGCCCGACCCGCCGCTCGACGACGGCCCGCTGAGCGTCGGCGACTGGCACACCGAAGACTCCGGGCTCCTGTGGTCCGGATCTTCTTTGCGGCGCGGCCGTCACCGAGAGGACCCGGTCGTCGAGGAACCGGCGGAGGAGAGATGGCAGGACATCCCCGAAACCGGCAGTGACCCCTATCTGACCGGCGTCATCTCCCTCTACGGGAATCCACCGGTCGCGGCCCCCATACCGGGGACGTTCCTGGTTCCCGCCTTCCCACCGGGAGCCGCCTCCGTCCCGATCACCCCGGTCGCGCCGGTCATCCCGGTCGCTCTGGCTCTTCCCGCTGCGCCAGTCCTTCCCGCCGCGCCGGCCGTCCCGGTCACGGACGACCCGGACGAGCACGCTCCCGACCCTTCGCCCGAACCGCAACGCTCTGAGCCCGTACCCCCGCTCGCGAAGACCGACCCCCCACCCACCGCGACCGACCCTCCCAGCCGGGAGATCGTCTTGGCGGTGCCCGCGCCGCCTTTCACCGGCACGATCCTCGAACACGACACCCCGTCGAGAGCCGCCCGAGCCCGGGCGAGATCGGCCATGGCGGCGGTCCTGATAGTCCTGCTGGGTAGCGGCATTCTCGCCGTCCATCTATCCCAGACCCGCGGCCCGGACCCGAGCGTCGTCCTGCCCCCGGCCAACACCGTGCTCCCGAACCAGTCACCCCCGTCCGGAAAGCCGTCCCCGCAGCGGTCCGCCCCACAGCAGTCAGCCCCGCAGCAGTCCGCCCAGCCGAAGCCAGCCCAGCCGAAGCCCGCCCAGCCGAAGCCCGCCCAGCCCGGCCCAGGCCAGCCGACGGCCACCCAGCCCGGCCCGGGCCGACCGGCGACCACCCAGCCCGCCCCGGGCCGGCCCACCACCGGGACCACCGCCGGCCCTCTCGCGACCGCCCCCATGACCGCGAGCCGCTCCGCCCCCGAAGGCCTGCCGAGAACCCCGGAGAAGGGCGCCGCCCGAGGCGTGAACGGCTGGACCCTGCCCGCCGGCTGGTCCTATTTCACCGACGGCACCGGCACCCACCTGGCCGTCCCCGACGGCTGGACCTATCAGCGCGCCGGTGCCACCTATTGCTTCCGCAGCCCGGACGGCGCCGGCGTCATCAGCCTCGACCTGGGCCGCAACCCGTCGGCCGACCCGCTCGAGGCCTTCCGCGCCGAGGACCAGCGCCTGCGCCGGGAGGGCGGGATCACCGGGTACGACACGGTCGGCATCGAGGCCGTCCCCCTGCTGTACCGGGCCGCCGACTGGGACGTCCGGTACCGCACCGGCGACGGCGTGCTCCGCCGCGCCACCACCCGATGGCTCACGATCGGCGACCGCGCCTACGCCATCGGGTGGTCACTGCCGGACGCCCAGTGGAAGAAGCGTCACGGCGAACTGGACATGGTCCGCACCACCTTCTATTCCACGACCCCACCGGCCGGCCCCGGAGCGGCGGCCCGCCGGGAATGACCGTTCCTGATCAACCCGCGCCGGCCGTGGCCAGCTTGATCCCGAACCCGACGAACAGCGCGCCCACCCCGGTGGCCGCGCCCGCCGCGAGCCGCCGCCGCTCCCGGAATTGGCCGGCCAGGAAGCGGCCCCCGAAGATCAGCGCGCTCAGGTAGAGCAGGCTGAAGAACTGCACGACCGCGCCGAGCACCAGGAACGACAGCTCCGGGTGCGGGTATCCCGGCTCGACGAACTGAATGAAGAACGAGATGAAGAAGAGGATCGCCTTCGGGTTGAGCAGGCTGATCACGGCGGCCCGCCGGAACGGGTGCCGCACCCCGGGCGGCTCCTCGGCCACCGACGCGGCGAGCGGCGCCGCGCCGGCCCGGTCGCGCCACCGCCGCCACGCGCTGCGGATGATGTTGACGCCGACGTAGGCGAGGTAGGCCCCGCCCGCGTACTTCAGCACCATGAAGACCGTCGGGTAGGTGTTGAGCAGCGACGCCACCCCGGTCGCCGACAGGATCATGAGGACCGCGTCGCCGACGAAGACGCCGCCGGCCGCGAGGTATCCGGCCCGGACCCCGCGCCGCGCCCCGACGGTCAGCACGAAGATCGAGTTCGGGCCGGGCAGCAGGATGATCGCCACCACGCCGAGCACGTAGGTCCAGAAGTCGGTGATGCCCAGCACGGTCATTCCCCTCGTTCCGCGGTCGCCAGGCGGTCGCGCAGCCGCTGCGCCGCGGCCGGCCACTCGTCCCTGGTCAGCGCGAACATCACGGAGTCGCGCCAGGTGCCGTCCGGGCGTAGCCGATGCCGGCGGATCACCCCGTCGCGGCTGGCGCCGAGACGCGCGATGGCCCGCTGGGAGCGCTCGTTGCGGATGTCGGTGTACCAGAAGACGCGCTCCGCGCCGAGAACGTCGAACGCGCGCTCCAGCAGCAGGAGCTTCGCCTCGGTGTTGACGCCGGTCCGCCACCACTTGCGGCCGATCATGGTGTGCCCGATCCCGAGGGAGCGCCGATCGACGTCGATGTCGTGGTAGCTGGTGGTGCCCACGACCGTGCCGCTGACCGGGTCGACCTGCGCCCACGCGGACCGGCCGCCGTCCCACTGGTCGCGCAGCGCCGTGGTGATGACGGCCTCGACACCGCTCACCCCGGCCGGCCGCGGAGTGGGGAGGTGCCGCCACACCTCCTCGTCGTCGAGGGCCTCGAACAGCCCCGGCGCGTGGCCCGGCGTCAGCGGCTCGAGCCGCACGTGACGGCCCTCCAGCACGACGGGCGTCTGCCACGCCGAGGGCGACCCCGGCAGGTAGGCCGGCGGCGCCTGGGTCACGCCCGGCTCGGTCAGCGGCGGGCCGGCCACCGTACGCAAAGGCAGCACCCCGGCCCAGTGCGGCAGATCCATGTCCTCGGGCTCGTCGATCACGCCCCCGGTCCGCTCCCGGACCGACACCTCCACCAGCGGCAGTGCCATGACGGCGGTCTGCGCGAGCTCGCGCCGATCGCCCGGACGGCTGTCGGCGGACCGGCCGGCGCCGATCTTGTCGGCCAGGGCGGCGAGCACCCGCGCCTTCTCCGCCTCGTCGGTCACCGGGCGGGCGATGCCGTGCACGACGACCGAGCGGTAGTTGGCGCTGTGGTTGAACTGGGACCGCGCGTAGACGATGCCGTCGAGCAGGGTCACCGAGACGCAGAGCGGGATGCCGCCGTCGCGCGCCGCCAGCCCGGTCCGCGAGCCGGTGGAGCCGTGCAGATAGAGGGTGCCGCCGATCCGGACGTGCAGGTTGGGCAGCACCCGGGGCTCACCGCCGACGACGAACCCGACCGCGCAGTCGAACGCCTCGTCGAGGACGGCGTGCGCCGTCTCCTCGTCATACCGCATCTTCTTGCGGTTGCGGAGAGGCGTGGTGCGCTCGGTCGGGGTGTAGAGGTCGGTCATCGGGGAGCCTCCTTGCGGCGAGCCCTGTGCTAGTACAGAATGGCGTCTGTGGCAGAACAGTATCAGGTCGAGGGCGAGAGCGCCGCCGAGATTTCGGCGAGCATCGAAGCGGGCGTCCTGCGCGGCGACTGGGTGTCCGGCGCGGCGCTCCCGCCGGTGCGGGTCCTGGCCGGCTCACTGCACGTCAGCCCGGCCACGGTGGCGAAGGCCTACCAGGAGCTGCGCCAGCGCGGCGTGATCGAGACGGAGGGCCGGCGCGGCACCCGGGTCCGCTCCCGGCCGTCGGTCGCGGTCCTCCGCGCCGACCTCGCCCCGCCGATCCCGGCCGGGGTCCGTGACGTCTCGTCCGGCGAGCCCGATGTGCGGCTGCTCCCGCCGCTCGGCCCGGCGCTGGCCGCGGTCGCCGCCGAGACCGGCCGGCCGCAGGGCTACGCGTCGGCCGTGACCATGCCCGAGCTGATCGAGGCGGCCCGTCCCCGGCTGCTGGCCGAGGGCGTGCCGGTGGCCGGCGCCGCGATCGCGGTGACCGCGGGCGCCCTCGACTCGATCGAGCGCCTGCTCGCCGCCCACCTGCGTCCCGGCGACCCGGTCGCGGTCGAGGACCCGGGCTGGGGTGGCCTGATCGACCTGCTCGCGGCCCTCGGCCTGCGCCCGCTCCCGGTCGCCGTCGATCGGGAGGGGATGGATCCGGCGGCGCTCGGGGAGGCGCTGCGGTCCGGCGCCCGGGCCGTCGTCGTGACGGTCCGCGCGCAGAACCCGACCGGCGCGGCCGTCTCGGCGGACCGCGCGGCCGCGCTGCGTGACCTGCTCGGCGGCCATCCCGACGTGCTGGTCATCGAGGACGATCACGCCGCCGAGCTGGCCGAGCTGCCACCGCACTGCATCGGCCCGGTGACCCGTTCGTGGGGTTTCGTCCGCTCCGCCTCGAAGCCGTTCGGTCCCGACCTGCGGATCGCGGTGCTGGCGGGCGACGAGACGACGGTGGCCCGGGTGGTCGGCCGGATGCGGATCGGGATGGGCTGGGTGTCCACGATCACTCAGCGCCTGCTGCTCCGGCTCTGGCGCGATCCGCAGGTCACCGAGCTGGTGGCCGAGGCGGCGTGCTCCTATGCCCGCCGCCGGGGCGCCCTCCGGTCCGCCCTGCTGGAGCAGGGCGTTCCCGCCTTCGGCGAGACCGGGATCAACGTCTGGGTCCCGGTCCGCGACGAGGCGCAGGCTGTGGGGGCGCTTCGCGATGCCGGGTACGCGGTAGCGCCCGGTTCCCTTTTCCGGATCCGTTCGGCCCCCGGGATCCGGATCACCGTCAGCACCCTGTCCGACGAGGAGATCCCGATTCTGGCCGGCGCGGTCGCGGTCGCCGTCCGGATGTCCGGCGCCGCCCTGCCGTTCCGCTGACGATGTCCCCCGTGAGGGTCGGCATTCTGTCGCACCGTACGGGTAGAACAGTCGGATGGCATCGACCGAACCGCCGCCCGGGGCACAGGAATGGGTGCCGCCGCACCCCCGGAGCATCGCCGAGCTGAAGGACGCGGCCGCCGGCTGCCGGGGTTGCGAGCTGCACGAGAACGCGACGCAGACGGTCTTCGGCCGGGGCGCCGAGCAGGCCCGGATCGTCTTCGTCGGCGAGCAGCCCGGCGACGTGGAGGACCAGCGCGGCCTCCCGTTCGTCGGCCCGGCCGGCCGGCTGCTGCGCGAGGCCGTCGACGACGCCGGCATCGACCCGGCCGAGCTCTACATCTCGAACGCGGTGAAGCACTTCCGGTTCGAGATGCGGGGCAAGCGGCGCATCCACCAGACGCCCGGCCCGGCCCACATCACCGCCTGCCGGCCCTGGCTGGTGGCCGAGTTCTCGCTGCTCCAGCCGGAGCTCGTGGTGGTGCTGGGCGCGACGGCGGCCAAGGCGCTGCTCGGCCCGTCGTTCCGGGTGACCCGCTCGCGCGGCCGGTTGATGCCGTGGCCGGCCTCGGCCGAGCACCCGGAGGACTTCCCGGTCGCCGAGATCCAGGTCCTCGCCACGATCCATCCGTCGGCGGTGCTGAGGGCCGACAGTCGTGAGATCGCTTACCGGGGGCTGGTCGACGACCTCAAGGTGGCGGCCACCGCCTGAGTACGCTCGTACGGTGCGGTTGACAGATTTCTGGGGACGTCTCGAGGAGACATTCGGGGCTGCGTATGCGCGGAGCATCGCGGCCGATCACGCCTTTTCGGCGCTGGGCGGGCGGACCATCGATCAGGCCATTGCACAGGGTGTCGAGACCGTCACGATCTGGCGAGCAGTGGTGGCCGCGTACCCCGATCGGGTGCCTTCCCGCCTGCGATGACGTTGTTTTCGTACGCCTGTTCTGGCGTGTCACTCGATAGTCGTACAGGTGTTCGGCTATTGTCCACAGCGGCTCGGTCATCCACAGGCCGGAGCGGGGTGGGAGATTTTTGTCGTACCCACCGCCTAACGTGTCGGCCGTGGTGAACAGAAGCTCTTCGGCGAAGACCGCGAACGCGAAGTCGAATACAGGGGTGGCGGCAATGGCAGGACAGGATCGGGAAAAGGCGCTCGAACTGGCGCTGGCACAGATCGACAAGCAGTTCGGCAAGGGGTCCGTGATGCGGCTCGGGGAGCGGCCGGTCGTGCAGACCGCCGTCATCCCGACGAGCTCGATCGCGCTCGACGTGGCGCTCGGCGTCGGCGGCCTGCCGCGGGGCCGCGTCATCGAGGTCTACGGCCCCGAGTCCAGCGGTAAGACGACGGTCGCCCTGCACGCCGTGGCGAACGCGCAGAAGGCCGGCGGCATCGCGGCGTTCATCGACGCCGAGCACGCCCTCGACCCGGAATACGCCCGTGCCCTGGGTGTCGACACCGACGCCCTGCTGGTCTCCCAGCCCGACACCGGTGAGCAGGCCCTCGAGATCGCCGACATGCTGATCCGCTCGGGCGCGCTCGACATCATCGTCATCGACTCGGTGGCCGCCCTCGTGCCGCGTGCCGAGATCGAGGGTGAGATGGGTGACAGCCACGTCGGTCTCCAGGCCCGCCTCATGAGCCAGGCGCTCCGCAAGATCACCGGTATTCTGAACAACTCGGGCACCACCGCGATCTTCATCAACCAGCTCCGCGAGAAGATCGGCGTGATGTTCGGCTCGCCCGAGACCACGACCGGTGGCCGCGCGCTGAAGTTCTACGCGTCCGTCCGTCTCGACGTGCGCCGCATCGAGAGCCTGAAGGACGGCACCGACGTGGTCGGCAACCGGACCCGGGTCAAGGTCGTGAAGAACAAGGTGGCCGCGCCGTTCAAGCAGGCCGAGTTCGACATCATGTACGGCAAGGGCATCTCCCGCGAGGGCTCGCTCATCGACGTCGGCGTCGAGCAGAGCATCATCCGCAAGTCCGGTGCGTGGTACACCTACGACGGCGACCAGCTCGGCCAGGGCAAGGAGAAGGCGCGGGAGTTCCTCAAGGAGAACCCCGACGTGGCCGCCGAGATCGAGAAGAAGATCCTGGAGAAGCTCGGCGTGGGCCAGACCACCGGCGATGCCGCGGGCGGCCCCGAGCTCCCGCCGGTCGACTTCTGATGCGGTGAGCCGTCATGGCAGGACGACGTGGTGCGCGGTCCGGGCGCGGGTGGGATGCCATCCCGCCCCGGCCCGCGGACGACTCCGAAACCGGCGCCGAGCCGAAACGCTCCCGCCGGCCCGCTAATCGGTGGGGCAACAAGCCCCGCCGCGCTCCCCGAGACGGCGAAGTCCCCGACTCCACCGTCTTCGGCGCCGACTCCTCCGAGCCCGCCGAGTCCGGGGGAAGCGGAGTCCCCGCAGACGACGGCCCGTCGCCGGCGGGCCGCTACTACCTGGGCGGCCCAGGCGGCCCCAACCCGGGCGGTTCCAGCGCCGGCGGCGGCCCAAACCCGGGCGGTTCCAGCGCCGGCGGCGGCCCAGGCGGCTACCACCTGGGCGGCCCCGTGGGCTCCGGCCGAGGCGACGCCGGTGGCTCGGGCGGCTATTACCTCGGCGGCCCGGGCAGTCCCGGCGGCCGTGGTGACCGTGACGGCTTCGGCCGCCGCGAGGGCTTCGGCGCTCGCGATGGCGCCGGCGGTGGTGCCGGCGGGCCGGGCGGTGGCGATGGCACGCGGGGGCGGGGCGGCGAGCGTCGTTCCGCGGAGCAGCAGTCCGAGCCGGAGCGGGCGCGGGAGATCTGTATCCGCCAGCTGGCGGTGCGTCCGCGCACGCGTGCCGAGCTGTCGAAGGTCCTCACCCGCAAGGGCATCTCCGACGAGGTGATCACCGAGGTGCTCGACCGCTACGACGAGGTCGGCATCATCGACGACGCCGCGTTCGCCCGGGCCTGGGTCTCCAGCCGGCATCACGGGCGCGGCCTGGCCCGTCGCGCCCTCGCGAACGAGCTTCGCCAGCGCGGGGTCGACGCCGAGGTGGCGAGCGAGGCCCTCGAAGCCGTCGACGACGAGGCCGAGGCCGAAGCGGCCCGCGCCCTGGTCGACCGCAAGCTCCGGACGGCCACCGGAACTCCCGAAGCCGTCTTCCGCCGCCTCGTGGCGATGCTGGCCCGCAAGGGCTACCCGGCCGGCATAGCGTTCCGCGCCGTCAAGGATGCGCTGGCCGCCCGCGACGCCGAGGCAGCCGAGTTCGCCGACGCCATCGACGAGGACGCCCTGGCCGACGAGGCCGGCCCCAGCGCCTGAGGCTCCACCGGGTGCCACCAGGTGAAGCACCCCGCGAGAGGGGAAGCGGCCGGGCGGAATGAGGCGCCCCGCCGTGCGATGGCGGCCGGGCCGCGTGAGGCGCCGTGCTGCGTGCAGGCGGCCGGGCCGCGTGAGACGCCGTGCTGCGTGCAGGCGAGCCGGGCCGCGTGAGGAGCCGGGCCGCGTGAGGCGCCCCGCTGGAGCGTGCCGGCCCACCCCGGCTAGCGCCCGCACATGGCGTTGATGGCGATACCGGAACCCCTCACCGATATAGTCCTGATGTGAGGCCTGAACCCCTTTCGCGGGGATCTGGGGGGCGGAACCCCGCGCCGTCACAGCTACGCAGAGCGACGCACGACCGCGGCGACGCCAACGACGATCATGTCGTCGGTTGCGAGTTGATAACGACGACCGAGGCGTCATCACACGGTACGTCGGAAATGTCCCGGAGAGATCGTGAGCTGGGCGTAAGCACGTCTGTGCCGTACGTCCTATCCGCTGCCGAATCATGAGTCCTTGACCGAAGCGGTGCTCGCGACCTAGCCTCGCGTTACACAAGGTTTGTTCGACCATCGCAAGCTACAGACACAACATAGATCGCATCACATTACGGCATCACTTGAACGCTTCACCCGCACTCGCCGGTGTCGTCACCGACCGCGACCCACGCGGCCGGCGACGAGGGCGGCAGGCGGCCCACAACTCCACACGCTCCGGCGGCGGCTGACACAGCCGGCTGCCTCACTGCCGATTCGTCCGATTCGGTGATCAGCGCCTCGGAACGCTGACCGCCGCCGCGGACGCGACCCCGGAGGCTCGTGACGAGCCGACCGGCGCCGAGCCGTACCCCGGAGAAGGCAGGGAGAGGAGACGTGGGCTGCGGGAGAGGCCGTCCGCGATCACTGCTTTGGTCGGGCATCCCGCAGGATGGCCGCGCGCGTTGACCACCGCGCCGGCGGCGAAGGGAGACGCGGCGAGATGACCCCCCTGGACTGGGTGCTCGTGATTGCTGTCATCGTGCTCGCCGCATCGGTGATAGCCGGGCTGGTCCTCGGGGCGCGTGCGCTGCGTCAGATGCAGTCCGAGCGCCACGACGCCCACGAGCGGCAGGAGCAGGAGGTCGGCGCCGCGCAGGCGAAGGTCGCCGACGCCAATGCCAAAGCCGCAACGGTACGGGCGGAGACCGCCGCCGCGAAGGCGGAGGCCGGGGCGGCGAGGGCCGAGGCCCGGCGCGTCCTGGAGGCCGCCCACAGCGAGGCCGACACGATCCTGGAGCACGCGCACCGGCAGGCCGAGGCCGACGCCGAGCAGTTGCGCACCCAGGCCCGCCGGTCCGGCGAACGCGAGATCGCCCTGCTCAACGCCACGGCGAAGGAGCAGGCCGCCGAGGTGGAGCGCCGGGCGGCCCGGATCGACGAGCGGGAGCGGCTGCACGCCGAGGAGGTGGAGCGCCTCGTCGAGCGGGAGCGCCGCCTCGCCGCGCTGGAGAGTGACCTGTCCACCCGGGAGGCGACCCTCACCAAGCGCGAGGCGGAGATCGCCAAGGTGGAGGAGACGAAGCGCCGCGAGCTGGAGCGGATCGCCGCGCTGACCGCCGAGACGGCGAAGACCGAGCTCATCGAGTCGATCGAGGGGCAGGCGAAGCGCGAGGCGGCGATCCTGATCCGGGACATCGAGATCGAGGCGAAGAGCACCGCGGACACCCGGGCCCGGCACATCGTGGTCGACGCGATCCAGCGGATCGCCAGCGAGCAGACCGCGGAGAGCGTGGTCAGCGTGCTGCACCTGCCGAGCGACGAGATGAAGGGCCGGATCATCGGCCGTGAGGGCCGCAACATCCGGGCGTTCGAGTCGACCACCGGGGTCAACCTGATCATCGACGACACCCCGGAGGCGGTGCTGCTCTCCTGCTTCGACCCGGTACGCCGGGAGGTCGGCCGGCTCACCCTGGAGAAGCTGGTCCTGGACGGCCGGATCCACCCGCACCGGATCGAGGAGGTCTTCGACAGCGCCAAGAACGAGGTGGAGGTCCTCTGCGACCGGGCCGCCGAGGAGGCGCTCGTCGACGTCGGCATCACGAACATCCACCCGGAGCTGGTGAAGCTGCTGGGCCGGCTGCGCTACCGCACCAGCTACGGCCAGAACGTGCTGAAGCACCTCGTCGAGACCGCCCACATCGCCGGGATCATGGCGGCCGAGCTGGGCCTGGACGTGCCGACGATGAAGCGGGCCGCGTTCCTGCACGACATCGGCAAGGCGCTCACCCACGAGGTGGAGGGCAGTCACGCCCTGATCGGCGCGGACCTGGCCCGCAAGTACGGCGAACACGACGACGTCGTGCACGCCATCGAAGCGCATCACAACGAGGTGCCGCCGCAGACCATCGAGGCCGTGCTGACACAGGCGGCCGACGCGTGTTCCGGGGGACGGCCGGGCGCCCGGCGGGAGAGCCTGGAGGCGTACGTGAAACGCCTTGAACGAATCGAGGAGATCGCCGGGGGCAAGGTCGGCGTCGAGAAGGTGTTCGCCATGCAGGCCGGCCGCGAGATCCGGGTGATGGTGCGGCCGGACGACATCGACGACATCGGCGCGGCGGTGCTGGCCCGCGACGTGGCGAAGCAGATCGAGGAGGAGCTGACCTATCCGGGCCAGATCCGCGTCACGGTCGTCAGGGAGTCGCGTGTGACGGAACTGGCCCGGTAGGGACGTCAGTCCCCGGCGGCCTCGCCGGTCTGCACCAGGCCGGCCGGAACCGGCTGCCCGGTGCCCCGCGGCGCCTTGCCGCCCCGCCGGGTCCGGCGCTCCAGCAGGCCGGCCAGAGCGGTCAGCGCCGAGTTCACCAGGATGAAGATGATCGCCACGACGATCGCGGCCTGGACCACGTTGCCGAAGTTCGCGGCCACGTTGTTCACGCCGTACTGGAGAAGCTCGCTGTAGCTGATGATGTAGCCGAGCGCCGTGTCCTTCACCAGGACGACCATCTGGCTGACGATCACCGGCAGCATCGACCGGGCGGCCTGCGGGACGAGGATCTCCCGCATCACCTGGCTCTTGCGCATGCCGAGCGCGTACGCCGCCTCGCTCTGCCCGCGCGGCACCGCGAGGATGCCGGCCCGGAACGCCTCGGCGAGCACCGACCCGTTGTAGAGGGTCAGGCCGATGACGACGGCCCAGAAGATCGACATCGGCTGCTCGGTGAGGAACGGCACGCCGAAGAAGATGAAGAACATCAGCAGCAGCAGCGGCACGGCCCGGAAGAACTCGACGACGACGCCGGCCGGGACCCGCACCCACCAGTGGTCGGAGAGCCGGCCCACCGAGAAGACGATGCCGAACGCCAGCGCGAGCAGCATCGCGACGGCGGCCGCGCCGAGGGTGTGCAGCAGACCCGGGATGATGTAGTCGGTCCACGTGCTGGCCTCGATGAACGGCTTCCAGAGGGCCGCCGCCCACTGGCCCTTCTCGTCGAACTTCGCGTAGATCCAGTAGAGCAGTCCCAGGATGGCCAGGCCGAACACGACCGTGAGGATCGCGTTCCGCCGTTTGGCGCGCGGGCCGGGGTGGTCGTACAGGACGGCGTCCGTGCTCATCGCTTCACCGCCAGACGGTTGGCCAGCCAGCCGAAGCCGTACCCGGCGGGGATCAGGACGATCGCGAACGTCCCGGCGAAGACCAGGAAGATCGGGATGACGGCGTCGCCGTTCGCGTTGATCAGTTCCTTCATCGCGTTCGACGACTCCATGAGCCCGATCGTGCCGACGATCGTGGCGTTCTTCGACAGGGCGATGAAGATGCTGCCGAGCGGCGCGATCACGGCCCGGCCGGCCTGCGGCAGGACGATCATCATGAGGGTCTGCCGGAACGACATGCCGATCGCGCGGGCGGCCTCGGCCTGGCCCGGCGGGACGGTGTTGATGCCGGACCGGATCGCCTCGCAGACGAACGCCGCCGTGTAGACCGAGAGGCCGATGACGCCGAGCCAGTAGTTGTTCAGGTCGATCTCGTCGGAGACCGAGAAGCCGAGCGTCGAGAAGAGCCCGAAATAGCAGAAGAAGATGATCAGGGTGAGTGGCGTGTTCCGGAACGTGTTCACCCAGGCCGCGCCGAAGCCGCGCAGCACCGGCACGGGGGAGACCCGCATGGCGGCCAGCAGCACGCCGAGCACGAGCGCGCCCACCGTGGATGCCGCGGTGAGCTTCAGGATCCAGAGGAACCCGGTCACGTACACGTCGACGTTGTAGGGATCGGAGAAGACGTCCATCGGCACCTTCAGGCAAAGGGAGAGCGGAGCCGGGGGAACCCGGCTCCGCTCAACTCAAGGAGAATCAGGAGCAGTTGGTCAGCTTGGTCGTGTCGAGCTCCGGCGCCGCGGTGCCGCTCTTGCCGAGCGTGTTGTCCCAGGCGGCCTTGTAGGAGCCGTCGGACGCGGCGGCCGTGAGGATCTCGTTGATCTTCTTGCAGCCCTCGCTGTCGTCCTTCTTCAGGCCGATGCCGTACGGCTCCTCGCTGAACGGCTTGCCGACCACCTTGAACTTGCCGGCGTACTGGTCCTGGGCGGCGTAACCGGCCAGGATGATGTCGTCGGTGGTGACCGCGTCGACCTGACCGCCGGCCAGCGCCGTCACGCACTTGGAGTACGAGTCGAACTGCTGGAGCTGGGCGTCCTTGTAGTCGGTCTGGATCCGCTTGGCCGGGGTCGAGCCGCTGACCGAGCAGACCTTCTTGCCCGCGAGGGCCTCCGGCCCGGTGATCGTCGAGTCGACCGGCACGAGCAGGTCCTGGCCGGCGATGTAGTACGGCCCGCCGAAGTTGACGACCTTCTTGCGCTCGTCGTTGATCGTGTAGGTCGCCACGACGAGGTCGACCTGGCCCTGCTGGATGTACGGCTCACGGTTCGCGGAGACGGTGGTCTTCCACTCGATCCCGCTCTCCTCGACGCCGAGGCCCTTCGCGATGATCTTGCCGATCTCGATGTCGAAGCCGGTGTAGGTGCTACCGGTCTGCAGGCCGAGACCCGGCTGGTCGGCCTTCACGCCGATGACCAGCTTCTTGTCGCTGGACGCCTTGCCGACGATGCCGGAGGCGCCACCGGAGCTGCCGCTCTCGTCGTCGCCGCCGCCGCATGCCGCCACGGCGAGCGCCATGGTGAGCGCGCCGAAGGTCGCTGCAAATCGGGTGATGCGCATGTTTACGCTCCTCGAAAATTGGTTCTTGGTCAGTGCGTCAGGATCTTGGAGAGGAAATCGCGTGCGCGTTCACTCTTCGGGTTGGCGAAGAACTCCTCCGGCGCCGCCTGCTCGACGAGCTGGCCGTCGGCCATGAAGACCACCCGGTTCGCCGCGTGCCGGGCGAAGCCCATCTCGTGGGTGACCACCACCATGGTCATGCCCTCCCGGGCGAGCGAGGTCATCACGTCCAGAACCTCGCCGACCATCTCCGGGTCGAGCGCGCTGGTCGGCTCGTCGAAGAGCAGCGCCTTGGGCTGCATGGCGAGCGCCCGCGCGATCGCGACCCGCTGCTGCTGGCCGCCGGAGAGCTGAGCCGGGTACTTGTCGGCCTGGTTCGCGATGCCGACCCGCTCCAGCAGCTGCATGGCCCGGTCGCGCACCACGGCCGGCTTCTCCTTGCGCACCTTGACCGGCCCCAGCATGACGTTCTGCAGGATGGTCTTGTGCGCGAAGAGGTTGAACGACTGGAACACCATGCCGACCTCGCTGCGCAGCTTGGCGAGCTGCCGGCCCTCGGCCGCGAGCGGCTGTCCGTCGAACGTGATCGTGCCGGAGTTGATCGGCTCGAGCCGGTTGATGGCGCGGCACAGGGTGGACTTGCCGGAACCGGAGGGTCCGATCACGACCACGACCTCGCCGCGCGCGACAGACAGGCTCACGTCCTGCAGCACGTGCAGGGGGCCGAACCACTTGTTGACGCTGTCCAGCACGATGAGTGCTTCGTCTGTCACCCCTGGTCCATCCACTCGTTGTCGGTTCACTCGAATGGACACACCCTAGGGGGCGGTCAGTATCGGATCGTGTCGAGAATGGTCACGGAGCGGTAACACAGCCTGTTCCGCGCCAGAGAGGTGTACAGCATGGTGAGCATGGCGGACGGCCTCTGGAACTGGTGTGTCGCCCAGCACATCGACGCCGACCGGGTGCGAGGCGCGCTGGCGGGCGCCCTGGAGCGCGGCGTCGGCGAGATCGAGAACGCCCTGCCCGGAGCCCTGATGGCGGACGTCTACCACGTCGGTGGCGACTTCCCGACACTCGTCGACGTCTATCTCGCGCCGGCGAACGTGGCCGAGGAGACCATCGCCAGCGCCGTCGCGGTCCGGCTGCACGCCGCGATCCTGCTCCCCGACGACACCCTCAACCCGACCCGGTACGTCCTGGCCGAGCCGGACGGCACTCTCCGTGCCGTGCACGTCACCGAGGTGGAGACCGACGACGGCCCGGAGCGCCGGGACGTGCGGCCGTGCACCGGCTCGGATCCGGCCTGTGCGGCCCGGGCGGGATGTGACCGTTCGCGGTTCCCTCCCGACCCGACGCCGGAGCGGCCCGCCGCCGCGTGAGGGGTAGCCTGGTCAATTGCCATGACTACCGAAATCCAGGGCAGCGCCCGCACCTACGACGTGCGCACCTACGGCTGCCAGATGAACGTGCACGACAGCGAGCGGATCTCCGGCCTGATGGAGGACGCCGGCTACGTGCGCGCCGCCGCGCCGGATACGGCGGACGTCGTGGTCTTCAACACCTGCGCGGTCCGGGAGAACGCCGACAACCGGCTCTACGGCAACCTCGGCCACCTGCGGCCGACGAAGCTGAAGAACCCGGGCATGCAGATCGCGGTGGGCGGCTGCCTCGCGCAGAAGGACCAGGGCGACATCGTCAAGAAGGCCCCCTGGGTCGACGTGGTCTTCGGCACCCACAACATCGGCTCGCTGCCGGCCCTGCTGGAGCGCGCCCGGCACAACGAGGAGGCGCAGGTCGAGCTCCTCGAGTCGCTCGAGGTCTTCCCCTCGACGCTGCCGACGAAGCGCGAGTCCACCTACGCCGGCTGGGTCTCCATCTCGGTGGGCTGCAACAACACCTGCACGTTCTGCATCGTCCCGTCGCTGCGCGGCAAGGAGAAGGACCGCCGCCCCGGCGACATCCTGTCCGAGGTCCGCGCGCTGGTGGCCGAGGGCGTGCTCGAGGTGACCCTGCTCGGGCAGAACGTGAACTCCTACGGCGTCGAGTTCGGCGACCGGCTCGCCTTCGGCAAGCTGCTGCGCGCCACCGGCGAGGTGGAGGGCCTGGAGCGGGTCCGCTTCACCAGCCCGCACCCGAAGGACTTCACCGACGACGTGATCGCCGCGATGGCCGAGACGCCGAACGTCTGCCACTCGCTGCACATGCCGCTCCAGTCCGGCTCCGACCGCGTGCTCAAGGCCATGCGCCGCAGCTACCGCCAGGAGAAATACCTCGGCATCATCGACAAGGTCCGCGCCGCCATGCCGGACGCCGCGATCACCACCGACATCATCGTCGGCTTCCCCGGCGAGACCGAGGAAGACTTCGAGCAGACCCTCGAGGTGGTCCGCCGGGCCCGCTTCTCCAGCGCCTTCACGTTCCAGTACTCCAAGCGTCCCGGCACCCCCGCCGCGATCATGGAGGACCAGCTCCCCAAGGCCGTCGTGCAGGAGCGCTACGAGCGCCTCATCGCCGTCCTCGAGGACATCACCTGGGCCGAGAACAGGAAGCTCGTCGGCGAGAAGGTCGAGGTCCTGGTCGCGGTCGGCGAAGGCCGCAAGGACGAGCGCACCGGCCGGATGAGCGGCCGGGCGCGGGACGGCCGCCTGGTCCACTTCGCGACCGGCCCCACCGCGCCGCGCCCCGGCGACATCGTCGAGACCGTGGTGACCTACGCGGCTCCGCACCACCTCAACGCCGACGGCGATCCGCTCTCCCACCGCCGCACGCGGGCCGGTGACGCGCAGGAGGCGGGCCGCACGCCCAAGCTCAAGGGCGTTTCCCTGGGCCTGCCGACCATCGGCGTCCCTGCCCCGCTTCCGCCGGCCGAGGGTTGCGCTCTCTAAGAAAACCCATTTCCGTACGAACTACCCGGTCCCCAACCGCATCAGCCGGGTCCCGTGGCGCACCACACCTGCGGCCACGTCCCCCCGGCGCGACCCGCCGCCGGCTCCGGCGTGCCCGCACGCCCCGAAGCGGCCGCCCACCGTGCGGTACAGCCACCCAGACCCGGCTGTACCGCACGGCTGTCCCCGCGCCCGTTTTGCCGCCCTGCGGTACAGCCGCCGATCCCGGCTGCACCGCACGGCTGCCTCCCCGCCCGTTTTGCCGCCCTGTCGTGCAGCCGCCGATCCCGGCTGTACCGCAGGGCTGCCTCCCCGCCCGTTTTGTCGCCCTGCGGTACAGCCGTCACAACGCCCGGGCGGCGGCCCTCAGGTGCGTGAGAAGGGCGGCCGTGGCGGGCGGATCCGGCGGGTCCCCGGCCACGGCCACCGAGATCCGGCGGGCCAGGCCGGCCAGCGGCACCACCCGGACCGACGGATTCCGGTGTGCCGCGAGCGCCAGGGCGGGCAGCGTCGTGACCCCCATCCCGGCCGCGACGAGGGCCTGCACCGCCACGTAGTCGTCGGTGGTGAACCGGATGTCCGGCGCGAACCCCTCCGCGGCGCAGGCGCTCACGAGCCGCACCCGGCACCGCTCGCAGCCGCCGATCCACGGCCGCTCCCGGTGATCCGCCAGCCGATCACCCTCCCAGCCGGCCGGCACGACCAGGCTCGTACCCTCCTCCAGCAGTTGCTCGTGGCGGAGGCCGTCGAGGTCCGGCGTCACGTCACCGGGATGGGTGAAGAGCAGCGCGGCGTCCACCTCGCCGCTGCGCAGCAGCCGGATCGCGGCGGGCGGCTCGGCCTCGCTGAACCGCAGGTCCAGTCCGGGGTGGGCGGCCGCGAACCCGGCCGCCGCGGCCGGCACGAACGTCCCGAGCGCGGACGGGAACGCCGCGAGCCGCACCCGCCCGCTGCGCAGCCCGGTGTGCGCGGCGAGTTCGGCCTCGGCCGATGCGAGCCGGCCCAGGATCTCCTCGGCCCGGTCGGCGAGCATCCGTCCCGCCTCGGTGAGCCGGACGCCCCGGCCGACCCGCTGGACGAGCCGGCTGCCGGTCTCGGCCTCGAGCCGGGCGAGGTGGTGGCTCACCGAGGGCTGGGCGTAGTGCAGGGCGCGGGCCGCGGCGGTGACCGAGCCGTGCCGGGCCACGGCCACGAGCACGGTGAGCCGGGTGACGTCGAGCATCGCGCCAACGTATCAACCGGGCCTATGGATCACCCAGAAACTAGGCATTGGATCTATGGCTGCCGAGCGAAGATGATCGGAGGCATGGATCTCACCTTCGCCGACATCAAGGCGGCCCGAACCGTCCTGGCCGATCACCTGCCCCCGACGCCGATGTGGTCCTACCCGCTGATCGACCGCCGGGTGAAGGCGAACGTCCTGGTCAAGCACGAGAACACCCAGCCGGTCGGCGCCTTCAAGGTGCGCGGCGGCCTGAACCTGCTGGCCGGCATGGCGGGGGAGAAGCTGGTCACCTACTCGACCGGCAACCACGCGCAGTCGCTGGCCTACGCGAGCCGGGTCTTCGGGGCGGACTGCACCGTCGTCATGCCGGCCGGCACCCCGCAGGTGAAGGCCGACCTGGTCGAGTCCTGGGGCGCCACGGCCGTCCGCACCGGCCCGTCGCTGGAGGCCGCCGAGACGTACGCCCGGGAGTTCGCCGCCATGACCGGGGCACGCCTGATCAGCCCCGGCGACACCCCGGAGCTGCTGGCCGGCGTCGGCACGCTGTACGTGGAGATCCTCGAGGCCCGCCCGGACCTGGACGCCATCGTGGTCCCGGTCGGCAGCGGCACCGGCGCGGCGGCCGCCTGCCTGGTCGCCGAGGAACTGGCCCCGAACTGCCGGGTCATCGCCGTCCAGGCCGAGGCCTCCCCGGCGGCCCACGACTCGTGGCGGGCCGGGACTCTGCTGAAGCGCCCGAACCGGACGACGGCCGCCGGCCTGGCCACCGGCCGCGGCTACGAGCTGCCGCAGCGGCTCATGGCCGGCCGTCTCGCCGACTTCCTGCTGGTCACGGACGAGCAGATCGCCGAGGCCCGGCGCGTGCTCGCGACGGCGGCGCACACCCAGGCCGAGGGCGCCGGAGCGGCCGCCCTCGCCGCGGTCCTGGCACACCCGGACCACTTCGCCGGCCGGAGCGTGGCAGTCGTGTGCACGGGCGCCAACACGGAGGAGTGACCCGTACACGAGAAATGGCGGCAGGCCAACGGCCCGCCGCCATCCCTCAATGAAGAACCGTCTAGTTGGCCTGCTCCGCGAGCGCCAGGAACTGACGCTTCGAAGCGAGGGCCTGCTCGGCCTCCTTGATCCGGCGCGTGTCGCCGGCAGCCTGGGCCCGGGCGAGACGCTGCTCCGCCTCGGCGACCTGGTCACGCATCTGACGCAGCAGCGGGTTGTCCTGCGGGCTGGTCTTGCGCCAGGCCGAGTCCATCGCCACCCGGATGCGCTCCTCGGCGGCCCGCCAGCGGCGGTCCAGCGACGCGGCCGCCTCGCGCGGCACCCGGCCGGCCTCGTGCCAGGCCGCCTGCGCGTCGCGGAGCTTGTTCTGCGCGGCGCGGGCGTCGGCGTCGACGTCGAGGGCCTCGACCTCGGCGAGGATGGCCTGCTTCTTCTCCAGGTTGCCCTGGTATTCCGCGTCACGGGCGGAGAAGACCTCGCTGCGGCGGGTGAAGAACGCGTCCTGCGCGGCCCGGAAGCGTTCCCAGAGGCGCTGCTCGGCCTCCTTCGCGGCGCGCGGCGCCGACTTCCACTCGGTCATCAGCTCCTTGAGCCGGTTGGCCGTGCTGGACCACTCGGTCGAGTCGGCGAGGCTCTCGGCCTCCTTGACCAGCTCCTCCTTGGCGGTCTGCGCCTGCTTGCGCTGGCCGTCGAGGGTCGCGAAGTGGGCGCCGCGGCGGCGGGTGAACCCGTCCCGCGCGGTCGCGAACCGCTTCCACAGCTCGCCGTCGGTCTTCTTGTCGACGCCGCGGATCGTTTTCCACTCGTCGAGGATCTCCTTGAGGCGGTCGCCGGCCGTCTTCCAGCCGGTCGCCTCGGCGGCGATCTTCTCCGCCTCCTCGACGAGGGCGGTCTTGCGCGCGAGCGCCTCGGTGCGCGCGACCTCGCGGGCGGCACGGGCCTCGCCCGCCTTCTCCTCGGCGAGGGCGGCGAGCCGCTCCAGCCGGGACGCCAGGCCGTCGATGTCGCCGACCACGTGGGCCTCGTCGAGGGTGGTGCGCAGGCGCTTGACGCTCGCCAGCGAGTGGGACGCGTCGGCCGCGCCGGACTTGAGGCGAGCCTCGACGAGGTCGACCTCGGTCACCAGGTCGGCGAATCGGCGAGCGAAGTGCGCCAGACCCTCCTCCGGCGTACCCGCCTGCCAGGAGCCGACCACCCGGTCGCCCTCGGCGGTCTTCACGTACACGGTGCCGTCGGCATCCACGCGCCCGAAGGCCGTCCAGTCGTTCATCAGCTCATCCTCGTTCTCCCGGCGCCGCCGGACCAAACCGGTCCTCGGCCACCGCCACAGCGCAGTGAATGCCAATCTTCCCACCGGCATTCTTTCTCGCGCATTGTCACAGGTCCAACCCGGTCAGGGGAAAGCTCCCGCCAACGACCGTGACCCAACGGTGTCCTACCGTTGGCCCGTGCCGTTCCCACCAGCTCGTCGCGTGATCACCGTCGTCGGCCCGACGGCGGCCGGGAAATCCGCTCTGAGCATCGCGCTCGCCCGGGAACTGGGTGGTGAGGTGGTCAACGCCGACTCCATGCAGCTGTACCGGGGCATGGACATCGGGACGGCCAAGCTGAGCGTGGCCGAGCGCGAGGGCGTTCCGCACCATCTGCTCGACATCTGGGACGTCACCGAGCCGGCCGCGGTCGCCGAGTACCAGCGCCTGGCCCGCGCCGCGATCGACGACATCCTTTCGCGCGATCGCGTGCCGCTGCTGGTCGGTGGGTCGGGCCTGTACGTGCGCGCGGTGCTGGAGGACTTCGAGTTCCCCGGCACCGACGCGACAATCCGGACAAGACTCGAATCGCGGGCGGAAGCCGAGGGACTTGCCCCACTATATGCGGATTTGTCGGAAAAAGACCCGGTGGCGGCCGCGAAGATCCTGCCCACCAACGGCCGCCGGATCGTCCGCGCCCTCGAAGTCATCGAGCTGACCGGCAAGCCCTTCACCGCCTCGCTGCCCGATCCGAAGCCGGTCTACGACGCCGTACAGATCGGTGTCGACCGGGACACCGCCGAGCTCGACGAACGCATCGCCCTCCGCGTCGACCTGATGTGGGAGGCCGGCCTGATCGACGAGGTGCGCCGGCTGGACACGCTCGGCATCCGGGACGGCCGCACGGCGTCCTGCGCGCTCGGCTACCAGCAGGCGCTCGCCCAGATCGACGGCGCGCTCACCGAGGAGCAGGCGAAGGAGGACACGACCCGCGGCACCCGCCGGTTCGTCCGCCGCCAGCGCTCCTGGTTCCGCCGCGACCCGTCGATCACCTGGCTGGACGGCGCCGCCCCGACGCTGGTGGCCGACGCGCTGGCGGTTGCGCGATGATGGGCGGCGTGCTTGAGACCTCCGCCACCGGCCTGCGTTTCACGAAGGGACACGGCGCCGGCAACGACTTCGTGATCCTGTCCGACCCCGACGGCGCGCTCGCGCTCACGCCGGAGCTCGTCGCGTCGCTCTGCGACCGGCGCCGGGGCATCGGCGGCGACGGCGTGCTGCGGGTCGTGCGCAGCGCGAAACATCCGGAGGCGGCCGGTCTCGCCGGCGAGGCCGAGTGGTTCATGGACTACTGGAACAGCGACGGCTCGATCGCCGAGATGTGCGGCAACGGCGTTCGCGTCTTCGTGCGCTATCTGCTGGAGAACGCTCTCGCCACGGCCGGCCCTGCGGGCCTTCCGGTGGCGACGCGAGCAGGGATCATGGTCGCGCTGGTCGGGGCGGAGACCATCAAGGTGCGGATGACAACCCCTGATCTGTACGCCGGGAGCACCGCGACCCTCGGACCTCTGACCTTCCCCGGTGTCGCGGTGGACGTCGGGAACCCCCACCTGGTCTGTGGCCTGCACGACGGGGTGGCGCTGGACGCGCTGGACCTCACTCGTGAACCGCTCTTCGACGCCGCCGTCTTCCCGCACGGCGTCAACATCGAGTTCGTCGAGGGAGCCGAGCCGGTCACCGGAGCCGACGGCCACGTCCGGATGCGCGTCCACGAGCGCGGCTCCGGCGAGACCCTGGCCTGCGGCACCGGCGCGCTCGCGGTAGGCGCGGTGGCCCTGCGCGACGCCGGCCTGACGACCGGCTCGATCGCCGTCGACCTGCCCGGCGGCCGCCTCACCGTCACCCACGACGAGGAGGGCGCCTGGTGGCTGGAGGGCCCAGCCGTCCTGGTCGCCGAGGGCGAGGTCCTGGCCTGATGCCGCACGCCCCCCTCTCCGGCGCGCGCGGGCCGGTGCCGCAGGCCGCCGTCTCCGGCGAGCGCGGGCCGGTGCCGCAGGCCGCCGTCTCCGGCGAGCGCGGGCCGGAGACGGCGGCCGCCGTTCCCGGCGAGCTCGCGCCGATGCCGTGGCGCGCCCGCTCCGGGGGTGTCCGCTGATGCTGCACCGCGTCGCGCACCGCGGCTATGCGGCCGCCGCCCCGGAGAACACCCTGCCCGCCTTCGAGGCCGCGATCCGGGCCGGCGCCACGATCGTCGAGTTCGACGTGCGGGTGACGGCCGACGGCGTACCCGTGGTGATCCACGACCGCACGGTGGACCGCACCACGACCGGGCACGGCCGGGTCTGGGACCTGGGCTTCGAGGATATCGCCGCACTGGATGCCGGCGTCCGGTTCAGCCCGGCCTTCGCCGGTGTCCGGGTGCCGGCCCTGGAGGAGGTCCTCGACCTGCTCCAGGCCTCCGGCGCCGAGCTGCTCGTGGAGATCAAGTCCCCGGCCACCCTGGACGAGGTCAAGTCGATCCTCGCCCACCTGGCCGGACATGACCTCCTCGCCCGCACGGTGGTGCAGAGCTTCGACCCGGACGTGGTCCGCAAGGCCCGCGAGATCGCCCCCGAAGTACGCCGTGGCCTGCTCCTCTTCCGCTTCGACGCGGAGACCGTCTCCCTCTGCCGCGAACTCGGCGTAGCGCTCTGCAACCCGCCGGTCGCCGACGTCCTCCGCTCCCCGGCGGTGATGGCCGAGCTCGCCGCCGCCGGCGTGGGCGTGATGCCCTGGACGGCGAACGACCGCTCCCTCTGGCCCTCCCTCGTCGAAGCGGGCGTGGCCGGCCTGATCACCGACCACGTAGGCGAACTGACCGGCTGGTCCACGGCCCGCTGACCCCGTCCCGCGCAATCCCGCCCCGCGGCGCCGGTCCCGCCCCGCGCTGGTCCCACGCCGCCCGTTCTTCCCCACGATCTTGTGAAGTCCCGCAGCAACGGTGTGGCCGAACTTCACAAGATCGCGGGTGGTGCCCGCCCCGTGCCGCCCCGGGTGGTGGTGGCAGCGTCGGAGCGGGTCGGTCAGAAGATGCCCTCGGGGGCTTTGTCGAGCTCCGACTCCGGGACGGCTGCCGGATTCGTCGGAACCGGCACCCCTCGCACGACAGCGCGAATCGCGGCCGCGACGGCGGGGGTCACGCGCTGGTCGAAGACGCTCGGGATGATGACTGTCGGGTTGAGCTTGTCCTCGCCCACCACGTCGGCGATGGCCCGGGCCGCGGCGAGCGCCATCTCCTCGGTGAACTCCTCGGCGCCGGCGTCGAGCATGCCGCGGAAGACGCCGGGGAAGGCCAGCACGTTGTTGATCTGGTTGGGCTGGTCGGACCGGCCGGTCGCCACGATCGCGGCGTGCTTGCGGGCCTCGCGCGGGTCGACCTCGGGGTCGGGGTTGGCCATCGCGAAGACGATCGACTTGTCGGCCATCTTCGCGATGTCGTCGCCGGTCAGCAGGTTCGGCGCGGAGACGCCGATGAAGACGTCGGCGCCGACGATCGCGCCCGGCAGGTCGCCCGCGTAGTTGTCCCTGTTCGTGTTGTCGGCGAGCCACTGCATCGACTCGTTCAGGTCGGACATGCCGCGGTGCAGGGCGCCCCGCCGGTCGTACGCGATGATGTCGCCCACGCCCTGGCGCATCAGCAGCTTCATGATCGCGGTGCCGGCCGCCCCGGCGCCGGACACGACCACCTTGACGTCCTCCATCCGCTTGCCGACCACCCGCATCGCGTTGGTCAGCGCGGCGAGCACGCAGATGGCGGTGCCGTGCTGGTCGTCGTGGAAGACCGGGATGTCGAGGAGTTCGCGCAGCCGGGCCTCGATCTCGAAGCACCGCGGCGCCGCGATGTCCTCCAGGTTGATCCCGCCGTACGCCGGGGCGATCGCCTTCACGATCGCGACGATCTCGTCGGTGTCCTGGGTGTCGAGCACGACCGGCCAGGCGTCGACGCCGCCGAACCGCTTGAAGAGGGCGGCCTTGCCCTCCATGACCGGCATGGCGGCGGCCGGGCCGATGTTGCCGAGGCCGAGCACGGCCGAGCCGTCGCTGACCACGGCCACGGTGTTGCGCTTGATGGTGAGGCGGCGGGCGTCGGCCGGGTTCTCGGCGATCGCCATGCAGACCCGGGCCACGCCCGGGGTGTACGCCCGGGACAGCTCGTCACGGTTGCGGAGCGCGACCTTCGAGCTGACCTCGATCTTGCCGCCCAGGTGGAGCAGGAAGGTGCGGTCGGAGACCTTGCGGACGTCCACGCCGTCCTGGTCCTCGAGCTGTTTGACGACCTGGTCGGCGTGTGCCGCGTCGGCGGTGTCGCAGGTAAGGTCGACGATCACGTGCGTGGCGTCCGAGTCGACCACGTCCAGTGCCGTCACGATCGCTCCGGCCTCGCCCACGCAGGTGGTGAGACGGCCGATGGACGAGGCGTCCGCTGTCACGGCGATGCGAATCGTGATCGAGAATCCTGCGCTCGGCAGGCGGGTGGTCACCACGGTGTCCCCTTCGACGTCAAGTGGCTGGTACTCCGTATTGTCGCTCTTGCGGAATAGCGGACGCCGCTGCGGTGGTTACTCAATAGTCAGTTTCCGACTGCCAGAACGTCCGACCCGGTTATGTGGATGCGCCGCGAGGCGGGACGTGCCACGATCGGGCCGGAGGAGGTCACTTTTGCGAAACATCCACCAGGCACCCGTGCTGGACGAACCCGACCTGACCACCGGCGAGCTCGAGCTCGAGGAGCGGCACTCGCTGCGGCGTGTCGCGGGGCTCTCCACCGAGCTGACCGACGTCACCGAGGTCGAGTACCGCCAGTTGCGACTCGAGAGAGTGGTGCTGGTCGGCGTCTGGACCGAGGGCAGCGTCGAGGACGCCGATAATTCGCTGACCGAGCTCGCCGCGCTCGCCGAGACCGCGGGCTCACAGGTCCTCGAGGGCCTGATCCAGCGCCGCAGGCAGCCGGACGCGGCCACGTTCATCGGCCGCGGCAAGGTCGACGAGCTCCGCGACGTGGTCGTCATGACCGGCGCCGACACCGTCATCTGCGACGGCGAGCTCTCGCCCTCGCAGCTGCGCAAGCTCGAGGAGCAGGTCAAGGTCAAGGTCGTCGACCGGACCGCGCTGATCCTCGACATCTTCGCCCAGCACGCCAAGAGCCGGGAGGGCAAGGCCCAGGTCGAGCTCGCCCAGCTGCAATACCTCCTGCCGCGTCTGCGCGGCTGGGGTGACTCGCTCTCCCGTCAGGGCGGTGGCGCGGGTGGCGGCGCCGGCGGCGGCGGTGTGGGCACGCGCGGTCCCGGTGAGACCAAGCTGGAGACCGATCGCCGGCGGATCAACACCCGCATCGCCAAGCTGCGGCGTGAGATCAAAGCCATGAAGACGGTACGGGAGACCAAGCGCTCCCGCCGGGCCGCGAGCGGCGTGCCGGCCGTGGCGATCGCCGGCTACACCAACGCCGGCAAGTCCAGCCTGCTGAACCGGCTGACCCAGGCCGGCGTGCTGGTCGAGGACGCGCTCTTCGCGACGCTCGACCCGACCACCCGGCGGACGGCCGCGGAGGACGGGCGGGTCTTCACGCTCTCCGACACGGTCGGCTTCGTCCGGCACCTGCCGCACCAGATCGTGGAGGCGTTCCGCTCCACGCTCGAGGAGGTGGCCCAGGCCGACCTCGTCGTGCACGTCGTCGACGGCGCCCACCCCGACCCGGAGGGTCAGGTCAGCGCGGTCCGCGAGGTTCTGGGGGAGGTCGGCGCCGACCGGATTCCCGAGCTGCTCGTGGTCAACAAGGTGGACGCGTCCGACGAAGAGACGATCCTGCGGCTCAAGCGGGCATGGCCGGACGCCGTCTTCGTCTCGGCGCGGTCCGGAGCGGGGATCAGCGAGCTGCACGCGGCCATCGCCGAGCGGCTGCCCCGGCCGGCCGTCGACATGACGGTCCTCCTGCCGTACGCGCGGGCCGACCTGGTGGCCAGGGTGCACCGGTCCGGTCAGGTGCTCCAGTCCCGACACCTGGACGACGGCACCGAGCTGCGGGTCCGGGTGGACGACGAGCTCGCCGCTGAGCTGGACGCTTTCCGGCTGTGAGGCCGGGCGTCCAGAAGGGCTCCGACCAGCGTTGATCCACACGTAATACCAACGGGCGACGCCGCATGCGACACTGTGCGGATGCGGCGTCTCGTCTTCTCGATCATCGTGGCCCTGGGCTTCGTGATGGTCGGTTCCTCAAGCGCGTCCGCCGAGGACCCGACACCCGCGCCGACGGTGAGTGCCAAGGCGACACCCGGCAAGAAGCTCTGCAAGATCACCGACAAGCGGCTCGACGAGATCTCCGGGCTGGTGGCGACGAAGACCGGGTACGTCGTGATCAACGACGGCACCGAGGACGCCACCAAGGAGAAGATCTTCTTCCTCGACAAGAAGTGCGCCGTCACCAAGGAGCAGGACTACAGCGGCTCCGGCCCGCTCGACACCGAGGACATGGTGCTGTCGGCCGACGGCAAGACGCTGTGGATCGCCGACATCGGCGACAACAACGTCCGCGGCGACGACCCGAAACCGCGTCCGGCCATCGCGGTCTGGAAGATGGCGGCCGACGGCGAGAAGAAGCCGACGCTCTACCGGATGACCTACCCGGACGGTGACGCGCACGACGCCGAGGCGTTGCTGATCGACGGCGACGGCCTCCCGCTCGTGGTGACCAAGGAGATCGGCGCGACCGCCGGGGTCTACAAGCCGTCCGCCCCGCTCGTCGCGAAGAGCACCGACGGCATCGCGATGACCAAGGTGGCCGAGCTCACCGTCAACGCGACCGAGACGGCCGGCAACGCGGTGGCCCGCATCGGCAACCGGACGATCACCGGCGGCGCTGTCGCTCCGGGCGGCGCGAAGGTCGCCCTCCGGACCTACACCGACGCGCTCGAGTGGGACGTCGAGAACGGCGACGTGGTGGCCGCCCTGAAGAAGGAGCCGCGCACCACCGGCCTGCCGAACGAGCCGTTCGGCGAGGCGATCTCGTACAGCTCGGACGGCAAGCGGTTCCTCACCGTCTCGGACATGAACGGCGACGTCGAGACCGTCAACAACATCCGGGAGTACGAGCCGGCCACCGAGGTCGCCGCGATCTCCAAGAAGTCCGGTCAGGACAACGCGGGCGCCGCCTGGTACACCGACCTGGACAACCTGACCTACCTGGTCGCCGGCATCGGCGCCCTGGGCCTGCTCCTGGTGGGCGCCGGCGTCTTCGGCATCGTGCGCTTCCGCAAGTCCCCGCGGGCGACAGCAGCGGCCGAGGCCGACGACATCCCGGGCGGCATCGACACCGGCGACCCGGAGACCGAGCTGATCGGGGTCGGCGGCCTGCCGCAGCGCACCCCGGCCTACGGCCGCCCCGGCGGCGGTGGCGTTGGTGGCGGTGGCGTTGGTGGCGGTGGCGGCCCGGTCTACGGCGGCGCGCAGGCGAAGGCCGGGTCCGGAGCGCCGGCCGGAGCACCCTCCGGCCCGCCGTCCGGTGGTCCCGGGGCGCCGCAGCGCGGTGGCAGCGGCGTCTACGGCGGAGCCCCGGCGGCGGCGCCGGCGGGGGCGGGGGCCGGGCAGTACGGCCGCCCGGCCGGCCAGCAGCCCCCGCGCGGTCCCCAGGGTCCGCAGCAGGGTCGTCCGCAGCAGGGTCGTCCGCAGCAGGGCCGTGGCCCGCAGGGTGGTCCGCGTGGTCCTCAGCAGGGTCGTCCGCAGCCTCCCCGTGGTCCTCAGCAGGGTGGTCCTCAGCAGGGGCGCGGACAGCAGGGCGGCGGCCAGCCTGGTCGTGGCCCGCAGGGCGGTCCCCAAGGTCGTCCGCAGCCTCCCCGTGGTCCTCAGCAGGGCGGTCCTCAGCAGGGGCGCGGCCAGCAGGGCGGTCCGCAGGGCGGTGGGCAGCAGGGTGGTCCTCGCGGTCCGCAGCAGGGACGTCCGCAGCAGCCGCCGCGCGGTCCCCAGGGGGGTCCGCCGCAGGGTGGCCCGCGCGGTCCGCAGCAGCAGCCTCCGGGCCGTGGTCAGCAGCCGCCCGGCCGTGGCGGGGTCTACGGCCGCCCCGACGAGCAGGACTACCAGCGGTAGGGGACTGCCGCTGTTCTTCGTACGCCGAAAGCTCTTGATCGTGAAGGCCGGTCCTGAAAAGGGGACCGGCCTTCGGCGTGGGACGGGTCAGACGCGACGCAGGACCGCGACGACGCGGCCCATGATGGTGGCGTCGTCGCCGGGGATCGGATCGAAGGCGGGGTTGGCGGGCATGAGCCAGACGTGCCCGTCGCGTTGCCGGTAGCTCTTCACGGTGGCCTCGCCGTCGATCATCGCGGCCACGATGTCGCCGGCCTCCGCGGTCGGCTGCTGGCGGACCACCACCCAGTCGCCGTTGCAGATCGCGGCGTCGATCATCGAGTCGCCCTTGACCTCCAGCATGAAGACCTCGCCCTCGCCGACCAGCTCGCGCGGCAGCGGGAAGAAGTCCTCCACGGACTGCTCGGCGAGGATCGGGCCACCGGCCGCGATCCGGCCGACCAGGGGCACGTAGGCGGGCTGGGGCCGGGCCGCGCGCAACGCCTCGTCGTCGACGAGCTCGCCGGGCGCGCGGACGTCCACGGCACGCGGCCGGTTCGGGTCGCGGCGCAGGTATCCCTTGGTCTCCAGCGCCTTCAGCTGGTAGGCCACGCTGGACGGGGAGACCAGGCCGACGGCCTCGCCGATCTCGCGGACGCTCGGCGGGTAGCCGTATTTCTCCACCCACTCGCGGATGAACTCGAGGATCCGGCGCTGGCGCGCGGTCAGGTCGGTGGCGATCGCCTCGGGGACGTGGCCGATCGGGGTGACCGAGCGCAGCTGCGGCGCGTCACCGCTGCGGCCCCGGCTCGGCGTGCGGCGCCGGACCGGCCCCGGGTCGGGTTGGTGCTGTTGGCTCGTGCGGTCGTCGGTAGGCACGTCCGCCCTCCCTGTCGGCCAGTGCCTTCCGGCACGTGGTGCGTCGCGGAGCCGGACGACGTCGTGGGGATGAACGTCGGGCCGGCTGACCCCTCTTGACGGAAAACCGTAATAGGGAGATGCGACATATTCAAACATCTGTACGACGTTTCTCCGGCGTGTCGCGCGTTCGGGGCTCGACTTCCGTACTCCTGTTCTGATAGACCGTCGTACGGACGTTCTATCGAACGCGTGTCCGAGAAGAGGGGTCGTCATGGTTTCCAGTGGGATGCGACACGCGGCGCCGCCGGTGCGGCTCACTCGCCGTGGCCGGGCGGTTCTGCTCGGTGCCTACCTCCTCCTCGCCGTACTGGCGAGTGTCGTGTTGTTCACCACCGCGTCGCAGGGCTGACCAGCAAGATTCAGTGTCCTCCGGTGGTCACCCGACGGATGGGTCGTCCGGTTCTCCGGCGCGTCGTGCAGCCCCCGGCCGCTGCGCCGAGTGATCGTGACATCACCCCAGGTGGTGAGCTTGAAAAACCGGCGCGTCGGCACGTTGCTGAACTTGCGCCGCCGTCCGCCGGGGCATAGCGTCTACCCCAACATCTAGTGGTTACACGGATGGAAGTCATCCACAGGTTGGGTTTCCCTCTCCCCGGTTATCCACATGTCGTCCACAGCGTCGCGTCGGTCCAGGCCATGGTCAAGACGGAGCGGGGCTGCGTTTCGGCGTGTCCGCTGACCGCCCGGGGAGGGATGTCGAGGGGGTTCTTGCGGTGCGCTGCCCGTACTGTCGCCACGCTGATTCGCGCGTGGTCGACTCGCGCGAGGCCGACGACGGTCAGCTGATCCGTCGGCGGCGGTCGTGCCCCGAGTGCGGCAAGCGCTTCACCACGGTCGAGGAGGCGGTCCTCGCGGTGGTCAAGCGCAGCGGCGTCACCGAGCCCTTCAGCCGGACCAAGATCATGAGCGGTGTCCGGAAGGCCTGCCAGGGCCGGCCCGTCGACGAGGACTCGATCGCCCTGCTCGCGCAGCGCGTCGAGGAGACCGTCCGGGCCCGCGGCGCCGCCGAGATCCCCAGCCACGAGGTGGGACTGGCGATCCTCACGCCTCTGCGTGAGCTGGACCAGGTGGCTTATCTGCGATTCGCGAGTGTCTACAAGGCGTTCGACTCTCTGGACGAGTTCGAGAAGGAGATCGCCGCGCTCCGCGACGCGCCCGCCGTCAGGGAACCCGGGACGCGACACGCCGTCGCGCCGCGGTCCGGCGTGCGAGCGCCAAAGCTCAACGGCTGATCGTCGGCCGGCAATTCAGCGTCACCTTTCCGCGGTACTACGAGGGGGAGCACATCCTTATGGCCGGAGACGGCATCACAGCAGGTCGCCAGCGCAGCCGGACGAGCGGCGGCACCGGCGCGGCGGCCGGGGGGCTGCGTGTGGAGCGGGTGTGGACGACCGAGGGCGTTCACCCGTACGACGAGGTGGAGTGGGAGCGCCGCGACGTCGTCATGACCAACTGGCGTGACGGCTCGATCAACTTCGAGCAGCGTGGCGTGGAGTTCCCGGCGTTCTGGAGCGTGAACGCCGCGAACATCGTCACGACCAAGTACTTCCGCGGTGCGGTCGGCACCCCGGAGCGTGAGCAGTCGCTGCGGCAGCTCATCGACCGCGTCGTGCAGACCTACCGCAAGGCGGGCGAGGAGCACGGCTACTTCGCGACCCCGGCCGACGCCGAGCTGTTCGACCACGAGCTCACCTGGATGCTGCTGCACCAGGTGTTCAGCTTCAACTCGCCGGTCTGGTTCAACGTCGGCACCAAGTCGCCGCAGCAGGTCAGCGCGTGCTTCATCCTCTCCGTCGACGACTCGATGGACTCGATCCTCGACTGGTACAAGGAAGAGGGTCTGATCTTCAAGGGTGGCTCCGGCTCCGGCGTCAACCTCTCCCGGATCCGCTCCTCGAAGGAGCTGCTCTCCTCCGGCGGCACGGCGAGCGGCCCGGTCAGCTTCATGCGCGGCGCCGACGCCAGCGCGGGGACGATCAAGTCCGGCGGCGCCACCCGGCGTGCCGCGAAGATGGTCATCCTCGACGTCGACCACCCGGACATCGAGGAGTTCGTCTCCACCAAGGCGCGCGAGGAAGACAAGATCCGCGCGCTGCGGGACGCCGGCTTCGACATGGACCTCGGCGGCTCCGACATCGTCAGCGTCCAGTACCAGAACGCCAACAACTCGGTGCGGGTCAGCGACGAGTTCATGCGGGCGTACGAGGAGGGCACCGAGTTCGGCCTCCGCGGCCGGCTCAACGGCGAGGTCATCGAGACCATCGACGCGCGCAAGCTCTTCCGCGGCATCGCCCAGGCCGCGTGGGAGTGCGCCGACCCGGGCCTGCAGTACGACGACACCATCAACGACTGGCACACGAACCCCGAGACCGGCCGGATCACCGCGTCCAACCCGTGCTCGGAGTACATGTCGCTGGACGACTCGTCCTGCAACCTGGCCTCGCTGAACCTGATGAAGTTCCTCAAGGCCGACGGCGGCTTCGAGGTGGAGAAGTTCGTCAAGAGCGTCGAGTTCATCATCACCGCGATGGACATCTCGATCTGCTTCGCGGACTTCCCGACCGAGAAGATCGGGATCACCACCCGCGCCTACCGTCAGCTCGGCATCGGGTACGCCAACATCGGCGCCCTGCTGATGGCGTCCGGCCTGCCCTACGACTCGGACGCCGGCCGCAGCGTCGCCGCCGCCATCACCTCGCTGATGACCGGCACGGCGTACCGCCGCTCGGCCGAGCTGGCCGGCGTCGTCGGCGCGTACGAGGGCTACGCCCGCAACGCCGACGCCCACCAGCGGGTCATGCGCAAGCACGCCGCCGCCAACGACGAGATCCGCCCCTCGGGCGTCGTCGCCACCGAGATCGTCCGTGAGGCCACCAAGCAGTGGAAGAACGGCAACAAGATCGGTGAGAAGAACGGCTGGCGCAACGCCCAGGCGTCGGTGCTCGCCCCGACCGGCACCATCGGCCTGATGATGGACTGCGACACCACCGGCATCGAGCCCGACCTGGCCCTGGTCAAGTTCAAGAAGCTCGTCGGCGGCGGCTCGATGCAGATCGTCAACCAGACGGTCCCGCGCGCCCTGCGCACCCTCGGCTACCCCGAGGAGCAGGTCGAGGCGATCGTCGAGCACATCTCCGACCACGGCAACGTCGTCGACGCGCCCGGGCTCAAGCCGGAGCACTACGCGGTCTTCGACTGCGCCATGGGCGAGCGGGTCATCGCGCCGCTCGGCCACGTCCGGATGATGGCGGCCGTGCAGCCGTTCATCTCCGGCGCGATCTCGAAGACGGTCAACATGCCGGAGTCGGCGACCGTCGAGGAGATCGAGGAGATCCACTACCAGGGCTGGAAGCTCGGCCTGAAGGCGCTCGCGATCTACCGCGACAACTGCAAGGTGGGCCAGCCGCTCTCGGCCGGCAAGGGCGCGAAGGCGTCTGCTCCGGCTCCGGCCGCCACCGAGGCCGCCCCGGCCGCCGCGGTCGAGAAGGTCGTCGAGAAGGTCATCGAGTACCGGCCGGTGCGCAAGCGCCTGCCGAAGAAGCGCCCGTCCGAGACGGTCTCCTTCTCGGTCGGCGGCGCCGAGGGCTACCTGACCGCGTCGTCCTACCCGGACGACGGCCTCGGCGAGGTCTTCCTCAAGATGTCGAAGCAGGGCTCCACCCTGGCCGGCGTGATGGACGCCTTCTCGGTCGCCATCTCGATAGGCCTGCAGTACGGCGTCCCGCTGGAGACGTACGTCGCCAAGTTCACCAACATGCGCTTCGAGCCGGCCGGCATGACCGACGACCCGGACGTGCGCATGGCGTCCTCGGTGATGGACTACATCTTCCGTCGCCTGGCGCTGGACTTCCTGCCCTACGAGACCCGCGCCGAGCTCGGCATCTTCACGGCGAAGGAGCGCACCGCCCAGGCCCAGGCCGAGGCGGCCGCCGAAGCCGCCGCGGTGGACCTGGCCGTGACCGGCATGGCCGCTTCCGCTCCCGCCGAGCCCGTGGCGCCCGCCGCCCCGGTCGTCTCGTCCACCCCGTCCACCGTGACGGTGGCCGAGGTCGCTGAGGCGAAGACGCCCTCCGCCGGCTCCTCCACCGAGCTGCTCGAGATCGTCACCGGCCACGCCGCCGACGCGCCGCTCTGCTTCACCTGCGGCACGAAGATGCGCCGGGCCGGCAGCTGCTACGTCTGCGAGGGCTGCGGCTCGACGTCGGGCTGCAGCTGACGCTGTCGCGAGTCAACCGCCCGGTCCCGATCAGGGGCCGGGCGGTTGCCCTTTCCGGCTAGGGTGGCGCGATGCGTTTCTCGATCGGGCTGGGGCAGGCGCTCGTCGCCTGGGCCGCCGTCGTCGCGGTGGTGATGGTGGTGCGGCAGCTCGCGCTCCTGTGGGCGCTCACCGCCGCGACCGTGGCCGGCGTGATCCTTCTCGGTCAGTGGCACCGGCGGAACGACCGTCGTGACGCTGCCGCGGGCGCCTTCACGGGCGTCGTGCTCTGGCCGATTCTGATCGGCCTGACGATCATCCTCGTCAATGTAGCCTCGATGGCACTGTCCGATTTTGAATAACGGTCAGCGGCTCGGGGAGCGGAGCCAGACGCCGAACTCGACGGCCGTGCGGACCCCGTCCTCCAGCACCGCCGTGCAGACCGCGTCGGCGCCCGGGTACTCCGGCCGCTCGTGCCACATCCGCTTGATCGCGAGGATCGCCTCCCGCTCCTCGCCGGTGAGGCGCGCCGCCAGGTCGCGATGCCACCCGGCGGGGTCCGGGCCGCCGTCCGGCCGGAGGGACAGCAGCACCCGCCACGCGCCGACGGTCAGCGTGACCTTGATGTCGTCGCCGGCGCGGTCGTACGCGAAACCGGTCAGGCCGGGGATCTCGACGGCCCGGGCGAACAGCGGCACCACGTCCGCCGGGCCGCCGTCCATCACCACGTCGATCTCGCGCGACACCATCAGGCCGGAGACGTAGCTGCCGGTGGCCACCAGCGGCCCCAGCGGCTCCAGCCGCGCCAGCACCTCCCGCGCCTCCACCGAAAGCGCCTCCGCCGAAACCGAAAGCGCCGCCGCCGAAACCGAAAGCGCCTCCGCCGAAACCGAAAGTTCCTCGGGCCGGCCCATCCTCGTCTCCCCTCCCGACCGGTGATCGCCGACCAGACATTGTCTGCTGTGGCCGGTTCCGATCATGAAGGGGGGATCAATTCATCGCGGCGTCAAAGGGGTCAGGAACTCCGTGACGATCGACGCGATGGCGGCCGGCTGCTCGATCACCATGGCGTGCGACGCGTCGGCGAGCTGGAGGTACCGCAGGTTCGGCGCCGCCTGCGCCTGCTCCACCAGGAACCGCCGGTGCGCCGCGTAGAGCTCGGCGAACGGCTCCTGCTCGGGCAGGCTGCGGGTTGGCAGGATGACCAGCTCGGGGCAGGTCGTCGCGGCGTAGACCGGGCCGAGGTCGAGCGAGTTCATCAGGGCGCGCAGCTCGGCCGTGGCCGGTCCGGACGGCCGGATCGAGGTCTCACCGTCCACATGGGCCAGATTGCGGCGGAAGCCCTCGATCCACACCTTCTCGTTGGCGCCCATGTCGCGGGCCGCCATCTGCTGGCGTTCCACCAGGTCGGGCAGCTGGTCGGCGGGGATGACCTGGCCCGCGGCCGCCTCGACGGCGTCGAACACGGCGTGCAGCCGGGCCAGCTCGGCCGCGGCCTTCTCCGGGTCGAGGCCGGGCAGGTGCTCGGGGCGGGTGGGCGGCGGGTTGCCGTCGAGGCTCACCACGCCGGGGGTCTCCGGGTGCCGCTGCGCCCAGAGCGCCGCGAGCATGCCACCGAGGGAGTGGCCGACCACGGCGGGCCGGTTCAGCTCCATCTGTACGCACACCGCGGCCAGATCGCCGAGCGCGGCGTCCCAGGTCCACGGCCCGTCGCCGGAGCGCCCGTGGCAGCGCAGGTCCACCGTGATGACCCGGTGGTGCGGCCGCAGCGCGCGGGCCAGCGTGGTCATGTGCGCCAGGTTCGCCCCGGCGCCGTGCAGGAGCAGCAGCGGCGGCTGGTCGCCGCCGAAGTCGCGGACGGCGAGCGGCAGGTCGCCGGCGTCGATGAGGCGGTCGTTGATCATGGGGACTCCCCGGTAGGTGGATGGTCGAGCAGGCGCTCGCGGATGGCGTTCACCGGAACGCCGCCGCCCGGATGACGAGGCAGCTTCCCGCGGCGCACCAGGTCGTGCACCCCCTGCCGGCTGATGCCGAGCATGGCGCCGGCAGTGGCGAGAGAAACAGCTTCCGCGTACGGGTGACCTACCGTGCGGAGGACCGCTTGCCCCAGCGGCGTCCGCCACCATTCGGGCGGCGGGGTGAACGCGTGCTCGTCCGGGTAGAGCGTCGCGATGATCCGGGCGATGGTGTGCACCGCCGCGGCGTGGTCGTTCTTCTCGATCGTCTCGGCCCAGACGGCCGCCCGGCGGCGCAGCACGATGCGCAGACCGCCGGGGATCTCGGCGTCCTCGAGCAGGATCTCCAGCGGGTCGAGCAGGCGCACGTCGACGAGGCGCAGCAGTTGCTCGGCCAGCGGGTTCACGCCCGCCATCCTCCGCCTACTTGACAGCGACCGTCAAGTGCACTGACCGTGACGGTCCGACAGCGATCCCGCGTCTTCCGCTCGCGCCGCTCCGCCCACTAAGGTGTGCGCGGACCCGGGAGGATCACTAGTGCGTACGCGTTTCGCCGTGCCGGCCGTCGTCGTGCTGCTCGCCGTCTCCGGATGCGGCCCCCGCGACGAGAAGCCGGCCACGTCCGCGCTGCCCCCGGTCGAGGTCGTCGCCCCGCCGGCGGCGTCGGCGGGCGGCGCCTGCATCCTCTGGGACTGGGACTTCATCGACGAGAAGATCGGCGTCCGGTTCTCCGTGGCGGCCTCCGACCAGGTCGACGAGACGTCCACCTGCGTGGTCCAGAACATCGACCAGGAGTGGCCCGACCTCTCACTCTCCGTGGTGGAGACGACGAAGGCGGACGCCGAGATCTTCCTCGACGAGCGCATGCCGGAGAAGGCGACCAAGCTCAAGAAACTGGGCAAGGCCGCCTATCGGCTCACCGCCAAGGCGAAGGACGGGCACGGGCCGTCCGTCGAGATCGGCTGGCTGAGCGAGGCGAAGCAGCTCCAGACGTTGAAGTACACCTTCGAGAAGGGCGCCGACGCGGCGACCGTGAAGGCCATGAACGGCAAGCTGTTCGCCCTCGCTCAGGCGATGAACACCACCGACGGCTGAGCCGCCTCAGTGGGCCGCCACGAAGACCCGCGACGCCACCTCGCGCGGCAGGCGGATCTTGTCGCCGGACTTGTCGATGGTGACGCCGTCGCGCTCCTGCGCCACGGTGACCGTGGTGCCCGGATCGATGCCGGCGGCGTGCAGCTGGCGCAGCACGTCGGAGTTCGTCTGCACGCTCTCGCAGATCCGCTGCACCACGACGCTCCCGGACAGGCCCGGGAAGGCGAGGTTGCGCTCGCCGACGATGTGCTCGGTGAGGGTCTCATCCGGCGCGCCCAGCTCCTCGAGACCGGGAATCGGGTTGCCGTAAGGAGAGCGGGTCGGCTTGTTGAGCAGCTCGTAGACGCGCTTCTCCACGGAGTCGCTCATCACGTGCTCCCAGCGGCAGGCCTCCTCGTGGGCCTCCTCGTAGGGCATGCCGATGACGTTCACGAGCAGGAGCTCGGCGAGCCGGTGCTTGCGCATGACGGCCACGGCGGTCGACCGGCCCACGTCCGTCAGGACCAGGTGGCGGTCACCCTCGACGGTCAGCAGACCGTCGCGCTCCATCCGGGCGACGGTCTGGCTGACCGTGGGACCGCTCTGGTGCAGGCGTTCGGCGATGCGGGCTCGGAGTGCGGGCACACCTTCTTCCTCGAGTTCGAGGATGGTGCGCAGGTACATCTCGGTGGTATCGACGAGATCGTTCACGATGCGGTCCTCCCAGCAGCGATAATACCGCGCGGCGGGGGGTTGACTTCCGCCCCGAGCAAGTGTCTGAAGACCCTACCCGACCCCGGAACACCTGTGCTAACGACACGTGGGGCACGACCGGGGGAAAGCACCCGTGGCAGCATGTCCCCATGGCGGACGAGACGACGGCTGTCGTGTGGGACAGCGCCCTGCTCGACTACGACATGGGCGACCATCCGCTCAATCCGGTACGGGTCGAGCTGACCATGGCGCTGGCGCGGGATCTCGGCGTTCTGGACCGTCCCACCGTACAAATGATCACGCCCCGTCCCGCGAGTGAGATCGATCTCACGCGGGTGCACCGGGCCGACTATCTCGACGCCGTGCGCCTCGCCCCCATCGATCCGTTCTTCACCGGCTGGGGCCTCAACACCCCCGACAACCCGGTCTTCGACGGGATGCACGACGCCTCGGCCCGGATCTGCGGCGCCACCATCGCGGCGGCCGAGGCGGTCTGGCGCGGCACGGCCCGGCGCGCCGTCAACGTGTCCGGCGGCCTGCACCACGCGCTGCCGGCCCGGGCCGCCGGCTTCTGCGTCTACAACGATCCCGCCGTGGCGATCGCCTGGCTGCTCGACCAGGGCGCCCAGCGGATCGCGTACGTCGACGTCGACGTGCACCACGGCGACGGGGTGCAGACCGCGTTCTGGAACGATCCGCGGGTGCTCACCGTGAGCCTGCACGAGACGCCGCTCGCGCTCTTCCCGGGCACCGGCTTCGCCGACGAGATCGGCGGGCCGGACGCCGAGGGCACCGCCGTGAACGTGCCCTTGCCACCGGGCACCGGGGACGCGGCCTGGCTGCGCGCGTTCCACGCGGTCGTGCCGTCGGTGGTCCGCGCGTTCGCCCCGGAGATCATCGTGAGCCAGTGCGGGGCCGACGCGCACCGCCTCGACCCGCTCGCCGACCTGAAGCTCTCGGTGGACGGGCAGCGAGCCGCGTACGTGGCGATCCGCGAGCTGGCCGACGAGGTCTGCGAGGGCCGCTGGGTGGCGACCGGCGGCGGGGGGTACGCGCTCGTCGAGGTGGTGCCCCGGGCCTGGTCGCACCTGCTCGCGGTGGCCACCGGGGAACCGCTGGACCCGGCGACCCGTACCCCGCAGGGCTGGCGTGAACTGGCGAGCCGGCGCTGTCCCGGAGCGGACGTTCCGGAGACGATGACCGACGGTGTGCCGCCCGTCCTGGAACACTGGTCGCCGGGAACGACCGATCCGGTGGACCGGGCCATCCAGGCGACCCGGACGGCGGTCTTCCCCCTGCACGGACTGGACCCGCACGACCCCAGGGACTGACGACGTGGCGAAGAGCGCAGACGTCCTGCTGGCCGACGGCTCGACCGCGCACCTGCGGCAGATCCGCCCGGAGGACGCACCGGCCATCGTGGACTTCCACTCCAGGATGAGCGACCGCACCCGCTATCTGCGCTACTTCTCGCCCTATCCACGGATCCCGGAGCGCGACCTGCAGCGCTTCGTCAACGTGGACCACCACGACCGCGAGGCGTTCGTGACGGTCGACGCCGGCGGCCGGATCACCGCGGTGGGCCGGTACGAACGACTCGGCCCGGACTCGCCGGACGCCGAGGTCGCGTTCGTGGTCGAGGACGCGCACCAGGGCCGCGGCATCGGCTCGGTGATGCTCGAGCACCTGGCCGAGGCGGCCCGGGAGAACGGGATGACCCGGTTCGTCGCCGAGGTGCTGCCGGAGAACGGCGGCATGCTGCGGGTCTTCGGCGACTCCGGCTTCCAGGTGCAGCGCAAGTACGCGGACGGCGTGGTCCACCTCAGCTTCCCGATCGCGCCGACCGAGAAGTCCCGCGAGGTGCAGGAGTCCCGCGAGCACCTCACCGAGGCCCGCTCGATCGCCCGGCTGCTGGCGCCGCGGGGCATCGCGATCTACGGCGCCAGCGCGAGCGGCCAGGGCATCGGCGCCGCGATGCTGGGCAACCTGCGCGACGGCGGCTACCCCGGCGCGGTCGTGCCGGTGCACCCCACCGCCGAGCGGGTCGCCGGGCTCACCGCGTACCGAAGTGCCTCGGACGCCGGTGTCCCGATCGACCTGGCCCTGATCGCCGTGCCGGCGGAGGCGGTCCCGGAGGCCGGGACGGATGCGGCCCGCGCCGGCGCGGGCGGCGTCGTGGTGGTCTCGGCGGGCTTCGGCGAGACCGGTCCGGAAGGCGCCGCCCAGCAGCGGCGTCTCGTCGAGGCCGCGCGGGCGGCGGGCCTGCGGGTGATCGGCCCGAGCAGCTTCGGGATCGCCAACACCGAGCCGGGCGTACGCCTCAACGCGACCCTCTCGCCGCGCCTGCCCAAGGCCGGCCGGGTCGGCTTCTTCGCGCAGAGCGGCGCGCTCGGCGTGGCCCTGCTCGCCGAGGCGGACCGGCGCGGGCTGGGGCTGTCGAGTTTCGTCTCGGCCGGCAACCGCGCCGACGTCTCCGGCAACGACCTGCTGCAGTTCTGGCAGGACGACCCGGGCACCGACGTGGTCCTGCTCTACCTGGAGACGTTCGGCAACCCGCGCAAGTTCGCCCGGCTGGCCCGCCGGATGAGCCGGGTGAAACCGGTCGTGGCGGTGGCGTCGGCGACCCGGCCGCCCGGCCTCGCCGGCGACGCGCCGGGACCGGACGCCAACGCGGTGACCGCCCTGTTCGCCCGTTCCGGCGTCATCCGCGTGGACACCGTCCAGGAGCTCTTCGACGTCGGCATGATCCTGGCCCACCAGCCGCTGCCGTCCGGCCGCCGGGTCGCCGTGGTCGGCAACTCCTCGGCGCTCGCCGAGCTCGCCGTGGTCGCCTGCCGCGCCGCCGGCCTGACCGTGGCCGACGGATACCCGAGCGCCGTGAGCCCCATCGCGACCGCGCACGACCTGGCCGACGCCCTCGCCGACGCGGCCGTCGACCCGCGGGTGGACGCGCTCGTCGTGGTCTTCGCGCCGCCGGTGCCCGGCCAGCACGCCGACGAGGACGCCGACTTCGCCGCGGCGCTGGCCAGCGTCGCGCTCGCGGGAGAGAAGCCGACCGTCGCCACCATGGTGTTCGGGCAGGTTCCGCCGCGGGTGCCGGCCTACTCGTCGGTCGAGGAGGCGGTGCGGGCGCTGGCCCGGGTGGTCAACTACGCCGACTGGCTGCGCCGCCCGCCGGGCGTCATGCCCGTCCTCTCCGATGTGGACGCGGTCGCGGCCGAGACGGCGTCGACCGCCGGCGAGCTGCTCTCCGCGTACGGCATCCCGGTCGTGCCGTCCACCCAGGCCGCCTCGGTGTCGGCCGCGGTCAGCGCCGCCAACGAGCTGGGATATCCAGTCGCGCTCAAGGCGGCAGGCGGTGGGTTGCGCCATCGGATCGACCTCGGCGCCGTGCGCCTCGCCCTGGGCGACGAGGACGACGTACGGGTCGCCTACCGCGAACTCTCCGCGGCGTTCGGGCCGGACGTCCTCGTGCAGACCATGGTCCCGCCGGGCGTAGCCTGCCGCATCGAAGTGGTCGAGGACCCGGCGTTCGGCCCGGTCGTCGGCTTCGGCCTGGGCGGCGTGGCCAGCGAACTCCTCGGCGACCTGGCCTGGCGCGCCGCCCCGCTGACCGACCGGGCCGCCGAAGCCCTGGTCGACGAGCCCCGCGCCGCCCCGCTCCTGCACGGCTACCGCGGCTCCACCCCGGTCGACCGAGCCGCCCTGATCGACCTCCTCCTCCGCGTAGGCCGGATAGCCGACGACCATCCGCGCGTCCGCTCGCTCACCCTGAACCCGGTGCTGGCCCGCCCCGACGGCTTCTCGGTCCTCCACGCGGCAGCCGAGTTCGGCGACGCGCCCGCCCGCCCCGACACCGGCCCCCGCCGCCTCCGAAGCGCCTGAATCCGCCCGCTCCTCCCCGCAATCTTGTGAATCCACGCAGGCCTTGTCCCCGCCCTTCCCCCTGCCCGATCTTGTGAATCTGCGCAGGCCTGGTGCCCGGCCTCCCTCTTCCCCGCGATCTTGCGAATCTGCGCAGGCCCGGTGCCGCGCGGATTCACAAGATCGGGCAGCGGGACGCCTGAAGAGCGAGCATCCGCCCGAAGCCAGGCCGCGCCGCCCGCCTGACACCGGCCCTCGCCGCACTCTCGACACCGACCCCGTGCGGCCCGCGCAGCGCCTTATCCCTCGCCTTCTGCCGCGATCTTGTGAATTCGCGCAGGACCGGTGCCGCACGGATTCACAAGATCGGGCAGGGGCAGGGACAGGTGCAGCGAGGCAGCAAGACGGCGGGGGCAGCGAGGCGGCGGGGCAGCGGAGCAGTGAGGCAGAGGTGCACGAGGACAAGGGACGAGAGCCGGCGGCGGACACGCGAAGGGCCCGCCCCGCCGCTCCCCCCGAAGCGGCCCGGACGGGCCCTGTGCCTGTGAACGTCAGACCGCGTACGCCTCGAGCCGCGACGCCCGCTCCGGGTCGCGCAGCTTGAGCATCGTGACCTTCTCGATCTGGCGGATGCGCTCGCGGCTCAGCCCGAACTCGCGGCCGACCTCGTCGAGGGTGCGCTGGCGCCCGTCGTCCAGGCCGAAGCGGAGGCGGATCACCGCGGATTCGCGCTCGGAGAGGGTGGCGAGCACGATCTCCACTTCGCTGCGGAGCTCGCCCTGCGCGACGCCCTCACCGGGCTGGTTCGGGTCGACGGCGGCGACGAAGTCGCCGAGGGCGCTCTCGCCGTCCTCGCCGACGGCCTGGTCCAGGCTGACCGGCTCGCGGTCGTACGAGATGAGCTCGATGACCTGGAACTCGGGCACGTCCATGGCCTTGGCGATCTCGCCGATGCCGGGTTCGCGGCCGAGTGAGGCGGCGAGGTCGCGGCGGCAGCGGACCATGCGGTTGACCTGCTCGACCATGTGCACCGGGATGCGGATGGTGCGGGCCTGGTCGGCCATGGCGCGGGTGATGGCCTGCCGGATCCACCAGGTGGCGTAGGTGGAGAACTTGTAGCCCTTGGTGTAGTCGAACTTCTCGACCGCGCGGATCAGGCCGAGGTTGCCCTCCTGGATCAGGTCGAGGAAGGCCATGCCGCGGCCGGTGTAGCGCTTCGCGATGCTGACGACGAGCCGCAGGTTCGCCTCGAGCAGGTGGTTCTTCGCGGCCTTGCCCTCGGCGACGATGATCTGGAGCAGGGGCGCGATCTCGGCGGGCGCCGCGGCGAGCTTCTCCTCCGCGTACAGGCCGGCCTCGATCCGCTTCGACAGGGTGACCTCCTCGACCGCGGTGAGCAGCCGGGTGCGGCCGATGCCGTTGAGGTAGGCGCGGACCAGGTCGGCGGAAACACCACGCTCGTCCGTCGCGTCCAGGTCGGCGAGCGTCTCTGCTTCCTCGACCACCATCTGCTCCGACGCCTTCATCTCCAGGACCACTCGAGTCCCCTCCCCGCGATCAACGTGTCGTGCGTACCAGCCGCTTTCGTGCCGGTGAAGCAAGCTTCGCCGCTGGCGCGTTAAACGGAGGTGAGGCCAGCCTCCAGGTGGCATGAATCAGGGAGAACCCTGACGTCGACAAGACGACAAGCGGGGTTTGCCGGACGCCGATACTGTGCTTGCACCGAGAAAGGGTGATGATCGTGGTCTTCAAACGCATGATGCAGGCGCTCGGTGTCGGTGGGCCTTCGGTCGACACCGTGCTCACGAACCCGAACACCTATCCGGGCGGGTTCCTCGAGGGGACCGTGCACGTGGTCGGCGGCGACCACGCGGTGGATGTCGAATACCTCGCGATCGGCTTGATCACCCGGGTCGAGGTGGAGAGCGGCGACAGCGAGTACCAGACCGATCAGGAGTTCCATCGGCAGCGCCTGACCGGCTCGTTCCGGCTCGACCCGGGCGCCCGGCACGACGTCCCGTTCAAGTTCGACGTGCCGTGGCAGACGCCGATCACCGAGGTCTACGGCCAGCACCTGCACGGTATGACGATGGGTCTGACCACCGAGCTCGAGGTGGCCCGCGCCGTCGACAAGTCCGATCTGGACGCCGTCGCGGTGCACCCGCTGCCGGCCCAGGAGCGGATCCTGGAGGCGCTGCTCCGCCTCGGTTTCCGGTTCAGCCGGGCGGATGTGGAGAAGGGCCGGGTCTACGGGGTGGACCAGCAGCTCCCGTTCTACCAGGAGATCGAGTTCTACCCGCCGGCGGCGTTCGCGAGCGGCATCAACCAGCTCGAGCTGACGTTCCTGCCCACCCCGCACAAGCTCCAGGTGGTGCTCGAGCTGGACAAGCGCGGCGGCGTCTTCACCGAGGGTCACGACGCGTTCGGCAGCTTCGACGTCGACTACGCGACAGCCGACCAGGTCGACTGGGCGGCCCGCCTGGACCAGTGGCTCCGTCAGTCCGCCCAGCGCCGGGGCCTCTTCTTCTAAAGATCAAGATCAAAGTTCCAGGAGCACCGTACGAGGACCGACGTTCACGCTCTCGACGAGCATGTGTGCCCGGAAGCGACCGGTTTCGACGGTCGCTCCCCGGGCGCGCAGCGCCGAGACGAACGCGGTGATCAGCGGCTCGGCGGTCTCGGCCGGCGCGGCCGCGTTCCAGGTGGGCCGGCGACCCTTGCGCGCGTCGCCGTAGAGCGTGAACTGGCTGACCACCAGGACCGGCGCGTTCTCGTCCGAGGCCGACCGGTCGCCGTCCAGGATCCGCAGCTCCCACGTCTTCCGGGCCAGTTCGGCGGCGCTCGCGGCGGTGTCGTCGTGGGTCACGCCGACGAGCACGAGCAGGCCGTCCTCGATCTTGCCGACGACCTCCTCGCCGACCGTCACGCTCGCCCGGCTGACCGTCTGAACCAATGCGCGCATTCCGGCTCCCTACCGTCGTGACCACCGGATCCGGACGGTAATCGAGCACTCTGGCCCCATCGGGACCGGGTGTCACCGCCGAGCAACGATTTCGGTGGATTTAACCCTGAACGGCCCACGCCCGGTGCCAGGATTTCCCTGGTCGGAGGGGCCGTCGACAGATGATCCGGCAATGACCGGACGGCGTGCTCCCGATCGCGGCGACTCGTTCCGCACCCCGCTTGCGTCGATCGACCGTTATCCAGTTGGGAGTCACCATGCCCCTCACCAGCACCTCGTCCGGGCGTGCCACCGAGGCCTCCCGCGCCCGCCCGGCCACCGCGCCCGCCGCGGCGCGGCCCGCCGGCCGCGGCGCCGATCCGGACGCGAACCGGCGGCAGGCCCGATCGGTGGCGAAGCAGCAGCAGGCCGCCGAGCGGATCGCCACCGCCACCGCGGAGATCTCCGCGCAGAACGCCCAGGCGGCCGAGGCCTCCCGCCAGCTCTCCGAGTCGATGCAGCAGATCGCCGCGGGCGCCGAGGAGGCGTCCGGCGCGACCCAGCAGAGCCTCGCCGCGATGAACCAGGTCGAGGAGCGGGTCGACCGGCAGGAGCAGACCACCCGTCAGGTGGCCGAGCTGAGCCAGGCTCTGCAGCTCCTGCTGAACGAGACCCGTACCGGGATCAGCAACCTGCTCAGCAACGTCGACAGCGCCTCGACCCGGCAGACCACCTCGGTCGTCACCATCACCGAGCTGGAGAAGCAGGCCGACGAGATCGGCGAGATCGTCAAGACGGTCGCGCACATCGCCGACCAGACCAACCTGCTGGCGCTGAACGCCGCGATCGAGGCGGCCCGGGCCCGGCAGCACGGCAAGGGCTTCGCCGTGGTCGCCGACGAGGTGCGCACCCTGGCCGAGACCAGTGAGCGCAGCGCCCGGCAGATCCGCGACCTGATCGACGAGGTGCGCAACAGCGTCACCGAGATCGCCGGGGCGGTGCAGACCTCCGCCGAGACGGCCCGGGGCGAGGTGGAGAAGGGCAAGACGATCACGTCGCAGCTCGAGACCATCCGCGCCGACATGGGCACGATCATGGCGGGCGCGACCGAGATGGCCGCCGCGGCGCAGCAGTCGAAGAGGTCCGCCGGCACCGCGAAGCAGCGGTCCGAGGAGATCGCGGCCGCCGCCGAGCAGCAGTCCGCCGCGTGCGAGGAGTCGCTGCAGACGGTGGCACAGCAGACCCAGGCGCTGCGGCAGAGCGAGCAGGCCGCCGAGTCGCTGGCCGAGGTCTCCGAGACGCTGCGGAACAGCACCGACATCGCGAAGAGCGCCGAGGAGGTCGCCTCCGCGGCCGAGGAGCTCTCCGCCGCGGTCGAGGAGATCACCCGGGCTGCCGGGCAGATCAACGTGGCGATCAACGAGATCAACACCGGGGCGCGGACCGCGGCCGAGAAGGGCCAGCAGACCGCCGACCTGGTCGCCCAGATCGAGCAGGGCGCCCAGCTGTCCGCCAACCGCGGCAGCAACGCCGTGGAGCGGGCCGACGTGATCCTGGAGCTGCTCGCCACCAACAAGGAGTCGGTCGACTCGATGATCGACGCGATCGGCACGGCGGCCCGCGAGGGCATCGAGAACGTCCGCAAGGTCACCGAGCTGGAGCAGATCTCCCGCCGGATCGACAAGATCGTGGACGCCATCGCGAACGTGTCGATCCAGACCAACATGCTCGCCGTGAACGGCTCGGTCGAGTCGGCCCGGGCCGGCGAGTTCGGCAAGGGCTTCGCCGTGGTCTCCACCGACATCCGCAACCTGGCCCGCGACTCGGCGGACAACGCCGACCGGATCAAGGATCTGGTCAAGTCGGTGCAGGACCGGATCGTCGAGGTGCGCGCCGACCTGGAGGAGACCAGCCGGCTCTCGCTCGCCGAGGTCGAGTCGGCGAAGGCCACCACCGCGCGGCTCGAGGAGATCGAGCGGGACATGCAGCAGGTGCGCGGCGGCAACGCCGAGGTGCAGGAGTCGGCGCAGCAGATCGTCAGCGTGCTCGGCGAGGTGAAGACCGGGCTCGAGCAGATCTCCTCGGCGGCGATCCAGGCCGAGCAGCTCGCCGGGCAGTCGTCCACCGCGGCCCGCGAGCAGGCGCAGGGTGCCGAGGAGCTCGCCGCCGCGGTCGAGGAGATCGCCGCGCTCGCCGACGAGCTCCAGAACGCCGGCTGACACCCGTCCGCAGAAGGGGAGGGCGTCCATGGATGCCGAAGAGGACCTCGCCGCCGACGAGTTCGACGAGGACACCGACTACGTCACGTTCGACATGCTGGGGGAGCGGTACGCGTTCCCGATGCGCCGGGTGCAGGAGATCATCCGGATGCCCGCCCTCGTGAAGGTCCCGCTCGGCCCGCCGTCCCTGGAGGGTCTGGCGAACCTGCGCGGGCGCGTCCTGCCCGTGGTCAACCTGCGCAAGTGCTGCGACATGGCCCAGGCCGCGCACGACGAGACCACCCGGGTGATCGTGGTCGACAGCGGGGTGCCGCTCGGCTTCGTGGTGGACCGGGTGGCCAGCGTCATCAGCATCGACCCGCAGTCGATGGAGCCGGCCGAGTCGGTGCAGAACACCGTCCGCTCCGACGTGCTGGTCGGGGTGATCAAGTCGGACGGCGGCGAGATGACCACCGTGCTCGACGTGGACCAGCTGATCGGCAGCCAGTTCGCCGGCCTCACCGCCGAGCGGCGCAGCGGCCGGGACGCGGCGTCGGCCACCCGGCTGCCCGCCGAGACGGACGCCGAGGCGGAGTCCGACGACACCCTGGAGCTGGTCAGCTTCGCGGTGGAGGGCCAGGAGTACGCGCTTCCCATCGATCAGGTCCAGGAGATCGTGCAGGCGCCCGAATCGGTGAGCCACGTGCCGAACGCCGGCAGCCGGGTGCTCGGCGTGATCGACCTCCGCGGCCGGCTGCTGCCGGTGGTGAGCATGCGGCGGGTCTTCGGCCTGCCGGTGACGCCGCTGGAGCCGCAGAACCGGATCGTCGTGGTCTCGATCGGCGGCGGCGTGGTCGGTGTCGTGATGGACACCGTGCGCGAGGTGCTGCGGGTGCCGCATCAGCTCGTGGCGCCGCTGCCCACCGTGGTGGCCGGGGATGGACGCAAGTCCGAGGTCGAGTCGGTGGTCCGGCTCGAGGACGGCAAGCGGCTCGTCTCGGTGCTGAGCGTGAACCGGATGTTCGACTCGCCCGAGGTGCGCGACGAGCTCGCCGACTATCAGGAGGACGACCGGGAGATGGCCGTGGAGCAGGAGAGGTTCGACGACGGGCGCGGCGACGAGGAGCTCTTCGTCGTGTTCCGCCTCGACGACGAGGAGTACGCCGTCGACGTCGACGCGGTCCAGGAGATCATCCGGGTGCCGGAGGCGCTGATCCGGGTGCCGAAGTCCTTCGACTTCGTGGAGGGCCTGGTCAACCTGCGCGGCACGGTGCTGCCGGTGGTCGACCTGCGGACCCGGCTCGGCCTCGGTCGCGGGGAGCGGGACGAGCGCCAGCGGATCGTCGTACTCATCATCGGTGGGGTCCGGACGGGGTTCATCGTGGATTCCGTCGCCGAGGTGGCGCGGGTCGGGCGCAACGTGCTCGAACCGGCGCCGGAGCTCTCGGCGGAGCAGGCCCGGGTGGTGTCCCGGGTGGCGAACCTGCCCGAGCAGCAGCGGATGCTCCTGCTCGTCCAGGTGGATCAACTGCTCGCCGCCGACCAGGCCGGTGCGGCCGCCGAGCTCTGCGAGGCGGTCGTCGAAGAGGCCCTCGCCGGAGTCTGACCATGGCGACCTCCGTCCTCGTCGTCGACGACTCGGCGCTGATGCGCCGCGCCCTCAAGGGGATCCTGGTGGACAGCGGCGAGTTCGACGTCCACACCGCGCGCAACGGCGTCGACGCGCTGGAACAGCTCGGCCGGGTGCATCCCGACGTGGTGACGCTCGACGTCAACATGCCGGAGATGGACGGGCTCACCTGCCTCGCGAAGATCATGGAGCAGCAGCCCACCCCGGTCGTCATGGTCTCCTCGCTGACCGAGCACAACGCCCTGGTCACGCTGGAGGCGCTGGAGCTCGGCGCGATCGACTACGTGCCGAAGCCGGGCGGCACCGTCTCGCTCAACATCGAGGACGTCAGCGGCGAGCTGGTCACCAAGGTCCGGGCCGCGGCGCGCGCGAAGATCAAGCGGGGGCCCGGCGGGCTGACCGCACGGGTACGCGCGCAGACCCGGCGGACCACCGCCGCACCGCCCGCGACGACCCGCCGGGAGCTGGGCAAGGTCGGCTCGGTCGACCTCCTGCTGATCGGCTCGTCCACCGGCGGGCCGGCGATCCTCTCCGACCTGCTGCCGGCCCTGCCCGCCTCGCTCGGCGCCCCGGTCGTGGTGGCGCAGCACATCCCGGCCTCGTTCACCGCGGCGCTGGCCCGGCGCCTCGACGAGGTCTGCGCGCTCCGGGTGCACGAGGTCGACCGGATCATGAATCTGCAGCGCGGCAACATCTACATCGGCAAGGGCAACGCCGACGTGGTGGTGGCCCGGCGCACCGACGGCCTGATCGTCAAGAGCGTGCCGGCCGCCGCGGAGTACCGCTGGCATCCCAGCGTGGACCGGCTGGTCGGGTCGGCCCGCCGCTACGTCGACCCGGAGCGCCTGGTCTGCGCGCTGCTGACCGGGATGGGCGACGACGGCGCCACCGAGATGGCCGCGGTCAAGGAGGGCGGCGGCCGGACCATCGCCGAATCCGAGGAGACCGCTGTGGTCTGGGGCATGCCCGGCGAACTGGCCCGGCGCGGCGGCGCCACGGCGGTGCTGCCTTCGTACGAGATCGCCGACCGGCTGGCCGACTGGGTCCGCTGACGTCGAGGAAGGGTGATCACGATGGGACTCGTCCGCAAGAAGGCTTCGGAACAACCCGAGGAGATGACGCCGGAGCGGCCCTCGGCGGATGCGCTGCGGGCACAGCTCGACGACCCCGACCCGGACTGCCGGCGGGAGGCGGCGCTGGCGCTGGACGGCGTCGAGGAGGCGATCCCGGACCTGCTGGCCCGGGTGACCGTGGAGACCGACGCCAACGTGCGGGACGCCGTGCTCACGACCGTGTCGGCGTACGACACGGACACCGTCGCGGGCGCCCTGGCCGTCCATCTGGCCAGCGACGACGCGGCGCTGCGCACGGCCGTCGTGGAGGCGCTGGCCCGGATGCCGCAGTCGATGCCGGCCCTGCTGCCCGACCTGATCGCGGCGCCCGACCACGATGTGCGGGTGCTGACCGCGATGGTGCTGGCCGACCTGACCCACCCGGACACCGCGGTCTGGCTGACCGAGATGATCCGCGACGACCCGCACCCGAACGTCGTGACGGCCGCGATCGACGCCCTGCTGCCGGTGGCCACCGCCGACCACGCGGAACTGCTGGAGGAGGCCGTGCACCGGTTCCCGGACGATCCGTTCCTCCGCTTCACCGTGCAGGCGGCGCTGCCCCGCCTCTCCGGGACGGCGTGATGGCCGGCGCGCCCGCCACCGGAGCCGGGCTCTCCGACGCCGACTTCGCCCGCTTCGTCGAGTACTTCTACAAACGGACCGGCATCCACTTCGCGGCCTCGAAGCGGTACTTCGTCGACAAGCGGATCGAGACCTGCATCCGGGAGTCGCCGTACGACTCGTTCAGCGGCTGGTTCGCCGCGCTGCGGGTGAACGAGAAGTCCGGGATGCTCCAGGACCTGATCAACCAGCTCACCGTCAACGAGACGTACTTCCTGCGCGAGGACTATCAGTTCGACGCGATGCTCAGCACGGTGCTGCCGAACGTGCTGCGCGACCGGGGCGGCGTGAGCCGGATCGTCGGGCCCGTCAAGATCCTCTCGTTGCCCTGCTCGACCGGCGAGGAGCCGTACTCGATCGCCCTTCGCCTGCTCGAGGAGTGGGACCAGATCGACCACGTGGACGTCGAGATCCACGGCGCCGACATCGACAGCGAGGTGCTCGCCAAGGCGGCGCACGCGAGTTACGGCGAACGCTCGGTGCAGCGGGTGCCGAAGCCCTGGCTGAACAAGTACTTCACGCCCGTCGGCTCCGGCCGCTACCAGGTCGACGAGGGCATCCGCAGCGCCGTGACGCTGCACCGGGTGAACATCTGCGACACCCTCGCGATGCGCTCCTTCCGCGACTTCGACGTGGTGTTCTGCCGCAACGTGCTCATCTACTTCGACGAGCTCTCCAGCCGCCGGGCCGCCGAGAACCTGTACGGCGCCATGCGTCCCGGCGGCTACCTCTTCCTCGGGCACTCCGAGTCGATGAGCCGGATCTCACCGATCTTCACGCCGTCCCGCCTGGCTGAGGGCATCGTCTACCAGCGACCCATCGGAGCGAAGTGATGACCGATACCGAGGCACCACCCCGGGTGCTCGTCGTCGACGACGCCGCCACGGTGCGGCTTTACCACAGCAGCCTGCTCACCGAGGCGGGGTTCCAGGTCGACGAGTCGGCGAACGGGCTGGAGGCCGTCGAGGTGGCGACCGCCGTGCCGTACGACCTGTTCCTGGTCGACGTGAACATGCCGAAGATGAACGGCTACACCTGCGTCGAGGCGCTGCGCTCGGACACGGTCGGCACCGACGCGCCGGTCGTGATGATCAGCACCGAGGACCGGCCCGGCGACGCCGACCGGGCCTACGCCGCCGGCGCGAATCTCTACCTGGTCAAACCGGTCGGCGGCGAACGGCTGATCCGGATCGCCTCGATGCTCACGGCCGGGAGGGGTGCACCGGCATGAATCCGCTGCTCGCACAGTTCCTCGCCGAGTCGAACGACCTGCTCGCCTCGGTCGACGAAGGCCTGCTCCAGCTGGAGCGCGACCCCGGTGACCCGGAGCTGGTCAACGAGGTGTTCCGGGCCGCGCACACCTTCAAGGGCTCGTCCGGCCTCTTCGACTTCCCCGAGCTGACCCGGCTCACCCACGCGGCCGAGGACCTGCTGGACGCGGTCCGCGGCGGCCGGCTCGGCCTCGACTCGGGCATGACCGACGACCTGCTCGCCGCGTTCGACCTGATCCGCGGCTGGCTCGCGCACGTCACCACGCACGAGCGGCTCCCGTCCAGCGCCGGCAACGACGCGGCCGGGCTGATCACCAAGCTGCGGGCGCCGCTCGGCGGCGAGCCGGTGGCGCACACCCAGGCCACCGTCGCGGCCGGGGTCACCGTGATCGACGCGGCGCCGGAGTGGATGGCCTGGTTCGACGCCGAATGGCTCACCGAGACCGCGGCCTGGCTGGAGACCACCGCGTCGACGATGCGGTTCGTCCGGTACACCCCGGACTCGGACTGCTTCTTCCGGGCCGAGGACCCGATCCACCTGATCCGCCAGGTGCCCGGCCTGGACAAGCTCGGCGTCGTGCAGCCGGAGCAGTGGCCCATCCCCGAGGAGTACGACGAGTACGTCTGCCTGCTCTCGTTCGTGGTCGCCACCCGGGCCGCGGTCGGCGAGCTGGAGTACCTCTTCCGGTACGTCCCGGACCAGGTGCAGATCGTCGAGCTGGACGCCGGCGCGATCACCCGGCACCTGAGCGGCGAGCCGCCGCTGAAGACCGAGGAGCGGGTCGTCGTCGCGGTCACCGAGGTGGTCGACTCCGAGCTGGCCGCGGACGCCCGGGCGGTGCTGCACGCCGCGGAGCGGATCCTCGAGCTCGCTCCGGCCGAGGGGGCGCACCTGCGGTCGGTGGCGCGATCCGTGTCGGCGGCGGCGCGGGCTCTCGGCGTACCCGAGGATCTGGCCGATGCCGGCCGCGAAGCCGTCGGCGCGGCAGTGGCCCGGCTCCTCGCCGAGGCCGCGCCCGCCCCGGTGGGCGCCCTGCCGGCGGCCGGGAGCCCGATCACTCCCGCACCCGCCGCCGTGGCGGCGCCACCCGAGCCGACCGGCCGGGCGGACGACCCGGGCGGCCAGGTCGGCACCAAGGTCCTCAAGGTCGACCAGGAGAAGGTGGACCGGCTCATGGAGCTGGTCGGCGAGCTGAACGTCGCGAAGAACGGGCTCACCTTCCTGGCCGACTCGGCCGAGGAGGAGTTCGGCAGCCGGGTGCTCAGCCGCCGGATCAAGGACCAGTACGCCGGCCTGCACCGGATCGCCGAGGAGCTCCAGTCGGCCGTCATGGACGTCCGGATGCTGCCGCTCTCGGTGGCGTTCGGGCGCTTCCCCCGGCTGGTCCGCGACCTGAGCCGGCGGCTCGAGAAGACCATCGAGCTGGTCACCGAGGGCGAGGACACGATGGCCGACAAGGACGTCATCGAGGCGCTCGGCGACCCGCTCGTGCACCTGGTGCGCAACAGCCTGGACCACGGCATCGAGCCGCCCGGCGAGCGGGTCGCGGCCGGCAAGCCGCCGGCCGCGAAGCTGACCCTCGCGGCGGTGGCCGACGGCGACGCCGTGATCGTCGAGGTCTCCGACGACGGGCGCGGCGTCGACCCGGTGCGGGTCAAGCGCAAGGCGTACGAGAAGGGCCTGATCACCGAGGAGGAGCTGGAGTCGCTGAGCGACACCGAGGCGGTCGACCTGGTCTTCCGCCCCGGATTCTCCACGGCCGACCAGGTTTCGGATCTCTCCGGGCGGGGAGTCGGCATGGACGCGGTACGCGCCAGCGTGGAGAAGCTGGGCGGGTCCGTGACGATGCGCTCCAAGCTCGGGCAGGGCACCGTGACCCGGCTCCGGCTGCCGCTGTCGATGGCCGTCACCCAGGTGATGGTGGTCAGCGTGGCCGGTCAGCGGTTCGGCATCCCGGTCGACCTCGTCGTCGAGACGGTCCGGGTGCCGGCCGCCGAGATGGGCCGCGTCCTGCACCAGGACGTGGTCGTCATGCGCGGCGAGGTGGTCCCGGTGCTGGACCTGGCCCGGGCGCTGGACATGCCGTGGACCGGCGACCCGGCCGAGGACCGCCGGATCCTCGTGGTCAGCGTGAACGGTCAGCGGGTCGGCCTGCTGGTGGAGCAGTTCCACCGGGAGGTCGACGTGATCCTCAAACCGATGGAGGGCCTGCTCGCGTACGCCGACGAGTTCTCCGGCACCGCACTGCTCGGCGACGGCCTGGTGCTGCTGGTGCTCAACATGAAGGAGGTGCTCGGTCTTGCCGCTCGAGTTGCATGACGACAGCGCCACGCTCGTGGGCGTGGTGACGGTCGACGAGGTCGAGCAGCTCGCCGGGTGGCTGCGGGCCGCCAAGAAACCCCGGGTGAGCCTGCGCCGGTGCAACCATCTGCACACCGGCGCGCTCCAAGCCCTGCTGCTTTTCAAACCGAAGATATCTGCGGCACCGACCGACGCCTTCCTGGCGGCGCGGGTGCTACCGCTGCTCAACGGGGGCAGCGGAAACGCCAGCCACAAGGGGAACGATCCATGACCACCGTGATGCTCGTCGACGACTCCGCCACCATGCTCATGAGCCTCAAGTCGATCCTCACCAAGGCCGGGTACACCGTCGAGACCGCCGGCCACGGCAAGGAGGCCCTCGACAAGCTCAGCAAGGGGGTGAAGCCCAACCTGATCATCAGCGACGTCAACATGCCGCAGATGGACGGGATCACCTTCGCTCGCGAGGCCCGCAAGGCGCCCGGCATGCGGTTCACCCCGATCCTCATGCTGACCACCGAGTCGGAGCAGTCGAAGCGGACCGAGGCGAAGAACGCGGGCGCCACCGGCTGGCTGGTCAAGCCGGTCGGGCCGGATCAGCTGCTCGGTGTGATCAAGCAGGTTCTGCCCGGGGCCTGAGCGCCTTTTCGCGACGGAGGTATCCGCATGGCGAGTCTTCTCCGCCGGTTGACGCCGGTCCCGGAGGCGCCCGAGGGCCGGCGTGTGAGCGGGGACGTCGTGGCCGAGGCGGTGACGCCGATCCCCGAGTTCTGCGAGGTGGTCGACGGCCACGTGCGCGACGTCATCGAGCAGACCGGGGAGGCCGCGGAGGCGATCGTCAACCAGCTCATCAAGGTCGACTCCCTCGCGGAGGTGATGGCCGGTGACGTCTCGCAGCTCGCCGGCACCCTGAGCCGGACCGAGAGCGAGCTGAGCCAGGTCAGCGCGTCCAACGACCAGCTGGTCGGGCGCCTGATCGCGTACTTCCTGCACCGGGATCACCAGATCCGCAACCTGGTGGACCAGATGCGTGAGCTGAACAAGCACGTCACGCAGATCGAGGAGGTGAGCCGGGCCACCAACATCCTGGCGCTGAACGCGATGATCGAGGCGGTCCGGGCCGGCGACGCCGGCGAGGGCTTCTCGGTGGTTGCTGACGAGGTGCGCAAGCTGGCGCACCGCTCCTCGGAGGCGGCACACGGCATCGGCAGCAGCATCGCCGACCTCACCGCGAAGCTGGACTCGGTGCTCTCCGACGACAGCCAGTTCGACAGGGGCGGGGAGATCCCGCAGCAGAACGAGGAGACGGCGATGACCCGCCGGCTCGGCGGCATCGCGAACGCCCAGCGGGAGATGTCGGAGATGGTCGGCGGCATCCTGAAGGACACCGTGAACGCGGCACACCAGGTGCAGCGCAGCTCGGACGCGCTGATCTCGGAGACCACCGGAGCGGTCGGGCATGTCCAGTTCCAGGACATCAGCCGTCAGATGTTGGAGCATGTGGCTGAGGCGGTCGGCGACGTCCGCCGGCAGGCGGAGGACGTCGCCGCCTACGTGCGAGGTGATCTCACCGAGGAGGACGTGCGCTCTCGGGTGATCAAGGTGGCGGATCTCCAGGCCAAGCACGTGATGTCGCGCCAGCGGCAGACGCACGCCCAGCAGACGGGCCAGGACGCGCACGCCGCCGCTGAGCCGATCATCGAATTGTTCTGAGGACCACGAGACCGCGAGAGGTGCCCGGCGATGGCTCGCATCGAGAACTACGGCCACGATCAGCCGACCGAGCAGGACGCCGTCCGTGCGCTGGCGGACCTGGTCGGCCCGCAGATGGCCGAGGGACTCTGGGGTCTCGCCGTGCAGGCGCTCGGCATGAGCCGGCCGGTGACCACCCCCGCCGATCTGCGCCGGGTCGCCGAGCACGTCATGGAGGTCGGGGAGCTGAGCCGGGTGGCCGGGCGCTCGCTCAAGGTCCGGATCATCACGTACGAGGCGCTGGCCCGGACGGTCCCCTCGTGATGGTGGCGGACTTCCCGGAGACCCGTGATCGTGCCCGGCTTCGCGAGGTGGCCCGTCTCGGCGTCGACCGGGAGCTCTCCCGGGACTACCTCGCCGAGCTGGTCGAACAGGTCGCGGTCCGGATGGACATGCCGTTCGCCATGGTCACCGGCCTGCTCAGCGACGCCCAGGTCTTCCTGGCCGGCCGCGGACCCGTCCCGGCCTGGGTCGGCGAGGTCGGCGGCACCCCGATGGAGTGGGCCTTCTGCGCCCCGCTGCTGCGCCGGCCCGCCGCGCGGTACGTCAACGACTTCACCACCGACCCGGACTACCAGGACAACCCGCTCGTCACCGTCGAGGGCGTCCGGTCCTACATCGGCGCCCCGGTGATCTCCTCCCGGGGCCACGTCCTCGGCAGCGTCTGCGGCCTGGACGTGCGCCCGCGCGACTTCGACGCCGGCCAGCTGAGGATCGTGCAGGATCTGGCCGACGAGGCAGCCCGCCGCATCGAGGCCGCGGCCCCGGAGGAGAGCTGAACAGGGGAGGATGGGCGCATGTCATTCTCGCTGCCCATCGACCCCGAGGCGAACGCCCTCCTCGACCGTGACCCGCTCGCGGTGCTGATCGGTCTCATCCTCGACCAGCAGATCACCATGGAGAAGGCGTTCACCTCGCCCTGGGTGCTGGCCCAGCGCCTCGGCCACGAGCCCACCGCCACCGAGCTGGCCGAGTTCGACCCCGAGGCCCTGCTGGCGATCTTCAGTGAGCCGCCGGCGCTGCACCGGTTCCCGAAGGCGATGGCCGCCCGGGTCCAGGAGGTCTGCCGGGTCCTGGCCGACCGCTACGACGGCGAGGCGGCAAACCTCTGGGCCGGCGCCGAGACCGGCGCCGAGCTCTACCAGCGGATCTTCGCGCTGCCCGGGTTCGGCAAGCAGAAGGCGCAGATCTTCGTGGCGCTGCTGGGCAAGCAGTGCGGCGTGCGGCCGGCCGGGTGGCGCGAGGCGGCCGGCGCCTACGGCGACGAGGACGCCTTCAAGTCGGTCGCGGACATCGTCGACGAGGAGTCGCTCGGCAAGGTCCGGGTGAACAAGAAGGCGGCCAAGGCCGAGGCGAAAGCGGCGAAGGCCTCCTGATTTCCCGCCGGTTGGCCCCGGAGGCCCGGGCGGTGGGAGGATGGCGGAGTCGATCGGAGTCCTCGCGTGAAAAAGCAACCGGTGTTGATCACCGATGCCGCTCGCAGCCAGGCCGACCAGCTCCGCAGCCGGGAGATCCGTTACGTCACGATGATGACGATCCGGGCTCTCTGCCTGATCCTGGGCGGTGTTCTGATCAGTCTCCGCGTCCCGCTGCTGGGCCTCTGGCTGGTCCTCTGCGCGGCGGGCATGGTCTTCCTGCCCTGGGCCGCCGTGCTGATCGCGAACGACCGCCCACCCAAGACCAAGGCCGAGCGGGCGGCCGACGCGGCGGCGCGGGAAGACGTGCGGCGGGCCCTCATCCAGGCCGCCGCCGAGGAGCAGCAGCCACCGCGGGAGCCGGTCACCATCGACTCCGAGATCGTCGAGGAGAGCGACCTCAGGGACGGGCGCCCAGCACGCTGACCGCGCGGGCGCCGAGCGCGGCTCCGGCGTCGAGCGCGGCCTGCGGCGACGCGCCGGAACACCAGGCCGCGAGCAGACCTGCGGCGAAGGCGTCCCCGGCCCCGGTCGGATCCTTCATGCGTACGGCCGGAGCCCGTCCCTCGACGAGCGACCCGTCCCGCGCGCCCCACACGGCGCCGGCCGCGCCCCGCTTCACCACGGCGTTCGCCACGTGCGCCGTGAGCGCCCGCGCCTGGACGGCAGCCGTGCCTCCTGGAGCCAGGACGTCCGCCTCGTCGGCGTTGCACAGCAGCAGGGCGGTCCCGCGTACCCAATGCAGGAAGGCGGAAGCACCCGCCGAGCGCAACGGGGCCGCGGAGGCCGCGTCGACGCTCACCGGAAGTCCCCGCCGGTCGGCGGCCGCCAGGGCCGCCAGACCGGCCGCGCGCGACCCGGCATGCAGCAGGGGGTAGCCGGACAGGTGCACGTGCGCGCCCTCCGGAGCGTTCTCGATCACCGCGGTGACGTGCCCCGGGTCGAGCAGCAGCGACGCGCCCCGGTCGGTGATCATGGTCCGCTCGCCCGCGCTGGTGAGCACCACGACGCTGCCGGTGGCCGTTCCCGGACAGGTCTGCACGGCGCTGCGGACGCCCGCCCACTCCAGCTCGGCCACCCGGTCCCGGCCCGCGGCATCATCGCCGACCGACGAGACCAGGGTGACCGGATGACCGATATGGGCCAGCCAGGCCGCGGTATTCGCGGCCTGGCCTCCACCACCGACGCGGATCGACGCGCCGGTGTCCGAACCGGTCTCCAGGGGCCCGTCGTGCTCGACCAGGACGTCGGTGACCAGATCCCCGACGACGATGATCACGGCGCGCTGAAGCCGACCGGGCTCGCCGAGGCGCTGTTCGAGGCGACCGCGATCTGCGCGGCGAGCGCCGCGTTGCGCAGGATGATCCGGATGTTGACCTCGAGGCTCTTCCCCTCGGTGCTGGAGTGGAAGTGCGACAGCAGGAACGGGGTGACCGCCTTGCCGGTGACGTTCTGCTCGGTGAGCAGGGCCAGGCCGCTCGCCAGGGTCCGGTCGTGCAGGTCCGGGTCGAGCTGCTCACCGGTCGGCAGCGGGTTCGCCAGCACCAGGGCGCCGGCGCTCACCCCCTGGTCCTCGCGGGCCGCGATGAAGTCCGCGACCTGCTCCGGCGAGTCGAGCTGCCAGTCGATGTCGAAGCCGCCGTCGGTGATGAAGAAGCCCGGGAACCGGCGCGTCCGGTAGCCGGCCACCGACACGCCGAGCGTCTCCAGGCGCTCCAGGGTGGCGCCGACGTCGAGGATCGACTTCACGCCGGCGCAGACCACCACGATCGGCGTGCGGGCCAGCTCGGTGAGGTCGGCCGACTCGTCGAACGTGATGTTCGCCTCGCGGTGCACGCCGCCGAGACCGCCGGTCGCGAAGACCCGGATCCCGGCCGCCTCGGCGATCGCGCTCGTGGCGGCGACCGTGGTGGCGCCGTCGGCACGCCGGGCCGCCGCGATCGGCAGATCCCGGACCGAGAGCTTGGCGACGTCCTTCGCGAGCGCGAGGTGCTCGATCTGCGCGTCGTCGAGCCCGACGACGATCTGCCCGCCGATCATGCCGATGGTGGCCGGCACCGCGCCGTTGTCCCGGACCGTCTGCTCGATCTCCCGGGCCACCCGCAGGTTGTCCGGGTGCGGGAGGCCGTGCGAGATGATCGTGCTCTCCAGCGCCACCACGGGTTTGCCGTCCTGATGGGCGCGGAGCACGTGCTCGCCGAGTTGAATCTCGAAGTCAGTCACATGATCACGGTACGACGCCCGGGCTTCGCCTTGTCGTTGGACCGACCCGCCGCGAGGTGTCAGACTTGCTGGCTAGGTCGTGCGAATTCGTCGCAGCAGAAACCCGAGGGGCAGATAACCGTGAGCACCCAGATCCTGGAGCGTCCGGAGACCAAGGACGCCGACACCGGTCCGGAGATGTTCCACTACGTGCGCAAGGAGAAGATCGCCGAGAGCGCGGTCATGGGCACGCACGTCGTGGCTCTCTGCGGCGAGACCTTCCCGGTGACCAAGTCGCCGAAGCCGGGCTCGCCGGTCTGCCCGCAGTGCAAGGAGATCTACGAATCCATGAAGGTCTGATCGAGGCGTGACGAGCGGATACGGCCTGCTCGTCGCGGACCTGATCGGTGTGGCGGTGTTCGCCGCCTCCGGCGCCTCGGCCGGCGTCGCCAAACGGCTCGACCTGTTCGGGGTCGCGTTCGTCGGCTTCGCTGCCGCGCTGGGTGGCGGCATCCTGCGGGACCTGGCCATCGGAGCCGTCCCGCCGCTGGCGTTCGCCGACTGGCGCTACGCGGTCACCGCGGTGGTGGCCTCGATGCTCGCCTTCTGGCTCCACCCCGCGCTGAATCGGATCCGCCGGACAGTGTTGCTCCTCGACGCCGCCGGTCTGGGCCTCTTCACCGCGACCGGCACTCTCAAGGCGCTCGCCGCCGGCGTCCCGCCGGTCGGCGCCTGCCTGCTCGGCATGCTCACCGCGATCGGCGGCGGCGTGGCCCGTGACCTGCTCACCGGGGAGATCCCGGTGGTGCTCCGGAGCGAGATCTACGCGGTGGTCGCGCTGGGCGGCGCGGTCGTGGTCACGGTCATGCACGGGCTGGGCTTCACCGGCCTGCTCCCGCTGGTCGGCGCGGCCGCCTCGATGACCGGGGTACGCCTCCTCGCGCTCTACCGCAAGTGGTCCGCGCCGGTCGCCGTACCCCGTTTTTGAGCCCTTGGTCGCAGTGTTCCGACACCCGTCGGGCAACCCTCCGCGGCTATGCTGGATGCCGCCTCCGCGCCCACCGACCGCGGAGGTTTTTCCGTGAGCGAAGGGATCGTCGCAGCTTGAGCCCGCCTCTGCCGAACCTGGAGACCTTCCCGCCGCTGCGAGCCTGGCAGCGCAAGGCGATGGTGACGTACCTGCGCCGGCGTTCCGAGGACTTCATGGCCGTGGCGACGCCCGGCGCCGGCAAGACCACGTTCGCGCTGCGGATCGCCGCCGAGATGCTCGCCGACGGCACCTGCGACGCGGTCACCGTGGTCTGCCCGACCGAGCACCTGAAGACCCAGTGGTCGCTCGCGGCGGCCCGGGTCGGCATCCAGCTCGACCCCAAGTTCCGCAACTCGGACATCCACTCGTCCCGCGACTTCCACGGGGCGGTCCTCACCTACGCCCAGGTCGGCATGGCGCCGCAGGTGCACAAGCGGCGCACCCTGACCCGGCGCACCTTCGTGATCCTCGACGAGATCCACCACGCCGGCGACTCGCGCAGCTGGGGCGACGGGGTCAAGGACGCGTTCGAGCCGGCCGTGCGGCGTCTGCTGCTCACCGGTACGCCGTTCCGGTCCGACGAGAACCCGATCCCGTTCGTGACCTACGAGCGGGGCCCGGACGGCATCCAGCGCTCCAAGGCCGACTCGGTCTACGGGTACGGCGACGCGCTGAAGGACCGGGTCGTCCGGCCGGTGCTGTTCATGGCGTACTCCGGCGAGACCCGCTGGCGCACCAACGCCGGCGACGAGCTGGCGGCCCGGCTCGGCGAGCCGATGACGAAGGACCTCATCGCGCAGGCCTGGCGTACCGCCCTGGACCACCGCGGCGACTGGATGCCGCAGGTGCTGCGGGCCGCCGACGCGCGGCTCACCAAGCTGCGCGAGCACGGCATGCCGGACGCCGGTGGCCTGATCATCGCGAGCGACCAGCAGTCCGCCCGGGCGTACGCGAAGCTCATCCACGACCTCACCGGCGAGCCGGCCACCGTGGTCCTCTCCGACGACGAGGGCGCCTCCGGCCGGATCGCCAGTTTCGCCGCCTCCGAGCAGCGCTGGATGGTCGCGGTCCGGATGGTGTCCGAGGGCGTCGACATCCCGCGCCTGGCCGTCGGCGTCTACGCCACCAGCGCCTCCACCCCGCTCTACTTCGCCCAGGCGATCGGCCGGTTCGTGCGTTCGCGGATGGAGGGCGAGACCGCGACGGTCTTCCTGCCCAGCGTGCCGCACCTGCTCGGGCTCGCCAGCGAGATGGAGGAGCAGCGCAACCACGTCCTCGGCGCGCCGAAGGAAAAGGACGGCCTCGACGACGAGCTGATCGAGCGGGCGCAGAAGTCCGAGGACGCCCTCGGCGACCTGGAGAAGCAGTTCGAGGCGCTCTCCGCCACGGCCGAGCTGGACCAGGTGATCTACGACGGCACCTCGTTCGGCACCGGCGCCCGGACCGGCACGGCGGAGGAGCTCGACTACCTCGGCCTGCCCGGCCTGCTCACCCCCGATCAGGTGACGGATCTGCTGAACAAGCGGCAGGCCGAGCAGCTGGCCGCGCAGAAGCGGCAGCAGGCGGCCCAGCCGCAGCCGGCCGTGCCGGAGCCGCGGGAGCCGGTCGCGCCGATGAGCGCGGGGGAGCGGCGCAACAGCCTGCGCCGCCAGCTGAACACGCTGGTGGCGGCGCACCACCACCGGACCAACCTGCCGCACGGCAAGATCCACGCCGAGCTGCGCCGGCTGTGCGGCGGCCCGCCGAGCGCTCAGGCGACCATCGAGCAGCTGGAAGAGCGGATCGCGACCATCCAGACACTCTGAGGCTTCGAGGGGCTCAGCGGGCCTCTCAGGCGCCTTAGAAGGCCGAGCAGACAGAAAGGGCGCCTCCTGGCTGGAGGCGCCCTTCTCGTGGTCTCTTGGGGGGACCGCTGCTTGCTGCTAGTTGGTCGTGTTCGACATCATGCCGGCGCCTCGCCAGGTGAATTCCGGATCGGCCGCGTAGTGCACGGCGATCTTCACCAGGTCTTCGGCGTAACGGTTGGCGTGGTGGCCGCAGAACACAAGATCGCCACCGCCTGCCAGGGTCAAACGGAGCTTCCCGGCTGCATTGCAGCGGTCGCACCGTTCATCGGCTGCTAGACCGGCCAGGCTTCCCGCCGGCGGCGTGAGGGTCGGGGTCATCGCCTTCCTCCTCTGTTCGTCACCGATGAACATGTTCCTCGGCTACTGCTCACTCATCGTGCAACACCCTGCACCGTTGCAGCCTTCCCGATGTGCCCCGGGGGGACCGAGGTCACACCGTCGGTTCTGGCTAGTGTGCCGTGATCCAAGGGTGCCACGTCAACGATCACTTCTGCACAACGGTCTGATCACCACCCGTTGATGTACGGGTGGTGACCATTTGGACACGTAATGTTGACTGATCGACCTAGTCCAGGTAGTCGCGGAGAACCTGCGACCGCGACGGGTGCCGGAGCTTCGACATCGTCTTGGACTCGATCTGGCGGATCCGCTCGCGGGTCACGCCGTAGACCTGGCCGATCTCGTCCAGCGTGCGCGGCTGGCCGTCGGTCAGGCCGAAGCGGAGCCGGACGACGCCCGCCTCGCGCTCGGAGAGCGTCTGCAGCACCTGCTGGAGCTGGTCCTGCAGCAGCGAGAAGGAGACCGCGTCGACCGCGACGACCGCCTCGGAGTCCTCGATGAAGTCACCGAGCTGGCTGTCGCCCTCGTCGCCGATGGTCTGGTCGAGCGAGATCGGCTCACGCGCGTACTGCTGGATCTCCAGCACCTTCTCGGGCGTGATGTCCATCTCCTTCGCCAGCTCCTCCGGGGTGGGCTCGCGGCCCAGGTCCTGGAGCAGCTCGCGCTGGATGCGGCCGAGCTTGTTGATGACCTCCACCATGTGCACCGGGATGCGGATGGTGCGGGCCTGGTCGGCCATGGCGCGGGTGATGGCCTGCCGGATCCACCAGGTGGCGTAGGTGGAGAACTTGTAGCCCTTGGTGTAGTCGAACTTCTCGACCGCGCGGATCAGGCCGAGGTTGCCCTCCTGGATCAGGTCGAGGAAGGCCATGCCGCGGCCGGTGTAGCGCTTGGCCAGCGACACCACGAGCCGGAGGTTCGCCTCGAGCAGGTGGTTCTTCGCCCGCTCGCCGTCCCGGTTGATCCACTTGAGGTCGCGCTCGAAGTTGCGCTCGAGCGACTCCTCGCCCTCGTCGGCGGCGCGCAGCCGCTCGGCGGCGTAGAGGCCGGCCTCGATCCGCTTGGCGAGCTCGACCTCCTGCTCCGCGTTGAGCAGCGGAACCTTGCCGATCTGCTTGAGGTAGGCGCGGACCGAGTCGGCGGAGGCGGTGAGCTCCGCGTCCCGCCGGGCCTGCTTGAGCGCCTCGGACTCCTCGTCGTCCCACTCGAAGTCGCCGTCGGTGGCCGAGCTGGCGGCGTCGGTCGCGGCGGCCGCGACCATGGCGGCCGGCTCCTCGACGACGACGTCCTCGATCTCGGCGGCGAGCTCTTCGGGATCGATCTCTTCGCCGGGGCCCTCGCCGGGCTCGCCGGGCTTGCCCGGGCCGGCCTTGGCGGTGGCGGCCTTCTTCGCGGGAACGGCCTTCGCGGCGGCGGTGGCCTTGCGGACCGGCGCGGCCTTCTTCGCCGGAGCGGCCACGCCGCCCTCGGCGGCCGGGGCGGCCTGCTTCGGCGCGGGCGCCGTCTTCTTGACCGGCGCGGTCTTGGCCGTGGTCGCCTTCGACGCCGGCGTTGCCGAACGGGCCGCGGCGACCTTGCGGCGGGTGCTGGCGGAGCCGTCGACGACGACGGTGATGCCGGCGTCGACGAGGCCGCGCAGGATCTTCTTCGCCTGGGCCGGGTTCACCGCGGCTGACTCGAGGGTATGCGCGACCTGGGCCGAGGTGAGTTGCCCGCCCGCACCCTGAGCATGGGTGATCAGGGCCTCGGTGAGAGAGCGAACGTCGGCACCGTTCTGGTGGGCTTCTGTCACGAATGACCTTCCGGAGGCGATGAGGTTGGGCACGGCCAGGGTCCAGCGCAGCACGCGGGGGCGAGACTTGCTGGGGTCGGTTTGGGAGCCCCCGGGACCCGGACCGTCCCGCAGGCGAGTGTCCGTGAAGCGTGGGCAGGGGTGAATTGTAGCGCCGCCGACCGAGATCCTCCGCCCACAGCACGCCGCCGACGCCCGACGACCTCGTCGAAGACGCCGGTGGAGCCCCCGGAAGAGCGCGGCATGAGAATGCTATCGGCGGAAAGGACCATTACGTGAGTGAGATTTCGACGGGATCGACCCCCGACGAGTTGCTGGCCATCGCGGTTCGCGTGGCGCGGGAGGCGGCCGTGACGGCCCGCCGGATGCGCGCCGAGGCGATCGTCGACGTGCAGACCAAGAGCACCGAGACCGACGTGGTCACGGCGGCCGACAAGGCGGTGGAGCGGCAGGCCGTCGAGGCGCTGCTGAAGGACCGGCCGGGCGACGGCGTGCTGGGCGAGGAGTACGGGGACTCGGTGGCGGTCGCCCCCGGCGCCGTGCGGTGGATCCTCGACCCGATCGACGGCACCGTGAACTACCTCTACGGCCTGCCGCAGTACGCGGTGTCGCTCGCCGCCGAGGTGGACGGCGTCGTGGTCGCCGGCGTGGTGGTGAACGCGGCCACCGGCGACGAGTGGACGGCCACGAAGGGCGGCGGGGCGTGGCGCGACGGGCGGCGGCTCACCGGCTCGGCGCGGACCACCCTGGACCAGTCGCTGATCGCCACCGGATTCGGTTACGACGCCCGGAGAAGGGAACACCAGGGCGCCGTCCTGGCCCGTTTGATCACCCGTGTGCGTGACATTCGGAGGCTGGGAGCGGCCTCGCTCGACCTCTGCCTCACCGCGGAGGGCAGTCTGGACGCCTACTTCGAGAAAGGCTTGAACCTTTGGGACCACGCGGCGGGCGGCCTGATCGCCGAGGAGGCGGGGCTCGTCGTGGGCGGGCTCGCGGGGGAGCCGGCCGGCGGCAGGATGCTCGTGGCGGCGCCGCCGGCGCTCTTCCCCGCGCTGCACGACGCCCTGGTGGAGCTGGACGCCGCGGGCGGGGCCTGACCCCCGGGGGTCTAGTTCTCGTCCTCGGCGGCCTCGGCGGCCGGCTTGAGGCAGGAGCCCGGCGGCAGGGTCGGCTCGCCGATCTCGACGAGCGACTGGTTGACCTCGGTGGTCGTGGCGAGCTGCTGGAACTGGTCCCCGATGACCACGTCGATGACGTCGCCCTTGCGCTTCGCGTCGTAGGTCATCTTGGACTGGGCCAGGAAGTACGCCCGGAGCAGCTGAGCCTTGCCGACGGTGTCGGGGCCGTACTTGATCTCGGCGACCTCCTTGAACTTCGACTTGCTCTTGGCAGGCTCCTCGACCGTGAACCGGCGGTTCTTGAACTCGTTGGTCACGCTCTCGGCCAGGCCGGCCCGGCTGGTGCCGTTGAGCACCTTGAGGGTCACCTGCGCCGGGTCGTCCGGCAGCAGGATGTCGGCCATCGGGGCGCCGGCCGGGCAGTCGCTGCCACTCGCCAGATCACCTTGGGAGTCGCGCACCAGCGCGACGACGACGAAGACCACCGCTGCCACGGCGAGCACGCCGACGAGGACGAGCGCTCGGACGCGGGCAAAGCTCATGGGGTTGGCTCCAGGGTCGGACGACGGGCCCGGGTAAGGTCGCCGGGCCTGTCGAGAGGTTAGCGTCTGTCCGCCAGGCGCGCGGAAACAGGGAAAGCTTCCGGCGCGCCGACAATGATCCAGAGGCCGGTGCCCCTACTTTGATGTCGCCTCAGTCACATCGGGAACAATGTGCCGCCGTAGCGCGTACAAGCCTGCCGCAACAGCGGTAAGGTTCCGCGCTCGCCGGAGCTGTTCGCCGGTGTCAGAAATCGTCCAGCGGAACCGGGAACCGAAAACCTGTCCTCGGCGTTACAGACGCCAAGCGACACATCGATACAGGAGAGTGAAAACCGATGGCCACCGACTACGACGCCCCGCGTCGCGATGAGGTCGACCTCGGCGAGGACAGCCTCGAGGAGCTCAAGGCCCGTCGCGCCGACTCGCAGTCGGGCGCAGTGGACGTCGACGAGGTCGAGGTGGCGGAGAGCTTCGAGCTGCCCGGCGCCGACCTGGCCGACGAGGAGCTCACCGTCAAGGTGCTGCCCATGCAGACCGACGAGTTCCGCTGCTCCCGCTGCTTCCTGGTGCACCACCGCAGCCAGCTGGCTACGGAGCGCAACGGGGAGCTGATCTGCCGCGAGTGCGTCTGAGCGCACTCGCGCAGTGTCCGCCCTAGACCCGATCGCGCCGAGACGCGGTCGGGCCGACAGGCGTTCGCCACGGGGGTTTGAACACGGGGTTTGACCCTGAGGCGCGACCGGGAATCAAGACCGGGAGCGCCCGATGGGGAGGACGAACGATGAACCACGCGGATCGTGCGACCGAGCCTTTCGACGAGGCTGGGTCCGGTGCTGAGCACGATGCTGCCCTGAATCGGGCTGCCCAGAATCGGGCTGGCCAGAAGAAGCCGGGGACCGACGTGGAGATGGGCCGCACCGTGGCGGCCCTGGCCTCGGACGACCTGGAGCCGGCCGGCCGCCGGAAGCTGATGGGCCGCCTCGCGGGCGAGGTGCGCGACCGCGGCGTCGGCCGACTGTTCCGTCCGGGTGCCGCCCTGCGCTGGATGACCGACGCGGTCACCGACGTGGCGCCGCACATCCCGGTGCGCGACCTGGAGACGCTGCGCCGGCACTTCCCCGGCCTGGACGACGACGATCTGGCCGAGCGCCTGATCCGCAACGCTTCCCGGGCCACCGCCGGCGTCGGCGCGGCCGGTGGCGGCGTCGCCTCGATCGAGTGGGTGGCGGCGCCGACCCTGCTCTCCGCCCCGGTGCTGCTCGCCGCGGAGACGGTCGCCGTGGTGGCGATCGAGATCAAGCTCATCGGCGAACTGCACGAGGTCTACCGGCAGCCGATCACCGGCGGGGTGCCCGAGCGGGCCATGAAGCTGGTCGAGTCCTGGTCCGGCCGGCGCGGCGTGAACCCGCTGGTGCCCGGCGTGGGCGTGGCGGCGGTGCTCGGCACGGCGGCCCGCAAGGAGCTGCAGAAGACGCTGCTGAGCCGGTTCGGCCGCAACCTGACCACGATGGGCCCGATGCTCACCGGCGCGGCCGTCGCCAGCTACCTGAACAGGCGGGCCACCCGGGCGGTCGGCGACAAGGTCCGGGACGACCTCAGGAAGAAGCCCGCTCCCGCCGGCTGACCTCGAGCAGCGCGGTGGCGAGCTCGACCGGCCGGCGGGTGCTGACCACCCAGAACGGCGTGGGGTCGGCCGGGTCGTCGAGGATCACCTGCACGGCCGTCGGGATCCACGCGCGCTGCACGACGAACGCGTAGGGGTGGGCGCCGACACCCAGCGCCTCCCGCTTGCCGGCCGCGTCCAGCGGGATCACGTCCGCGATCACCGCGACCGGCAGCCGGGCGTCGTCGACCTGGAACTCGGTCGGGGTGACCGCGATCCGCAGCCCGTTCAGCGGCAGGAGCACGGCGACGCTCAGCGGCAGCACCACCGCGAAGAACGGCCAGGCCGGCGCGTCCGGGAAGCCGAAGACCAGCTCGAGGGCGACGATCAGCCCGGCGAGCAGCGCGGCGGGCCAGGCCCACCACGGGAGGCGGAGCCGTTCCTGATGGGCCGGGAGGGTGCGCGCCGGGGACTCGGGTGTCACCCTCGAAGGGTACGGCGCGCCTCCGATGCCCGGCGCGGCAGGATGGCAAGGTGAGTGCGCCGAAAGATGCGCCCGGAAGACCCGTCAGGAAGGCTCGACGTGACCGACCCCGTCGTCCAGGTCCGCCTGCTCGACCCCGATCTGCCCCTGCCCGCGTACGCGCATCCGGGTGACGCCGGCGCCGACCTCGTCGCCGCCGAGGAGACCGAGATCGCCCCGGGCGGCCGGGCCAAGGTCCGCACCGGCCTGGCGATCGCCCTGCCGGACGGTTTCGTCGGCCTCGTGCACCCGCGGTCCGGTCTGGCGGCTCGCCTCGGGGTGACGGTCCTCAACGCGCCCGGTACGGTCGACGCCGGTTACCGGGGCGAGATTCTGGTGAACCTGATCAACCACGATCGGGAGAACACCGTCAAGATCTCTCGCGGGGACCGGATCGCCCAGCTCGTGATCCAGCGGGTGGAGCGGGCGGTGTTCCACGTGGTGGACACCCTCGACGACACCGTGCGGGGAGCCGGCGGGCACGGTTCGACCGGCGGTCACGCCGGTCTCCAGCAGGACTGAAAACGGAAGGTGGCAGTGATGTTCTCCCGTAAGCGCGATGCCGCGAAGCACGTCCGCGCGGCCGACGCGCCGCCCTCCGCGGCGCTCGCCAACAGCCTGGCTGCGGGCGGGGAGGCGCCGGCGCCCGAGTTCGGCCCGTGGGACGCCAAGCACGCGCCGGCCGGCGTGCAGCGGCTCGACCTGGGCAGCCTGCAGATCCCCGCGATCGAGGGCGTCGAGGTGCGGGTGCAGGCCAACCCCGAGGGCGGGGTCGAGCAGGTCGTGCTGGTCGACGGCGAGAGCGCCCTCCAGCTCGGCGTCTTCGCGGCGCCGAAGACCGAGGGCATCTGGGACGAGGTGCGCGCCGAGATCGTCGAGGCGATGACCTCGGACGGCGTCGCGCCGCAGGAGGTCTCCGGCCGGTACGGCACCGAGCTGCGTGCCCGGGTCAACACCCCGGAGGGCCCGGCCGACGTCCGCTTCGTCGGCGTGGACGGCCCGCGCTGGATGATCCGCGCGCTCTACCAGGGCGCCGCGGCCGCCGACCCGGGCCGCGAGGGCGTGCTCGGCGAGGTGCTCTCCGGCCTCGTCGTGGTCCGTGACAACGAGCCCCGCCCGGTCCGCGAGCCGCTGCCGATGCGGCTGCCCAAGGAGATGGCTCAGCAGGGGCAGGCCGGAAGCCCGGCCTGACGTACCGTGGGAGTCATGACCTCCGGTCTTCGCGGCTTTCTCAGCCGTCTCACCGCCACCGACTCCGAGCTGGACGCCGAGGAGCTGCAGCGGGACAGCGCCAAGTGCGGCGCCGTCCCGGCCGGCCAGTGCCGGCGCGGCCAGATCGTTTCGGTGTCCGGCCGGCTGCGGACGGTGGCGTACACTCCTCGCACCAACCTGCCGACCCTGGAGGCCGACCTCTGGGACGGCAGCGACGTGGTCACACTCGTCTTCCTCGGCCGGCGGTCGATCGCCGGCATCGAGCCGGGCCGGCAGCTCACCGCGCGCGGCCGGGTCGCCATCCGGGACGACCGTAAGGTGATCTACAACCCGTACTACGAGCTGGAGGCGCCCCGGTGAATGGCAGCGAGCCGCGCCACGCCGCGCACGAGTCGGTCGAGGAGCGGATCGCGGAGGAGCTCGTCGAGGAGCTCGATCTCAAGCCGCTCGCTGACGAGATCATCGAGGAGAGCGGGCTGAACCCGAAGCCCGCGCCCGCCGCCGCGGCGCCGGCCGAGAAGAAGGACGACGACGAGGAGCCCCTCCCGTCGATGAGCGAGCAGATCGCCGAGCAGCTCGGCGGCGTCCGCGGGCTCATCGAGTCGAGCCTGCCGGTTCTCGCGTTCGTGATGCTCAACGTCCTGCTCGGCGAGTCGGTGGCCGGCCTGGAGAAGCGTCAGGCACTGCTCTGGGCGATCATCGGCTCGGTCGGCACGGCGGTCGCCATCGGCGGCTTCCGGCTGGCCCGCAAGCAGCCGGTCCGGCACGCCGTGAACGGCCTGTTCGGCATCGCGCTCGGCGCCTGGCTGGCCTGGCGCACCGGCGACGCGAAGAACTTCTACCTGCCGGGCATCCTGCTCACCTTCGGGCAGGCCGCGGTGCTGCTGCTCTCGGTGGTCTTCCGCAAGCCGCTGATCGGCTACGCCTGGGGCATCATGGCGAACAGGGGCCACCAGGACTGGTTCGGCAACGCCCGGCTGTTCCGCACGTTCCAGTGGCTCACCCTGCTCTGGGTGGCCTCGCTCTGCGTGCGCGCCGGCATCCAGTACTACCTCTACGCGATCAACGAGGCGAACGCGCTCGGCATCGTCCGGATCCTGGTGAGCTGGCCGATCTACGCGGGCACCTTCGCCTTCACGGCGTGGGCGATCCACCGGGTGACCAGCGCGCAGAAGCGCGAGGCCCTCGGCGAGACGGCTCCGCTAGGCGGCTGAGCCCAGCACGACGGCGCGGATCTGGTCCTCCACCTCGCTGGTGCAGACGAAGACCAGCTCGTCGCCGGCCTCCAGCGGGTCGTCCGGCGTCGGCACCATGACCCGCTTGCCGCGCACGATCGCGACGAGGGCGGCGTCCCGGGGCATCGGCACGTCCCGGATGGGTTTCCCCTCGTACGGCGCGTCCCGCGGCAGCGTGATCTCCACGAGGTTCGCCTCGCCCTGCCGGAACGTCATGAGCCGGACCAGGTCGCCGACCGTGACCGCCTCCTCGACCAGCGCCGCCATGAGCCGCGGCTTGCTGACCGAGACGTCGACGCCCCACTGCTCGGTGAAGAGCCACTCGTTCTCGGCCCGGTTCACCCGGGCCACCACCCGGCCGACCGCGAACTCGGTCTTGGCGAGCAGCGAGATCACCAGGTTGGCCTTGTCGTCGCCGGTGGCGGCCACCACGACGTCGCAGGAGGCCAGGTCGGCCTCCTCGAGGCTGCTCATCTCGCAGGCGTCGGCGAGCACCCAGCGGGCCTGCGGCACCCGCTCCGGGCAGAGCTGCCGCGGCTGCCGCTCGATCAGCATCACCTCGTGCCCGTTGCCGATCAGCTCCTGGGCGATCGACCGCCCCACGTTGCCGGCCCCGGCGATGGCGATGCGCATGGTCAGAGACCTTCCTTGTCGGCGCCCTGGGCGATGTCCAGCACGGATCCGGCGGTGTCGTCGGTGACCAGCATGAAGACCTGGTCGCCGTCCTGGAGCACGGTGGACGGCTGGGCCAGGGTGCCCATGCCGAAGCGCATCAGGTAGGCCACCCGGGCGCCGGTGCGGTCCTCCAGGGCGCGGACCTGCTTGCCGATCCAGTCCCGGTGCAGCGGCGTCTCCACGATGCTGACCACGCTGGTCGGGTCGCGGAACACCTCGACGCGGTCGTCCGGGGTGAGGAACCGGAACATCCGGTCGGCGGCCCACCGGATCGTCGCGATCGTGGCGATGCCGAGGCGCTCGTAGACCTGCGCCCGCCGGGAGTCGTAGATCCGGGCCACCACCCGGGACACCCCGAACGTCTCGCGGGCCAGCCGAGCCGAGATGATGTTGGAGTTGTCACCGCTGGAGACGGCCGCGAAGGCGTCCGCCCGCTCGATGCCGGCGGCCCGCAGCACGTCCCGGTCGAAGCCGATGCCGTTGACGGTGACGCCGCCGAAGTTGTCGCCGAGCCGCCGGAAGGCGTCGGCGTTCTGGTCGATCACCGCGACCTGGTGACCCTGCGCGTCCAGTTTCTGGGCCAGCGTGGAACCGAGCCGGCCGCATCCCATGATCACCACGTGCACGGTTCGTGCCCTCCCGATTCCTTACCGACCAGTGTGAGCCTGCCATGTGCCTCCCGGCACCGGTGTCCGGGGCGGGGTACGCACATCCCCGTGCGGCCGTACCCTTGGCACTCGTGGCAAGTACCACCTCTCTAGCCAAGCGGCTGCTCCTCGGTCGGCCGTTCCGCTCGGACAAGCTCCAGCACACGCTGTTGCCCAAGCGGATCGCCCTGCCGGTCTTCGCCAGCGACGCGCTCTCCAGCGTGGCGTACGCCCCCGACGAGATCCTCCTGACGCTCTCGATCGCCGGCGCCGCCGCATACCTCTACTCGCCCTGGGTGACGCTCGCGGTCGCGGTCGTGATGGTGACGGTGGTCGCCAGTTACCGGCAGAACGTGCACGCCTACCCGTCCGGCGGCGGCGACTACGAGGTGGCCACGGTCAACCTCGGGCCCAAGGCCGGCCTCGGCGTGGCCAGCGCGCTGCTGGTCGACTACATCCTCACGGTGGCCGTCTCGGTCTCCTCCGGCGTCACGAACCTGGGCTCGGTCGTGCCCTGGGTCGCCGAGCACAAGGTGGGCATCGCGATCGCCGCGGTGCTGCTGCTGAGCGCGCTGAACCTGCGCGGGCTGCGCGAGTCCGGCACCGCGTTCGCCGTGCCGACGTACCTGTTCATCATCGTGATCGTCGGGATGATCCTGACCGGGCTGTTCCGGGTCTACGTGCTCGGCGACGACCTGCGGGCGCCCAGCGCCGACCTGGTGATCGCGGCCGAGGACAGCCATCTCACCAGCTTCGCGTTCGCGTTCCTGCTGTTGCGGACGTTCTCCTCGGGCTGCGCGGCGCTCACCGGCGTCGAGGCGATCTCGAACGGCGTGCCCGCGTTCAAGCAGCCGAAGAGCAAGAACGCGGCGACCACGCTGCTGCTGCTCGGCGGCCTGGCGATCGTGATGCTCTCCGGGATCATCCTGCTGGCTCGGGCCACCCACCTGCAGTACGTCGAGGACCCCGGCCTGCAGATCGTCTCCGGCCCGCCGGACTACGTGCAGAAGACGGTGACCACCCAGATCGCCGAAACGGTCTTCGGCAACGGGTCGATCCTGCTCTACGTGGTCGGCGCGGTCACCGCGCTGATCCTGTTCCTGGCCGCGAACACGGCGTTCAACGGCTTCCCGGTGCTCGGCTCGATCCTGGCCCAGGACCGGTACCTGCCCCGCCAGCTGCACACCCGCGGCGACCGGCTGGCCTTCAGCAACGGCATCGCCTTCCTCGCGGTCGCCGCCATGGTGCTGATCGTGGCGTTCCACGCCGAGGTCACGAAGCTGATCCAGCTCTACATCGTGGGCGTCTTCGTCTCGTTCACGCTGTCCCAGGCCGGCATGATCCGGCACTGGAACCGGCTGCTGCGGACCCAGCGCGATCCGGAGCGCCGCCGCCGGATGCTCCGCTCCCGGGCCATCAACACGTTCGGCATGGTGCTCACCGGCGCCGTGCTGATCGTGGTGCTGATCACCAAGTTCCTGCTCGGGGCGTGGATCGCGATCGCCGCGATGATCGCCATCTACGCCCTCATGGTCGCCATCCACCGGCACTACACGCGGGTCGCCGAGGAGCTCAAGCCGACCGAGGAACGGCCCATCCTGCCGTCCCGCAACCACGCCGTGGTACTGGTCAGCAAGGTGCACCAGCCGACGCTGCGGGCGGTCGCGTACGCGCAGGCGACCCGGCCCGACTCGATCACCGCGGTCACCGTGAACGTCGACGACCAGGACACCCGCACCATCCAGGAGGAGTGGGAGCGGCGTCAGATCCCGGTGCCGCTCACCGTGGTCGACTCCCCGTACCGGGAGATCACCCGCCCGATCATCGACTTCGTGAAGGGTGTGCGCCGGGCCTCGCCCCGCGACGTGGTCACCGTCTTCGTGCCGGAGTACGTGGTCGGCCGCTGGTGGGAGAACCTGCTGCACAACCAGAGCGCCCTGCGGATCAAGGGCCGGCTGCTCTTCGAGCCCGGCGTCATGGTCACCAGCGTGCCCTGGCAGCTGCGGTCCAGCCAGGACCGTGACCTCGATCGCCTCGATCGCGGTCTCACCCGGGCGCCGGCGCGTGGCCCGCGGAACCGCAGCGACGAGGACCCCGGAGACCCATCGTGACTGATTTCGCACCTAATGAAGATCTCGTCGAGGGGGACCGGGTCGAGGTGACCGTCGGCGCTCCGGCCCACGGCGGCCACTGCGTCGCCCGGGTCGGCGGCCCGCACGGCCGGGTCGTCTTCGTCCGGCACGCCCTCCCCGGTGAACGCGTCACCGCCGAGATCACCGAGATCCACCGCGGCTATCTGCGAGCCGACGCCGTGGAGATCCACGAGCCGTCGCCGGACCGGGTCACGCCGCCGTGCCGGTTCGCCCACCCGGGCGGCTGCGGCGGTTGCGATCTCCAGCACGTGTCCGACGATGCCCAGCTCCGGTGGAAGACCGAGGTGGTTCGCGAACAACTCACCCGGCTGGCCGGGATCAACCCCGAAGATCTTTCGGTACGGGTGGAAGCCCTCCCCGCCGCGCCGGACCGCACCGGCAGCCGTCTCCTCGGGTGGCGGAGCCGGGTCCGGTACGCCGTCGACGCCCTGGACCGCCCGGGACTGCTCCAGCACCGGTCACACCAGGTCGTCCCGATCGACCGCTGCGTCATCGCGCATCCCGCCGTACAAAATCTGGATCTTCTCTCTCGAACCTGGCCGGAAGCGGACTCGCTGCAGGCGGTCGCCTCCACCGGAGGGGACGTCGCGGTGCTGGCGCGGAAAGGCGTGGTCGCCGCCGACGACCTCGGCGACGCGGCGGCCGGCGGCGGACTCACCCGGATCGCCGGCCCCGACCAGGTCACCGAAGTGGCCGGCGGACGCGCCTGGTCGATCCCGCCGGAAGGCTTCTGGCAGGTCCACCCGGCGGCCGCGGACACGCTGGTGACAACCGTCCTCAAGATGCTCCAGCCGGCCGCCGGCGAAGTGTCCTGGGACCTGTACGGCGGGGCCGGCCTCTTCGCGGCCGCCCTCGCCGAACGGACCGGCGCCCGCACCACCGTCGTCGAGTCGTCGCCCACCGGCGTCGCCGCGGCCCGGCGCAACCTGGCCGGCCTGCCGCACGCCGAGGTCGTCTCGGCGAAGGTCGACACCGCCCTCTCCCGCCGCCGCGTCACCGGCCCGGTCGATCTGATCGTGCTGGACCCGCCCCGAGCCGGCGCCGGCGCGAAGGTGGTCCGCGCGGTGGCCGCTTCCGGCGCCCGGGCCGTCGCCTACGTCGCCTGCGACCCGGCGGCGCTGGCCCGGGACCTCAAGACCTTCCGGGGCGCGGGCTGGGAGGCCGTGGAGATTCGAGCTTTCGACTGCTTCCCCATGACCCAGCACGTCGAATGCGTGGCCCTGCTCCTCCCGGCCGGCGACTAGCCCTCCGCTGCGCCCGCCCGCGCCGCCCGCGCTGCTGCCGCGCTTTCCGCCGTGCCCGCCCACTTCCTCCGCGATCTTGTTGATTGGGGCGGCCCCGTTCCTGCACGGATCATCAAGATCGCGGGAAGGGGGCCGGCTCACCGTGCCGGCCGCAGCGCGCCGCTCGCGCCCTGCCGCGCCCGCCCACTTCGCCCGCGATCTTGTTGATTGGGGCGGCCCCGTTCCTGCACGGATCAACAAGATCGCGGGAGGGGGCCGGCTCACCGTGCCGGCTGCACCGTGCCGCTCGCGCCCTGCCGCGCCCGCTCACTTCGCCCGCGATCTTGTTGATTGGGGCGGCCCCGTTCCTGCGCAGATCATCAAGATCGCGGGAAGGGGGCGGGCGCGGCAGGGGCGGGCAGGGCAGGGCGCAGGGCCGGCGGCGGGCAGGGCGTGGGGCCGGGGGCCGGGCCGGGTGTGGAGGGCGGAGGGGTTAGGGGTTTGCTCGCTCGGCCGCGGCCACCGCGTTGCGGAAGAGCATGGCCACCGTGGTGGGGCCGACGCCTCCGACTCGGGGGGTGATGGCGCCTGCCACCTCGGCGACCGACTCGTCGACGTCGGGGAGGAGGCGGCGGCCCTCGTAGCGGACTCCGGCGCCCACCACGACGGCGCCCGGCTTCACGTGCTCGGGCTGGATGATGCCGGGTACGCCGACGGCCGCGATCAGGATCTCGGCGCGCCGGGTGTAGCGCGGCCAGTCCTTCACGCCGGTGTGGACGACGGTGACGGCGGCGTTGGCGGTGGGCCGTTTCTGGGCCAGGAGCATGGCGAGGGGGCGGCCGAGAGTCGCGCCGCGGCCCAGGATGACCACCTCGCGGCCGGCCACCTCGACGTCGTGGAAGGCGAGCAGCGCCTCGATGCCGGCCGGGGTGCAGGGCAGGGGGCCGGGCAGGCCGACGGCGAGCCGGCCCATGTTGAGCGGGTGCATCCCGTCGACGTCGGAGTCGGGGTCGAGGGTCTGCAGCGCCGCGTCGTAGTCGAGGTGGGCCGGGATCGGGTATTGGATGAGGACGCCGTGCACGTCCTTGTCGTCGTTGAAGGAGGCGATCACCTTGAGCAGGTCGTCCTGGGTGACGTCGCCGGAGAGGTGCCGGTGGGGTGAGGCGAAGCCGAGCTCGGCGGCCTGCTTCTGCTTGATGCGGATGTACCCGGCGCTGGCGTCGTCGTCGCCGACCAGGATGGTGGCGAGGCTCGGCTGGACGCCGCGGTCCTTGAGGCGGGCGACCCGCTCGCGGACGTCGGCGAGCACGGATTCGGCGACCGGGGCGCCGGGAAGAAGTCGGGCAGACATATGCGTGACCCCCGCGGGAGCCCAGGCGGTCGACTCCGCGCAACGAGCTCCCTGATGGTTGGACCATCCCCGTGCCGCCAGTCGCTGCGTGAACCTCAAGGATGCCCGACGATCCCGCCGTCCGGCCAACCGGGGTGACCGGACGGAGGATGTGGAGGTTGTGTGGAGGATCGGCTCTGGCCGTTCGCGTAAGGTGCGCCGCGGCGGGGCACCGATAGACTGCCTCCTCATGAGCGACTCCCCCTCGACCCCGGCCGGGCTGCTGGCGAGCATCACCTCTCCGGGTGATCTCAAGCGACTGTCCGCGGAGCAGTTGACCCTGCTCGCGGCCGAGATCCGTGACTTCCTCGTCGCCAAGGTGTCGCGGACCGGTGGACACCTCGGTCCGAACCTCGGCGTGGTCGAGATGACCCTCGCGATGCACCGGGTGTTCGACTCCCCACGTGACAAGATCCTCTTCGACACCGGCCACCAGGCGTACGTGCACAAGATCGTCACCGGCCGGCAGGACGGTTTCGACCTGCTCCGCCAGCGCGGTGGCCTGACCGGCTACCCGAGCCGGGCCGAGAGCGAGCACGACCTCATCGAGAACTCGCACGCCTCGACGGCCCTGTCCTACGCGGACGGCCTCGCCAAGGCGTTCACGCTGCGCGGCGAGGACCGGCACGTGGTGGCGGTCGTCGGTGACGGCGCGCTGACCGGCGGCATGTGCTGGGAGGCGCTGAACAACATCGCCGCCACGAAGAACCGGCTCGTCATCGTCGTGAACGACAACGGCCGGTCGTACGCGCCGACCATCGGCGGCCTCGCCGACCACCTCTCCACGCTGCGCCTCAACCCGGGCTACGAGAAGGTCCTCGACCTGGTCAAGGACGCGCTCGGGCAGACCCCGGTGGTGGGCAAGCCGGTCTTCGAGGTGCTGCACGCGGTCAAGAAGGGCATCAAGGACGCGGTCAGCCCGCAGCCGATGTTCGAGGACCTCGGCCTGAAGTACATCGGCCCGGTCGACGGCCACGACCAGCAGGCCATGGAGTCGGCGCTGCGCCGGGCCAAGGGCTTCAACGCGCCGGTCATCGTGCACGCGGTGACCAAGAAGGGCTACGGCTACCTGCCGGCCGAGCAGGACGAGGCGGACTGCCTGCACGGTCCGGGCGCGTTCGACCCGCAGACCGGCGCGCTCACCGCGAAGCCGTCGCTGAAGTGGACGAAGGTCTTCTCCGAGGAGCTCGTGAAGATCGCCGACGAGCGGCCGGACGTGGTGGGCATCACCGCCGCGATGGCCGAGCCGACCGGTATCGCCGCGCTCGCGAAGAAGTACCCGGAGCGGACGTACGACGTGGGCATCGCCGAGCAGCACGCGGCGACGAGCGCGGCCGGCCTGGCGATGGGCGGCCTGCACCCGGTCGTGGCGGTCTACGCGACGTTCCTGAACCGGGCGTTCGACCAGGTGCTGCTCGACGTCGCGATGCACGAGCTGCCGGTCACGTTCGTGCTGGACCGGGCCGGCATCACCGGTCCGGACGGGCCGAGCCACTACGGCATGTGGGACATGAGCGTCTTCGGCGTGGTGCCGGGCCTGCGGATCGCGGCGCCCCGGGACGCCGCGACGCTGCGCGAGGAGCTGCGCGAGGCGATCGCCGTGGACGACGGCCCGACGATCGTGCGCTTCCCGACCGGCTCGGTCGCCCCGGACACCCCGGCGCTGCGCCGGGTCGGTCAGGTCGACATCCTTCGGGAAGACGCGCGCAAGGACATCCTGCTGGTGGCGGTCGGCTCCTTCGCCGGTCTGGGTCTGGACGCCGCCGAGCGGCTCGCCGAGCAGGGGTACGGCGTGACGGTCGCCGACCCCCGCTGGGTCCGTCCCGTGCCGATCGAGCTGACCGGCCTCGCGGCCCAGCACCGGCTCGTGGTGACCCTCGAGGACGGCGTGCGCGCCGGCGGCGTCGGCGACGCGGTGGCGAGCGCCCTGCGCGACGCCGGGGTCTCCGTGCCGCTGCGCGACTTCGGCGTGCCGGTCGGCTTCCACCCGCACGGCAGCCGGGCCGAGATCCTCACCGCGCTCGGCCTCACCGCGCAGGACATCGCCCGGGACGTGACCGAGGCGATCTCCGGGCTCGACGAGTCGCAGCCGGTGGCGGAGGCGATCTGACAGCGCTCCCGGTGGGCGATCTCGTTATAGAACCGTTACCTTAGATGGATGGGTGAACCCGTCGTCATCGATCTGGGGCTGGAGCGGGGAGAACCGGAGACGTACGAGCGACCGGGGCGGCCGACCACGCCGCCCTGGTTCGCCCCGGCGCTCCTGACCGTGCTCGTGCTCCTGCTCGCCGGGGCGTCCGCGCCGCTGCGGCAGCCGGCCGCGCTGACCGCGCTGCTGCGGGTGCCGATCGGGCCGGGCGACCCCTACACGATCACCGAGGCCGGGCGCCTGGTCGTGCAGACCGGCAGCACCCTGAACTCGTACCACCTGCGGAGCGGTGAGCTGCGGTGGAGCGTCGAGCAGCAGATGCAGGTCTCCCGGCTGCGCACGGCGAGCGGCATGCTGCTGCTGCGGCCGTGGGGCCGGTTCGCGGTCGGCACCACGGCGATCTCGCTCGCCACCGGCGGCCGGCAGTGGCGCAATCCGCACAATGTGATGAGCTTCGCGGGCACCTCGCTGCTCTTCGCCGTCGACGACGTCCGGACCAGCTCCGGGCCGGGCCGCCGGGTGGAGAACACCGTCCAGGTCATCGATCCGGAGATCGGGACGGTCCGCTGGGAGGTCCACCTGGAGTCGACGGCGGTCCTGCTCGGGGTGCCCGGCCCGGTCGACGAGCAGCCGCGGGCGCTGCTGCTCGGCGCCGACCGGGTCGCCCACCTGTACGACGTGGAGACCGGCCGGCACCTCGCCGCGCGCACCCTGCCGGCGGCCGACTACGACCCGGACAACCCGGTGGTGGCCGGCGGCGTGCTGATGCTGCGCCACCCCGGCCCGTCCGGGACCGCGGTGTCCGCGTACGACCTGGCCGGCCTGCGTCCGCTCTGGACCCGGCCGGCCCTCGGCACCAAGGCGGTCGTCCCGTGCGGCCTGCTCGCCTGCCTGACCGGGCAGTACGGCGTCCGCGCCGTGGACCCGGCCACCGGCGACCGGCGCTGGCAGCGCGGCGACCTGCGGACCGTCGAGCAGGAGGGCACGGCGCTGGTCGGGTACGCCGGGAGCGACCCGATCCTGACGGCCGACCCGGAGACCGGCGGGACCCTCGTCGAGCTCGCCGGCTGGGAGCTGGTCCCGGGCAGCCCCGGTGACGGCGTGTCACTGGTGACCCGGGACACCTCCGACGGCACGCGTACGATGGTCGCCATCGCGGACCCGGGCACCCGGAAACCGCGTCTGCTGGCGGAACTGCCGGCCGGCACCGGCAGCTGTCAGTCCGCGCCGGAACGACTGGTCTGCCGGTCCACCTCCGGCGAGCTGACCGTGTGGGCATACCGGCCGGTCACGGGAGCGGGCTGACCCGGTGGGGGCGGCCGTCCGCAGTCGGCTCCCCCCGTACCGATGAAGGGTCTGCGGCGTGACAGTGATCGACCTGGACCGCGCCGCGGAGAGTGACCACCCGGCAGGCCGGCGCCCGCCGCCGTGGCGGTACCGGCACGCGGGCCTGCTGATCGCGGCGATCCTGACGATCACTCTGGGTGGCGCCGTGCCGCGCGCGGCCGTGGTCTGGCGCCACCTCGGCGAGCTCGGGCCGGTGGACACCACCGAGGTGCCGGTGCAGCTGACCGGCGACCACCTCTACTCGGTCGCGTCGGGTGGCGTGCGCCGGCAGGTGACCGCCTGGCAGCTCGACCCGCCCCGGCAGCTCTGGACCAGCGAGGTGCCGCTCGGCGCCGGGTACGACGCGACCCGTGGCCTCTTCGGCGCGGTCTCCATCCGGCAGGCGGGCGACGTCGTGCTGGTCTCCGAGGGGGTCACCACGACGGCTTTGGACGCCCGGATCGGCGCGGTCCGCTGGACGGCGCCGGTGACGGTCACGCTGCTCGGCTCCGGGCGGACCGGCGTCGTGGTGGAGCGGGTGTTCCGCGCCGGGACCGAATACGACCAGGCCTCCGGCGATCCGGGGCCGCTCTACTTCTCCTCGACCGGCGTGCCGCACACCGAGGCGCCGATCCGCACCGAGGTCCGCGGCCTCGACCTGACCACCGGGAGGACGGTGTGGACGGCCGCGCCGGGCGGCTCGGTCACCGTGGACCCGGCCCGCGGCGAGCCACCGGCCGTCCTGATCACCGCCTCCGACCGGCTGCTGCGCCTCGACGGCGCCACCGGGCGGACCCTGGCCGCCACCGACCTGCCGAAGCTGAACGGGGAGGGCCCGAGCACCGGATCGGTCGCCGGCGGCCTGGCCCTGGTCGGCTATCAGAACCCGGCCCGGCTGGTCGCCTACGACCAGCGGACCCTGCGCCGGCTCTGGCAGCGGGACCGGCCGGAGGCGCAGGGCGAGGTGGCCGGCTGCCGGAACGTGCTCTGCGACGGGCTGCGGGTCCTCGACCCGGCGACCGGCGCCGAGGCCTGGGCGACCGGCACCGGCACCGATCTCACCGCCCGGGCCGGGACGGTGCTGGAGACCCGGAACGACAGCGGCACACCGGTCCGGCTCGCCGACCCGCTCACCGGCCGCACCCTCGCCGGCCTCGGCGGCTGGGACCAGGCGCTGGACGGCGACCCGGACGGCGCGCTGGTGCTGCGCCGCGACGACGGCGACGACGGGCAGAGCTTCGCCGCCGTGCTGCCCGGGCACCCCGAGCCGCGCCTGCTCGGCACCGCGCCGGCCGGCTCGGGGGAGTGCGCGGCCGACGCGCGCCACCTCGTCTGCCGGGATGGCACGGGACTGGGCGTCTGGGCGTACCGGATCTGACCCTCCACGCGGCACAATGAGGCTGATATCCCCGACTCGGGGAGGCCGGCGTGAGCGATGTCGTGATCGACCTCGGCGAGGTGCGGCCTGGCGAGTCGACCTCCACGGCCGCCCCGGCCGAGCTGGTCGACGACGCGCCGGTGCCGTACCGGCTGCTGCTCCTGATCCTGTCCGCGATTCTGCTGGCGAGCCTCGGCGGCGGCGTCCGCCAGCGTGCGCCGGTGCCGCCCGCCATCGTCCCGGCCGCCCAGGGCGACGTGCTGCGGGTGGTGGGCGACCGGCTCTACGTGATCGGCCGTCAGCTGCCGCCCGGCGTCCGCATCGTCCGGTCCTTCTCGCTGCCGGACGCGAAACCGGTCTCCTGGCACCGGGTCGTGGTCACCGGCGAGATCCTCGACGTCTCGGTGGCCGGCGACGTGCTGATGCTCAGCGTGCAGGACGAGCGGACCACCCGGTTCGGCACGATCGCGCTGCGCACCGGGGTGGCGGCGCCGCTCTGGAAGCGCCCGGTGCTGGTCGAGGCGGTCTCCGAGGCCGACCGGCTGGCCCTGGTGCGCGAGGAGGGCGACGGCGAGACCTGGTGGCGGGGCCTGGACCTGACGACCGGCGCGGTGCGCTGGAGCGTGCGCCGGGCCGGCGACGACGTGGCGGCGCCCTCGGTCCGGGACGGCTATCCGGACTGGCTCTACCTGCTCACCGCCGACCGGCGGCTGGAGGCCTGGGACGCCCGGACCGGCCGGCTCGGCGCCACCCAGCGGATCCCGGACCGCGGGCCGGGCAAGGTGGAGCTGTGGCCGGTCGGCGACCTCGCGATGATCGGCGCCCGCAGCGCCGGCACCGCCGGGTACGACGCCCGCCAGAAGCTCCGGCAGGACTGGTACAGCGGCGTGAACCTGAGCTGGTACCGGAACCCGAGCCCGTGCGGCGACCTGATCTGCACCTATCTGCCGCAGCGCGGGATCATGGTGCTGGACCCGTCCACCGGCTGGGAGCGCTGGTCCTCGGACCGCTGGAACTACGCCGAGCGGATCGGCGACTACCTGGTCACCGGCCTGCCCGGGACGGCGTTCCCGGAGCACTTCGTGCTCGACCCGGCGACCGGCGACGTGCTCGGCGCGGCCGGCCGCTGGCAGAGCGGCGGCCCGGGCCCGGCGCCGGACACCGCCTACGTGCGGCGGGCCACCGACCGGGCCGACCGCATCTGGTACGGCGTGCTCGACATGCGCCGGATGAAGATCCGGGTCTCCGGGGCGGCCGACATGGTCGCCGGCGACTGTCACTTCGCCGCCGGGGCCCTGGTCTGCCGCCGTCTCGACGCCGCGGTCGGCGTTTGGCGGGTTGACTAACCTTCTAGTCATGCGCGTGCTGGTGGTGGAAGACGAGCGGAACCTGGCGGACGCGATCGCCCGCGGGTTGCGCCGCAAGGGGATGGCGGTGGACGTCGCGTACGACGGCCTCCAGGGCCACGAGATGGCCTATGTGACCCGGTACGACGTCGTCGTGCTGGACCGGGACCTGCCCGGCATGCACGGCGACCAGATCTGCGCCGAGCTGGTCGCCTCCGGCACGCTGACCCGGGTGCTCATGCTCACCGCCAGCAGCACGGTCGCCGACCGGGTCGAGGGGCTCGAGCTCGGCGCCGACGACTACCTCGCGAAGCCGTTCGCGTTCGAGGAGCTGGTCGCCCGGGTGCAGGCGCTCGGCCGGCGGGCCACCCCGGCCGCCCCGCCGGTGCTCACCGTCGGCAACCTGGTGCTCGACCAGACCCGCCGGGTGGTGACCCGCGGCGGCGCGCCGGTCGAGCTCACCAACAAGGAGTTCGGCGTCCTCGAGGAGCTGATCAAGGCGCGGGGCGGCGTGGTCTCCACCGAGGAGCTGCTGGAGCGGGTCTGGGACGCCAACACCGACCCGTTCACCACGACGGTCCGGGTGACCATCAACACGCTGCGCAAGAAGATCGGCGACCCGCCGCTGATCGAGACCGTGGTCGGCGCCGGCTACCGCGTCCCGGAACCGGTCGTGGCCTCGTGACGGTCTACCTCGGCACGAAACGCCGGGTGTTCGGCTTCCCGCGGCCCACGCTGCGGCTGCGGCTCACCCTGCTGAACGGGATCCTGCTGGTCGGCGCGGGCGCGGTGCTCGTGCTGCTGGCCTGGCTGCTGGTCAGCGAGTCGCTGCACCCGGTCGACGAGCTGCGGGCCGGCTCGGCCGTGACGCTCGACGACGGCACCACCCGCGAGGCGCTGGCCTGGCAGACCGACATGGTCGAGCAGGCCTCCCGGGAGGTGCTCTTCAAGGGCTTCAGCGCGCTCGTGGCGATCGGCGTGATCGGCATCGCCGGCGCCTACGCGGTGGCCGGCCGGGCGCTGCGCCCGCTGCACAGCGTCACCCACACCGCCCGGCGGCTCGGCGAGGAGACGCTGGACCAGCGGATCAAGTATTCCGGGGCGGACGACGAGGTGGCCGAGCTGGCCCGGACGTTCGACGCCATGCTGGACCGGCTCGCGGCCGCCTTCGACTCGCAGAAGCGGTTCGTCGCGAACGCCTCGCACGAGCTGCGCACCCCGCTGGCCGTGATGCGCACCGAGATCGACGTGACGCTCAGCGACGACGAGGCCGACGTGGCCGAGTACCGCCGGATGGCGAAGGTGGTCCGCAACGCCTCGGAGCGGGCGAACGGCCTGGTCGACGCGCTGCTGGTGCTGGCCCGGTCGGAGGCGCAGTCCGGCCGGCGGCTGGTCCGCAAGGTCCCGGCCGACCTGGCCACCAGCGTCTACAACGCTCTCTCGGCGGTGAAGGCCGAGGCCGAGCGGATGAAGCTGGACGTCACCACCGACCTGGAGCCGGCGCCGGTCGTCGGCGACCCGAGCCTGCTCGACCGGCTGGCCGGCAACCTGATCGAGAACGCGATCCGGTACAACCATCTGCTCGGCCGGCTCTGGCTGCGGACCGAGTCGGCGAACGGCCAGACCCGGCTCGTCGTCGGCAACACCGGGTACGAGGTGGAGCCGGCCGACGTGCCGGGCCTGTTCGAGCCGTTCCAGCGCGGCGGCTGGGAGCGCACCGGCTCCCGCGGCTCCGGGCTCGGGCTCTCGATCGTGCGGGCCGTCTGCGACGCGCACGGCGGCACGGTCTCGGCGGTCGCCCAGGAGGGCGGCGGGCTGGAGGTCACGGTGACCCTGCCCGCCGCCGACACGACGCCCGTGGTGACCGCCAGCGTGTCGGTCCCGCGCCGCTAGATCATTTGCTCTTGGTCTCGATCTCGGCGCGCAGCTTCGGGAACTCGGCCTGCACGTCCGCGGCGGTCTTGAAGAACCACAGGATCATGCCGACGCTGCCCTCGTCGGCCCAGCCGCAGACCGCGATGTCGGTGCCGGACGACGTCGTGGTGGCGCACTCCGCCGAGCCGCCGAGCGCGCCGGTGTCGGCCGGGGCCTTGTCCTTGAGCTGGGAACCCTCGGCGAACGCCTTGAACGACGCGTCCAGCTCCTTGGCCGGGTCGATGAGCGTGGCCTTGGTCGCGATGGCCGCGACGATGTCCTGCTCCTCGGCATTGCCGTAGAAGGCGCCGAACGAGTCGGAGGCGCCCGGGTACTTGGCCAGGCTGCTCTCCATCTCGGTGATCAGGGCGGCGAACTCGCCGTCCTCCAGCTTGGGCCGGCCGCCGAGCGTCGCGGGCTCGGTGATGGTGACCTTCGCGGCGTCGTCGACGGCGTCCTTGCCGATGAAGAAGACGGCCGCGACACCGGCGATGCAGAGCACCACGACGGCGGCCACGGCGATCAGCACGATCTTCAGGACGGTGTTCTTCTTCTTGGGCGGCGGCGCCATCGGGTAGCCGGGCGGCGGGGCCGCCGGGAATCCGGGCGGCGGGGCCGGGTAGCCGGGCTGCTGCGGAGCCTGGTAGCCGGGAGGCGGCGCGTCGTATCCGGGAGGCGGCGGCGCCTGGTAGCCGGGCTGCTGCGGCGGCTGGTATCCGGGCTGCTGGCCGTAGGGCTGACCGTAGGAGGGCTGGCCGGGCTGCGGTTCAAAGGGTGGCTGTGACATCAAAACTCCTGACCAAAGGTTGCAGGAGCTTACCGACTGTATTACCAGCTGCCCATAAGCCAGTTCACAGCGAAAGGCCCCCGCTTGTTCTCAAGCGGGGGCCTCGGGCTCTTCGTCAGCCGCGGACGTTCGCGACGCCGGACGGCAGGAACCGCTTGCCGGTCACCTTCTCCGCGGTGCCGCTGCGGTCCAGGTACGGCGTGATGCCGCCCAGGTGGAACGGGTAGCCGGCGCCGAGGATCATGCACAGGTCGATGTCCTGCGCCTCCGCGACCACGCCCTCGTCGAGCATGATCCGGATCTCCTCGGCCAGGGCGTCGAGCGCCTTCTGGCGTACCTCGTCGGCCGTGAGCGGGCTGTCGCCGAGCTCCAGGGCCTTGACCACCTCGGGGTTGATCTCGTCGTCGACCAGCAGCGGCTGGCCGAGGTCGACGATCTTCTTGAGGTTGACCGAGTCGGCGTACCGGTCCGGGAACGCCGTGTGCAGCGTCTCGCCCACGTGGTAGGCGACGGCCGGCCCGACGAGCTGGAGCAGCGCGACCGGCCGCATCGGCAGGCCCAGCGGGTCGAACGCCTCGTTCACCACGTCGAGCGGGGTGCCGGCGTCGACGGCCTTGAACACCTCGCTGGTGAAGCGGGTGAGGACGCGGTTGACCACGAACGCCGGGGCGTCCTTGACCAGCACCGACGACTTCCGCAGCTGCTTGCCGACCTCGAACGCGGTGGCCAGCGTCGCGTCGTCGGTCTTCTCACCGCGGATGATCTCCAGCAGCGGCAGCACGGCGACCGGGTTGAAGAAGTGGAAGCCGACGACCCGCTTGGGGTGCTCGAGGTCGGCCGCCATCTCGGTGATCGACAGCGAGCTGGTGTTGGTCGCGAGGATCGTCTCCGGCTTGACGATCTTCTCGAACTCGGCCCAGATCTGCTTCTTGAGCTCGAGGTTCTCGAAGACCGCCTCGATCACGAAGTCGGCGTCGGCGAAGACCGACCGGTCGACCGAGCCGCTGATCAGGCCGCGCAGCTTCGCCGCGGTGCCCTCGTCCATCCGGCGCTTGCCGACGAGCTTGTCGATCTGCTCGTTGACGTAGGCCACGCCCTTGTCGACGCGGGCCTGGTCGAGGTCGGTGAGCACGACCGGCACCTGGAGGCGGCGCAGGAAGAGCAGGGCCAGCTGCGAGGCCATCAGGCCGGCGCCGACGATGCCGACCTTGGTGACCTTGCGGGCATTCTCCCGCGAAGGCACCCCGACCGGGCGCTTCGCCCGGCGCTGGACCAGGTCGAACGCGTACAGGCTGGCGCGCGACTCGTCGCCCATGATCAGGTCGGCGAGGGCCTCGGTCTCGGCCGCGGTGCCGTCGGAGAAGGACGACTCCTTGGCCAGGGCCAGCAGCTCCAGGGCCTTGTTGGCGGACGGGACCGCGCCGTGCAGCTTCTCGTCGAGCTGGTTCTTGGCGAACCAGAGCACGCCGTCCCACATCTCCTTGTCGACCTCGGGACGCTCCACCGTGATCTCGCCCTTGACCACGCCGGCGGCCCAGGCGAGCGAGTCCTCGAGGAACTCGGCCGGCTCGAAGAGCGCGTCCGCGACACCCATCTCCTTGGCTTGCTTGGGCCGCAGCGTCTTCTGGGTGAGCGGGTTCGACAGGATGACCTGCGCCGCGCCGGCGATGCCGATCAGGTTCGGCAGCAGCTGGCTGCCGCCCCAGCCGGGGATCAGGCCGATCGCGACCTCGGGCAGGCCGAGCGCCGCCGCGCCGCCGGAGACCGTGCGGTAGTGGCAGTGCAGGGCGACCTCGAGGCCGCCGCCGAGCGCCGCTCCGTTGACGAACGCGAACGTCGGGATCGCGCTGTTCTTGAGCCGCGCGAACACCCGGTGACCGAGTTCGCCCAGCGCGACGGCCTGGTCCCGGGAGCCGATGAGCGGCATGCCGGTGATGTCGGCGCCGACGCAGAAGATGTACGGCTTGCCGGTGATCGCGATGAACGCCGGGTCGGCCGCGGTGGCCGCCGTGATCGCCTCGTCGAGCGACTTCAGGCCGGCCGGACCGAAGCTGTTCGGCTTCTTGTGGTCGAAGCCGTTGTCCAGGGTGATCAGGGCGGCGGGCTTGTCGAGACCGGGGATCCGGACCTCGCGCAGCAGCGCCTTCGTCACTACCTCGTTCGGGTTCTCGATCACTTGTCGAAGCCTTCCCAGTTCGGGTTCTCCCAGATCACGGTGCCGCCCATGCCGATGCCGATGCACATGGCGTTCATGCCGTACCGGACCTCGGGGTGCTCCTCGAAGTGCCGGGCCAGCTGCGTCATCAGACGCACGCCGGAGGAGGCGAGGGGGTGACCGACGGCGATCGCGCCGCCCCACGGGTTGACCCGCGGGTCGTCGTCGGCGATGCCGTAGTGGTCGAGGAGGGCGAGCACCTGCACGGCGAACGCCTCGTTCAGCTCGAACAGGCCGATGTCGTCGATCGTGAGACCGGCCTTCTTCAGCGCCTTCTCGGTCGACGGGATCGGGCCGTAGCCCATGATCTCCGGCTCGACGCCGACGTAGGCGTAGGACACCAGCCGCATGGCGACCGGCAGGCCCAGCTCGCGGGCGGTCGCCTCGTCGGCCAGGAGGGCCGCGGTCGCGCCGTCGTTGAGGCCGGCCGCGTTGCCCGCGGTGATCTTGCCGTGCGGGCGGAACGGGGTCTTCAGCGTGGCGAGCTTCTCCATCGAGGTCTCGCGCGGCGCCTCGTCCACCGTGGCGAGGCCCCAGCCCTGCTCGGCGCTGCGGATCGCCACCGGCACCATGTCGGGCTGCAGCTTGCCGTTGGCGTACGCCTTGGCGGTCTTGATCTGCGAGTTCAGGGCGTACGCGTCGGTACGTTCCTTGGTGATGTGCGGCAGCCGGTCGTGCAGGTTCTCCGCGGTGGCGCCCATCACGAGCGCGGACGGGTCGACCAGCTTCTCGGCCAGGATCCGCGGGTTGGGGTCGGCGCCCTCACCCATCGGGTGCCGGCCCATGTGCTCGACACCGCCGGCGATCGCGATGTCGTAGGCGCCCATCGCGATGCCGCCGGCGACGTTGGTCACCGCGGTCATGGCGCCCGCGCACATGCGGTCGACGGCGTAGCCGGGGACGGTCTTCGGCAGGCCGGACAGCAGCGCGGCCGTGCGGCCGATGGTCAGGCCCTGGTCGCCGGTCTGGGTGGTGGCCGCGACGGCCACCTCGTCCACCCGGTCCGTCGGGAGCTGGGGGTTCCGCCGAATCAGCTCTCGGATGCAGCGGATCACCAGGTCGTCGGCGCGGGTCTCGGCATACATGCCGCCCGCCTTGCCGAACGGGGTGCGGACGCCGTCGACGAAGACGACCTCGCGTACTTCACGGGGCACAGCAAGCCTCCTTGCGGGCGTGAACCCAAATGTGTCGGCAATGCTACTCGCCGGTAACTAGCGGCGGCCAGGGCATCGCTGATTTGTCACAGATTCACAGAAAACCGCAGGTCAAGAGCTTGCTGTCGTAGGTGGGTGGGTGGTGCTGACCGTCGCTCACGCCGAGGGCCGGGCCCGGTGGGCCGGCCGCTGCGCGTCCGGAGCGCCCACCGCACCCGGCGACGTGCGTGAGTGGTCGCGCTTCACCCACGGCACTTACCCGTCCGGAGGAAGCAGGCGATCTCGTATCGCGCCTAGCGTCGGTCCATGAGGAAGCCACTCGCCTGCCGGCTGGGCCGGCACCGCTGGGTGCGCCGGAGCACCCCCGACGGAGGGCGGTACACCCAGTGCTCCCGCTGCGGGAAGGACGACAATCCGCCGCAGGTCACAGCGCCCTTCACTTTCTGATCCGCCGGAGGCTCCGGTCGTCCCGGAGCCTCGTTCCGGCTCAGGCGGTCGCGGCCGGGTCCGGCAGGACGTCCGCGATCTGGTCGGCGATCAGGGCCACCTGCCAGTTGCGGGCGCCGAAGCCGCGCAGCGTGTCGCCGACGGTCTGGCCGGTGACCTCGTCCGGCGGGGACCAGGCCAGCCGCCGGATGAAGTCCGGGCTGATCAGGTTCTCCGGCGGCAGGTTGTGCTGCTCGGCGGTGCCGACCACGACCTGCCGGCAGCGGGCCAGCCGGGCCGCCGCGACCGGGTCGCGCTCGGCCCACCGGTGCGGCGGGGGCGGGCCCTCGACCGGCTGGTTCACCGGCAGGGCGTCGTCCGGCAGGGAGCGGGCCTGGTCCAGGGCGTCCAGCCAGATCCTGGCGAGCCGGCGTACCGACCGGCCGCCGAACCCGGGGATGCCGAGCAGGGTGCGCTCGTCCTTCGGATCGGCCTCGGCCGCCGCCACGATCGCCGAGTCCGGCAGCACCCGGCCGGGCGCCGAGTCGCGGCGGGCCGCCACGCCGTCCCGGGCGTACCAGAGCGCGCGCACCCGGGACTGCGCCCGGGCCCCGCGGACGCGGTGTATCCCGGACGTCCGCCGCCACGGGTCGGGGCGGACCCGGGGCGGGCGGTCGGCCCCGGCCACCAGCGCGGCGAACTCCTCGGCGGCCCACGCCGACTTGCCCTGCCGGTCGAGCTCGGCGGAGAGCAGGTCCCGCAGGTCGGTGAGGAGCTCCACGTCGAGGGCCGCATAGGTGAGCCAGGACTCCGGCAGCGGCCGGGTCGACCAGTCGGCGGCCGAGTGGTGCTTCTCCAGCGAGTACCCGAGCAGCTGCTCGGTGAGCGCGGCCAGGCCGACCCGCTCGAACCCGGCCAGCCGCGCGGCCAGCTCGGTGTCGAAGAGCCGGCGCGGCCGGAAGCCGAGCTCGGCCAGGCACGGCAGGTCCTGGCTGGCCGCGTGCAGGACCCACTCGGCCTCGGCCAGCGCGGTGTCGAGCGTGCGCAGGTCGTCCAGGGGGAGCGGGTCGAGCAGCACGGTGCCCGCGCCGGCCCGGCGGAGTTGCACCAGGTAGGCGCGTTGCGTGTAGCGGTAGCCGGAGGCGCGTTCGGCGTCCACGGCCACCGGCCCGGTTCCGGCCGCCATCCGGGAGACCACATCGGCCAGTTCGGCCGCTGTCTCCACCGGACGCGGGGTTCCGTCGCGGGGCGCGGTGAGCGGTGTTGCTGCGGGACCGCCAGAATTCGGGTCGGGCGGCACGGCGTGCGGTCCGTCCCCTGCTGTGTCCGGCGAGTCCCGACGGCGCAGGGGTGCTTCGTCGGTCACTCCGTAACCGTACGGGGGTGACACCCTTGCCGTGCGCAGCCGGGGTCCGGCGCGTCGATTCCCGATCTGGAGAAATACTCAACCGCTGGGCCGTTTCCTGCGTATCCACTGACGCAGCGCTGAGATTCCAGGAGGCCGCGCCGGATGAGCCCATACGAACCGTTCACCCCCGCCGACGGCTATGACCAGCGCCGGGGGGATTGGGCGGCGCCCGAGCAGCAGCAGTGGTTCCAGGAACAGCAGTGGGCTCAAGAGCGGCAGTGGGAGCAGCAACAGCGGCAACAGCAGCAGCAGTGGTATCCGTCCTACCAGGAGCCGGCCTCGTTCTACGAGCCGGCTCCGGCGCAGGCGGCGGCCGCACCGGCGCCGATCGCGCGCGGCAGCCGCACCCGTCTGGTGATCGTGGGACTGGTCCTGGCGCTGCTGGCCGTCTCGGCGTGGCAGGCGTTCCGGGTCGAGGGCATGATCCGCAGCAGCTCGGAGCTGGCCTCCGCGGTCACCGCCGAGCAGGGCCGCACCGAGGAGCTGGAGAAGCAGCTCGCCACCGTCTTCGACCCGGAGGGGATCTCGGCGGCCGTGCTGCCCAGCGTCTTCCGGGTCCGGGCCGGCGACTTCACCGGCACGGCGTTCGCGGTGAGCGAGACCGACGACGGCCGGACCAACCTCTTCACGAACTACCACGTCGTCGAGGAGACCTTCGAGGGCGGCGACAAGTCGGTGTCGCTGGAGCGCGGCAACACCCGGATCGAGGCGACGATCGTGAAGGTGAGCGCCGGCAAGGACCTGGCGCTGCTGCGGACCTCGCGGGACATCAAGGCGCTCGGCATCGCCACCGGCGACGTGAAGCCGGGTCAGCAGGTGGTGGTCGTCGGCGCCCCGCTCGGCCTGGACGACTCGGTGACCACCGGCGTGATCAGCGCGTACCGCCCGGACGACTCGGACGGCCCGACCATCCAGTTCGACGCCCCGATCAACCCCGGCAACAGCGGCGGCCCGGTGGTCAACACCAGCCGCCAGGTGGTGGGCATCGCCACGGCCAAGGCCCGGGACGCCGAGGGAATCGGCCTGGCGATCCCGATCGCCACGGCGTGCGAGACGCTCGGGGCCTGCGCGAAGGGCTGACCCCCGTACCCATCGAAAGGGTCCCGGGAAGCAGCTCAGCCCGCCGGGGCCCGGTGGCGGTCGCTCAGCGAGGAGACCCCCGGTGGCGGCAGCCCCGCCGTCGAAGCGAGCATGGCGCACCAGCCCCGCAGGTGGGCCGGGAAGTCGTCGGAGGTGGGCGTCCAGGACGCGCGCACCTCCAGGTCGGCGGTGGGCGCCGGACCGGCCAGCTCGCCGAAGCGGGTCGAGGCGGTCTGGGTGACCGTGCCGCCGATCGCCGTGTAGGCCGCCGCGTAGTGGTCCAGCCCGTCGGTGAGCCAGGTCCAGGCCACGGCCGGCAGCAGCGGGTCGGTGGCCAGGTCGGACTCCAGCTCGGCGGTGCAGAGCGTGACCAGCCGCAGGTCGCCGCGCCACGCCTCGTGGCCGGCCGGCTCGTGCAGCAGGATCAGCCGGCCGCTCGCCACCTCGTCACCGCCGCGCAGCACGGTGGCGCTCAGCGCGAACGCGTACGGCGCGAGCCGCTGAGGTGCGGTGATCTCCTCGAGCAGGATCTCCGACCAGGGCGACGCCACGCGCAACCCGGCGACGGCGCGGGTGAACGCCTCGGGGGCAGCGGAGGGGGACGCCATGGAGCAAAGACTAAGCCGATCGCAGGGGCCTCCCTACTCGGCACGCCGCCGGGCGTCTTCACTCACGTGGCACGATGAGCCGGTGACCGTTCTCGAAGATTCCCCCTTTGTCCGGGCGTGTCGTGGCCTCCCCGGCCCGCACACGCCGGTCTGGTTCATGCGGCAGGCCGGGCGTTCGCTGCCCGAGTACCGCAAGATCCGGGAGGGTGTCGGCATGCTCGAGTCGTGCCGCCGGCCCGAGCTGGTCACCGAGATCACACTCCAGCCGGTGCGCCGGCACGGCGTGGACGCCGCGATCCTCTTCAGCGACATCGTGGTGCCGGTCGCCGCGGCCGGCATCGACCTGGACATCGTGGCCGGCACGGGTCCCGTCGTCGCCTCACCGCTGCGCGAGGCCGGCGATCTCGAGCGCCTGCGGCCGATCACCGCGGACGACGTGGACTTCGTGGCCGAGGCGGTGAAGCTGCTCGTGGCCGAGCTCGGCGACACCCCGCTGATCGGGTTCGCGGGCGCGCCGTTCACGCTGGCCAGCTACCTGATCGAGGGTGGTCCGTCGAGGACCTATCTGAAGACCAAGGCCATGATGTACGGGCAACCCGAGCTGTGGCACGCCCTGCTCTCCCGGCTCTCCGCGATCACGCTGACCTTCCTGAAGACCCAGGTCGACGCGGGGGTGAGCGCGGTCCAGCTGTTCGACTCGTGGGCCGGCGCGCTCTCCGAGGCGGACTACCGGCAGTACGTCCTGCCGCACTCGGCGGAGGTCCTCGGCGGCCTGGCCGGCGCGGGCGTGCCGCGGATCCACTTCGGGGTCGGCACCGCGGTGCTGCTCGAGGCGATGGGCGAGGCCGGCGCGGACGTCGTGGGCGTCGACTGGCGTACCCCGCTGGACGCCGCCACGAAGCGGATCGGCCCGGATCGCGCGGTGCAGGGCAACCTCGACCCGGCCATCCTCTTCGCCGGCTGGGAGACCGTGGAGCGGGAGGCCCGCCGGGTGCTGGAGCAGGGCCGGGCCGCGCCCGGCCACGTCTTCAACCTCGGCCACGGCGTCATGCCGGAGACCGACCCGGAGATCCTGACCCGCCTGGTCGCCCTGGTCCACGAGGTCTCGGCGCGCTGAGAGGCGCGCTGAAAGGCGCGCTAGGACCCTGGTCGTAGTCCCCTCGCAAAGATGGGACCTCGGTCCCTGGTCGACCGGGACGCAAGCCTGTCAGGCTCGGATCACAACGAACGACCCCGGCGGGGTGCCTCCGGGCAGACCTGGGAGTGTGAAGAGCGTGCGGAAGCGGATCGCGGTCATCGGTGGCGGCATCGCCGGCCTGGCGGCCGCCGTGCGGCTGCGGGACCGGCTCCCGCAGGGCGCCGACATCGTGGTCTACGAGCAGGGCAACGCCCTCGGCGGCAAGCTGCGGACCGGTGAGCTGGGCGGCCTGCCGGTGGAGCGCGGCGCCGAGTCCTTCCTGAACAGCGGCCCCGACGGCGCCGACTCGGCGGCCGTGGCCCTGGCCCGGCGGCTCGGCCTCGGTGACGCCCTGGTCCACCCGGCGAAGCAGCCGGCGGCCCTCTCCATCGGCGGCCGGCTCACCCCGATCCCGGCCGGGACGCTGGTCGGGGTGCCCGCCGACCCGTCCTCGCTGGACGGGGTGGCCCGGCCCGACGCCGGGTCCGACGCCGACGGGGGCAAGCCGCTGCTGGCGCCGGGCGAGGACGTCGCGGTCGGCGCGCTGGTCCGGTCGCGCTACGGCGCCGAGGTCGTCGACCGGCTCGTCGACCCGATGCTCGGCGGTGTCTACGCGGGCCGTGCCGACCAGCTCTCGCTGCGCGTCACGATGCCGCAGCTGGCCCTCGCGGCCGAGACCGCGCACACGCTGCGCGACGCCGTGCGGTCCGCCCAGGCGGCGTCGCGGCGCACCCCCGGCCGGCCGGTCTTCGCGGCCGTCGACGGCGGGATGGGCCGTCTCGTGGCGGCCGCGGCGGAGGCCAGTGGCGCCCGGATCGGCCTGGGGCTGCCGGTGCACTCGATCTCCCGTACGCCGAGGGGTTGGGACCTGCGGATCGGCCCGGCGCCGTCCCCGCAGAGCGACCACGCGGACGCTCTGATCCTGGCCGTCCCGGCGAAGCCGGCGGCCCGGCTGCTCGGCGGGACGGCTCCCGAGGCGGCCGAGGCGGTCGCGGCGCTGACCTATGCGAGCGTGGCGCTGGTGGGCCTGGCCCTGCCGGCCGGGACCGAGCTGCCCGGCCTGTCCGGCTTCCTGGTGCCGCCGGGCGAGGGCACGCTGGTGAAGGCCGCCACGTTCTTCACGCGCAAGTGGCCCCACCTGGCCCATCCGGACGGCCCGGTGATCGTGCGGGCCTCGCTGGGCCGGGCCGGCGAGGAGGAGCGTCTCCAGTTCGACGACGCGGCGCTGCTCGCGCGGGCCCTGCGGGAGCTCGGCGAGCTGGCCGGCGTGACGCTGCCCGAGCCGTCCGCGTCCTGGATCCAGCGGTGGGGTGGCGCCCTGCCGCAGTACGCCCCCGGTCACGCCGACCGGGTCGCCATGGCCCGCGCCGCCCTGCCGCCGGGCCTGGCGCTCGCCGGCGCGGCCTTCGACGGCGTCGGCATCCCGGTGTGCGTGGCCAGTGGCGAGCGCGCCGCAGACGAAGTAGTCACGTTTTTGGAGGAAGCATGAGCGAGCAGACCAACGCGGCGCGGATCAAGGAGCTGAACGCGACGATCCGCTACACCATGTGGTCGGTGTTCCGGGCCGCGACGCCGCTGCCGGCGCTCCGCGAGGATGTGGCGGGCGAGGTCGACGCGCTCTTCGGGCAGCTGGCCGAGAAGGACGTCACGATCCGCGGCACCTACGACGTCTCCGGTCTGCGCGCCGACGCCGACGTGATGATCTGGTGGCACGCCGCGACGCCGGACGCGCTGCAGGACGCCTACGGGCTGTTCCGCCGGACCGCGTTCGGCCGGCACCTCGAGCCGGTCTGGTCGCAGATGGCGCTGCACCGCCCGGCCGAGTTCAACCGCAGCCACCTGCCGGCGTTCCTGGCCGGCGAGGAGGCCCGCCCCTACATCTGCGTCTACCCGTTCGTCCGCTCCTACGAGTGGTACCTGCTTCCCGACGAGGAGCGCCGCCAGCTGCTCGCCGAGCACGGGAAGATGGCCCGCCCCTACCCGGACGTGCGCGCCAACACGGTCGCCTCGTTCGCGCTCGGCGACTACGAGTGGATGCTCGCCTTCGAGGCCGACGAGATGCACCGCATCGTCGACCTGATGCGCGACCTGCGGGCCTCGGGCGCGCGGCGGCACGTCCGCGAGGAGGTCCCCTTCTACACCGGCCGCCGCCGCTCCATCACCGAACTCGTCAACCAGCTGCCCTGAGCCGGCCGGCTCCGCTTCGCTCCGCGGCGATCACCGGCGGCGATCGCGTGTCATGGGGACGTGCGGGATGCCGTCCTCCAGGAACTCGGGGCCGCTGGTGACGAAGCCGTACCGGGCGTAGTAACCGGCCAGGTGTGCTTGCGCGTGGAGCATGCTCGGCCGGTTCCCGATCACCCGGAGCGCCTCCTCGATCAGCCGGCCGGCCAGGCCGCCGCCGCGGGCGTGCTTCGCCGTGACGACGCGGCCGATCCGCTCGACGCCGCCGGGCTCGGCGAGAACCCGGAGATACGCGCGGATCTCGCCGTCCCGCTCGATCCAGATGTGCCGGGTCCCGGGCTCGGTGTCCCGGCCGTCCGGATCGGGGTAAGCGCATTCCTGCTCGACCACGAAGACATCGGAGCGCAACCGCAGGATCCCGTAGAGAGTTGTGGTGTCGAGGTCGCGGAACGAGGCTACGCGGAGCTCGTCGTGAGGTTCCGGATGCATCGGCACAACATACGCGGCGTGTCCTCACCTTCGGCCCGTTCCTGCCGTTATACGGATGAGGCTCGGCTTTGTGGAGGACGCAATGATCAAGCGCAGCAAACTGTTCGGCAACAAGACACGGGTGACGTTCAGCCTGCCCGCGGACGAGCCGGCCGGCACGGTCAGCGTGGTGGGTGACTTCAACGGCTGGGAGCCGGGCCGGCACGAGCTCCAAGTACGCCGCAACGGCACCCGGACCGTGAGCGTGCCGCTCGACCCGGGCCACTACAAGTTCCGGTACCTGGCGACCGACGGCGTCTGGCTGGACGACGAGCAGGCGGACGCGGTCGGCCCGCACGGCAGTGAAATCCGCCTATAAGCGTTACGTCCGGCCTCCCGGGGGGATCTCCTTCAAGGAAAGCGAATCTCCCCGAGGAGGAACCGTGGCAGACGTCAAACTGGCGATCATCTACTACTCGTCGACCGGGACCATCCACAAGATGGCGGAGCGGCTGCGGGAGGCGGGGGAGAAGGCGGGCGCCGAAGTACGTCTCCGTCAGGTCCCCGAGCTGGCCCCGGAGGAGGCGATCGCCTCGAACGCGGCCTGGAGCCAGCACTTCGACAAGACCAAGAACGAGCCGAAGGCCGCCGCCGACGACGTGGTCTGGGCCGACGCCGTGCTGTTCGGCACGCCGACCCGGTACGGCAACGTGGCGAGCCAGCTCAAGCAGTTCATCGACACCCTCGGCCCGCAGTGGGGGCAGGGTCTGCTGGCGAACAAGGCGTACGCCGGGTTCACCGCCTCGATGACCGAGCACGGCGGTCAGGAGTCGACGCTGCTGGCGCTCTACAACACGATCTACCACTTCGGTGGCGTCGTGGTGGCGCCCGGGTACACCGATCCGCTGAAGTTCGCCGACGGCAACCCGTACGGCGTCTCGCACGTGACCGGTGGCAGCAACGACGCCCCGCTCACCGACGTGCAGCTCGCGGCCCTCGACCACCTCGCCACCCGGATCGTGACGGTGGGCGGGAAGCTGGCCGCCTAGCGATCGGCGCTACCGTTCTCGCATGTTCGTCGACACGCAATATGAAGATCTGCTGCGGCGGGTGCTGAAGACCGGTACGCCGAAGAGCGACCGGACCGGGACCGGCACCCGCAGCCTCTTCGGCGAGCGCCTGCGCTACGACCTGTCCCGCGGCTTCCCGCTGATCACCACGAAGCGGGTGCACTTCAAGTCGCTCGCGGTGGAGCTGCTCTGGTTCCTCCGCGGCGACACCAACGTGAAGTTCCTGCACGACCACGGCGTGACGATCTGGGACGAGTGGGCCGACGAGTCCGGCGAGCTGGGCCCGGTCTACGGCCACCAGTGGCGGTCGTGGCCGACGCCGCGGGGCGAGGTCGACCAGATCTCCGAGATCCTGGAGACGCTCCGGACCAGCCCGGATTCGCGCCGCATGATCGTCTCTGCCTGGAACGTCGGCGACCTGCCGGACATGGCGCTCGCCCCGTGCCACGCGCTGTTCCAGTTCTACGTGGCCGACGGGAAGCTCTCCTGCCAGCTCTACCAGCGCAGCGCCGACCTCTTCCTCGGCGTGCCGTTCAACATCGCGAGCTACGCGCTGCTCACCCGGATGGTCGCCGACCAGGCCGGCCTCGAGCCCGGTGACTTCATCTGGGTGGGCGGCGACTGCCACATCTACGACAACCACGTGGAGCAGGTGACCGAGCAGCTCGGCCGGGAGGCGTACGCATTCCCGCAGTTGGAGATCGCGCCCCGGCCCAGCCTCTTCGCGTACGAGTACGAGGACTTCACCGTGGTGGACTACCGGCATCACCCCGCGATCAAGGCGCCCGTTGCGGTATGAGCGAGCGAAGCGAGTTCTTACCGCGGTTTCTGAACTTCCGCGCCGGAGGCTCAGCATGAGCGTGCACATGATCTGGGCGCAGGCCCGGAACGGGGTGATCGGCGCCGGCGGGGGCATCCCGTGGCGGGTGCCGGGGGAGCAGCGGCTCTTCAAGGAGCGGACCATGGGCTCCACCGTGGTGATGGGGCGGGCCACCTGGGACTCGCTGCCGGAGCGGTTCCGCCCGCTGCCCGGCCGCCGCAACGTGGTGCTGACCCGGTCGCGCGGCTGGTCCGCCGGGGGCGCCGAGGTCGCCCACTCCCCGGACGAGGTCACCGACGACGACTTCTGGGTGATGGGCGGGGGTGAGATCTACGCTGCCTTCCTCCCCCGAGCGGCGCATCTGGTGCGCACGACCATAGACTTCGATGCGGAGGGTGACACCTTCGCCCCGGATATCGGTGCCGGCTGGGTCGTCGCGTCGTCGACCGGCTGGGTCACCGCCGAGACGGGTCACCGTTACCGGATGGACGACCTGGTGCGGCTTGACTCACACGAGGGGGACATCTTCCATTAGCACGTCCTGGGTATCCTTCCCGACCATTGGCCGGCGAAGATCGCTCGCGTTCCGCGGGCGCACGTAGGCCTTCTCGTTGACGAGCCTTTCCACTCTGGGGGACCGGAACATGTCACGTGACTTCGCGCTCGACGCACTGACCCTCTCGGTCGTGACGCCGATGTACAACGAGCGCGAGGCGGTCGACCACTTCGTTGCCCGCCTGCGTCCGGTCCTGGACGGTCTGGGTGTCACGTACGAGGTGGTAGCGGTCGACGACGGCAGCCGGGACGAGACCGTCAAGCGCCTGCTCGAGCTGCGCCGGGACTGGCCGGCCCTGCGCGTCGTCAAGCTGCGCCGCAACGTGGGTCACCAGTCCGCGCTGGCGGCCGGTCTCAAGTCGGCCCGCGGCGAATACGTGGTGAGCATCGACGCCGACCTCCAGGACCCGCCGGAGACGATCGGCGACATGCTGGCGAAGGCCCGCTCGGAGAACCTGGACGTGGTGTACGGCGTGCGCAGCGACCGCAGCACCGACACGTCGTTCAAGCGGAACACCGCGGGCGTCTACTACTGGCTGATGCGCAAGCTGGTCGGCCCGCACCTGAGCGACCAGGCCGGCGACTTCCGGCTGATGAGCCGGGTGGTCGTGGACACCCTGAACGACCTGCAGGAGCAGCAGCCGGTCTACCGCCTGGTCGTGCCGTCGCTCGGCTTCGCCAGCGGCGAGGTGGCCTACGTCCGCGCCGAGCGGGTCGCCGGCGAGACGAAGTACCCGCTCACCAAGATGATCAAGTTGAGCGTGGACAGCGTCACCAGCTTCTCGGCCGCCCCGCTGCGGGTCGCGACCTGGCTCGGCCTGGTCACCTTCATGGTCTGTCTCGGTCTGGTGGTCAGCGGCATCGCGGCCTGGGGCTTCGGTGTTACCGTGCCGGGCTGGACGTCCCTCTACATCGCCGTGCTGCTGCTCGGTGCGGTGCAGCTCATCTGCCTCGGCCTGCTCGGCGAGTACGTGGGACGGATCTATGCCGCGACCCAGAACCGCCCGAAGTTCCTGGTGGACTTCGATACCGATGAGCAGGAGCCGATGAGCACGAAGCCGCAGGACGTCTCGCTGGAGGCGTCGACTGTGCCGACCCAGTTGGCGACCCATCGGTGACATGACCGCCGAAGTCACCGACACCCCCCGAAACCGAACCGAAGAGACCGGGCCGGCCACCGCCGAGGTGGCCGGCCGTCGGCGTTTCCCCTTCGGCAGCCTGCCCAGCCCGGGCTGGCTCGCGCTGATCTTCGCGCTGGCCGTCACCGCCGTGACGATGAGCTACTACGGCGTCGGCGAGCGGGCCCAGCTCGCCTTCGCGGCCTACTCCCTCGGCTGCGTGACCCTGCCCGGCACGCTGATCTGGCGCGCCCTGCAGGGCCGTTCCGGATACCTCCCGCTGGACGCCGCGTTCGGCACGGCCGCCGGTTTTGCGGTGGAGCTGCCGGTCTACATGCTGGCCCGCCAGGCCGACCTGCCGTACGCGGTGCTGACCTGGCCGATCCTCACGGTCGTGGCGTTCGCCGCGGTGCCGCGGCTGCGCCGGTTCTGGCGGGGCAACGGTGAGCGGATGCCGGCCGGCGCCTCCTGGTCGGCCGCGCTGGGCACCTCGTTCATCCTGATCAGCGGCGCGCTGACGGTGTTCCGGTGGAACTCCCTGAAGGCGCCGAACTCCGCGGTCATGCACGTGGACTTCCCGTTCCAGTTCGCGCTGGTCGGCGAGTTCAAGCACGACGTGCCGCTGAACACGCCCTGGGTGGCCGGCGTCGAGCTGGTCTACCACTGGTACGTCTACGCGCACGGCGCCGCGGCGAGCTGGATCAGCGGGGTCGAGCCGCAGGTCCTGATCATGCGATTGCTGCCGGTCCCGATGATCGCCGCGTTCCTGCTGGCCGTGATCGGCCTGGTGCACCGGATCACCGGGCGCTGGTGGCCGGGCAACGTGGCGATCCTCCTGATGATCGCGGCGGCCGTGACCGTGCCGTCCGGCTGGTCGGACAAGCCGATGGACGCGATCGTCTTCATCGACAACCTCTGGGTCAGCCCGACGCAGACGTTCGCGGCGTTCTTCGCCATCGTGGCGATCCACGTGCTCTGCGGGATCTTCCAGGCTCCGGAGGGCGCCGGGCGCCGCCGGCCGGTGCCGTGGATCGTGCTGGCCGTGCTGATCGGCGCGATGGCCGGGGCGAAGGCGACCTTCGTACCCATGCTGATCTGCGGTCTTCTGCTGGCGCTCGCCCTGCGCCTGATCCAGCGCAAGCGCCCCGGCCCGGAGTTGCCGGCGCTGCTGATCTCTCTCGGCTGGCTGGCGTTCGCGCAGCTCATCCTCTACGGCTCGGGCTCGCAGGGCACCGAGGTGAATCCGCTCCAGACGGTCAAGTACTCGGTGCTCGGCCGGGCGGTGATGGGCACCCAGAACGCGCTGAACGACTGGGGCACGCTCGCGGCGCTGACCGGGATCTCGCTCGGCGCCTGCCTGGTCGGCTGGGTCGGCATGGCCGGCCTGCTGCGCCGGGGCCTGCGGACCGACCCGATCGTGCACGTGATGCTCGGGTTCGCGGTGTCCGGTCTCGGTGCGCTCTACATCCTGGCGCACCCGGGCATGAGCCAGACCTACTTCGGCCGGTCGGCGACCCCGTACCTCGGGATCCTGGCCGCCCTCGGCCTCGCCGCGCTGCTGCCGGCGGGCCGGCCGGTCCCGCGCCGGTTCTTCGCGGTGGCGGGTCTCGGCGCGGCGGGCGGCGCCGCCGTCCTGCTGGTCGTCCGGGCCACCGTGGGCGAGCAGGGGCCGGCCGTGCCCCTCGCCGGCTTCACGGTGGAGCAGGCGACCCGGCCCTACCTGGTTCTGCTGGCCGCGATCGCGGGCCTGGCGGCGCTGGTCGCCGTGGCCGCGCGGCTGGCCGCGCTGGGCCGGGCGCAGGTGGTGGCGGCCGCCGCGATCGCGGTGACGGCGGTCGCGGTGACCAGCGGGGTGGTGACCAACCGGGGGATCGGGGAGGCGCTGATCTCCGGGGATCAGCAGCGCGACCTGGTGAACGAGGGCGGCGTCTTCGCGATGCCGCGCGGGGCGATCAAGGCGAGCCGCTGGCTGCGGGCCAACTCGCATCCGCGGGATCGGGTCGCCACGAACAGCCACTGCCGGCAGGGGTTCAGCCCGTGCGACAGCCGGGACTTCTGGCTGGCGGCGTTCTCCGAGCGGCAGGTCGTGCTGGAGGGCTGGAGCTACACCGAGCCCGCCTTCTCCACCGGCGGCCTCTACGACCGGACGCTGTATCGCAGCGTCTTCTGGGACCAGGCCCTGCTGGAGCGCAACGACCAGGTCTTCACCGACCCGACGGCGGAGCGGGTGCGCTCGTTCACGGCCGAGCACGGGGTGCGCTGGCTGGTCGCGGTCGGCACCACGCCGGTGCCCGACCCGGGCCGGAAGGGCGAGGTCTGGGCCAGCCGGGAGCTGGCCCAGTTCGCGACGGAGCGTTACCGCGCCGGTGACGTCACGGTGTACGAGGTTCGAGCCTGATCGACAGGCTGTTCACACAGTGCCGCGTGTTCTTCGGGGTGAAGCCCTCGCCCCGGAACACGTGGCCCAGGTGCGAGTCGCAGTTCGCGCACCTGATCTCGACACGGACCATCCCGTGGCTGCGGTCCTCGATCTCCTTGACCGCGCCCGGGATGGCGTCGTCGAACGAGGGCCAGCCGCAGTGGCTGTCGAACTTGGTGTCGCTCGGGTAGAGCTGGGCGCCGCAGGCACGGCAGTTGTACATGCCCTCGGTCTTGGTGTCGACGTACTCGCCGGTCCACGGCGCCTCGGTGCCCGCCTCGCGCAGCACCCGGAACTCGGCCGGGGACAGGCGGATCCGCCACTCGTCCTCGGTGGTCGGCAGCGTGGTCTCATCGGTTGCCATGTGTCAACCGTACGTCGCACCCGGCGTGCGCCGGAGGTGAGAACGGTCCCGTTGACCTATTCATGGAAGCTGCATCCCCGGCGACGTTCCGGCCGACCTGGCAGCAGGCTCTCGGCCACGGTCTCTACCTCGGCGCGCTCGGCGCTGTGGCGGGTGTCACGACGGGGGTGATAGCGCACCTGGCCTGGTCCGGTGACGGCGGTCCGCCGGGATGGATGTGGGCCGCTCTCCTGCTCGTCCCGCTGCTGCTCGGCGCGGTGCTGGGTGTCGCGGCGGGCCGCCGTACCGGGGTCGAGGTGGGCAACCGGGGCATCCGGACGACGTCCGTCTTCGCCGAGGGCGTCGCCCCCTGGCAGCAGGTCGTGGACCTGCGTGCCGAGCGCCGGGGGAGGCGCACGGTCGTCTCCGTCTACCTGGAGTCCGGGGACAGCGTTCAGCTGCATGCGCCCTACAGCGGGGGCTTCTTCGCCGCCGATCCGCAGTTCGAGCTCAAGCTGTTCACTTTGTCGCATTTGTGGAGAAGTCACCGTTTTGGTGGTCTTCCGAGTTGAAGACCCGCCGAGGGATGTTTCCGGGTAAAACGGGCAATCCCCGCTAAGCTCCCGTGCGACCATGAAACCCACCTTCAGCGACAGAACGGATACTCCTCTCATGAGCTTCTCGCGTCGGCTGACCGCCGGACTTCCCGCGGTCGGCGTCACCGTCCTCGCCGCCCTCGCCCTCAGCGGATCGCCGGCCAGCGCGGCCGAAGGCGTCGCCCAGGCCGCTTACCCGGCCGTCATGACGAGCCCCGACCCCGCGGGCACGCGTGGCACGGGGGACTACGCCGGTCAGGCGGACGAGACCGCCGCCCCGGCCGCGACCGAGACCGACGACACCACCACCGGTGGCACCCGCGGCAAGCCGGGCTACGGCGGCGAGAGCCCCGCGCCCAGCAGCCCGGCCCCGAGCAGCCCGGCCCCGAGCGAGGAGGTTCCCGGTGGTACCGCCGCCGAGACCGTCGAGCCGGTGCCGAGCGCCACGACGGCCGGCGCGGGCGTCAGCGACAGCAGCACCCTCCCGGTCACCGGGGCGCCGCTCACCGGCACCCTGGCCCTCGGCGGCCTGCTGGTCGCGGCCGGCACCACCGCGGTCTGGTACACCCGGCGCCGCCGCGCCTGACCGCTGCTCCTGTTCGCGGAAAGCCGCCCGGGCTCCCAGCCGGGCGGCTTTCGCCTTTCCGGGGCTGATCCGGGCCGCCGTCCGGCATAAGGTCGGTGGCATGCCGAAAGCCGCCGCGGAAGAGCACGAGGTCGCCGGCCGCACCGTGCGCCTCTCCAGCCCCGACAAGGTGATGTTCCCGAGCCGGGGCTTCACGAAGCGCGACGTCTTCGAGTACTACCTGGCCACCGGCGACGGCATCCTGCGCGCGCTGCGCAACCGGCCGACGACCCTCCAGCGCTTCCCGGACGGGCTCGACGGCGAGACGTTCTTCCAGAAGCGGATCCCCACCCGCGGCGTCCCCGACTGGATCGAGACCTCCACGATCAAATTCCCGAGCATGCGTACGGCGGACGAGCTGTGCCCGGCCGACCTCGCTCACGTGGCGTGGGCCGCCCAGATGGGCACCGTGGTCTTCCACCCGTGGCCGGTCCGCGGCGCCGCCCCGGACCACCCGGACGAGCTGCGCATCGACCTCGACCCCCAGCCCGGCCTCGGCTTCGGCGACGTGGTGGCGACCGCCGGGGTGGTCCGCGAGGTCCTCGCCGAGCTCGGCTGGACCGGGTTCCCGAAGACCTCCGGCGGGCGGGGCGTGCACGTCTACGCCCGGATCGCGCCGCGCTGGTCCTTCGTGGAGGTGCGCCGGGCCGCGATCGCGCTGGCCCGCGAGGTGGAGCGGCGCAGCCCGGAGCGGATCACCACGGCCTGGTGGAAGGAGGAGCGCGGCGACCGCGTCTTCATCGACTTCAACCAGATGGCCCGGGACCGGACCATCGCGTGTGCCTACTCGCTGCGCGCCAACGCCCGGGCCACCGTCTCCACGCCGGTCACCTGGGACGAGCTGGCCGAGGTCGAGCCGGACGACTTCGACCTGCGGACCGTGCCGGCCCGGATCGCCGCGATCGGCGACCCGCACGCCGCGATCGACGACGTCGAGCACGACCTCACGCCGCTGCTCGAGTGGTCCGCCCGGGACGAGAAGGACGGCCTCGGCGACATGCCCTATCCGCCGGACCACCCGAAGATGCCGGGCGAGCCGCCGCGCGTGCAACCCAGCAAAATCAACAAGGCGAACTGGTCATAGCGCCATCTTGAAGCCCTCGTGGCTGGCCTCGAAGCCGAGCCGCGCGTAGAAGCGGTGCGCGTCCGTCCGGCGCTTGTCGGTGGTGAGCTGCGCGATCCGGCAGCCGCGCTCGCGGGCGCGCGCGACCGTCCACCGGATCAGCTCGCCGCCGAGGCCCTCGCCGCGCCGGCCGGAGTGGATCCGCACCGCCTCGATGAGCATCCGCTCGCCGCCGCCGCGGCTCAGGCCGGGGATGAACGTGAGCTGGCAGGTGCCGACGACCTCGTCGCCCTCGACCGCCACGATCAGCTCGTTGCGGTCGTCGGCGTCGATCGCCTCGAACGCGGCCCAGACCGCGGCGTCCACCTTCTCCGGAACCGTGCCGTACCCCCGTTCCCGGGTGATGTCGTCATCGGCCAGCAGGTCGAGGACGGCGGGCACGTCGGCGCGGGTGGCGATCCGGAAATCCATGATCCCTACCCTGTCACGGGCTGTCGCGCGCTGTCCGCCTCGGGCACGATGACCTCATGCATGTGCTGCTCACGCTGCCGCGATGGGCTTACCGCGGCGTGGTCTGGCTGGCCAACTCACCGAAGACGCTGCTGATCGCGTACTCGTTGCTGATCATCATCTGCGGCTCGCTCTACAACGTCTTCGAGGCCGACACCACCTTCGGCGACTCGATCTGGTGGGCCGTGGTCACCGCGTCCACCGTCGGATACGGCGACATCTCCCCGGAGAGCTGGCAGGCCCGCGTCATGGCCGGCCTGCTGATCTCGATCATGGTGCTGCTGGTGATCCCGCTGATCACGGCGCACTTCGCCAGCAAGCTGATCGTGGACACCGACGCGTTCCGGCACGAGGAGCAGGAGGAGCTCAAGGCGAACCTGCGGCACGTCCGGAAGCTGCTCGACGAGATGGCCGCCCGTCAGGGGGTCAGCGTGCCGGACAGCGCAGGCCCTCCTGAGGCACCTTCAGGTCGATGAGGTAGCCGTCCACGGCGTCGACGATGCAGTCGGTCGACGGGTAGGCGGTGTGCCCCTCGCCCTCCCAGGTGAGCACGTGGCCGACGCCGAGCATGCCGGCCAGGTCGGCGGTGTTCTCGTACGGCGTGGCCGGGTCGCCGGTCGTGCCGACCACGACGACCGGGGGCGCGCCCTTCGCCGGGCCGGTCGGGTAGGGGTCGCGCTCGCCGGTCCAGTAGGTGCACGGCAGCATGCCGACCGCGAGGGCCGCCCCGAACATCGGGTATTTCTCCCGCCACTCGCCCTGGAGCTTGCGGACCTGGGCCACGGTCGGCGCGCCCTCGGTGTCGGCGCAGTTCACCGCGAGGTTCGCGTCGAACATGTTGGAGTACGTGCCGTCCGGCTTGCGCTCGGTGTACTGATCGGCCAGCTCGAAGATCCCGGTGGCGTCACCGCGCTGGAGCTCCTCGATCGCCTCGGCCAGGCTGGTCCAGCCCGACTCGGTGTAGAGCGACGAGATCACCCCGTAGAAGATCCACCCCGCTGTCGCCTCGCGGCCGTCGTCCCCGCGTACCGGAGAGGTCTTGGCCTTTGCCAGGGCATCGGTGACCGCGCCTCGCGCGTCGGGCGCGATGGGGCACTTGGCCGGCGTCTTCGTGCACCAGGTGGTGAAGTTCGCGAAAGCCCGCTCGAACCCCTTGGCCTGCGCCTCGGACCCCTGCACGTAGCCCTCGGTCGGGTCGACCGCGCCGTCGAGCACCAGCGCGCGGATCCGGTCGGGGAAGAGCTGGGCGTAGGTGGCGCCGAGCAGGGTGCCGTAGGACCAGCCGAGGTAGCTGAGCTTCTCGTCGCCGACCGCCTCGCGCAGCGCGTCCAGGTCGCGGGCGGCCTGCTCGGTGGAGAAGGTCGGCAGCTGGTCACCGTACTTCTGGGCGCAGCCGTCGGCCATCCGCTTGTTGACCGCGGCGAACTCGTCGAACGCGGCCTGGCTCACCGGGTCCTGGTCGGCGCCGAAGACGGCGTCCTGGTCGGCGTCGGCGAGGCACTTCACCGGATCGGACCGGCCGACGCCGCGCGGGTCGAAGCCGATCACGTCGAACCGGTCGGTGATCTCGGTGGGCAGGCCGCCGAGCGCCTGGCCGAAGGAGTAGTAGACGGCGATGTCGATGCCCGAGCCGCCTGGGCCGCCGGGGTTCAGCAGCAGTGATCCGATCCGGTCACGCTGGCGGTCGGAGCGGATGCGGATGAGCGCCACGTCGTAGGTGTCGCCGGTGCTCGGGGCACTCCAGTCGCGGGGCACCTGGACCGAGCCGCAGTCGTAGGACATGCCGCTCGCCGCCCGGCCGACCAGCTCGCGCGGGATCTCCGGGCAGGGCTTCCACGCGATCGTGCCGCTGGGCGCGGCGCTGCCGGTCGCCGCGCCGCCGGGCCGGGCCGGCTCGTCGGCGCCGTTGGGCGCGAAGGACGGCAGGGTGCACCCGGACAACGACATGACCATGACGGCGAGGAGTGCGACGAGGCGGCGATCCACACGAAGACACTATCCGGTCGTCCCGGCGCCGGCTTTCAGCGTCCGTTCAGCACCTCTGCCAGATCGAAGCGAATCGGGCGTTCCAGCTGCTCGTACGTGCAGGTCGCGGGCTCCCGGTCGGGCCGCCACCGCTCGAACTGGGCGGTGTGCCGGAAGCGGACGCCCTCCATGTAGTCGTAGCGGACCTCGACGACGCGCTCCGGGCGCAGCGGAACGAAGGAGAGGTCCTTGCCGTTGTTCCACCGGCTGTACTCGTTCTTCCGCGGGGTGCGCTCGCCCTCCTCCTGCCGCGCCCAGTCCCACGGGTGGCCGTCGAACGTGGTGACCAGCGGCTGGAGCTCGGTGAACAGCTCCTCCCGGACCTTCATCGGGAACGAGCCGATCACGCCGACCGAGGCGAGCACGCCCCGGTCGTCGTAGAGGCCGAGCAGCAGTGATCCGATCCGGTCGGGGCCGGACTTGTGCACCCGGTATCCGGCGACCACGCAGTCGGCCGTCCTCTTGTGCTTCACCTTGAACATGACCCGCTTGTCCGGCTGGTAGACGAGGTCGCGGGGCTTGGCGATGAGGCCGTCCAGCCCGGCGCCCTCGAACTCCTCGAACCACCGGCGCGCCTCGTCGGTGTCGTCGGTGGCCGGCGTGACGTACACGGGGGGCTTCGCATCCTTGAGCGCCTGCAGCAACCTCTCCCTCCGCTGCCCGAAGGGCAGCTCGGTGAGGTCCTCGTCGCCGAGCGCCAGCAGGTCGAACGCCACGAAGCTCGCCGGGGTCTGCTCGGACAGCAGCTTGACCCGGCTCGCGGCGGGGTGGATGCGCTGCTGGAGGGCCTCGAAGTCGAGGGTGTTCCGCTCGGTGTCGGCGACGATCACCTCGCCGTCGATCACCGCTCGCTCCGGGAAGTTCGCCAGGACGGCTTCGACCACCTCGGGAAAATACCGCGTCATCGGCTTCTCGTTGCGGCTGCCGATCTCCACCTCGTCGCCGTCCCGGAAGACGATCGACCGGAAGCCGTCCCATTTGGGCTCGTAGATCTGATCCGGCGGGATCTCGGCGACGGGCTTGGCGAGCATCGGCTTGACCGGTGGGGTGAGCGGCAGCTGCATCCGCTCAGTGTGCCCGCAAAATCCGTTCCCGGAAGTCCCTTTACTCGACCCTTGGGGCAGGGTTCACCATCGATCGCATGATGAACATCGGGGAGTTCAGCAAGCGGGCGGGCCTTTCCATCAAGGCGCTGCGGCTCTACGAGTCGTCCGGTCTGCTGCCGCCGGCCACCGTCGACGTCGTCAGCAACTATCGCCACTACGCGTCGGCCCAGCTGGAGCGGGCCGCGCGGATCAGCCTGCTGCGCCGGCTCGGCATGCCGCTCGCCGTGATCGCCGAGGTCCTCGACCAGCCCGACGCCGAGGCCGGCCGCCGGCTCGACCGCTGGTGGGCGGGGGAGGAGGCGGCGTTCGCGGCCCGCCGGGAGAGCTACACCTGGCTGCGTACCCGGCTCGTGCACGGCGACGAGCCCGAGCGGGCCTACCCGGTCCGGGTCGCCCTCGCGCCGGCCCGCAAGGTCGCCACCATGACCTTCGAGGTCGACCAGGACAACCTCGTCCCGGCCATGAGCGCGGCCGAGTGGGAGATCCGGCGATATCTCGAGGAGCAGCGAGCCGGCTGCACCGGCGAGCACTGGGTGATCTACCACCGCGCCGTCACCCCGGAGAGCGAGGCGCCGATCGAGGTCTGCGTCCCCTTCACCGGCCCGGTCGAGCCGGCCGGGCAGATGGCCATCCGGATGGAGCCCGAGCGGCTCGTCGCGTTCGCCGAGGTGATTCGCGACGACTGCTTCTATCCGCGCATCACCCGGGCCTACGAAGCGGTGCATCAACACGTCGTCGACGCCGGCCTGATCCTCACGGCGCCACCCCGCGAGATCTATCTGGACAGCTGGGACCGGCTCGCCGGGACCGATCCGTTCGTGCACGTCGCCCAGCCTTTCGAGGGATGAGAATGGACTACACGCTGCAGACCCGCTTCTCCGACCCGGGCCGTCACCGCGCGCGGCTCGACGCCCTCCCCGCCTCCGTGGCCGAGATCTGTGCGGTGGTCCGCAACCTGGTGGTGCACTACCGCGCCTCCGGCATCGACTTCCCGCCCGCCCGGCTCGCCGAGATCGACAACCGCTGGGTCTCGCGCATCCTCGACGCCCTCCCGTTCGACGGCCCGCTCGACACCCCCTGCCCGCCGGAGCAGCGGGTCGTCGGCTGTTGCCGCGACTTCACGCTGGTCACGGTCGCGGCGCTGCGGGCCCGGGGGATCCCGGCGCGCAGCCGGGTCGGGTTCGCCGACTACTTCGAGCCCGGTTTCCACGTCGACCACGTCGTGGTGGAGTGGCACGACGGCACCCGCTGGATCGCCACCGACGCGCAGCTCGACCCGGCCGGCGGCCATCCCGTCGACGTGGCCGACGTGCCGCTCGGCCCGGGCGGCCTGCGCACGGCGGCGCAGGCGTGGCGCGCCTTCCGGCGCGGGGATGACGACCCCTATTCGTACGGCGTTGGCCGCGATGTGCCGATCCGCGGCCCCCTGATGATCCGCAAATACGTCCTGAACGAGCTGGCCCACCGCCTCGGCGACGAGTTGCTGCTGTGGGACTTCTGGTCGTCCGACGCGGCCCGCATCGACGAGGTGCTGGGCGACGGGCGCCTCGACGAGGTCTGGCCGGAGCTGGAGTCACGGCTGGCGCAGTCACCCCCGGACGCGGCCTTGATCGACGAGGTGGCCGACCTGCTCCTCGCCGCCGACACCGGTGACGCGGCGGCCGAGCGGAGGCTGACCGAGCTCTACCGCTCCGACCCGCGCCTCCACCCCGGCGACGTGATCAGCTGCTTCTCGCCGCGCGGGGTGCGCTACGAGGTCGACCTCATGCCGGACCGGGTCAATGAACCAGCAGGGTGACGAGTCGTTCCAGTTCGGCGGCGGGGTCGGCGGCCAGGCCCATGTGGACCGGGCCGGCCCGCAGGATCGTGCTGCGGGGGGCGACCAGCCAGCGGAATCGTTCGCCCAGCCGCATGTCGGCGGACGGGCCGCCGCCGGCGCAGGTCCGCCCCCACGCCGCCAGGGCGGTGCGGATCGCCGGCACGTCGGCGGCCGGGTCGAGCGCCCGCAGCCGGTCCTCGTCCAGGTGGGTGGCGGCGTCGAGGAAGTCCTTGCGCTGGCAATAGAGCACGACGCCCACGTTGATCAGCTCGCCGCGTTCGATGCGGGGGACGGCCTGGATGACGGCGTACTCGTAGGGGATCGTCACGGCAGCCACGCCTCCGGCCGCGCCGCGCGCTGCGAGAGGTGGTCGAAATACGCCTGCCGGTCACCGTCGTCGAGCCATTCGCCCGGCACCAGCTCGATCACTTCGGTCAGCAGCTCCGGCGTGATCCGCTCGGCGAGCCGCGGGCCCTCGGTCGCCAGCTCCGTGGCGAACTGCTTGAGCACGTGGTCGTCCCAGCGATACGGCCGGTGCACCACGGCCTCGGCGCGCGCCCAGTTGTGGTGGAAATACAGGGTGGCGCCGTGATCGATCAGCCAGAGGTCGCCGTGCCACATCAGCAGGTTCGGGTTGCGCCAGCTCCGGTCGACGTTCTCCACGAAGGCGTCGAAGGCCAGCACCCGGCTGGCCAGGCCGGCCTCGACGGGGTGCGCGTTCGGGTCGTACCCGAGAGCACCCGGCAGGAAGTCCATCCCGAGGTTGCCGCCGGCACTGGCCTTGATCAGCTCCTGCACCTCTTCGTCCGGCTCGGCCCGCGCCACCACCGGATCCAGCTCCACCCGGGCCAGGTCCGGCACCGGCAGCCCCAGCCGCCGAGCCAGCTCCCCGGCGATCACCTCGGCGACGAGCGCTTTGGGCCCCTGCCCCGCCCCGCGAAACTTCACCACATAGGTCCCGAGGTCATCAGCCTCAACGACGCCGGGAAGGGAGCCGCCCTCCCGTAACGGGGTCACATACCGGATAGCGGTCACCTGACGAAGCACGTGGCCAACCCTACGGCCGCCCCCAACCCATTTTCGCGCAGCCCACCGCCCCACCCACCCGACCCGCGCCGCCCGAGCCGTGCCACCCGACCCGCCCGACCCGCGCCACCTGGCCGCGCCGCCCGAGCCGTGCCACCTGGCCGCGCCGCCCGAGCCGCGCCGCCCGAGCCGCGCCGCCTGGCCGCGCCGCGCCATCCGGCCGCGCTGGCCGGGGCTCCCCGAGCCATCCACTGGCGGCCACCCACCCGGCGGCCATCGCACTCGCGGCGTGGTCAGGCGTCGGGGCCCTGGCGGCGCAATTCGTCGACCCTCGTCATCGCTTCTCTCAGCTCGCCCAGCCAGTCCTCCGTGTGGCGGCCCACCAGCTTGACGCACCAGGCCAGGGCGTCGGAGCGGGAACGGGCCACGCCGGCGTCCACCAGGGTGTCCAGGACCTGGCGTTCGGGTTGGCGCAGGCGGGTCATGACCGGGGCGGACAGGTGGGTGAACAGGTCGGACGTGTCGCCGCAGCGGGCGCCCCAGGCGACCTTGCGCTGGTAGCGGTGTTCGACCTGCCGGGCGACCCGGATGCGGGCGTCGCGGGTGTCTTCGCGGAACTGGGCTATCCGGCCCGCCTGCCCGGCCGCCCGGTCGGCGTCGGTGGCGTCGGCGGTCAGCTCGGGCTTCGGCAGGCGGCCCCAGATGATGATCTCGTCGCGGTCCACGACGACCTCGGGCGGCTCGATGAACCACCCGTCCGGGACGGCGCCGGTCACCCAGGCGGCGGCGTCGTCGGCGGCGGGTGGCTCGGTACGCCCACTCGGAGGACTCATTCGGATGCGCATGTCAACCTCCCCAAAACTCAGGTGATTACATGCTTACACCGTTGCAAGCCCGAGCGACTCCATCGGTGCACGGAGAGCGAAAATGCTCAATAAGGGTTGGGCGTCCCCGGGAGCCGGCCGCGCAGCAATCCACCCAGCCGGCCCGGCAGTTCGGGGTCGCTCCGCAGCGGCGGGAACGACGAGCCGGCCCGGTCGGCCATGCCGCCGACCAGTTCGCGCAGGGCGTCCAGGGCCGTGACGCGCGGTCGCCAGCCCAGCTCCGAGGCGGCGCGGTCGCAGCTCATCAGCGGCGACTTGAAGGCGAGGCGCACCCAGCCGCGGTCGACGGGTTGCAGGCGCAGCCACCAGCTGGCCGCGGCGGCGCCCTCCAGCGCGACACCCGGGACCGGCACCGGCAGGCCGTGGAAGACCGGAGCCACCGATTCGCCGGAGAGGACCGGGCCGGCGGCCAGGTTGAAGGCGCCGCTCACGTCGGCCTGCAGGATCGACAGGTACGCCTCGGCGACGTCGTCGGCGTGCACGGCCTGCATGCGGAGACGCGGGTGGGAGGGCAGCACCGGGATCCAGCCGAACTTCAGCAGGCGGGCGGGGAGGAGCGGGCCGGCGAAGTAGCGGCCGATCTCGGTGCCGGCGTCCCGCTGAAAGATCAGGCCGGGGCGGACGCGGACCACCCGGAGCGTCGGATGGTCGGACTCGATCTCGTCGAGCATGCGCTCCACGAGTGCCTTGTGCCGGCTGTACGAGGATTCGAGCACCCCGGCCCGCCGCCAGTCCTCGGTCACGAAGGCGTGCTTCGGCCCGGGGGAGTAGACGCCGACCGAGGAGGCCTGGACGAGGGTCGGCACGCCCGCCCGCAGCACCGCCCGGAAGATCGCCCGGCTGCCGAGCACGTTGGTCCGGTAGATGCGCCGCTGGTCGTGGCTGGGCTGGATCTGCCAGGCCAGGTTCACGACCGCGTCGGCGCCGTCGAATATCGGCGCGAGCCGTTCGGTGGCGTCGTCCTCGCCGACATCGGCGGAATGCCATTCGATGGGCGGGTCCGGCGGAACGCGCCGGGAGACGCCGACCGCCTCGATGCCGGGTTCTGAAGAAAGGCGGCGCAGCAGGGCGGTTCCGGCGTTGCCGCTGGCGCCGACGATCACTACACGCATGTGTTTCGCGTACCCCGGCAGCGCCGGTTGAACCACGTTTCCGAGTAATCGGCCGACGTCAAAGCGTCACGATCGGTGGCGCCGCGCCGGGGCGGGCGCCACCTTTCGAAAAGGTGTCAGCGCTTGTTGTGGTACGCCTCGACGATGTGGCTGGGGATGCGCCCGCGCTCCGAGACGGGGTGGCCGTTGGCGTTCGCCCACTCGCGAATGGCCTGGTTCTGGTCGCGGCTGGAACGGCTCGAGCTGGCCGGGGCGGCGCGGCGAGCGGTGGGCTGCACGGCGCCGGAACGGCCGAGGCGGGTGGCGGCGGAGAGGTACGGCTCGAGCGCTTTCCGCAGCTTGCCGGCGTTCTTCTCGGACAGGTCGATGGTGTAGTTGACGCCGTCCAGCCCGAATTCGACGGTACGGTCGGCCTCACCGCCGTCGAGGTCGTCGGTGAGAAGAGTAATTATCTGCTTGGCCATGTGGTCGTCGCTCCTGTAGCGAAGTCAGCGAAGTCATTCAGGGTGGAACAGCGCATTCATTCTGTCGCCCATGCGGTATCCAGTGCAAATTGCCCGTTCTGGCATGTCGCAATAAGCCGCCGCGCGGAGGCTCTTTTCAGGACTGTGAATGTGCGGTAACGTCCGTGGTGGGAGCGCTCCCAGCGCCTTCTTCGCCGCTGGGATCCTCCCCGCCGTCTCGAGCCGCCTCGTCGCCGATCCTCCGGTGCCGGGGCGGCTCGCCCCAAGCCTCACCGGGGCCGAAGAGCGAAGCCGAGCTCCGAAGAACGACGTGGGAAAAAGATAGATCAAACGGCGACGGACTGCCCGCTCCGCATCCACGCGAGCACCTCGGTCGGCCCCAGCGGACTGCTGAACAGGAATCCCTGCCCGAGCGGGCACCCCATCCGCACCAGCAGATCCCGATGCGCCGGGCTCTCGATCCCCTCGGCCACGACGACCAGCCCCTGCGACTGCGCGAGGCTGACGATCCCGCTGACCAGCGCGAGCGGCTGCTGACTCGACAGCATGTCGTCGATGAACATCTTGTCGATCTTCACGACGTCGATGGGGCGCTGGCGCAGATAGCCGAGCGACGAATACCCGGTGCCGAAGTCGTCGATGGCGATCCGGATGCCCATGTCGCGCAGCGTCCCGAGGTCGGTCCAGATCTGCTCGTCGTCCTTCACCAGCAGGGTCTCGGTGATCTCCAGCATCAGGCTGCTCGCCGGGACGCCGGTGTGCTGCAGGGCGTTGCGTACCTGATCGACGAAGCCGGACTCCCGGAACTGCCGCACCGACACGTTCACGCTCATGTACGGGGCCTGCCCCGGCGCCAGGATCCGCCGCCACTCGGCGACCGTCCGCAGCGCCTCCTCGAGCACCCACCGGCCCATCGGCACGATCAGGCCGCTCTCCTCGGCCACCTCGATGAACTGGTCCGGCGTGACGACGCCCTTCCGCGGGTGATGCCAGCGGACCAGCGCCTCGAACCCGACCGCGGCGCCCGTCGGCAGGTCCACGATCGGCTGGTAGTGCAGCAGGAAGTGGCCCTCGTTGACGGCGTGGTCGAGCGCCGAGCGCAGTTCCAGCCGCTCGACCATCTCGGCGTGCAGGTGCGCCTGGTAGCGGCGCCACTGGTTCTTGCCGGCCCCCTTCGCCACGTAGAGCGCGAGGTCGGCCTGGCGGAGCAGCTCGTCGGCGGTGTCCGCCTCGGGTGTCGTGGTGATGCCGATGCTGGCGGCCGGGTACAGCGGCTTCGCGTCGGTCTCGACCGGCGCCGCGAACGCCTGGAAGATCCGGTTGGCGGTCTCCTCGACGGCGCCCGGGTCGTTCACGTTCTCCACCAGCGCCGCGAACTCGTCGCCTCCGAGCCGGGCCGCCGTGTCGTCCTTGCGCAGCGCGCCGGCGATCCGGTGGGCCACCTCGATCAGCAGCTGGTCGCCGACCGCGTGACCGAGCGTGTCGTTGACGATCTTGAAGTCGTCCAGGTCGATGAAGAGGACGCCGACGACCGAGCCGTCCCGGCGGCCCCGGTCCAGCGCGTGCTTGAGCCGGTCGTTGAAGAGGACCCGGTTCGCGAGGCCGGTCATCGCGTCGTGGAACGCCTGGTGGGTGAGCTCGCGCTCGAGCTGGCGCTGCTCGGTGACGTCGCGCATCGTGACGACCAGCCCGGCCACTGTCGGCTCGGCCCGCAGGTCACGGCAGTGCAGCTCGAGCAGCACCTCGGTACGCCGGTTGCCCCGTGCCCGGAAGTCGAGCTGCTGCTGGAGGTGCTCCCCGCCGCGGACGGCCGCCAGAACCTCGGTCAGCCGGGCCCGCTCGCCGTGGTGGATCACCTCGGGCAGCAGCGCGCCGGTCGGATCGCCCCCGAAGACGCCGACCGCGGACGGGCTGGCGTACCTGATCCGGTCCTGCTCGTCGACGATCGTGATGACGTCCGCGGTGTTCTGCACGAGGGTGCGGAAGTAGGTCTCGCTGTTGCGCCGCGCCACCTCCTGGCCGAGCGCGATCCGTTCCAGGGCCAGCGCCACCTGCCCGGCCAGCACCTCGACCGACCGCTGGAGCTCCAGCAGCGCCCAGGTCGGCGCGCCGACGTGCAGGACGCCGAGCAGCGGGTCGCCGGACGGGCGGTCCTCGAGCACCATCGGGCAGCGCAGCGTCTTGTTGAACTGGGTGAGCCGCACCGCGACGGCCCAGTCCACGTCCCGGGTGCTGACCAGGCGGGCGGCCGTCCCGGTGGCCCGGTCGACGGCGGCCTGCGCGGCGGCCTCCGGCGACGGCGGCTCGGCCTGCACGATGGTGACGGCCAGGACGACGCCGTGCGGCACGTCGCCGGGGATGAGCTGGGCCACGGCGGTGCGGACGGCGAGCCCGACCGCCTCGGTGTCGGCGGCCGAGACGAGCGCCGCGGACGCCTCCCGCAGGCCGCGCTCGCGCGCCATCACCTGCCGGTGGCTCGTCATGATCCCGGCCATCCGGGCCAGCACGAGCAGCAGCATCAGCATGCTCAGCGCGGCCACCACGGTGACGCCGGCGACCTGGCTGTCCCGGTACATCTTGACCAGCAGCACGGTCGGCGCCACCAGGGCCGCCACGGCGAGCAGCGCGAGCCGCAGCCGGCTCGTCTCGGCGGCCGGCTTCTCGCCGGGCCGGGTCAGCTCCGCCATCGACGGGAGCAGCGCCGCGATCCCGGCCGCCGCGAAGAACGCGACCTGCCCGATCGCCGGGTGCCGGAAGATGTCGGCCACCAGCATCGCGAACACGCCGGCGCCGAGGCAGTGGCCGGGCGCCACGAGCCGGCCCGGCATCGACGCGAGCCGGATCAGCAGGCCGAGGCAGAGCAGGTCGGCCAGGGGCAGCGCGAGGTCGGCCCAGGTGTCCCCGGCCGAGCCGTCGAGCCGCGGCCCGACCACGAACGTCCAGATCAGCAGCGCCACCCCGGCCGTGACGGTGAGCGCGTCGAGCAGGCCGGCCCGGTCCCGCGAGGACTCGGTGCGCCGGTGGACGAAGACCGCCAGCGCGAGGGCGAGCAGCAGGTAGCCGAGGAGCAGCAGGACGGTCCCGGCCGTGGCCAGCCAGGTCACCCGGGTCGCGACGAAGGAGGGCGCCGCCGAGGCCGCGCCACCGGCCGCCGCCAGCCCGATCGCGCCGCACAGCATCCACCACGGGCGCGGGTCGTCGGGCCGGCTGAAGCGCGTGCCCATGACCACGACGCCGACGGCCGAGGCGCCGGCGACGAGACGCAGAGGGCCTTGCAGCCCGGGTTCGAGCACGAGGACCACAGCGAGCACTGTCATCCAGGCGCCGAAGAGCGCTGCGGACCACCTGGTCATGCCGGGCTGTTCGGCCCGATCGCCGCGAGACTGAGCGATAGCGGCACAATCGGGAGGTGCTTTCGGAGTTCGTCCTCGCCCACACCGCGCTGCTGCCGGTGCCCTTCGTCCCGGAGATCAGCCTCTGGCAGGCCGAGGAGCCGATAGCGCTCTGGGAGGCCACCGAGGCCGCCGGCGCCTCCCAGCCGCCGCCGTTCTGGGCCTTCGCGTGGGCCGGCGGTCAGGCGCTGGCCCGGCACATCCTCGACGAGCCCGATCTGGTGTCCGGCCGCAGCGTGCTCGACCTGGCGACCGGGTCGGGCCTGGTGGCGGTGGCCGCGGCCCGGGCCGGGGCCGCGCCGGTGACCGCGAACGACATCGATCCGCTGTCGCTCGCGGCGGCCGAGACGAATGCCCGCGCCAACAATGTCACGATAAATCCGGTCGAAGCAGACCTTCTGGACAGCGACCACAAATACGGCGTGGTGCTGGCCGGCGACGTCTTCTACAGCCGCGAGATGGCCGCCCGGGTCCTGCCCTTCCTCCGCCGGGCCGCCGGCCGCGGCTCGCTCGTGCTGGTCGGCGACCCCGGCCGCGCCTACCTGCCCGAGGGCCTGATCAAACGGGCGGTCTACGACGTGCCGGTCAACGAGGCGCTGGAGAGCGTCGCCATCCGCCGGACCACCGTCTGGCAGGTCACTGCATAAACCATTTTTTGTACGAGTTTCCGCAGAAGCACCCGGACTCGCGGCGGGCATTCCAGGCGCGTGGCGAGGCCGTCCCACGGCGCGGGCTCATGCGCCGCCTGTCATTCTGGTCACTCCGCCGCCGGGTGCTGCCACCCGTACACATCAAAGCAGTTGCAAAAGGCCGAAACCGTCATCGATCTCGTGATCCGGGTCGGGCCAACCGGTCGGATCCTCACCCCTGGTCCGGCCCGAGATCATCAGGATCGCCCGGCCCGCATCGGCGCGGCGGGCACAGAGCACGTCACGCCGCCGGCTGTCGCCGACGAACCAGCAATCGGCGGGCGCCACCCCGAGACTGTCCGTGGCGTTCCAGATCATCTGCGGATTCGGCTTCCGGACACCCGCCTCGTCGCTGTAGATCTGCGCGGCGAAGAGCCGCCCGACGCCCTGCTTGTCGAGGAAGTCGCGGTGGGCGGCGCCGGAGAGCGTGTTGCTGACGACGGCGAGCGCCACGCCCCGGCCGGCGAGGAGGGCGAGAGCCTCCGCGATGCCCGGCCGCAGCCGCCAGCCGTCCCGCCAGGCCCAGTCGTAGCTCAGGCGCGGAATCGCGGTGCGTACCCTTGCCTGGGCTTCCGCGGGCCAACCGGCGATCACGAACCGCTCCCAGACCTCGGCCTGCGGCAGCTCGTCGGGCCAGTCCTCGTCACGCCAGGCGGCATATCCGGCGGCGCCCGCGGTGAGCGACCGCTGGATCTCCCCGGGCGTGAGACCGCCCTTGATCAGGTTGTAGATCCGCAGCACCAGCTCGGGTGGCGCGGCCCGCTGCGGCGGCGCGTCGGCCAGCACGCCACCGAAGTCGAGGAGGACGGCCGCAGGCGTCATCGCTGTCCCAGGGTCCAGGCGCGCACGCCACCGACGATCCCGGCCGTGTTCGGCACCACCACGACATCGTCGCCCATCCGGGCCAGCTGCGCCGGTGTGATCAGCCGGCTGTTGCCACCACCGAGGTACACGCGGTCCCACAGGAAGACCGGCCGCAGGCCCTCGATCACGTTGCGGACCCGGCGCGACCAGAGGGCGTCACCGAGGCGGCGGCGCTCGTGCTCGCCGATGTACGTGTCGTAGGACATCCCCCACCGCACCGGCGCCTGCGACATCTCCAGGTGAGGAGCGAGCTCGCCGCCGTCGAAGAGCGCGCAGCCGAGCCCCGTCCCGAGGGTCAGCACCAGCTCGCAGCCGGTGCCCGCCACCACCCCGGCGCCGTGCACCTCGGCGTCGTTGAGCACCAGCGTCGGCAGCCCGAACGCGTCGGCGAGCGCGGTCCGCGCGTCGAACCCGCGCCACGCCTCGAACAACTCCGGATCGACCTTCGTCCGCGGGCCGCTGCGGGTCACGTAGTGCGGGGTCGCCACCACGACACCGTGCCGGATCATGCCGGGCATGCCGACGGTCACCCGATCGGCGCTCGGCAGCTGCTCGCCGAGACCCACCAGGGTCTTGACGAACAGCTCGGGCGGCAGCGGATAGGGGGTCGGCACCCGGATCGGGTGTGCCCGCATCGTGCCGGCCTCGTCGAGGACCGAGCCCTTGATGCCGCCGCCGCCACAGTCGATCGTCAGGGTGAAAGCCACGCGGCCAGTGTGCATGTCCACCACCTCCCGGACACAGCAATTGTGACCGGCGTGCCCTCAGCCCGCTTCCTCCCCAGGTCGCCGAAATCGCGGCCGGCGTGCTTTCGCCCGGCCTCTTCCGCATCGTGGCCGGCGCGCTCTCGGGCGGCTTTCTTCGCATCGTGGCCGGCGCGCTCTCGGGCGGCTTGCTCCGCATCGTGGCCGGCGCGCCCTCTCGGCCGGGTTCCTCCGCGTCGGTGGCCGGGCATGGCCTAGCCGGCTTCCTCCGCCCACACCCGCCAGTTGTCGAGGACGCCGTGCAGCGCGGGCGTGAGCCACCCCGGCGCCGAACGCCGGAACACGCCGGGATCCATCGACCCCGCACCCGACGGCAGCGCGCCCACCAGATGGGGCACCAGCTCACCGAGGTTGGCCCAGTGCACCAGCTCGGGCTCGGCCGGCCAGGCGCCGAGGATCACCCGGGCGTACACCCCTCGCCGGTGCAACGCCTCCAGCGTCAGCGCCGTGTGGTTGAGCGTCCCCAGCCCGGCCCGGGCCACCACGATCACGTTGGCGCCGAGGGTGGTCGCCAGATCGGCGAACGTCCACGGCTCCCCGCCCGGCCGCAGCCCCATCGGCACGAGCAGCCCGCCCGCGCCCTCGACCAGCACGAGGTCGTGCTTGTCGGCCTCCGCCCGGATCGCGTCCACCACGTCGAACAGGTCGAGCGCCGGCATCCCGGCCACCTTCGCGGCGGCGAGCGGCGCGAGCGGCTCCGGATATTCGGCGAGCGTCCGCACGGTCTCCGGCCCGGCCAGCCTGTTGATCACGTCGGCATCGGTGGGCGCACTCGTGGCGATCCCCGTCTGACCGGGTTTGATCACAGCGACCCGCAGCCCGGCGGCCTGGGCCGCGGCGGCCATCGCCGCGGTGGCGACGGTCTTGCCCACCTCGGTGTCGGTACCGGTCACCAACACGATCCCGTGCCACTCAGGAGAGTCGACGCGCGCCCGTGCAGGCTCGGTCTCACCGGCCTGGGCAGCCAGTTCGTCGTCGATCTCAGCGACCAGAGCCTCACCGTCGACATCGGTCTCGGCGATCGGCTCGGCAGTGACCGTTTCCGGCCCGTCCCCGGCGCCGGGGCTCGGATCCACCTTGGGAACGTCCGGACTCACCTCGGGAACGTCCGGACCCACCTCGGGAACGTCCGGACCCACCTCAGGGACGTCCGGACTCACCTCGGGGACGTCCGGACTCACCTCAGGGACGTCCGGATCCGCCGCAGGAGCCGTCCCCGGCCGGGATTCCGGGCTCGGCATCGTCTCCGGATCGACGGCGGGGCTGCTCGCCGTGCTCATCTCCAGGCCCGAGGGCGCGGCCTGCCCTCCGCCGTGCGCGTGCAGAGGATCGTCCCCGCGGCCCAGCCCGGCACGCTCCCGCGCCGGCGCCGCATCCGGAAGGCCGTGCCCGCCGCGCTGCTCACGCCGCTGGGGTATGACCGGCATCCGGTGCCCGCCCCGCTCCTCGCGCCGCGCGGGAGCGACCGGCAGGCCGCGTCCGCCGCCGAAGTCACGCCGCTGGGGAGCCGACGAGAGATCGTGCCTCGGCCGGTCCGGCTCGCGCAGCAAGGGCAGGCCCCGGCCGTCCCGAGGGCGGGCCGGCACGGTCGGCAGGCTGTGCGCGTCCCGCTCGCGCAGGGGCGGCACGGCCCGGCCGTCCGAGTCGCGGGCGGGCAGCAGAACCAGGGCATCGCGGTCGGAGGGTGGTGGCACCGGGAGGGGGTGGCCGTCCCGCCCGGACGGCGGGGGAACCAGGGAGAGCCTGGAATAGGGGGTACCGGCAGGGGGATCGGCAGTCATGGCGCGCACTCCACGATCACGTTCAGGGCGTGGGCGAAATCCGCCTCGTCGACGCCCGCGTTCAAGGTCAGCCGGAGGCGGGAGCTCCCGTCCGGTGTCGAGGGCGGCCGGAAGCAGCCCACCGCTACTCCTCGGTCGCGGCAGTCGGCGGCCCAGGTGACCGCCGCTTCCGGGCCGGGCGCCCGCACCGAGAGGACGCCGGCGGCCGGGTCGCGGACGTCGAAGCCGGCCTCGCGCAGCCTCCCGGCGAGCGCGGCGCCGCGCCGGGCCAGGATCGCGCGGCGGTCGTCGGCGGCGGACGCCACCCGCAGGGCGGCCAGCACCCCGGCCGCCACGGAGGGCGGCGGCGCGGTGTCGTAGATGAACGTGCGCCCGGTGTCGACCAGGTGTGCGATGAACGCGGCCGGCCCGGCGATCACCCCGCCGGCGCCGCCCAGCGACTTGGAGAGGGTGGCCGTCACCAGCACGTCGGGCGCCCCGGCGAGCCCGGCCGCGGCCACGCCCCCGGCGCCGGACGGCCCGAGCAGGCCGAGACCGTGCGCATCGTCGACGATCAGCAACGCACCCCGCGCCGACGTCACGGCGTGCAGCTCGGCCAGCGGTGCCAGATCCCCGTCGACCGAGAACACCGACTCGGTCACGACGACGGCCCGGCCACGCTTCAACGAGCCCTCGCCGGCCCCGGACGCGGCCGAGGGCACGGCGGAGGACGAGTTCGCGGCGGAGGACGAGGTCGCGGAGGACGAGCTCGCGGCGGAGGACGAGCTCGCGGCCGAGGACGACGTCAAGGCGGAGGACGAGGTCGCGGCGGCCCGGTGGGCGTCGAGGATGGCGGCGACGGCCTGCGGATCGTTGTGCGGCGCCACCTTCACCGGGATGCCGGAGATCTTGCAGCCGTCGATGAGCGAGGCGTGGTTGTAGGCATCGGAGACGACCAGGTCGGCCACCGCGCCGGCGGCCCGGACGACCGCGAGGTTCGCGAGGTAGCCCGAGGAGAAGACCAGCGCGCTCTCGGCGCCGAGCCAGCGCGCCAGCGCGGACTCCAGCTCGGCGTGGACGCCCGTGGTGCCGCGGACCAGCCGGGAACCGGTGGCGCCGAGCCCGTAGGCGGTCAGCGCCGAAGCGGCGGCGGCCACCACGCCGGGGTGGGCCGAGAGGCCGAGATAGTCGTTGCCGGCGAGGTCGACGACGGGGTCGCCGGCCTCCCGGGGGCGCAACTGACGGGTGAGCCCCGCCTTGGCCCGCTCGCGGGCCAGGCGATCGATCGCCTCCAACCAGCCGGCCAAGACACCCCCAGAGATCACGAGAACCGGAAACTACCACCCACCACCGACAGTCCTGTCCGGGCCGGGAACTCTGTAGGGTACGGGCATGCCAGACATCCTCGACCGGGCCCGGACCCGGGTTCTCGACGAAGGCGCCGGCCTCAGCGAATCGGAGATCCTCGAGGTCCTCCGTCTGCCCGACGAGGACATTCCGGCGTTGTTGCAGCTGGCACACGACGTACGCATGAAATGGTGTGGTCCCGAGGTCGAGGTGGAGGGCATCGTCTCGCTGAAGACGGGTGGATGCCCCGAGGACTGTCACTTCTGCTCGCAGTCGGGACTCTTCGCGTCCCCCGTCCGTGCGGTGTGGCTGGACATTCCCTCTCTCGTGGAGGCGGCGAAGCAGACCGCGGCGACCGGCGCGACGGAGTTCTGCATCGTGGCCGCCGTCCGTGGCCCGGACAAGCGGCTCATGGAGCAGATGCGGGCCGGCGTCAAGGCGATCAAGGAAGCGGTCGACATCCAGGTCGCGGCGAGCCTCGGCATGCTCACCCAGGAGCAGGTCGACGAGCTGGTCGAGATGGGCGTGCACCGCTACAACCACAACCTCGAGACGTGCGAGTCCTACTTCCCGAACGTGGTCACCACGCACTCGTGGGAGGAGCGCTGGAGCACGCTGAAGATGGTGCGCGACTCCGGCATGGAGGTCTGCTGCGGCGGCATCCTGGGACTCGGCGAGACGGTCGAGCAGCGCGCCGAGTTCGCGGCCCAGCTGGCCGAGCTCGACCCGCACGAGGTCCCGCTCAACTTCCTGAACCCGCGGCCCGGCACGCCTCTGGGTGACCGGCCTGTGGTGGAGGGCAAGGATGCCTTGCGCGCCATCGCCGCCTTCCGGCTGGCGATGCCGAAAACCATTCTTCGGTACGCCGGGGGCCGCGAGATCACGCTGGGTGACCTGGGAACGCGGGAAGGCCTCCTGGGTGGGATCAACGCCGTGATCGTCGGCAACTACCTGACGACGCTGGGCCGCCCGGCCACGGCCGACCTGGAGCTGCTGCAGGACCTGAAGATGCCGGTCAAGTCGTTGTCGGCGACGTTCTGATGTTCTGCGACCGGTGTGGGTTCCCGGCCGCGGAAGGGGATCACACGGCCTGCGCGGCGGCGCGGGAGCTGGAGCCGCCACGGTTCTGCCCGCACTGCCGCCGCCGGATGAAGGTGCAGGTCGTCCCCACCGGCTGGACGGCGACCTGCGTCGAGCACGGCGCGCGCCGGGGCTGAGGCCGGGCTCAGCCACGACTCCTGTCAGGTTCGGCGCGAAGCGACGAACCCTTGGGTGGCGGGCTCTGAACCAGAGCCCGCCACCCCTCTCACCCGCTACCCGGAGGTCGCAGGAGTCTCGTCGCCGACCGGCCGTCCGGCCGCCGGCACGGTGACGCTGACCAGCGCGCCGTCCCGCTCGATCGACCCGGCGCCGAGCCGGCGCAGGGTGCGCAGCATCGCCACGTTGCCGGCGCCGGTATGCGCCACCACGGCCGCGAAGCCGGAGCGCTCGGCGTGCGAGTGGAGCCGACGCAGCAGGGCGGTGCCGAGGCCGCGCCGCTGCCAGTCGTCCTCGACGAGCAGGGCGACCTCGGCGAGATCGCCCTCGGTGATCAGGTTCGCCATCGCGACCACGGCGCCGGCCGGGGTGGTGGCGAGCAGCGTGACGCCGCCGGCCGGTTCGAGCAGCCGGCCGAGGCGGCCGTCGCCGGGAACCGAGCCGCCCAGGTAGCGGTGCCGCAGCGTCGTCGCCGAGCAGTTCTCGTGCAGCTCGCGGACCGCCGGGAGGTCGTCCTTGGTGGCCGGGCGGAGCACCAGTTCGGCGCCGTCGGCCAGCAGCAGGGTGACGTGTTCCCGCTGCTGCCGGACCACCGCACCGGCGATCTCGACCAGGGCCTGCGCCCGGGCGTACTCGGCCGGGGTGAAGGCGGGCAGGGCGCGCAGCACCTCGTAGGAGCCGCCGGCCGGGTCGGCCAGCGTCATCCGTCCACCGTGGAAGCCGGCCGGCTCGGTGACCGTGCCGGGGCGCCACCGCACCTCGGTCGCGTCGAGCAGCGCCACCAGCGTCTCGCCGAGCGTGTCCGGCTCGTGCACGAGGCGGCCGGCCAGCGCCAGCGCCCGGGTCGGCTGGTCGGCCAGCCCCTGCGCCTCGGCCCGGGTCACGAACGCGTCCCGGCCGCGGCCCTTGAGCACGGCGGCCATGATCCCGGCCTCGCCGAGGGTGTCGGGCGCGTCCACGAGGAAGTCGTCGACCGCGCCCTCCTCGGTGGTGTGCACCTGGACCGCGAGGATGTTGACCGACCGCAGCGCGAGGCTCGCGGTCAGCACGGAAAGGTAGCCGGGACGGTCGTCGACCGTGGCCCTGATCCGCCACAACGCCATGCGGGGCACTCCTTTCGGCGTATCGGTCACTCGTGCTCCGCCATCAAGGGTGCCCCGGCGTTGTTACCCGGATATTGCTTTACCTGCTATTTCCGCGTTAGAACGATCACACGACGTCACGATGGTCACACCGCGTGGTCGGCGACCGGAGCTTCCAGCCGGTCGCCGAGGATCACGGCGGCGGCCCGGACCAGCTGCGCGATCCGGTCCACCTCGGTGATGTGGAAGGCGGCGGCCGGCAGGTCGTCCTCGTCGGTGCGGGCCACGACCAGCACGAGCCCGCCCCGGCCGAACGGGGCCACGGCGTACCGCGCTCCACCCGGCTCGGCGAACGGGCGCGCCCGCAGCGGGGTGACCTCGGGAAGGTGCAGCGGGGAGGGCGCCCTCCAGCTCGCGTAGACCACCCGCGGCTCGCTCGCGACGCCGCCGGAGCCGCTGCGCGACGCCCAGTCGGGGGAGACCACCGCGGCGGCGGCCCAGTCCGCGGCGAGCAGGCCGGGGACCGCGTCGACCAGGGTGGCGAGCCCGTCGGCCGGGTTGGCGGCGACCTGGGCGAGGAGTTCGGCGTCGTGGCCGCCGTGCACGGGGGCTCCGATGGCCTTCCACACCCCGTCGACCTGCACTCCGGGTATGGCGGCGAGACCGGCGAGGAGGCGGTCGACCCGGGACGCGCCCGGCCAGACGACGGTGAAGTCGTCGACGGCCCGGCCGCCGAGCCGCTCCAGCACCACGACCTGGACGATGTCGGCGCCGGCCACCCCGAGGGTGCGCGCGACCTGTCCGAGGGCACCGGGACGGTCCGGCAGGGTGACTCGTACCCGCAGCAACATGAAACTCCTCCCGTCGCGAACGGCCGGTGACGCCGTCCTGGGAACAGCGTGCCTACCGGGCGTTTCGGACCGATTGCGCAGCCGTGTCCCGTCCGTCAAGATGCAGGGTTTATCGTCGGACGCATGATTTGCCAGGCGTGCCGGGATCGGCGGCACGACGACTGCAGGGGCGGATCCTGGTGCGACTGCCAGCACCGTGAGATCGAGCCGACGCCGCCGGTGACCGGACCACCCGGCCCGTGACCGCGTCGCACACCTGGCCGGCGTCGCTCCTCGAGCTCTATCCCCGCAACCCGGCGCCCACCCTGCGGGTCAACTTCATCGCCAGCGCGGACGGCGCGGTCACTGTCGACGGCCTCTCGGCCGGCCTCCAGGGCCCGGGCGACAAGGAGATCTTCGACTCGCTGCGCACGGTCTGCGACGCCCTGATCGTGGCGGCCGGCACGGTGCGCGCGGAGAACTACGACGCGCTGCGGCTCACCCCGGAGGCGCGGGAGTGGCGGCTCGCCGCGGGCCTGCCCGAGTTCCCGCTCATGGTGATCGTCTCCGGAAGCCTCGACCTGGACCCGCAGCAGCTGATCTTCTCGGACGCCCCACGCCGCCCGATCCTGCTGACCCACCGCGCCGCTCCCCGATCGCCGATCCGGGACGTGGCCGAGGTGATCGAGGCCGGTGACCGGGAGGTCGACCTGGCAGCCGGACTGCGGGCATTGCACGACCGAGGCGCGACCCAGCTGCTCTGCGAGGGCGGCCCCGGCCTGCTGGGCGCTCTGATAGCCGCCGACCTGGTCGACGAGCTCTGCCTCACCGTCGCTCCGCTGCTGGTCGGAGGTGGCGCCGGCCGGATCGCCCACGGCCCGGACGGCCCGGCGCGCCGGATGGGATTGAGCCATGTGCTGACGCGCGAGGACATGCTCTTCCTGAGGTACGCCCGGCGCGGCTAGACGTACTCCGGGTGGCAGCCCCAACGCGACACACGACGCGAGACCGGCGGCACGTGTGGACTTGAGGTTCGCTGCGCGCCCGAAGTCGACACGCGGCTGGGGATTCGGCTGTGCGTGTGGAGTGGGGGTCCGGTTCGCGCCGGAAGTCCACACGCACGGTGGGTCAGGGGAGTTGGCCGGGCTTGTCGACGACGGCTACCCGGAGCTGGGCCGTGTATCCAGCGACCGTTCCGGCCGGTTCGCCAAGGCCTGTCGTGCGCACCGCTACGAGACGTTCGCCCAGGTATTCGTAGGTTTCCGGGTCGAATACCAACTCCTTGCGGAAGCCGTCGTCGGCGCGGGCCACGGCGATGCCGGTACGCCCGGCGAGTTCCACCCGGGCCGGCAGGACGGTGACGCCCGGGATGGTGGCAGCCGCCTCGAAGAGAGCGCCGAGCGACGCCGGCGGCACGTAGGACTCGCGGAGCTGATCGGCGATGTTCTCGAACGCGCCGTAGTCGGGGGTCTGACCGCCGCGGTCCAGGTTGTAGATGTAGGCGCGCATCGCGGTCGCCTCGGTGGGCAGATCGGTGCGGTAGACCGAGGCCGTGCCGCAGTCCTCCCTCGGGAGGTCGCCGCAGGCCGGGATCGGCGAGTCGGCGAGCTCCGGCAGCGGGTTCTCGCCCTTCGGGTCGACGGGCACCTGACGCAACAGGCCGTCGTGCTCGCCGTCGACGGACTGCCAGATCCGCCGGGTCATCGGAACCGGTACCCGATAGGTCTCGGTGCCGTCCATCTCGGTGGTGCCGCCGCCCCACGCCGCGATCGACTCGGTGAAGACGAACTGGTCGGGGCGCGCGCTCAGTACCGGCGCCCGGCGGGCCTCGGCCGCTGCGAGCAGCAGCACGTCGGAGGCGGTCGGGTGGTCTCCGGTCGCCGCGGAGCCCGCGGCGGACGGCCCGGCGATCGGTCCGTACGTCGGTGCGGACGACTGGTTCACCAGGACCACAGCGGTCAGCGCGGCGGCGAGCACGCCCACCGGCGCGAGCCGCCAGGTCCATCGGATGGCGGGCCGGCTGGTCGCGGCGGTTCCGGCCGCCTCGGCCATCACCCGGGCGCGTGCTCGGTCCCGGCCCGGGGCGGACATCGGTGTGACGTCGTCGCGGAAGCGGGCCATCAGGTCGAGGTCGTTCACTCGTCGGCTCCGTTCGTCAGGTCCAGGTCGAGTTCGGGGAAGTCGCGGAGGGCGCGGCGGATCCGCTGCCGGGCGCTGTGCAGCCGGGAGCGGACCGTGCCGATCGGGATGTTCAGGGCCTGGGCCACTTCGGGGTAGCTGAGCTGGGCCTGGCTGACCAGGGTCAGCACCTCCCGCTCGCGGACCGGGAGCCGGGCCAGCACGGCGGCCAGGGAGCGGACGTGCGCGGCCGCGGTGACCCGGGCGGCCACCCGGTCGGCGGGGCCGTCCGCCGCCGGGTCGAGGCCGGTGCGGGCGAGGGCGCGGTACTGGCGTACCTCGTCACGCTGCCGGCCGCGGATGAGGTTGGCGGCGATCCCGTAGAGCCAGGGGCGGGCGTCCGGCCTGCTCAGGTCGTACCGTTGCCGGGAGCGGAAGGCGACCAGGAAGGTCTCCGCCGTCAGGTCCTCGGCGAGGGCCCGGCCGACCCGGCGCGCCAGATATCCGTGGATGGCGTCGGCGTGCCGATCGAAGATCGCGCCGAACACCTCCGGCTCGGCGGCCGAGCGTCTGATCACGTCGTCGTCGCCGGCCTGCGGCGGGGCGGATGGGAGGGATTGCGGCATCAGCGCCTCTGCGGTGTCGGATGGACTCGTCGATACCCATTGACCGATCCGGGGCGATCGGTTCGGTTCAGGGCGCGCCTCCGTCAATTGATCAAGATCTTGTGCGTAACTCGTTCGATGGACACAAGAAGTTGTGGACGACACATCCAGGGAGCGTTTTGTCGTACACCTGAGGCACCATGATCCCCGTGTCTGACGAAACTTCCCCCGTCGGCCGGGTTCTCGGTACCGCTGATGCCACCCCGCTGCAGTTCTGGACGGCCGTGGCCCCCGGCAGCTACCTGCAACTCGACGACGTCGTGGTGACCCAGCGCGACCTGCCGGACCGCGAGCCGGTGACGATCGCGGGCGTGGTGACCCAGGTCCGCGCGCGGCACGAGGGCGCCCAGTTCGACTCGGACGTCTTCGCCATCGCCGACGGCACGCTGCCGGCCATGGTCCAGGAGGCCGCCGAGATCACCACGACCCGGGTGGATCCCGAGCTCTACGTCCCGCCCGCGCCCGGCGCGATCGTGCACCGGGCGTCCGGCGAGGCGCGGGACGCGGCGCTGCACTTCGACCGGATGGAGCGGCGGGTGCCGATGGGCACCGGCCGGGACGGGGTTCCGGTCTTCCTGAACGCGGACTTCCTGGACGGCACCCGCGGCGCCCACGTGTCGATCTCCGGCATCTCCGGCGTGGCCACCAAGACCAGTTTCGCCACGTTCCTGCTCTACTCGGTGTTCCGGTCCGGCGCGCTGGGCGCGGACGGCGCCAACGCCCGCGCGTTGATCTTCAACGTCAAGGGCGAGGACCTGCTCTTCCTCGACCATCCGAACACGAAGCTCGATGAGAAGACCACCGCCGCGTACGCCGACCTGGGCCTGGCGGCGGCCCCATTCCCCGACGTGCGCGTCTACGCCCCACCCCGTGCCGGCGACTCCTCCGGCGCTCCGGACGTGAGCAGCCGGCTCACCGGGGTCGACGCGTTCTACTGGACGCTCGCCGAGTTCTGCGACCAGAAACTCCTGCCCTACGTCTTCGCCGACGCCGACGACGAGCGCCAGCAATACACCATGGTGGTGCACTCGGTGACCGCCCATCTGAACCGGCACGCGGTCCCGGCCGAGGGCGGCATCAGCATCGACGGCCGGCGGATCAGCTCCTACCAGGATCTGGTCGACCACATCGTCGAGCAGCTCACCGACGAGGACACCCGGTCCACCTGGGCCGGCAGCGCGATCAACACGGGGACGGTGAACGCGTTCGCCCGCCGGCTGATCGGCAGCAAGCGCGACCTGTCCCGGCTGATCCGCGGCGACCTCGCGTCCCGCCGCCCGCACCAGATCAAGACCGCGGCGAGCGCCCAGGTCACCGTCGTCGACCTGCACAACCTGCCCGACCGCGCCCAGCGGTTCGTGGTCGGCGTGACGCTGAAGACCGAGTTCGAGGAGAAGGAGAAGTCCGGCACCGGCCGGCCGCTGCTCTTCGTGGTCCTCGACGAGCTCAACAAATACGCCCCTCGCGAGGGCACCTCCCCGATCAAGGAGGTGCTGCTCGACATCGCCGAGCGCGGTCGGTCGCTCGGTGTGATCCTGATCGGCGCGCAGCAGACCGCGAGCGAGGTGGAGCGCCGGATCGTGACGAACTCGGCGATCCGGGTGGTGGGCCGGCTCGACCCGGCCGAGGCGTCCCGCCCGGAATACGGGTTCCTGCCGCCGGCCATGCGTCAGCGGGCGCTGCTGGCCCGGCCCGGCACCATGTTCGTGAACCAGCCGGACATCCCGGTCCCGCTCTGCGTCGAGTTCCCGTTCCCGGCCTGGGCCACCCGCAAGTCGGAGTCCGGGCCGCCGCCCGCCGAGACGCTCCGCTCGATCGTCCAGGGCGCCGACCCGTTCGCCGTCGTGGGCAGCGGCGGCGGCTCCGACGACGAGATCCCGTTCTAGGTCTAAGGTTTCGCGATGCGCATCCTGCACACCTCCGACTGGCACGTCGGCAAGGTCCTGAAGGGCCGCAACCGGCAAGAGGAGCACATCCGGGTCCTCGCCCAGGTGGTCGAGATCGCCCAGGCCGAGCGCCCCGACCTGGTGATCGTCGCCGGTGACCTCTACGACACCGCGGCGCCGACGGCCGACGCGACCCGGCTCGTCACCCGGGCGCTCTCGGCGTTGCGCAAGACCGGCGCGCGGGTCGTGGCGATCGGCGGCAACCACGACAACGGCGCGGCCCTCGACGCGCTGCGCCCGTGGGCCGACGCCGCCGGCATCGAGCTGCGCGGGTCGTACCCGAAGGAGGGTCTCAAAGATCTTCTGATCGAGGGGACGACCGCGAGCGGTGAGCGGTGGCGGCTCGTGGCGATGCCGTTCCTGTCGCAGCGCTATGCCATCCGCGCCGCCGAGATGTACGACCTCTCCGCCGCCGAGGCGAACCAGACCTACGCCGACCTGGTCGCCCGGCTGATCGCGAAGCTGAGCGAGCCGTTCGCCGAGCCGGGCGTGGTCAACCTGCTGACCGCGCACCTCACCATCGTCGGCGCGAGCACCGGCGGCGGCGAGCGCGAGGCGCACACCATCATGGGCTACGCCGTGCCCGCCACGGTCTTCCCGCCGAACGCGCACTACGTCGCCCTCGGCCACCTGCACCGCACCCAGCAGATCATCTCGCCGTGCCCGACGCGCTACAGCGGCAGCCCGCTCGCCGTCGACTTCGGCGAGGAGGAGAACGTCTGCTCGGTCGCGATCGTCGACGTCTCCGCCGACCAGGCCGCCCGGGTCCGCGACGTGCCGGTGACCTCGGCGCTCACCCTGCGGACCGTCCGCGGCACGCTCGAGCAGCTGAAGACGGTGAACCTTCCGGACGCCTGGCTGCGTGTCCTGGTCCGGGAGGCGCCCCGCCCGGGCCTCCGCGAGGACGTGCAGGAGCTCCTGCCGAACGCGCTGGAGGTGCGCATCGACCCGGACATGCTGCCCGACACGTCGAAGAAGCGGTCGGCGGAGCGGGCCGGCCGTTCCCCGCGCGAGCTCTTCGGCGACTACCTGGACAGTCGCGGGAACGCCGAGGAGGGCGTCCGCGAGCTCTTCGACGAGCTGTACGACGAGGTGAGCAGCAACCAATGAGGCCACTGAGGCTCGACATGGCCGGCTTCACGGTGTTCCGTGACCCGACCACCGTGGACTTCACCGACGCCGACTACTTCGCCCTGGTCGGCCCGACCGGCTCGGGCAAGTCGACGGTGCTCGACGCGATCTGCTTCGCCCTCTACGGGACCGTGCCGCGGTGGGGCGGCGCCAGGGGGATCGCCAACGCGCTCGCCCCCTCGGCGGCCGAGGCCCGGGTGCGGCTCTGCTTCGAGTCGGCCGGGGACCGCTACGTCGCCACTCGCGTGGTGCGCCGCGACGGCCGGGGCAACGTGAAGACGGCCGGCGCCGGCCTCCAGCTGATGCCGCCCGGGTTCGACGTGACCAAGCTCGACACCGGCATGGACCTGGAGGACCTCGGCGAGGCACTGGCCGGCACCCCGGCCGAGATGGACGGCGCCGTGCTGGACGCGGTCGGCCTGCCCTACGAGCAGTTCACCAGCTGCGTGGTGCTGCCGCAGGGGCAGTTCGCCGACTTCCTGCACGCGAAGCCGGCCACCCGCCAGCAGATCCTGGTCAACCTGCTCGGCCTGCACGTCTACGAGAAGGTGCAGGTGAGCGCATCCGAGCGGGGCAAGGCCGCGGAGGCCAAGCTCACCGTGGTGGAGCAGCAGCTCGGCGCGCTGACCGACGCGACACCCGAGGCGGTGGAGGAGGCGGCGGCCCGGCTGGAACGGATGCGGGAGCTGACCCGCGCCGTGGAGGGCGCCGTCCCGGGGCTCCGCGCCGCCCGCGAGGCCGAGAAGACCGCCGTGGCGGCCCGCGACACGATCGACGGGGAGTTGCAGGCACTGAGCTCCGTCCGTACGCCGCGGAACCTGGACGAAGCGACCGGCGCGACCACCGCGGCCCGCGCCGCCGCGGAGCAGGCGGCGAAGGAGGTGCACGCCGCCGAGGAGGCCGAGGAGAAGATCCGCGGTGAGCTGGCGGCCGCCGGCGACGCCGGGACGCTGCGGCTCATGCTCGACCGGCACACCGAGCTCCAGCGCCTGGTCGAGCAGGAGGACTGGTTCGCCGGCAAGGTGTCGGTCGCCGAGGTGGAATACCGCGACGCGCTCGCCGCCGCCGAGCTGGCCCAGGCCGAGAACACCGGCGCCCAGCAGCTGCTGGAGCAGGCCCGGCAGGACTACCGCGACGCGCAGCAGCGCGACCGGGCCGCCGCGCTGCGCGGTCACCTGGTGGCCGGCCACGAGTGCCCGGTCTGCGAGCAGACCGTCACGGTCGTCCCCGAGGTGCCGCAGGAGTCCGCGGTCCGGCTCGCCGAGGCGGCCGGCAACGCGGCGAAGGCGGCGGCCGAGTCGGCGGCGGCCCGCTGGCGGGAGCGCGACGCCGTGGCCCGCAACCTGGAGAGCGACCTCGAGCGCAAGCGCGGCCAGTACGAACATCACCGGTCCCGGCTCGCCGAGGTGCGCGCCGCGGTCGCCGACCTGCCCGACGTGGACGCGGTCCGGGCCCGGCTGGCCGAGCTCGGCGTGCTCACAGGCCGGCTCGAGGACGCCGCCACGGCCGTCCGGGCGGCCCGCGAGGCGCACCGGAAGGCGCAGGCCGAGGTCCGTGCCGCCGAGGAGCAGCAGCGGACGGCGTGGCGCTCGTTCGACGCGGTCCGCGACGGCCTGGCCCGGTTCGTGCCGCCGCCGGCCGACCGGGACGACCTGGCCGGCGCGTGGCAGGCCCTGGTCGGCTGGGCGCGCGGCGAGCACGAGGCCCGGCTCACCGCCCGGGCCGAGGCGGACGCCGCGGTCGACGCGGCGCACACCGCGACGGTCCGCGCGCACGGCCGGATCGTCGCGTTCTTCACCGAGGCCGACCTCACCGTCTCCTCCGGCGACGAGGCCGGGCTGATCCGGGCCGCCGCCGTCGCGGTGGAGCGGGCCGAGGCGGCCTGGCAGCGGCTCGACGAGCGGCGCCGGCAGGCGGACGAGGCGGCCGGCCAGCGCAACGCCCTCCAGCAGCAGAGCCGGGTCGCGAAGTCGCTCGCCGGCCACCTGCGGGCCAACAACTTCGAGCGCTGGCTGCTCGAGGAGGCGCTGGACCTGCTGGTCGACGGCGCCTCCGGGATCCTGCGCGAGCTCACCAACGGCCAGTACGAGCTGATCCACGACAAGGGCGAGTTCTTCGTCGTGGACCACCACGACGCCGGGCTCAAGCGCGGGGTGCGCACGCTCTCCGGCGGCGAGACGTTCCAGGCCTCGCTGGCGCTGGCGCTGGCGCTCTCCGAACAGCTGGCCGGGATGAGCACGACCGCGGCGAGCCTCGAGTCGATCGTGCTGGACGAGGGCTTCGGCACCCTGGACGCGGCCACCCTCGACGTGGTCGCCGCGACGCTGGAGAACCTGGCGGCCCGGGGCGACCGGATGGTCGGGCTGGTCACCCACGTGCAGGCGCTCGCCGAGCGGGTGCCGGTCCGGTTCGAGGTGCACAAGGACGCGCGGACCGCGCACGTCGAGAGGTCGGGTCTATGACCGGGATTTACGTGGACGCGTGGGATCCCTCCTACGGCCCGTCGTTCGAGGGCGGGGATGAGGGCCCTTCGTCGTCGAGCGCTCAGCAGGTCGACGTCGAGGTGGAGGTGCCGGCCGCCGAGTGGGCGCCGATCGACGTGTCGGCCACGGTCCGGGCGCCCGACGTGGTGTTCCTGGTCGACGGGGTGCGCCGCAACGACGCGCAGCTCTGGACCGCGGAGGATGACGGCACCTCCTATGCCGGCCTGGCGGCTTCCTACGCCGCCGGGGTGGTCCGCTGTGACCTCGGGCGTGGGCTGGCCGAGTTGGCGGCCGCAAGGGTCGCACGAGGGCTGTTCACGGCCAGCCCGTCGATGGAGGAGATCAACGCCGGCTCGGTGCGCTACGAGGTGCACCGGGTCAGCGGCACCGGGGAGGCGAGCAAGCTGCCGGCCGCCGTGCAGCCGCCGCTGACCGCCCTGGAGATCGAGATCTCGGCGGCGGCCCGGGACGGCGGCTCGGACGGGGCCGATCTGCTGATCGTGGACGGTCCGCTGCGGAACCGGCGTCAGCTGCCCCGCACGATCGGGTACGTGAAGACCCAGCAGAAGCAATATCTGCCGGCCGCCCAGCAGGCGGTCGTACCCCGGCTGCGGCCCGGTCAGCGGACGCCGGTCTTCCAGATTCTGTCGGTGTTCGGCGGCTGGACGTGGTACCTGCGCCTGCCCGGCTCGTCCGGCGCGCCGTGGTCCGGTGTGGTGCGGGTGGAGTGCTCGCCGGAGCTGAGCCCGGACCAGGCGATCGAGCTGGCCGACCTGTCCGGGGCGACGCTGCCGAGGCTCGCGTCGTCGGCGTACAAGGATCCGAGGGCGCCGCAGAACCTCGTGCCGATCGCCGGGCTGGAGCGGCGGCTGCGCGGGATGCTCGGCGACGCCCGGGTGCTGCACCGGGCGCTGGCGCGGGAGACCGCCCGGACCCGTCTCACTTCTTGATCACAGGTCCCGGTTGGTGGGACCGGTGTGTGCTCGTGAACAGCGACGTTTCCAGAACACGCGAAGTTGACCACGAGTTCGCGTCCGGCGCATGATCGGCTAACCGGCGCGAAAGCGGCCTAGCAGCACCATCGGGAAATGGGAGCGCTCCCGACGGTCGACCCCGGAAAAGGTATGAGTGGCATTTCGGGGTCACCCGAACGGTTCTCGGACGGTGCCTTTGACCACTTGTTACGCAATCTCGTCGACGCTACGAAATCGTAGGTTCACGCTGCGAGATCACGCTCTCCCGCGTACGGGAGAATTATTCTCAGAGGCATGTCTACGGTCCGATGTCACTGAGTATCATTCCGCCTTACCTGGTGTCCGAATCGGCGTGGATCAATACGGAGGGTGATCCCCGAGACGGTGCGCCGTACGTCCACGATCGCAGCGGAGGACCGTTGAGACCGAGTGTCCCGGAAAATCTTGTGCCGGCATTGATCCCGGCAGCCCTTCCCGGCCGTATCTCAGGCGACGGGGAAAGGTCCGGGCGGAGGTATCGATGCATGCGGTGGCCGAGGATCGGCTCGCGCCGGAGAGGGTGCGTGTGATGGCACGGCAACACTCCGGTGGTAGGTGGCAGGCTCTCGACGGTGGCAACTCGCGCGACGAGGGCACGGTGATCCCGCGGCAGGCGCCGCGGCACGAGGCCGCTCCGAGCAGCAGTCCGAGCCACGAGGACACGCTGGTCAAGCTGCTCTACGAAGAGCACGCGGGACCGCTGCTGATGTTCGTGCTGCGGCTGACCGGCGGTGACCGGCAGCGCGCCGAGGACATCGTGCAGGAGACCCTGCTGCGGGCCTGGCGCAACGCGCACCGGCTCGGCGCGCAGGGCCAGCAGTCGCTGCGGCCGTGGCTCGTCACGGTCGCCCGCCGCATCGCCATCGACGAACACCGCAGCGCCAACGCGCGCCCCGCCGAGACGTACGATCGGGAGCTGGAGAGCTTCCCGACGACGTCCGACGAGACCGACAAGGTCCTGCAGTCGATGACGGTGTCGGACGCGCTCCGACAGCTGAGCCACTCGCACCGGGAGATCCTGATCGAGACGTACTTCCGTGGCCGTACCGTCCCCGAGGCGGCGGAGGCGTTGAACCTCCCGCTCGGGACGGCCAAGTCGCGGGTCTACTACGCTCTCCGGGCGCTGCGCACGGCTCTGCAGCAACGGGGGGTGACGGAATGACCCAGGAACAGCACTACGACGTCGCGTCGTACGCCCTCGGCGTGCTCGACGACCACGACGCCGCGCGGTTCGAGGACCACCTCATCGAGTGCCCGCAGTGCGCGTACGAGCTGGAGTCGTTCGTCCAGGTCGCCGACGTTCTCTCGGGTGTCGACGCGGAGGCGCTGATCGCCGCCGAGCAGTCCGAGCGCGACGGTCAGCTGCTCGGCAGCATGCTCGGCGAGGTGCGTGCCGAGCGCCGCCGGGCGAACAGCCGCCGGCTCTACTCGCTCGCGGCCGCCGTCGTGATCTTCGCGATGCTCTCGATCGGCGCGCTCTTCGCGGGCGGCGCCTGGCTCGGCGACGACGCGAAGGCGCCGGAGACCGGGGCGCAGAGCTCCAGCAGCCAGCTCGACCCGCTGCCGAACTCGGACGGCGTCGGCCTCGGCGGCACCGAGCTGCCCGGCGAGCCGTTCAGCGGCACCGACGCGCGCACCGGCGTGGCGATGGCGGTCGGCCTCGAGTCCAAGGACTGGGGCACCCAGGTCTCGTTCGCGGTCTCCAACATCACCGGACCGAAGAAGTGCGGCCTCTACGCGGTCCGCACCGACGGCACCGCCGAGCTGCTCGCCAGCTGGGACATCGGCGACAAGGGCTGGGGGACCGCGGCGAACCCGTCACCGCTGCTGCTCCAGGCCGTGACCGGCACCACCCGTGAGGACATCGCCCACCTCCAGGTGCAGGAGATCACCGAGAACGGCCCGGGGGAGACCCTCGTTCGCGTTCCGTAACCGTCTGATCGCGTTATGGCCCGGTCGCATCGGCGACCGGGCCTTTTCGTATCCGTGGTCAGAACCATACGTATGTCGCGCCCGGATGGTTCAACGGAAAATTCTCCAATTTGATCGACCCGAATGTTCAACCGTCTCCGCGCGCCCTCCGTACTACTGCCCGGAAATGGCAGAGCCATTAATCAGCTGGAGGGCCAGTGGTACCGGAGAAGCGGAAGTTGATGGTTGTCGGTGCAGCGCTCGCGGCGGTGGTCGTACTGCCCGGCTGTGCCCCGGCCGGATATCAGCAGCCCGCCGCCGACTACGGCAACGCGGCTGAACCGGCGTCGAACGAGGTCGCCGCGTCCCCGGGCGCGACCGCCGAGGCCGACCCGGAGTCGACCGCGGAGGCGGACCCCGAGTCCACCGCCGAGGCCGCTCCCGGCGACGAGGCGAACACCCCGGAGATCAGCGAGGAGCTGACCACGACGCAGCTCACCGCCACCAAGGTCGCCAAGATGGGCGAGACGGTCCAGGACCAGGACGGCTTCGTCCTCTACCGCTTCGACAAGGACGGCGACGACCCGTCCAAGTCGAACTGCGACGGCGACTGCGCCGAGATCTGGCCGGCGGCCCTCACGAACGACGGTGAGCCCTCACTGGACGGCGTCGACCAGAAGCTCGTCGGCACGGTCACCCGCGCGGACGGCACCAAGCAGCTGACCCTCAAGGGCTGGCCGCTCTACCGCTACATCGGCGACAAGAAGCCGGGCCAGTGGAAGGGCCAGAACGTCAGCGGCACCTGGTTCGTGATCACCCCCGAAGGCACCAAGAACCTCACCTGCCTCCCGAAGATCTCGAAGCCGGTCGCACCGCCCGCCAACGACGACGCGGGCGCCGAGGAGTCCGAGGACTCCGGCAGCGACTACAGCTACTGATCGCTTCTGACCGAGGTTTGGAGTCGTTGATGAAGACCCGTCGCGTCCCCCGATGGCTTGTCGGCACCCTGGCACTGGCACTGGCGTTCATGGTGACGCCGGCCGGGGTGGCCCACGCCGAGGACGAGGTCCCCATCCCCCCGAACACCGGGCTCACCGACAACGGCGCCGGCGTGGTCAGCGCCGCCGACCGGGACTTCGTCATCAAGGTCCGGCTCGCCGGGCTCTGGGAGATCCCGGCCGGCAACATGGCCCAGGAGAAGTCCGAGAACGAGACGGTCGTGAAGGTCGGCAAGTCGATCGCCGAGCAGCACGTGGCGCTCGACAACCTGGACCGCGCGGTCGCCAAGAAGCTCGGCATCAGCCTGCCGAACAAGCCGAACGGCGACCAGCAGGCCTGGCTGAACGAGATGCGGACGGCCCCCACGCCGGCCCAGTTCGACCAGATCTTCATCGACCGCCTCCGGTCGGCGCACGGCAAGATCTTCCCGGCCATCGCGACGATCCGGGCCACCACGCGCAACGACTCGGTCCGCAAGCTGGCCCAGCAGACGAACCAGTTCGTCATGACGCACATGACCCTGCTGGAGAGCAGCGGCATCGTCGACTACGCGGCACTGCCCACCGCGCCGGCGCCGGCCGCGGCCGCCGGTCAAGGACCCGTTCCGGTCGACAACCAGATGCTGGTCGCGGCCACCGAGGGCGGGAGCATTCCCGGCCTCAGCAACACCGTCATCCTGCTCGTCCTCGCTGCCGCACTGGTTGTCGGGGTCATCACGACCATGCGCATCTTCCGGGCGCGCTAGGTCAAACTCGCCCACGGCGACCAAGAAAGGTGTCACCCATGCGAAGGTCCAAGTACCGGCGCGCCAGTTCCCCGACGTGGTTCAGCGGTCGGCGCCGCATCATCGCCGTCGCGGCCACGCTGGTCGCGTTCGGCGGCATCGTGACCGTCACCCAGGTCTCGAACGCCAGCACCGACCGCACCACCAAGCGGGCCCTGGCCGCCTGTGACGACCTGGCCGCCCCGAACTCGGTCGATCTCTCCACGGAGACCCGGCAGGGTACCTACACCACCAACAACGGCCGGGTCACCCAGCACGCCGACGACGGCGCCGGCGACGTGGCCACCGCCGCCCAGGTGCGGGCCCGGTGCCGCCAGTGGGTGATGAACAACGTCGCCAACGAGGAGGGCGCCGCCGAGGCGACCACCCAGGCCCGCCGCCGCGGCAACGGCGGCGGCAACAACGGTGGCAACAACAACGGTGGCGGCGGCAACAACAACGGCGGGAACAACGGCGGCGCGCAGAGCCCCGCCCCGTCCGAGGAAGCCAGCCAGCCGGCCGAGGGCGAGGAGACCCAGCCGCCCGCCGAGGGCGAGGAGTCGCAGCCGCCCGCCGACGGCGAGGGTGAGGGCAACCAGCCGCCCGCCGACGGTGAGGGCGAGGGTAACCAGCCGCCCGCCGACGGCGAGGGCGAGGGCAACCAGCCGCCCGCCGAGGAGCAGCCCCCGGCCGAGGAGCAGCCCCCGGCCGAGGAGCAGCCGCCGGCCGAGAACCCGACGACCCCGCCGCCCGGCGCCGGTCTCGGCATCCTGACCAACAGCTGCGACACCAGCAACCTGGAGGCGCACGACGGCTTCCAGCGCGGTGACCGCTGCGTCTCCACCGAGTTCGGTGAGGTCGGCTCGGCCGCCAACAACCCGACGCTGCTGATCACCCGGGCGCCCCGCCAGGTCAACGTGAACACCCCGTTCACCCTCTCGGTCAGCACCCGGAACCTGATCCGCGACCGCTTCCTCGCGGCCGGCCAGGGCGGGTACTACGTGGAGAGCTCGGTCCTGCAGAACGGCCTGGTCCGCGGTCACTTCCACACCGCGTGCCGGATCCTGCAGAGCCAGAACCAGGCGCCCGCGCCCGAGCCGGTCCCGGCGTTCTTCGTGGCGACCGAGGACAGCCAGGGCGGCGCTCAGCCGGACACCGTGAACATCCAGGTGCCGGGCCTGCCCGAGGCGGGCACGTTCCAGTGCTCCTCGTGGGCCGGTGACGGTTCGCACCGCACGCCGATGATGGAGCGCGCCAACCAGACGCCCGCCTTCGACTCGGTGCGGATCCGGGTGCGCGGCTGACCCCTCATCGAGCCTCTTTCATCGAGCTGAACCACCGACGCGGAGTACCCCGTCACACGGCATCGCCGGACCGGACGTGAGTCCGGGACCCCCCTTCGGCGCGGCCGGCCGTCCTCTCCCCTGCCGGACGGATACGTGACGGGCCTCCCGGCCACCACCGGGAGGAACTCCGCACCGGGTGGCCGGACCTTTCTCGGGTGTCCGGTTCACCGCCCGATGGCCCTGACCCCGGAGCAAGGTCAGGGCCATCGGCCTGCCCTTTCGCAGAAGAACAGGCCTGCCTTCTTGCAGAAGAACAGTGGCATAGTTGCCCGGTGACCGTGACCCGCCGGATGACGCCTCCCGAGCGTTATCACTTCGGCGCCTCGGTGCGGCCCCTGCTCGTGCCGAAACACGATCCGTGCGGCGTCCTCGGGGACTCCGAGATCTGGCTCTCCGCCCGTACCCCGGACGGGCCGGCGGCATTGCACCTGGCCCGCACCGCCGGGGAATTGGTGGCGACCGGTCACGGCCCGGGCGGCGCCTGGATGGCCGACCGGGCCGACGCCATCGCCGGGCTGCGGGACGACCTCACCGGATTCCCCGAGCTCGCGGCGCGGAACCCGCTCGTCGCGCGGCTCGCCAGGACCTTCGCCGGGGTGCGCCTGCCGTCCACCGGGCTGGTCTTCCCGCGCCTGCTGCGGGCGATCCTGGAGCAGAAGGTCACCGGCAAGGAGGCGCACCGGTCGTACCGGGCGATCTGCCGGCACTTCGGGGAGCCGGCGCCCGGCCCGGCCGGTCTCGTGCTCCCGCCCGACCCGGCCGCGATCGCGGCGACGCCCTACTGGGCCTTCCACCCGTTCGGCGTGGAACAGCGCCGCACCCAGGCCCTGCTGCGCGCCGCGGTGGTGGCCGAGCGGCTGGAGCGATGCGCCGACGCGGCCGAGGCGACGGCCCGGATGACCGCGCTGCCCGGCATCGGCCCGTGGACCGCCGCCGAGGTGGTGCGTCATGCGTACGGCGATCCGGACGCGGTGAGCGTCGGCGACTTCCACATCCCGAACACGGTGGCATGGGCGCTCGCCGGCGAGACCCGGGGCACCGACGAGAGGATGCTGGAGCTGCTGGAGCCGTTCCGCGGGCACCGGGGGAGGGTCTGCGACCTGTTCGCCCTCGGCGGGATCGGCGCCCCGAAGTTCGGCCCGCGGATGCCGATCCGGTCGTTCGCCCGGTTCTGACTGACCCGGTGTGCGACGTTCCTGTGAGATAGGACATAGGCTGGCGTCCATGACAGCGTCGTCTCACGCCTACGAATACTTGGACAACGTCGGCCCCCGCGACAGCGAGGAGGCCCGGCTCGCGGCCGTGCGCCGCTACCGCATGGTCGATCAGCCGGTCGAGGACGCGTACGACCGGATCGCCTTCGTGGCCGGTGCGATCTTCGAGACGCCGATCGCGACGGTCTCCCTGGTCGAGCAGGACCGGGTCTGGCTGGCGGCCTGCCAGGGCCTGCCCGGCGTCCGCGAGGTCGGCAAGGAGCCGGGGCTGTGCGCCTCGGTGATCGCCCAGGACGACGTCTACGTGATCAACAACGCGGCGGTCGACGCCCGGACGCTCGACCACCCGCTGGTCCGGGGCGAGCTGGGTCTCCGCTTCTACGCGGCCGCGCCGATCCGCACCCACGACGGCTACCGCCTCGGCACCGTCAACGTGATCGACAGCCGTCCCCGGGAGGCCGGCCCGCGCCAGCTCAAAGCCCTCGAGCACCTCGCCTCGATCGTCGCCGACGAGCTCGAGCTGCGGCTCATGGTGATCCGGAGCAAGGTGGCCGAGCAGCGCATGCGCGACACGGTGAGTTGATCGTGCTTTCTGGGTATGCAGAACGGCATGATCTGGAATTTGGCCCGCAAAATGGTTCTGACCGCCGTCCTCGTCCCGCTCGGCGCGGCCGGCGCCCGTAAGCTGAGCGCCTCCCTGGAGCGGCGGCACGGTGCCACGCGCACCACCCGGCTGCTGCGCCAGGGCGCCGACACGATGCAGAGCATGTTCGGCCGCAAGAAGCGGAGCCGCTTCGGATTCCGCTGACTGTTTGGTCGGTCCGCTTTTTTGGGTACGGCGGCGGCATGCGTACCCCCCGCACGATCGCCGTCGTTGCCCACCAGCGGAAGAACCTCGGTGGCGGACTCGACGAACTGCGCCGGCGCATCACCGGCCAGGGTGTCGAGAAGCTGCTCTGGTTCGAGGTCCCGAAGAGCCGCAAGGCGCCCAAGCAGGTCCGTAAGGCCGTCAAGGCCGGCGTCGACCTGCTGATCGTCTGGGGCGGCGACGGGATGGTCCAGCGTTCCCTCGACGTGCTCGCCTCCACCGAGGGCGGCAGCAAGGTCCCGGTCGCGATCATGCCGGCCGGCACGGGGAACCTCTTCGCCACCAACCTGGGGATCCCCGAGGATCTCGAGAAGGCGGTGGACATCGCCTTCCACGGCGACCGCCGCCGCTTCGACCTCGGGCTCCTGGAGGGCGAGCACTTCGCCGTGATGGCCGGTATCGGCTTCGACGGCGCCATGATCAAGGACGCCGACGGCGCGCTCAAGGACCGGCTCGGCAAGCTGTCCTACGTCTGGACCGGCATCCGCCACGTGAACGGCGACGCGCCCCGGGCGAAGATCAAGGTGGACGGTGTGGACTGGTTCGACGACGAGGCCAGCTGTGTGCTGATCGGGAACGTCGGGACGATCACCGGCGGGATCCAGGCCTTCGACGACGCCGTTCCGGACGACGGGTGGCTCGACGTCGGGGTGGCCACGGCGCAGGGCGCGCTGCAGTGGGCGCGGGCGCTGGGCACCATGGCGGTCGGCCGCTCGGACAGTTCACCCTTCGTCCGGATGACCCGGGCACGCCGGGTGGACGTGAAGCTGGAGTCGAAGCTCGAGTACGAGCTCGACGGCGGGGCGCGGGCGAAGACCCGGAAGTTCACGGCGTCGGTCGTTCCGGGCGCCGTGAAGGTCTGTGTGCCCGCTTCGTCCTCTCTGGAAAATTCGGACGATTCGACTGACCGATAGGCGACAGAAGGTTCGTGCCGCGGCGTGGGGTTCCGGTCCGTATATGTCGTGACATCCCCTGGAATATTGGGGTTGGCGGAGCCCAGACTGGCTGTTCACAACGAGCATCCAGGAGGTTCCCATGCGGTATCTGAGCGTCGCACTCACCGCCGGCGGTCTGCTGGCGATCGCCTACCGGCTGGGCCGGTGCCAGGCGGCGTGGCACGAGGTGGCGGCGGCGAAGCAGGGCCTGCGCGCCAACCGCCGGGTGGCGTGGCTGCACACCGTCCGATTAGCGGTGGCGACGGCCGTCGTGCTTCTGGGGCTGCTGGCGGCGGGCTTCCACCTGGCCCGCTGACCAGCACCCCTCCGGCACCGGCGGCGCGCATCAACGAGATCGCGCGACCGGCGGGCTAGATTTGCCCGATGCCGCGACGCCGCCTGTTCTACCTGCTCGCCGTCGTCGCGCTTCTCGGGCAGATGGCGTTCGCGATGGTCACCACGGCGGTGAGCCAGTCGCCGACCATCGACGAGCCGGTCTACGTCGGCGCCGCCGAGGTGTACCGGCAGCAGCACAGCCTGCGCTACAACCCGGAGCACCCGCCGCTCGGCAAGCTGGCCATCGCGGCCGGCCTGGCGTTCGGCGGCGCCACGCTGGATCCGGCGTTCGAGGGGAACCAGACGCGGCTCGGGCGGCACCTGCTCTACGAGAGCGGCAACAACCCCTTCCGGCTGATGCTGCTGGCCCGGCTGCCGATCATCCTGCTCACGCTCGCCTTCGGACTGGTGGTGCTGGCGTTCGCCCGCGACCTGGCCGGGCCGGCCGGCGGGCTGATCGCGCTGGCCCTGTACGCGTTCTCCCCCGACGTGATCGCGCACGGTTCGCTCGCCACCCTGGACGTGCCGGCCGCCGGGCTGCTCCTGATCGCCTTCTGGACGGCGTGGCGGGCCCGGGAACGGCCGAAGCTGTATCTGCCCCTCGCCGGGGTGGCACTGGGGGCCGCCCTCGCCACCCGGATGAGCGTGCTTCCCGCCGTGCCCATCCTGATCTTGATCGTGGCTCTTTCGATGTGGAAGGCGCAAGCCTCGCGCCCGCGGTTGCGCACCAGGATGCTGCTCGTCGCGGGCGCGGCCGTCGGGGTGGGGATCATCGCGATCGCCGTCGTCTGGCTGTCCTATCTGGCCGTCGACCCCCGGCTGCGCTGGACCACCCCGCCGGATCTGCCGCACCCGGGCGGGCTCAAGGGGCTCGCCGTGGATCTCATGCCGTTCCCGCAGGCCTACCGCGACGGCATGCTGGTGCAGTTCGGGTTCGAGGACAAGCTCTACAACGGCTTCCTGCTGGGCGAGTCCTACCGGGGTTCGCCGTGGTACTACATGCCGGTCGCCCTGCTGATCAAGACGCCGGTCGGGATGATGCTGCTCTGGGCGGCCGGTGCGGTCACCCTGCTGGTGCTGCCGCGGCTGCGGGCCGCCGCGCTCTACCTGCTGCCGGTCTCGGCCGTGCTGATGCTGGTGACGATGACCGGGGCGCGCAACTTCGGCACCCGCTACGTGATCTTCATGCCGCTCTTCCTGGCGGTGGCGGCCGGGACGGTGGCGCTGTGGCGGTGGCGGTGGGCCCGGATCGGCACGGCCGCCCTGGTCGCGACGGTGGCAGCGGGATCCGTCATGACGTTTCCGACCTATCTGCCCTACTCGAACATCGTATTCGGCGGCACGGCGAACACCCATGAGAACCTTCATGACGCGAACGTCGACTGGGGACAGGATCTGCCCCGGCTGAGCGCCTACCTGGACGGCCGGGAGGCCTGGCTCGTCTACAAGGGCGCCGGGGTGCCGTCCTACTACGGGATCAGGTCGCGCAACCCCTTCGACGTGCCGGAGGATCAGGTACGAGGCCTGCTCGTCGTCTCCGACTCCCGCGTCGCCCTCGCCACCGGCCGGCTGAAACGCCTCATCGAGTCGAGCACCCCGGTCGCCGAGGTGGGTCATTCGATGACCGTCTATCAGCGATAGGTCTTCCGGTTACTCGCCGGTAATGCTTAGGTGATGCGATGACGCATTACGACATCGTCGTCGTGGGCAGTGGATTCGGCGGCAGCGTCAGCGCCCTGCGCCTGGCGGAGAAGGGTTACCGGGTCGGCGTCCTCGAGGCCGGCCGCCGCTTCACCCCCGACACCCTGCCCACCACGTCCTGGGACCTGCGCAACTTCCTCTGGGCCCCGCGCCTCGGGATGCGCGGCATGCAGCGGATCACGCTGCTCAAGGACATCATGGTGCTCTCCGCGGCCGGGGTCGGCGGCGGATCGCTGGTCTACGCGAACACCCTCTACCGGCCGCCCGCGCCGTTCTTCGCCGACCCGCGCTGGTCCGGGATCACCGACTGGGCCGACGAGCTGGCGCCCTTCTACGACCAGGCGTCCCGGATGCTCGGCGTCACCGAACAGCCCACCATGACGCCGTCCGACGTGGCGATCAAGCAGGTCGCCGACGACATGGGTGTCGGGCACACGTTCCGCCGCACCCCGGTCGGCGTCTATTTCGGCGAGCCCGGGAAGACCGTGCCGGACCCCTACTTCGGCGGCGCCGGACCGGACCGCACCGGCTGCGTCGAATGCGGCAACTGCATGATCGGCTGCCGGGTCGGCGCGAAGAACCGGCTCGACGTCAACTACCTGTACCTGGCCGAGAAGGCCGGGGTGACCGTGCACCCGGACACCGAGGTGACGTCGCTCCGCCCCGGCTGGCGGCTGGAGACGACGAACGGCCCGTTCACCGCCGATCAGGTGATCCTCTCGGCCGGCGCGCTCGGCACCCAGCGGCTGCTGCACGCCATGAAGGACACCGGGGTGCTGCCCCGGCTCTCCGACCGGCTCGGCGAGCTGACCCGGACCAACTCGGAGGCGCTGCTCGGCGCCGCCGTGAAGGACGTGCCCGCGGAGCCGTACAACCGGGGCATCGCGATCACCTCGTCGTTCCACCCGGACGCCGACACCCACATCGAGCCGGTCCGGTACGGCCCCGGCAGCAACGCCATGGGCCTGCTCTCCACGCTGCTCGTCGACGGCGGCGGCCGGGTGCCGCGGCCGCTCAGGTTCCTCTGGCAGGCGATGCGCCACCCGGTCGTGCTGGCGCATTCGCTCTCCGTCCGGCGGTGGAGCGAGCGGACCATCATCGCGCTGGTCATGCAGTCGGTGGACAACTCGCTGACGGTCCGGCGCACCCGGCGCGGCCGGCTCACCACGACACCCGGACACGGCAGCCCCAACCCGACCTGGATCCCGGTGGGGCACGAGGCCGTACGGCGGCTCGCCGACCGGATCGGCGGCTTCCCCGGCGGAACCGTCGGCGACATCTTCGACATCCCGCTCACGGCGCACATCCTCGGCGGGGCGACGATCGGCGCGACGGCGTCGGAGGGGGTCGTCGACGCGTACCACCGGGTCTTCGGCTATCCCGGCCTGCACGTGGTGGACGGCTCCGCCGTACCGGCCAACCTCGGCGTCAACCCGTCCCTGACCATCACGGCCCTCGCCGAACGGGCCATCGCGCTCTGGCCCAACAAGGGCGCCGCCGACGAGCGCCCGCCCCTGGGCGGGGACTACGTCCGCCTCACCCCGATCCCGCCCCGCTCCCCGGCCGTCCCGGCCCACGCACCGGGAGCCCTCCGCCTGCGCCCGGCGTGATCCACTCCCTGCCGCTCGTCCCGGCCGGCCCGCCCTGCGCGTCGGTCACCGGGCGGCCGCACCCGTCGCTGCGCGGGCTGATAGCGGGCTACAGCGGCTTCTTCCGCGACGGGCCGGTCGCGCATCGGGTCCTTCCCCTCAACGCCGCCGTGATCGTCGTCGACATTGCCGGGGCCGGGCGGGTGGTGTCGGGCTGCGCGCCGGCCTTCGGGGTCCTGCGGGAGGTGGTGTGGGGGTACGGCGTCTCCGCCGGGTTGACGCCGGCCGGGGTGTCCGCGCTGCTCGGCCTGCCGATGAGCGCCCTGGCCGGTTCGACGGTCCCGCTGGACGCAGTGCTCGGCGCCGGCGACGAGCTGCTGGCGGCCCGGCTGGCGGCGGCCGGTTCCTGGGCCGGGCGCTTCACCATCCTCGACGAGTGGTTCGGCGCCCGCCTCAGCCCGGACGCCACGGCCGGCACGCTGGTGAACGCCGCCTGGCACGTACTCCAGCGCGGCCACCCGGTCGGGGACGTCGCCGCGGATCTGGGCGTCAGCCGCCGCCGGCTCGAACGGGACTTCCGGCGCGACGTCGGCCTCACCCCCGGCACTGTCGCGCGCACGACCCGGTTCCAGCGCGCCGTGCGGATGCTGGCGGCGGGCGAGGCACCGGCGCGGGTCGCGATCGACGCCGGGTACGCGGACCAGCCCCACCTCTGCCGCGAGATCCGCGCCCGGTCCGGCCTCACCCCGGCCGCGCTGAGGGCCGCCCTGACGCATTCGTTCAAGACGCCGGAGCCGGCCGCCCCCTAGCGTCCGGGGCATGACGAAACCGCTGAACGGCAGGACGGCGCTGGTCACCGGCGGCTCGCGGGGTATCGGGCGGGCCGTGGTCCGGCGCCTGGCCCGGGACGGGGCGCGGGTCGTGTTCACCTATCGCGCGTCCGCCGAGGAGGCCGCCGCCCTGGCGGCCGAGACCGGCGCCGAGGCCGTCCGGTGCGATCAGGCCGATCTGGCCTCGCTGCCGGACATGTTCGCGCCGGTCGCCGGCGGACTGGACATCCTGGTCAACAACGCCGCCGTCAGCGAACCCACGCCGATCGCCGAACTCACGCCCGCCGCCTTCGACCGGGTCATGACGATCAACGCGAAGTTCCCGCTGTTCGCGATCCGGGCCGCGATCCCGCTGCTCCGGTCGCCGGGCCGCATCGTCAACCTCTCGTCGCTCAACACGGTGATCCCGGCGCCGGGTGGGGCGCTCTACGGGGCGAGCAAGGCGGCCCTCGAACAGGTCACCGCGGTGGCCGCCCGGGAGCTGGGCCCGCGGTCCATCACGGTCAACACCGTCTCGCCGGGTGCCACCGACACGGATCTCCTGCGGGCCACGAACTCGCCGGCCGCCCTTTCGCAGACGGCGGCCGCCACGGCCCTGGGCCGGCTCGGCACACCGGACGACGTCGCCGCGGTGGTCGCCTATCTGGTCTCGCCGGACGCCGGCTGGGTGACCGGCCAGAACATCAGGGCGACCGGCGGCCTGCTGATCTAGATTTCGATCGAGGTCGGTGGTGGTAGGCGACCAGTGACCTGGGGCAGGTATCGCCGGCAACCGGTCAGAGGACGTAACCGGCGATCATCTGACCCAACTGGCGGATGTCAGCGTTCGCCTTGAACTCCAGGCGGACCTTGCCGAGGCCGCTGAACCACAGTTCCAGCTCGGTATCCCGGTCGAAGCTGCCTGCCGTCTCGACCGAGAAGGCTTGGATCTTGTTGTACGGCAGCGACGTGTAGTCCACCTTCTTGCCGGTCATGCCCTGTACGTTGACCGCGATCAGACGCTTGTTGGTGAAGACCACGAAGTCACGAGTCGTCCGGAAGGCGACGACCAGCTGTTCACCGGGAATGAGCAGCGGCGCTACCTGCGGATAGATGGTGGCGGGATCGCACGGGTTGAGCTTGAAAACGGATGGGCTGGAGAAGTCGATCACCGACCCACCGTAGTCCAGGTGGTCTGAGGTGTCGGCTCGGCGCGGACCCGGCCGGACGACGCTGGATGCTGAGGCTGATGGCCCATGACCTCATCCTGACAGAACGGCCACCGTCATCCGGATCCGCCGCGGACGGCCACGGGACTGAGAGGAAAGGGGCGCGACCACTCACGCAGGCCGCCCGGCGCGGGAGCGAAGCGACTCCGCGCCGGGCCCTCGGCGTGAGCGACGGCCGGCACCACCCACCCCGCTGCGACAGCCTGATTTTGATCTTTCAGGCGATCTGCTGCCACCAGCCGTCGACGGGCGGCGGGTTGTCGACGTCGACGCGCTCGCCGGGGCGGGGGATGGCGAGGCTGACGTCGCGGGCCTTCGCCTCGCGCCAGGTGCGGTCGGCGGGCTCGGACCAGTCGTGCAGGGCCAGGTTGAAGGTGGCCCAGTGGACCGGGATCATCAGGCCGCCGCGGACGTCGACGTGCATGGCGACGCCGTCCTCGGGGAGCATGTGGATGTCGGGCCAGGCGTCGCCATAGGCGCCGACCTGCACCAGCGTCGCGTCGAAGGGGCCGTGCTCGGCGCCGATCTCGGCGAACCCGGGGAAGTATCCGGTGTCGCCCGAGTAGAAGACCTTGCGGGTCGGGCCGGCGATGACCCAGCTCGACCAGAGCGTCTCGTCCCGGTTGAAGCCGCGGCCGGAGAAGTGCCGGGCCGGCGTCGCCACCAGATCGATGCCGTTGACCTTGGCCTTCTCGTTCCAGTCGAGCTCGATGATGCGGGTCGGCGGGACACCCCAGCGCTCCAGGTGGGCGCCGACGCCGAGCGGCACCAGGAAGGGCGCGGCCTGCAGGTCGACCAGGTTCTGGATGGTCACCATGTCGAGGTGGTCGTAGTGGTCGTGGGAGATCAGCACGGCGTCGAGCGGGGGCAGTTCGCGCAGCGGCAGCGGCGGCTCGTGCAGGCGGCGCGGGCCGGTGAGCCGGGACGGCGAGCAGCGGTCGCTCCAGACCGGGTCGAGCAGGATGCGCCGGCCCTCGATCTCGACGAGCGCCGAGGAGTGGCCGTACCAGGTCACGTGCAGCCCGGACGCGTCCAGGCCCGGCGCCGGCGTGACGACCGGGACCGGCTGGTGCGGGTGGCGGGCCTCGCGGCCGGTCAGGGTGGCGGCGAAGACCTTCGGCATCGACGCGGCGGCGACCATGGTGGCGGGCACGGTGTTGCGGAACTTGCCGTCGGCGAACTGCGGCGACGCCTCGACGCGGGTACGGCGGTCACCGCGGGACCTCCCGCCGATCTGCCGGGGGATGTCGCGGGCGGCCCACACCGCCGCGGCCCCCAGGGCCAGAGCCAACACGGTACGGGTACGCGGTCGCTTCGCCATCCCCACAGTTTGACCGTTGACGGGGGTGCGCGACCACCGGGACCGCGTGAAACACTCGCGTCGTGACGCTCGACACCCTTCAGGCTCAGCAGAGCCTCATCGTCCGGCAACGGATCCGTTTCATGGTCAACCAGTACGAGGTGCACGCCGTCGGCCCCGACGGACGTGAGGCCGGCGTGCTGGCGTTCGCTCAGCAGAAGCGCCTCGCCTTCAAGGAGCAGGTGACCCTCTACACCGACGACACCAAGCAGACGCCGCTGCTCGGCTTCAAGGCGCGGCAGGTGATCGACCTGGGCGCCACCTACGACGTGACGGACGCGCACGGCCAGCCGATCGGGGAGTTCAAGAAGGCCTTCGGCGCCTCCCTGCTGCGCTCCACGTGGGTGCTGCAGCAGCCCGGATACGCCGAGATGGTGGGCCAGGAGCGCAGCCAGCTCGTCGCGATCCTGCGCCGCTTCGTCGACTCGCTGTCCTGGCTGCCCTACCACTTCGACTTCACGATCGGGGACCGCCCGGCGTTCTCGGTGGTGCGCAAGTGGGGCCTGCGGGACAGGTTCGAGGTGACCGTCCACGACCCCTACCTGGACCGCCGGCTGGTCGTGGCGATGGCCGTCGCGTTGGACGCGCTGCAGTCGCGCTAATCTCCCGGGCATGGACGATCCCCGTGCTCAGCGCCTTTTCGGCGACAGTCTCGTCGCCCCGGGCGATCTCGCGTCGAGCCCCTACCGGGTGGACCGCGACCGGATCGTCAGCTCCCCCTTCCTCGCCCGCCTCGCCGGTGTCACCCAGGTGATCAGCCCCGGCGGGGCGGGTCTGCTGGTGCACAACCGGCTCACCCACAGCCTCAAGGTGGCCCAGGTCGGGCGGGCGATCGCGGAGCGGGTTTCTGCTTCCGACCCGGATCTGGTGGACAAATTGGGTGGCTGCGATCCCGATGTCGTGGAAGCCGCCGCTCTGGCTCACGATCTCGGGCACCCGCCTTTCGGCCATCTCGGTGAGCGGGTTCTCGACGGTCTGGCCCGTCATCGTCTCCGGTTGCGGGACGGGTTCGAGGGCAATGCTCAGTCGTACCGCATCGTGACGAGCACCGAGGTACGGGGCCAGGCGACGATCGGGCTGAATCTGACAAATGCCGTTCGTGCGGCAATTCTGAAATATCCGTGGACGCGGCGCGACCACCCCGATCCGCACCCGCGCTTCATGGACCCGGCGCCCCGGGGTGCCGCTGCGGTGCCTGACGATCCCGACGGCGGTTCGCTGAAGTTCGGTGCTTATTCGACGGAAATTTCGGATATGCGCGCTGCACGGGCACCGTTCGCGGGCCGGGTCGCCGACTGGCAGCAGACCGTCGAGGCGTCGGTGATGGACACGGCCGACGACATCGCCTACGCCATCCACGACCTCGAGGACGTGCACCGGGTCGGCGTCCTCCAGCAGGGCGCCGTGGCGGCCGAGCTGATGGCCTGGCAGCGCTGGGGCCACGAGGCCGATCTGAATCGGGCAGGCGGTGCCATCGAGTCCCTCCGCCGCCAGCTGCACCGCAAGGACGGCTGGATCGCCGACGACGACGCGTTCGCCGGCGCCGTCGAGCTGGTCCGCGCCGAACTCGTCGACGGCCTGCTGGCCCGCCCGTTCGACGGCTCCATCGAGGCCGAGGCGCGCGTAGCCGCCTTCTCCGCGAACTGGACCCGCCGCCTCGTCGACTCCATCGAGCTGATCGGCCAGCCCGCGATCCGGAGCGGTCACGTCCAGCTGGCGCGGGCGCAGTGGCACGAGGTGCAGATCCTCAAGTTCGTCCAGAACCGCTTCGTCCTGGAACGCCCCGATCTGGCCCTGCACCAGCGCGGCCAGGCGCGCCTCCTCGCCTCCCTCGTCGAGGCCCTGCTGGCCTGGCTCACCGACCCCGACGAGGAACAGCGCCTCCCGCGCCGGCTGCGCGACCTGGTCGAACTCGCCGAGGCGGAACTCCCGCCGGGCACACCCGAGCGCATCGGCCGGGCACGAGGCCGCGCCGTCATCGACTTCGTGGCGGGCCTGACGGATGGACAGGCCGTCGGGTTGATGGAGGCGCTCTCCGGACGTTCGCGGCAGCTGTGGACGGATGCTTTCGTGCTTTAAAGGGATTTAAGGCATATGTCGTAGCGGGGTGGATGGTGCAGACCGCCGCTCCCGCCGAGGTGCCCGGCCCAGCCTCGCTACGCTCGCCGGTCCGGGCCACGTGCGTGAGTGGTTGCGCCCTCCTCCTGTCAGTCCCCGATCCCGGGGCCGGCCAGAAGCCCTCGCGCAGGTCAGGCCGTCAGCGGCGCCACCCGGCCGCGCCGCCCAGTCGTGCCACCCGCGCCGCCGTGCTGCCCATCCGCGCCGCCCATCCGCGCCGCCCGTGCCGCCCATCCGCGCCGCCCATCCGCGCCGCCCGTGCCGCCCATCCGCGCCGCCCGCGCCGCCCACCCGCGCCGCCCACCCGCACCGTACCGCTCCGCTTACGCGCGATCTTGTTGATGCGCGGCGCACCGTTCCTGTGCAAATCAACAAGATCGCGGGCGGGAGGCAGCGGCGCGCGGAGGGGACGCGCGGTGGGAGGGGAGGGGAGGAGAGGGGTTTAGAGGGTGATGCTTCGGGTGGCTACCAGGCCTCGGTGGGCGTCGCCGGTCACCGAGGGGATCTCCAGCTGCCAGCCGCCGGTGAAGCAGGCGTCGGTGGAGAGCGCCATGGTGTGCCTGTCGTCGCCGGGGAAGGCGAGCTGGGCGGCGTGCACCGGGCCGAGGTCGTCGCGGAACACCTCGAAGTGCACGTGCGGCCAGTGGCCGGCGTACCCGCCCGGGAAGGCGCTCGGGAACGTCACCCATCCGGAGGGGTCGCTGGTCTGCCGGCCCCGGGAGTCGCGGTCGCAGTGCCAGAGGCTCACCTCGTAGCCGGGCACGGGCCGTCCCGAGTTCGCGCTGACGAGTTGCAGCTTCACCGTGAGCGGCACGTTCTCCCTGTTCATGCGCTCCCGATCGGCGGTTCGACGGGAGGGTGGATCACCGGAGGGGTGCAAAACAGGAGCACCCCCGGCGAGGACGCCGGGGGTGCTTTCGTGCGGGAGCCGTTCAGACCGTGGTCGGGATGCCGGAGATCGGGGCGGCGGGTGCCGGGGCGGGCGCCGCCGGAACCTGGCCGGACTGCCAGGCGGCGTACTCGGCCTCGGCCTTCGCCAGCTTCGCCGGGTGCTGCTGGCAGGCCCGGAGCAGCTTCAGGATGAGGAACATCTCGAAGACGAGCAGTCCGGCGCCGGCCAGGATGGTGACCGGGATGACCAGGCCGAGCAGCGGGCCGACGATGAAGACGAACATCTCGTACTCGATGCCGCTGAACAGGTGCGTGCGGATCCGGTTGCGCCGCAGCGTGTCGCCGACCCGGCGCTTGAGCGACGGCCGGGCGGCCGGGGCCGCGGCGGGGGCGGCGCTGACCGGCTCGGCGGTCCCGGCGGCGACCGAGGCAGCCGAGGCAGCCGAGGCAACCGAGGCAACCGAGGCCATTGGGGCTACCGAGGCCGCCGAGGCGATCTCGGGGCGGAGCGCCTCGATCTGCTCGCGCATGACCCGGCGGACCTTCGCCATCTGCTGGCCGTTCAGGTACCGGAAGAGGTCGAGGAAGACCGCGACCGCCATGACCCAGAGGTAGGCGATGTTCTCGGTCTGCAGGTACTGCCCGCCGAAGAGCGTGATGGCGCAGAAGAAGACGCGGACCCGGTCGAGGACGAAGTCGAGCCACTGCCCGAAGATCGTGCCGGTCCCGTTCAGCCGGGCGATCTTGCCGTCCATGCAGTCGACGACGAAGCTCAGGTGGAAGAGCACGGCGCCGGCGATCAGACCCCAGCGCTCACCGGTGGCGAAGCAGACCATCGCGCCCACGCCGATGACGGTCGCGACGAGGGTAAGAACGTTCGGCGTGATCCACCGATAGGGCGCGACCTGACGCACCAGCCGGGACGCCAACGGGTCGACCAGAAGCACGGTCCACCACGCGTCAACCGGCTTGTAGGTCCGCTCCCGGATCTCCTGCAAGGTCACCTTCACGCGCGGCACTCTAGACCTTAATCCTATGCAAACGCCAAATGCCCCGCCGGTTAAACAAGGGCCGTCACCTGCAGTGACGCTGGCTGCGTCGTGCGGTAACCGGTTACCTGCGTCTGCCCCGGCCGGGTCGTCGAATCCGCTCGACCCTACCCGCGAACGGCCTTCACGAAAGAGGGCCGCCCGCGCCCACCCGGCAGCCGGGTGGACCGATGTGCTCCCGGCCCCCCGACCCGGACTCAACGACAATACGCCCACCAGCCCCTCCCGTCTCGCGTTCCCCTCGATCCACGGTGCTTCCGGCGTACCGAAGGGGGAAGCGCGGGCGAAACGCCCAGGGTGAGACGCACGTCCCCGTTCGCGCGCCGCGGCGCGCGGGTAAGCCGGAGCGGTAGCCGACAGGGTGGAGGCAGGGATGTTCGGGACGAAGCAGACGGTCGCCGATCAACTGGTCGAGGTGCTGGTGCAGGCCGGCGTCGAGCGGATCTACGGGATCGTGGGGGACAGCCTCAACTCGCTGAGCGACGCGATCCGGCGCAGCGGGGCGATCGAGTGGGTGCACGTGCACAACGAGGAGGCGGCGGCGTTCGCGGCGTCGGCGGAAGCGCAGCTCACCGGGCGGCTCACGGTCTGCGCGGGCAGCTGCGGGCCGGGCAACACGCACCTCATTCAGGGGATCTTCGACGCGCACCGGTCCGGCGCGCCGGTGCTCGCGATCGCCTCGCAGATCGTCTCCACCGAGATCGGCACCGGCTTCTTCCAGGAGACCGACCCGAAGCAGCTGTTCGGGCAGGCGAGCCACTTCACCGAGCTGCTCTCCTCGGCCGGGCAGATGCCGCGGATGGCCCGGGTCGCGATCCAGGAGGCGATCGGCAAGCGCGGCGCCGCGGTGCTCGTGGTGCCGGGCGACGTGCTCTCGGCGAAGGCCGTGAACGAGACCGGTACGGCCCACCGCCCGGCCGGCCCGGTGATCGGCGCGCCGGACCCGGCCGTGATCGAGGAGCTGGCCGAGCGGATCAACCAGGCCGGCACCGTGACGATCTTCGGCGGGATCGGGTGCGCCGGCGCCCGGGACGAGGTGCTGAAGCTGGCCGACGTGCTCGCCGCCCCGGTCGGGCACAGCCTGCGCGGCAAGGAGTCGCTGCAGTACGACAACCCGTTCGACGTGGGCATGTCCGGGCTGCTCGGCTACGGCGCGTGCTTCCAGGCCAGTCACGAGGCGGACCTCCTGCTGCTGCTCGGGACGGACTTCCCGTACCGGCAGTTCCTGCCCGGCGCGAACACCGTCCAGGTGGACATCGACCCGTCCCGGCTGGGCCGGCGCACCCCGCTCGTGCAGGGCGTCGCCGGTGACGTCGGCGCGACGATCCGGGCGCTGCTGCCGAAGCTGCACCGCAAGAACCGCGACTTCCTGGACCGGATGCTCGGCAAGCATTCCGAGGAGCTCGAGCGGGTGGTCGGCGCGTACACCCACGACGTCGAGCACCTCACCCCGATCCACCCCGAGTACGTCGCCGCGACCCTGGACCGGGAGGCGGCCGCCGACGCGATCTTCACGGCCGACACCGGCATGTGCTGCACCTGGATCGCCCGCTACATCACCCCGAACGGCCGGCGCCGGCTGCTCGGCTCCTGGGTGCACGGCACCATGGCGAACGCGCTGCCGCAGGCGCTCGGCGCGCAGAAGGCCTTCCCCGGGCGGCAGGTCGTCTCGATGTCCGGCGACGGCGGCCTCGCGATGCTCCTCGGCGAGCTGCTCACCGCGAAGCTGCACGACCTGCCGGTCAAGACCGTGGTCTTCAACAACTCCAGCCTCGGCATGGTCCGGCTGGAGATGCTGGTGGCGGGCGCCCCGCCGTTCGGGACCGACCACGAGGCGGTCGACTTCGCCGCCATCGCGCGCGGCGCCGGCATCCTGGGCATCCGGGTCGAGAAACCCGGTGACCTCCGGCAGGCCGTGCGCGAGTTCCTCGGCCACGACGGGCCGGCCGTCCTCGACGTGGTGACCGACCCGAACGCCCTGGAGCTCCCGCCGCACCTCTCCGCGGAGGAGGCGGCCGGGTTCGCGCTGGGCGTCGGCCGGACGGTGCTGGGCGGCGGGGTGGGCCAGATGCTCGACCTGGCCCGGACCAACCTACGGAACATTCCGCGCCCGTAGCGGGGCGCCCACCTCGTGCAGGTGACGCAGCGCCTGGGCGTACGAGTCGGTGAGGCTCGTGATCTCGTACGGGACGCCGATCTCGGCGCAGTAGCGCTGCACCAGAGGCTGGGCCCGGCGCAGGTTCGGGGTCGGCATGGCCGGGAACAGGTGGTGCTCGATCTGGTAGTTCAGGCCGCCGAGCGCCACGTCGACGAACCGGCCACCCCGGACGTTGCGCGAGGTCAGCACCTGCTTGCGGAGGAAGTCCTCGGTGCCGTCGGGGTGCGGCATGCCCTTGTGGTTCGGGGCGAAGGTGAGGCCGAGGTAGAGGCCGAAGAGCGCCTGGTGGACGGCGAAGAAGGCCAGCGCCTGCACGGGGGAGAGGACGAGCAGCAGCGCGGCGACGTACCCGATCAGATGGGCGCCGAGCAGGGCGCCCTCGAGCGCGGGCCGCTTCACCGTGCCGTTCAGCAGGGCCTTGACGCTGTCCTTCTTGAGGGAGAGGCCGAGCAGCGTGAGCAGCGGGAAGAACAGGTACGCCTGATACTTCGCGACGAAGCCGTGCGCGTTCTCCTCGTTCCACACCAGGACGCCGGGGCCGACGTCCGGGTCCAGGTCGTCGTGGTTCGGGTTGGCGTGGTGCTTCGTGTGCTTGTCCATCCAGTACCCGTAGGACATGCCGATCGCCAGGTTGCCGGCGATCAGCCCGGCCCGGGCGCTCGGCTTGTTCGTCCGGAAGACCTGGCGATGGGCGAGATCGTGCGCGACGAGGGCGGTCTGCGCGAACACGACGGCCAGGAAGGCGGCCACCGCGAGGGTCCACCACGACGACCCGATCACGAAGAACGCGGTCCAGCCGGCGATCAGGGCGAGCGCGACACAGGAGAGGCGGAGGGCGTAGTAGGCGGGCCGCCGGCGCAGCAGGCCGGCCGCGTTGATCCGGCGGCTCAGCTCCGCGAAGTCGCTGCCGGTCGCCCGTGATGCGGCTGTCGTAGTCATGTGATCCAGCCTCCGGCGCGTACGCGGAGGAGTCAGGAGTGCCAGCTCCCCGCCGGTGGTAGGGCTGGCACTACCGACAGGGCTGGCGCGTGCGGGCCAGGATGAGGACATGGATTCGCGTGACTGGATCAGAGACGGTGTCAAGGCCGTGGCCGGCGGGGTGCTCAGCGTGGCGCTCGCCATCACGAACATCCCGCTCTTCGTCCTGTTCGTGCTCTCCCTGGTGCTCACCCCGGTGCTCGGCATCGGGCTCGTGCTGCTGCCGCTGGTGACCGCGCTGATCCGGTTCCGGGCCCGGATCGCCCGGCGGCTCTCGGCGACGTTCGGCATGCCGATCGCCCGGCCGTACCGCCCCCGCCCGGCGTCGGCGGGGCTGCTCGGGCGGTACCGGTGGATCATCACCGACCCGGCGACCTGGCGGGACTTCGCCTGGCTGCTCCCGGGCGCGGTGGCCGGCCTGGTGCTCGGCGTGCTGTCGCTGGCGGTCCCGCTCTACGGCATCGAGGGCATCGTCCTGCTGCCGCTCTGGATCTGGCTGGGCACCGGGGAGTACGGCTACGGCGCGATCTGGCCGATCGAGACGGTCGGCGAGGGCTTCCTGTCGCTGCCGCAGGGCACCGTCATCCTCGCGATCGGCCTCGCGATGGCGCCCTACCTGCGCGGCGCCGACGCCTGGTTCACCCGGCTCTTCCTGGCCCCCACCCGCAACGCCGAGCTGCGCCTGCGGGTCAGCCACCTGACCACCACCCGGGCCGAGAACCTCGACTCGCAGGCCGCCGAGCTGCGCCGCATCGAACGCGACCTGCACGACGGCGCGCAGGCCCGGCTCGTCTCGCTCGGCATGACGATCGGGCTGGCCGAGGAACTGGTGGCCAGCGACCCGGCGATGGCCCGCAAGCTGCTCGCCGAGGCGCGGGAGGTCAGCTCGGACGCGCTCACCGAGCTGCGTCACCTCGTGCGCGGCATCCACCCGCCGGTGCTCGCCGAGCGCGGGCTGGAGGGGGCGGTCCGGGCCCTCGCCATGGCCCTGCCGATCCCGACGACGGTCGGCGCGGCCGTTGCCGGCCGGCTCGACACGCCGGTGGAGTCCGCGGCGTACTTCGCGGTCGCCGAGGTCCTCGCCAACGTGACCCGGCACAGCTTCGCGCGCCACTGCGAGGTGCAGCTCCGGCACGACGACGGCATGCTGACCATGCGGATCAGCGACGACGGTCTGGGCGGCGCCGACCCGTCCCGGGGCACCGGGCTGCAGGGCATCGAACGCCGTCTCGCCGCCTTCGATGGCACGATGAGCCTGTCCAGCCCGCCGGGTGGGCCGACCGTCGTGACCATGGAGCTGCCGTGCGCGTTGTCATCGCCGAGGATCTCGCCCTCCTCCGGGACGGTCTGACCCGGCTCCTGGAGGCGTACGACTTCAAGGTGGTGGCGGCGGTCGACAACGGACCGTCGCTGCTGCCGTCCCTGATCGAGAACCGCCCGGACGTCGCCGTGGTGGACGTGCGCCTGCCGCCGACGTTCACCGACGAGGGCCTCCAGGCGGCGATCGCGGCGCGGACCGAGGTGCCCGGGCTGCCGGTGCTGGTGCTGTCCCAGCACGTCGAGCCGCTCTACGCCCGCGAGCTGCTGAGCGACCGCAAGGGCGGCGTCGGCTACCTGCTGAAGGACCGGGTCTCGCACGTGGCCCAGTTCGTCGACGCGGTCCGCCGGGTCGCGGCCGGCGGCACCGCGATGGACCCCGAGGTGGTGTCGCAGCTGCTGGCCCGGCACGAGCCGCCGCTCGCGGCGCTGACCGCCCGGGAACGCGAGGTGCTGTCGCTGATGGCCGAGGGCCGGTCGAACGGGGCCATCGCCGGCAAGCTCTTCATCGGCGAGAAGGCCGTGAGCAAGCACATCAGCAGCATCTTCACGAAGCTGGACCTGCCGCCGTCCGACGACGACCACCGCCGGGTGCTGGCGGTCCTGGCCTATTTGAACGCCTGATCGTAGGTTGCCAGCATGACATTGCAGCGAAAGTTGTCGATCCCAGCTCTGGCTCTCGTCATGATCACCGGCACCGGCTTCACCCCGGGCTCCGGTCCCTCCTGGCAGCTCACCGACACCGGCTCGACGGCCCGGTTCCGCGGTCTCGCCCCGGTCAGCGCCTCCGTGGCGTGGGCCGCCGGCTCGGCCGGGACGATCCTGCGCACCCGGGACGGCGGCGCCTCCTGGTCCTCGGTCGGCCCCCCGGAGGCGGCGGCCCTGCAGTTCCGCGACATCGAGGCGTTCGAAGCGCGCACCGCGGTGGCGCTGACGATCGGCGCCGGCGCCGAGTCCCGGATCTACCGGACCGCGGACGGCGGCCGCTCCTGGACCGAGGCGTTCCGCAACGAGGACCCGGCCGCCTTCTACGACTGCCTCGACTTCTCCGACCGGCGGAACGGCCTGGCCCTCTCCGACCCGGTCGGCGGCCGGTTCCGCATCCTGGCGACCCGGGACGGCGGGCGCAGCTGGCAGGTCCGCTCCGACGCCGGCATGCCCGAGGCGCTGCCGGGCGAGTTCGCCTTCGCGGCGAGCGGCACCTGCCTCGTGACGTCGGGCAGCCGGGCCTGGTTCGCGACCGGCGGCGCCACCACCTCCCGGGTCTTCGCGTCGTCGGACTTCGGCCGCACCTGGTCGGTGAGCGACTCCCCGATCCCGGGCGGGCCGAGCGCCGGCATCTACGGCCTCGCGTTCCGCGAGTCGCCGCGCCACCACGGCGCCGGCCGGGCGGAGGACGCGCGGGCGGCGGCGAGCGGCCGGGTCGAGGGCGCGCGGGCGGTGGGAGGCCGGGCTGTGGAAGGGCTTGCCGTGGGCGGGGATTACGTGACTCCGGCGGCGGCTCCGGACGGGGCGGCGGTGAGCCGGGACGGCGGGCGGCGCTGGACGGTCGCGCGGACGGTTCCGGGGGAGTACCGCTCCGGGGTGGCGTGGACGGGCCGGGGCCGGACCGCGCTGGCCGTGGGCCCGACCGGCAGTGACATCTCCTATGACGGTGGCGTGACCTGGCGGCGCTTCGACACCGGCAGCTTCGACGCGGTCGCCTGCGCCGGGGACGGCTCCTGCTGGGCGTCCGGCGAGGCCGGCCGGATCGCCCGGCTTGCTCGCACCCATCACGGCGACTGAGAGAAGAGGGGCGCAACCACTCACGCAGGCCGCCCGGCGCGGGAGCGCAGCGACTCCGCGCCGGGCCCTCGGCGTGAGCGACGGTCCGTACCCACCACCCCGCTGCGACAAAGGCAGTGGCATTTGAATGTGGGGTGGTGCACTTCCGCGCCCGAAGCCACGTGCGCGAAACACGGGTGTACCAGAATATGGGACATGAACGCTCCGCCGCAGATGGCCGTCACCGTCGCGATCACTCGCCGAGTCGATCCGGAGAAGAGCGCGGAGATGGCGGCCTGGGTGCGGGCCGGCGCTTCGCTCGCGGAGACGTTCCCCGGATTCCTCGGAACCGGATGGGTGCGGCCCGAGGTCGGCTCGTCCGAATGGCACATGTTGTACCGGTTCGCCGATGCCGAGTCGCTGCGGGACTGGGAGGAGTCGGCGCAGCGGCGCTGGTGGCTGTCGTCGGCCGAGGGGTTCGTCGAGCACACCCGGGTGGAGCGGCGGACCGGCATCGAGGGATGGTTCGACCCGCCGCGGGACCAGGAGATCGATCAGCCCGGGCCGCCGCCGGCCGCCGCCCCGCCGCGCTGGAAGCAGGCGGTCACCATCTGGCTCGGATTCTTCCCGGTGAGCCTGCTGTCGGCGGTCCTGCTGACACCGCACATCACCACGCTCAACGTGGTGCTGAAGACCCTGATCAGCACGCTCGTCCTCACCCCGATCATGACCTATCTGGTGCTGCCGCGCGTCACCAAGGCCCTGCAGCCCTGGCTGAAACGCTAGTTCTCCAGGACGGCCCTCAGCCGGATCGTGTCGAGGACGGTCCAGCCCGGCGGTGGCGCGATGGCGGCCCACCCGTCGACCGTCTCCGACTTGTAGACGTGGCCGTGCCCGGTCGGCGCCTTGTTCGCGAAGAGCAGGTCGCAGGAGGTCTGCCAGAACGTGATCCCGGGGTACCAGTGCATGTCGGGGGTGACGTCCGGGCCGCGGGCGCCGGTCAGCCACTTCGGCTTCTTCCAGAACAGGTCCCAGCTCCACCAGACCACCGGGTCGGTCGCGTTCTGCAGATAGACGACCTTGGGCTTCTCCGCGGAGAAGGCGCGCAGACTGGTGGCGTTCTCGGCGAACTCGATCGGCAGCGACGGGTAGACCGGATCCCAGACCGGGCTGCCGGCCTCCCGCGCCCGGGTGAGCTCCCGGTGCAGCGGGTTCGCGAAGGTGGGCCCGAGCAGCAGCACGCCGTCGGCGCCCCCGGCCATCGCCTCGGCCGAGCCGAACGTCTTCTCGATCCCGTAGGTGCCCAGGCTCTCCCCGAAGATCAGCAGCTGGGGCCGGGTCGCCGCCGGCATCGCGGCCCAGCGCTCGCGGACCGCGCCGATCAGGGCCGAGGCGCCGGCCACCACCTCGGAGCGGTCGCCCCAGAACGAGATCCAGCTGGGCAGGTACGAGTACTGCATGGAGACCAGGGCGGAGTCGCCGGCGTACATGTACTCCAGCGACTGGGTGACCCGGTTGTCCACCCAGCCGGTGCCGGTCGGCGTGATGATCGCGATGACGGCGCGGTCGAAGGCGCCGGTGCGGTCCATCTCGCGGACCGCCAGGGCGGCGCGCTCCTCGACGGTGTCGGCCGAGGTGAGGCCGGCGTAGACCCGGATGGGTTCGACGGCGGGCCGGCCCGCGAACGCGGTGAGCTCGGGCAGCGTCGGCGCGCTCGCCACGAACGCGCGGCCCTGCCGGCCCAGCGAGTCCCAGCTCACCAGCGACCGGGATCCGCCGGAGCGCAGCGCCGAGGTGGGCATCACGACGCCGTTGCTGGTGCCGTTGTTGACCACGGCGGCCGAGCGGTCGGCCATCGTGAACAGCTGCGCCATCAGCAGGCCGTCGATCGCGCTGTAGCTGAGCAGGGCGACCACCACGGTTCCGGCGCAGTAGGCCGCGCGGTGCGGGACGACCTGCCGGAAGACCAGGGCGCAGCCGTGCGTGGCGAGTCGCAGGGTGCGCGCGACCAGCAGGATCAGCGCGAAGGTGAGCAGGCCGGCGCCGAGCGTCTTGGCGACGTCGTACTCCTGGGTGGGTGGCATGCCGAGCCGCCCGCGGAGCTCGCGCTGCCACCGGGTGCCGAGCCAGAGGAAGAAGAGGAACAGCAGGGGTACGAGGGCCAGCAGCACCCGCCAGGCGATCCGCACCGTCCGCTCGCTGAACCGGGCGCGGACCCGGACCAGGGCGCCGATCGTGGTGCCCAGCGCGTACCCGGTGGCGGCCGTGATGCCGGCCACCACGCCCTGCAGGAACCAGGCCCGGGGCAGCAGCGACGGCGTGAACGACAGGCAGAAGAAGACGGCCGCGAACGCCGCTCCGGTGATGGTGAGGCCGGTACGGACGATGCGACGTGGGGCGGGCGCCGGTTCCCGGGTCTCCACCGGACGGCGGGGCGCGGGGATCCGGACACGGAACGTCGAGAGCCGGCCGGAGGGCGGCGCGACCACCTGTCTGCGCATGCGGTGCTCCGTTCATCGACGACGCACTGTTGCCCTCTCATCATCGTGGGTCGATGGTGGGAAGCGCCGCCCCCTTTCCCCCGGTTCTCCCCGGACGAAGCCCCTAGGTGGGATTGGTTCAGTAGCTGCTCCGCCTGCCGATGACAACCGGTGAGGAGGACAGATGCGGTTGCGGAACTGGATCGCGGTGGTGGTCAGCGTGTTGCTGCTGGCGGCGGCCGGGGTCATCGGCTTCCTGGTGAACCGTTCGGCGCTGCGCGCGGCCGACACGGTGCACCGCGAGGACAGCAGTACGCTCGGGACGAACAACGGCACCCTCACCGGGCAGCTGCAGGTGAACTCGGCGGCCGAGCTGTCCGAGATCGTCGCCACGCACGCGCTGCACCTGGGCCGGGACAGCGCCGCCGACCGGGCGATCCTCGCGGCCGCGGCGGCGAAGAGCACCACCTTCCAGTACGGCCTGCTCACCACCGACATGAACGGCGACCTGCTGACCGCCAGCCGCAAGTCCGGCCTGCCGTCCGCCGACGACGCCGGCTGGGTGCCGATGGAGGCGCAGCTCGCCGAGGGGCAGGCCGGGTTCTCCAACGTGATGGTCGTGGACGGGGTGGCGCTGGCCGCGGTGGCGGTGCCGATCACTGTCGACGACTCGGTGATCGGCTATCTGATCGGCCTCAACCAGGTCGCCAAGACCTCGCTGCAGACCTACGCCGTGCGACTGTCCTCCAAGACGCACACCACTGTCGTCGCCGACGCGGCCGGTGTGGTCGGCGCGGCGAGCGACCGGGCGCTGATCGGCACACGGGTCGACGCCGCGCTCCGCTCCCACCTGGACATCGAGGGCGTGCAGTTCGTCGAGTACCGGGCCGGCGGCACCGACATGATCGCGGTCGTCTACGGCGGCCTGCCCAGCGGCTGGTCCTACTTCCGGATCCAGACCAAGTCCTCCTTCGACGGCGTCGTGGCCGCCCGCAGCCAGACCCTGAACCTGACCCTGCTCGCCATGCTGCTGATCGGCGTGGCCGGCATCTCGGTGCTCGGCTACCGCACCCAGGTGACCCGGCGCCGGGCCGACGAGCGGTTTCAGGCGCTGTTCCAGCACGCGCCGGACCTGGTCTCGGTGCTGGACGGCCGGGGCCGGATCATCTTCAGCAGCCCGAGCGCGTTCAGCGTGCTCGGCTACAAGACCGGCGCGCTCACCGGGCACAGCGTCTTCGACCTGATCCACCCGGAGGACGAGCCGGAGATGCGGGAGCGGCTCAGCCGGCTGCTCGACGACCCGTCCGGCGTGGTGCGGCTGCGGTGCCGGACCCGCTCGGCGGCCGGCGAGTACCGCTGGTTCGAGTTCACCGCCTCGAACCAGATGCACAACCCGGCGCTGGCCGGCGTCGTGATCAACGCCCGGGACGTGTCCGAGAGCATGGCGTTCCAGGAGCGGCTCAGCCACGAGGCCCAGCACGACCCGCTCACCGGTCTGCCGAACCGGCGCCGGATGCAGGACGCGCTCGGCACCTCGCTGAAGGACGCGCCGGTTGCGGTGCTCTTCGTGGACCTGGACGGGTTCAAGCCGGTCAACGACGCGTACGGGCACGAGGTCGGCGACGAGCTGCTGCGGCAGGTCTCGGACCGGCTCACCGCCTGCGTCCGGGACACCGACGTGCTGTCCCGGGTGGGCGGCGACGAGTTCGTCATCCTGATGCCGGGCGTGCTGTCGGAGAAGGACGCGCACACCATGAGCGGCCGGATCCGGTACGTCCTGGAGCTGCCCTTCCGGATCGGCGGCCAGGAGATCCTGATCGGCGCGAGCATCGGCGTGCACCTGGCGCCGGCGGCCGAGAACCCGGATGCCGCGCTGCGGGCCGCCGACCACGCGATGTACGCGATCAAGCACGCCGGCGGCAGCCGGAAGTCGGGGGCGAACGGCGGCGGCCGGGTGGGACGGCACCGCGCGTCGGACTGAACTTAGTGCACACTGGGTGCAAGGAGTTCAATCGGCGAACGGTGGTGGCTGCGGTGTCCAAGGTGCTCTCCCGGCGCGATCTCGCGTTCCTGCTCTACGAATGGCTCGACGTGGAGAAGCTGACCGCGCGGGAGCGGTTCGCCGACCACTCGCGGGAGACGTTCGACGCGTTCCTGGACGTCTCGCAGCGGATCGCCGAACGCGACTTCGCCCCGCACAACCGGAAGAACGACCTCAACGAGCCGACCTTCGACGGCTCGACCGTCACGATCATCCCGGAGGTGGCGAAGGCGCTGAAGGTCTTCGCCGAGTCCGGTCTCATCGCGGGCACTGTCGACGCTGCTCACGGCGGTCTGCAGTTGCCGCTCGTGGTGCAGCGGGCCTGTTTCCTATGGTTCCAGGCGGCCAACACCGGGACGTCGGCCTATGCCATGTTGACCTCGGCGAACGCCCACCTGCTGCTCGCGCACGGGACCGGCGAGCAGATCGAGCGGTTCGTGCATCCGATGCTGGAGGGCCGCTTCACCGGGACGATGTGCCTGTCCGAGCCGCAAGCGGGCTCGTCGCTCTCCGATGTCACGACTAAAGCGGAAAAATCCGGCGACGCCTACAAGATCAATGGCAGCAAGATGTGGATCTCCGGCGGGGATCACGAGCTCAGCGAGAACATCGTGCACCTCGTGCTGGCCCGGGTCGCCGGCGCGCCGGCCGGGGTGAAGGGCCTGTCGCTCTTCATCGTGCCGAAGAAGGACCTGGACACCGGCGAGCGCAACGGCGTCACGCTGGCCGGGCTCAACCACAAGATGGGCTACCGCGGCACGACCAACACGGTGCTCGCCTTCGACGACGCGACCGGCTTCCTGGTGGGGGAGGAGGGCCGCGGCCTGCAGTACATGTTCCACATGATGAACGAGGCCCGGATCGGCGTCGGGGCCGGCGCGGTCGCCCTCGGCTACACCGGCTACCTGCACGCGCTCGACTACGCGAAGGAGCGCGCCCAGGGCCGTCCGGTCACCGGCAAGGACCCGTCGGCTCCTCCGGTGCCGATCATTCAACACCCGGACGTACGCCGGATGCTCCTCGCGTCGAAGTCCTACGTCGAGGGGGGCCTCGCCCTCGTCCTCTACGCGGCGAAGCTCGTCGACGAGCCGTCCGAGGAGAACGACCTGCTGCTCGACGTGCTCACCCCGATCGTGAAGGCCTGGCCGTCGCAGTGGTGCCGGCTCGCCGACGACCACGCCATCCAGGTGCACGGCGGCTACGGCTACACCCGGGAGTACCCGGTCGAGCAGTTCTACCGGGACAACCGGCTCAACTCGATCCACGAGGGCACCGACGGCATCCAGGCCCTCGACCTGCTGGGCCGGAAAGTCACCATGAAGGGCGGCGCGGGACTGGGTCTCCTGCTCGACCGGATCACAGCGACATGTCAGAGGAATCCGGAACTGGGTGCGCCGATCGCCGCGGCCGCCGACCGGCTCGCCGCCACCACCGCGAAGCTCTGGGCGACGCCGGAGACCGCTCTGGTCAACGCCACGGCCTACCTCGACGCCGCCGGCCACCTGGTGATCGCCTGGATCTGGCTGGAGCAGTGGCTCGCGGCCGAGGGCAAGGAGGGCGACTTCTACGAGGGGAAGCGCCTGGCCGCGCGGTACTTCATCACCCACGAGCTGCCCCGGATCAACCCGCACCTGGATCTCCTCGATTCGGGCGACACCCTGCTTCTGGACCTACAGGAGTCCTGGCTCGGCTAAGTTTCGATGCATGGCCGCGAAAGCCACCGTCATCGAAGTCGGGGACTACGACGTCCGGGTCTCCAACCCGGACCGGATCTACTTCCCGGAGCTCGGCGCCACGAAGCTCGACCTGGTCGAGTACTACCTGGCGGTGAGCGACGGGATCGTCCGGGCGCTCCGGGAACGACCGTGCATGCTGCACCGGTTCCCGGACGGCCTGGCCGGGGAGAAGGTGCACCAGAAGCGGGTGCCGAACGGCGCGCCACCCTGGCTCGAGACGGTCCGGGTGAAGTTCCCGCGCTACAACCGGTACGCCGACGAGCTGTGCGTGACCAAGCCGGCCGACGTGATCTGGGCCGTGCAGATGTCCACCGTGGAGTTCCACCCGTGGAACTCCCGGCGGGCCGACACCGAGAAGCCGGACGAGTGGCGGATCGACCTCGACCCGATGCCGGACTGCCCGTTCGGCACGGTCCGCCGGGTGGCCGGCGTGGTCCGCGAGGTGCTCGACGAGCTCGGCATCGTCGGCTACCCGAAGACGTCCGGCGGTAAAGGGCTGCACGTCTACGTCCGGATCGAGCCGCGCTGGGAGTTCGGCGAGGTGCGGCGGGCCGCGCTCGCCTTCGCCCGGGAGGTGGAGCGCCGGATGCCGGACGACGTGACCACCACCTGGTGGCGCAAGGACCGGGACCCGTCGTCGCTCTTCATCGACTACAACCAGAACGCCCGGGACCACACCATCGCCAGCGCCTACTCGGTGCGCGGCGTGCCGTCGGCGACCGTCTCGACGCCGGTGACCTGGGACGAGATCGCCGACGTGGAGCCGCGGGACCTGACGATCAGGACCGTCCCGGCCCGCTTCGCCGAGCTGGGCGACCTGCACGCGGCGATCGACGATCACGCGTTCTCGCTGGAGAAACTGCTGGAGCGCGCCGATCAGGAAGGTTTATCGACGGAAAGCGATGGGTAGCGCGGTGCGATGGCTCTGCTCTCCGCCCTCGACCGCGAGCACACGGTCGCCCCGGCGGGATACAGCCGCTGGCTGATCCCGCCCGCCGCGCTCTCGGTGCACCTGTGCATCGGCCAGGTGTACGCCACCAGCGTCTACAAGAACTCACTCGTTCAGCACTTCGACACCTCGCAGACGGCCATCGGGGTGATCTTCAGCATCGCCATCGTGATGCTGGGCCTCTCGGCCGCTGTCGGTGGCACCTGGGTGGAGGCGAACGGGCCCCGCAAGGCGATGTTCGTGTCCGCCTCGTTCTGGTCGGCCGGCTTCCTGGTCGGCGCGCTCGGCATCGCGACCTCGCAGCTCTGGCTGCTCTACCTCGGCTACGGCGTGCTCGGCGGGATCGGCCTGGGCATCGGCTACATCTCGCCGGTCTCCACGCTGATCAAGTGGTTCCCGGACCGGCCCGGCCTCGCCACCGGCCTGGCGATCATGGGGTTCGGCGGCGGCGCGCTGATCGCCGGTCCGCTCTCCCGGCAGCTCATGTCGCTCTACGACAGCGGCTACGACCCGGACGTCGCCACCTCGGTGGCCGACGGCGGCGCGCTCACCGCCCTCTTCCTCACCCTGGGCATCGGCTACTTCGTGATCATGATGTTCGGCGTGGTCAACATCCGGGTGCCCCGGGAGGGGTGGCGGCCGGAGGGCTGGGACCCCGCTTCGGTACGGGAGAAGCCGCTGGTCACCACCGCGCAGGTCTCGGCCGCGAACGCGATCCGGACCCGCGCCTTCTGGCTGCTCTGGATCGTGCTCTTCTGCAACGTGACGGCCGGGATCGGCATCCTCGAGCAGGCCAGCCCGATGATCCAGGACTTCTTCCGGGACGGCGGCACGTCCACCGTCGCGGTCTCCGCGGCGGCCGGGTTCGTCGGCGTGCTCTCGCTCTTCAACATGGCCGGCCGGTTCGTCTGGTCGTCGACCTCCGACCTGATCGGCCGCAAGCCGATCTACATGCTCTACCTCGGCGGCGGCATGGTCCTCTACACCCTGCTGGCCCTCGTCGGCCCGGCCGCGACCGCGCTGTTCGTACTGCTCGCCGGCGTGATCCTGTCGTTCTACGGCGGCGGGTTCGCGACCATCCCGGCGTACCTGCGGGACCTGTTCGGCACGTACCAGGTCGGCGCCATCCACGGCCGGCTGCTGACCGCCTGGTCGGCCGCCGGGGTGGCCGGGCCGCTGATCATCAACGGGTTCCTGGACGCGCAGGGCAAGCCGGGCACGCTGACGGCCGACGCCTACCGCCCGGCGCTGTTCACCATGGTCGGCCTGCTCGCGATCGGGTTCGCCGCCAACCTGCTGGTGCGCCCGGTCCCCGCGAAGTACCACGAGCCGTCGTCGAAGGAGGAGGTGAAGGCGGCATGAGGCTGAGGCTCTTCTTCTCCTGGGCGCTCGTCAGCGTCCTGCTCGGTTACGGGATCGTGCAGACGGCGATCACCGCGTCGAAGCTCTTCCAGTAGTCGACTCGCGCACGATCAGCCGGTGCGGGGCCCGCAGTTCCAGCCCCGGCGGTGGGGTGCCGCTGCCGATCCGCAGCAGCAGGCGCTCCACCGCCGTGGTCGCTATCCACTCCTTGTCCGGTGAGATCGTGGTGACGGTCGGGTTCGAGTACCGGCCGTCCTCGATGTCGTCGTACCCGATCACCGCGACGTCCTCGGGCACCCGCAGCCCGCGGGCCAGGATCGTGTGGATGGCGCCGAGCGCCACCAGGTCGCTGTAGCAGAAGACCGCGTCCGGCGGGTCCTCCCGGTCGAGCAGGTGGGCCATGGCCCGGGCGCCGTCCGGCCGGTTGAACCGCGGCGTGCCGATGATCAGATCCTCGTGGGCGGCCAGGCCGCGGGCCGCGTGCGCCTCGCGGAAGCCGCGGGTGCGCAGCTGCGCCGCCTCGCCCGTGGCGTAGGGCTGGTCGCCTATCGCGGCGACCCGCTGCCGGCCCAGGCCGAGCAGGTGCTCGGTGGCCTGCCGGGAGGCCGCCACGTCGTCGATGCCGACGTGGTCGAACGTCCCGTCGCTGGCCCGCTCGCCGAGAATGACCAGCGGCAGCGCCGGATCGCGGTCGGCCAGGGCCTGCTGGTCGAGGCCGAGCGGGCTGAAGATGACGCCGTCGAAGAGCAGCCGCCGCGACCCGTGCGCGATGAAGCCGCGCTCGTGCTCCGGGTCGCCGTCGGTCTGGTCGATGAGCACGTTGTACCCGCTGTTCCGGGCCGCCCGGATCACGCTCTGCAGCAGCTCGGCGAAGTACGGCGTGTCCAGGTACGGCACCACGAGCGCGATCTGGCCGGACCGGCCCTGCGCCAGGTTCCGGGCCAGGACGTTGGGGCGGTAGCCGAGCTCCTCGACCGCGCGCTGCACCCGGGCCTTCGTCCGTTCGGTGACGTTCGCGTAGCCGTTCACCACGTTCGACACGGTTCGGCTGGATACCCCCGCCAGCTCCGCCACGTCACGCAGAGTGACCTCCCGACGCAATGTGCCCCCCTTTGCGGCTTCCCGCGTTGCGCCAAGTTTCCGGCAGGTTACCCCTTGCCGTCGATTGGGCGTCCGTGCATGCTGTGTTTTGCAGCGCTGCAAAAGCGTAGCAATCAATGCCACAAGATGAATACCTGCTGGTGACGTACTTGATGGCCGGTCGCGGTGTGCCAGCACCGCGGACCGGCCCTAACCCGACGCACATCGACTGACTCTGTGAGGACCCAGTGAACGTCAGGAAGTTCAGTGTAAGGCGAGGGCTGCGCCGATCGGCCGTGACGGCGGTCGCCACGCTCACCGCGTTGACGGTGGCGGCCTGCGGTGGCGGCGCCGACGAGGCCACCAAGACCGACGGCCCGGTCACCATCAAGGTCTGGGCCTGGTACCCGGCGTTCCAGGGCGTCGTCGACCTGTTCAACAAGACACACACCGACATCAAGATCGAATGGACGAACGCCGGCGCGGGCCAGGACCAGTACACGAAGCTGCAGACCGCGCTGAAGGCCGGCAAGGGCGCGCCCGACGTCGCGATGCTCGAGCTCCAGGAGATCCCGACCTTCCAGCTCACGAAGCACCTGGTCGACCTCGGGAAGTACGGCGCCAACGACGTGAAGGGCGACTACGTCGACTGGGCGTGGAAGCAGGTCAGCACCGGCGACTCGGTCTACGCCATCCCGGTCGACGCCGGGCCCATGGCGCTGCTCTACCGCGAGGACCTCTTCAAGCAGTACGGCCTCACCGTGCCGAAGACCTGGGACGAGTACAAGGCCCAGGCCGAGAAGCTGAAGACGGCGACCGGCGGGAAGAGCTTCATCACCGACTTCGGCGCGAACGACGGCGGCTTCCTGACCGGCCTCCAGTGGCAGGCCGGCGCGAAGCCGTACACCTACGACGTCGCGAACCCGGCCACCGTCGGCGTGAACGTCAACAGCGCCGAGGCGAAGCAGGTCATGACCTACTGGGAGGGCATGGTCGACGCCGGGCTCGCCGACACCAAGGCGTACGGCACCACCGACTTCTACAACGGACTCGCCTCCGGCAAGTACGCGACCTACATCGCGGCCGGCTGGGGACCGGGCTACCTGCAGAGCGTCGCGAAGACGACCTCCGGCAAGTGGCGGGCCGCGCCGCTGCCGCAGTGGACCGCCGGCGCGAACGCGCAGGGCGACTGGGGCGGCTCGTCGTTCGCGGTGACCGATCAGACCAAGTACCCGGAGCAGGCCGCCACGGTGGCCAAGGAGATCTTCGGCGCGAAGAACACCGACGCCTGGAAGATCGGCATCGACGAGGCCTTCCTCTTCCCGACCGCCACCCCGATCCTCGAGTCGGCGGCGTTCAAGGGCAAGGAGTACGAGTTCTTCGGCGGCCAGAAGGTCAACGAGGTGTTCGTGCCGGCCTACAACGCGATCGGCGAGTTCGCCTGGAGCCCGTTCAACAGCTACAACTTCAACCAGCTGACGACCGGCCTGAACCAGGCGATCGAGAAGAAGACGTCCTGGACCGCGGCGCTCGACACGGCCCAGGCCAACGTCGCCCAGTACGCGACCCAGCAGGGCTTCAAGGTCCAGTAATGAGCACCGACGTCCGAACCGAGTCCGCGGCCGCTCCGGCGGCCGCGGGCCCGGCCCCCGTGAAGAAGCGGCGGCACTGGCGGGAGGCCGCCACCGGCTGGCTGTTCGTCCTGCCGTTCGCGGTGCTCCTGGTCGCGTTCCTGCTGCTGCCGATGGCGTACGCCTTCAAGCTCAGCCTCTACCGGTCCACCCTGGTCGAGGGCGAGGTGTTCGCGTTCGCCGACAACTACCGGCAGGCGTTCGCCGACCCGCTGTTCCGTGAGGGCGTCGTCCGGGTCGTGCTGTTCGGCCTGGTCCAGACGCCCGTGATGATCGGGATCGCGCTGCTCGCGGCACTGCTGATCGACCACGCGACCTCCCGGTTCTCGCGCGCCTTCCGGCTCGCGGCCTTCGTGCCGTACGCCGTGCCGGTCGTGATCGGCACGCTGATGTGGGGCTTCCTCTACAGCCAGGAGACCGGGCCGTTCAAGGCCGACTTCCTCTCCAGCAACGTGGTGCTGGGGTCGCTCGGCAACATCGTGACCTGGCAGTGGGCCGGTTACAACATGATCGTCCTGTACGCGGCGCTGCAGGGCCTGCCGCGCGAGGTCTACGAGTCCGCGAAGATCGACGGCGCGGGCGCCGTGCAGATCGCGGTCCGGATCAAGACGCCGATGATCGCCTCGGCGCTGGTCCTCGCGACGCTCTTCACGATCATGGGCACGCTGCAGTTCTTCACCGAGCCGCTGATCCTGCAGCCGCTCAACCCGGGCGCGATCACGAACCACTACACGCCGAACCTGTACGCGTTCCACCAGGCGTTCTCGTTCCAGCAGTACAACTACTCGGCGGCGATCTCGTTCCTGCTCGGTGCGGTGGTCTTCATCGGGTCGTACATCTTCCTGTTCGCCACCCGGAAGCGGAGCGCGCTGCGATGAAGGCCTCCCGCAACAACGTCCTGGCCCACGTGGTCATGGGTCTGATGGCGCTCTACTTCCTGCTGCCGTTCTGGTGGCTGCTGGTCGCCGCGACGAAGGACAACGACGGGCTGTTCGGCTCGGCGCCGCTCTGGTTCGCCGACTTCCACCTGATCGACAACCTGAAGCTGGTCTTCACCCAAGAGGACGGCATCTACCTGGTCTGGCTGCGCAACTCCGCGTTCTACGCGGTGATCAGCGGGATCGGCGCGACGGTGGTGTCGGCGCTGGCCGGGTACGCCTTCGCGAAGCTGCGGTTCCCGGGCCGGGGCGCGCTCTTCGCCCTGCTGCTCGGGTTGATCATGGTGCCGGCGACGGCCCTGGTGCTGCCGACGTACCTGCTGATGGCGCAGCTCGACCTGGTCGACACGATCTGGGCGGTGATCCTGCCGGCGCTGCTCAACCCGTTCGGCGTCTACCTGCTCCGGGTCTACACCCACGACTCGGTCCCGGACGAGATGCTCGAGGCGGCCCGCATCGACGGCGCCGGCGAGTTCCGGGTCTTCCGCAGCGTGGCCCTGCCGGCGATGCGGCCGGCCCTGGTCACCGTGCTGCTCTTCTCGATGGTCGCGTCCTGGAACAACTTCTTCCTGCCGCTCGTGATGCTCAGCGACAACCAGCTCTACCCGCTCACCGTCGGCCTGCGGACCTGGTACATGTCCGCCACCATCGGCAACGGCGGCGCCGCGCTCTTCAACGTGATCGTGGCGGGGTCCCTGGTCGCCATCGTCCCGCTCATCGCGGCCTTCCTCCTCCTTCAGCGGTACTGGCGCGGCGGCCTCACCGTCGGCGCGGTCAAGTGACATTAAGGAACACCATGCTTCGTGCACATGTGGCGCTGAACCCTGCCTCGGTAGTGGCGCCGGTCAACCGCCGGACCTTCGGCTCGTTCGTCGAGCACATGGGCCGCTGCGTCTACTCCGGGATCTACGAGCCGGGTCACCCGCTCGCCGACGAGGACGGGTTCCGTACCGACGTGCTCGCCCTGGCCCGCGAGCTCGGCGTCACGATGGTCCGCTACCCGGGCGGCAACTTCGTCTCCGGGTACCGCTGGGAGGACGGCGTCGGCCCGGTCGCCGACCGTCCGCGCCGGCGCGACCTGGCCTGGCGCAGCATCGAGACGAACGAGGTCGGCATCGACGAGTTCGCGAAGTGGGCCGCGAAGGCCGACGTCGAGATCATGTACGCGGTCAACCTCGGCACGCGCGGCGTCCAGGAGGCGCTCGACGTGCACGAGTACGTCAACCACCCGGAGGGCACCCACCTCTCCGAGCTGCGGCGTGCGAACGGCGCGGAGAAGCCCTACGGGATCAAGCTCTGGTGTCTCGGCAACGAGCTGGACGGCCCGTGGCAGACCGGGCACAAGACCCCCGAGGAGTACGGCCTGCTCGCCGCGGCCACCGCTCGCGCGCTGCGGTCCGCCGAACCCGATCTCGAGCTGGTGGCCTGCGGCAGCTCCAGCTCGGTGATGCCGACGTTCGGCTCCTGGGAGTCGACGGTCCTGGAGCACGCGTACGACGTGGTCGACTACGTGTCCTGTCACGCCTACTACGAGGAGCACGACGGCGACCTCGGGTCGTTCCTCGCCAGCGCCGTGGACATGGACCACTTCGTGAACAGCATCGTGGCCACCGCGGACGCGGTCGGCGCCCGGCTCAAGAGCACCAAGAAGATCAACCTCTCGTTCGACGAGTGGAACGTCTGGTACCTCTCCCGGTTCCAGAGCGTGCCGCTGCCGAAGGAGTGGGAGGTCGCCCCGCGGGTGATCGAGGACCGGTACGACGTGGCCGACGCCGTGGTGGTCGGCAACCTGCTGATCTCGCTGCTCCGGCACAGCGACCGGGTCACCGCGGCCTGCCAGGCGCAGCTCGTCAACGTGATCGCCCCGATCATGACGGAGCCGGGCGGCCCGGCCTGGCGGCAGACGATCTTCCACCCGTTCGCCCGGACCGCCGCGCTCGCGAAGGGCGACGTGCTCCGGCTCGACATCCAGAGCCCGGTCTACGAGACGGCCCGCTACGGCGCCGCCCCGCTCGTCGACGCGGTCGCCACCCACGACCCGGCCACCGGCGACGTAGTGGTCTTCGCGGTGAACCGGGACCAGGAGCGGCCGCTGGAGTTCGCGGTGGACCTGCGGGCGTTCGGCGCCGGCCTGACCGTGGCCGAGTCCTGGACCCTCACCGACGACGACGTGCGGGCGAGCAACACCAGGGACGACCCGGACCGGGTCACCCTGACCGCCCTCGACACGGTCACCGTGGAGGACGGGGTGGCGACCGTCGTCCTGCCACGGATCTCCTGGTCGGCGGTGCGGTTGAGCCATTCTTAGAAAAACCGTTATCCGCGCCGCCGAAAAACGTCAGCATTAAAGGGACCTTAAACAGCGCGCAATTCCGGTGCCGCCCTTTGCACAATGGCGAACGTCCCCGAACGTTCCCCATCGAAGGGCGGCACCCCCATGCCCAGGAAACGCAGCCTGATACTCGCCGCCGCGGCCACCACCGCGGCGCTCGCCACCGCCTGGATCGCCCTGCCGGCCTCGGCCGCGGCGCCCACGGCCGGGGTGCGGACGGTCTCCGACTGGGGCACCGGCTGGCAGGCCGAGGTGACGATCAGCAACACCGGCGCGTCCGCGATGACGTCCTGGAAAGTCGAATTCGACCTGCCCGCCGGCGCGTCGATCGGCAGTTTCTGGGAGGCGGACATGACCGCTTCGGGAAGTCACCGGACGTTCACGAACCGCGCATGGAACGGCGCGATCCCGGTCGGCGGGAAAGTGACGTTCGGATTCGTCGGCACCGGCGGCCGGCCGCTGAACTGCCTCCTCAACGGCGCGCCGTGCGGCGGCGGAGCGGTCGCCACGACGGCGCCCGCCACGACGGCTCCCGCCACGGCCGTGCCGACCAGGACCGCGACGACCGCGCCCACGACGACCGCGCCGTCCACGGGAGCGCCGACCAAGGCGCCCACCACCGCGTCGGCCACGGCTCCCTCCAGCAGCCGCCCGGCAGATCCGGCGAATCCGGTCAAGGCCGAAGGGCTTCTCCCCGTCACGATCAAGAACGAGAGCGGCCGCAACGAGGACGTCCACGTCTACGTCCTCGGCACGAACCTCACGACCGGCAAGCTCGGCTACGCCGACCGGGCCGGGAAGTTCACGGCGTGGACCGGCGGCGGCGCGGTCCCGGTCCCGGCGCCGGACGTCGCGATCGCCGGCCCGGGGAACGGCGGATCCACCACGATCCAGATCCCGGAGAACCTGTCCGGCCGGATCTACTTCTCGTTCGGCGACAAGCTCGACTTCCGCCTGACGACCGACGGTCTGGTCCAGCCGGCCCCGTGGGCGGGCGGCGACCCGAACCACGACATCCTCTTCGACTGGAGCGAGTTCACCCTCAACGACTCGGGGCTCTGGCTGAACAGCTCGCAGGTCGACATGTTCGCGGTCCCGCACGTCGTGAGCGTGACCGGCGCCGCCGGCCGGACCATCCGGACCGGCGAGGTGAAGACGAACGGCCGGCAGAAGGTGATCGACGCGATCAAGGCCGACCCGGCCTTCGCGAAGTCGGTGGTGACCCGGGCCGACGGCACGGTGCTGCGGGTGCTGGCGCCCGGCAAGGCGGCCGACGCCGGGCTGATGAGCCCGACCTACCTCGACTCCTACATCGCGAGCGCGTGGTCCTCGTACGCGAGCAAGACCTTGACCGTCGTGCCCTTCGCCGACCAGCCCGGGGTGAAGTTCTCCGGCCGGACCAACGGCGACGTCCTGAGCTTCACCGACACCACGGGGAAGACGGTCGCGTCCTTCACGAAGCCGTCGACCGCGAACGTGTGGGGCTGTGACGGCGCCCTCGGCGCGCCGAACGACCAGGTGGTCGGGCCGATCGCGCGGACCCTGTGCGCGGCGCTCCAGCGCACCACGCTGGGCCGGCTGGACACCCAGCCGAGCGGCACGGCGGCCGACTTCTACCAGGGCGATCCCGCCAACGTGTACGCCCGGGAGATCCACCGGAACATGGTCGACGGCAAGGCGTACGCGTTCGCCTTCGACGACGTGCAGAACCAGGAGTCGCTCGTGCACGACGGCGACCCGCAGGCGGCCGGGATCATCCTGAGCCCGTTCTGATCCCGAGCGGATCGATGGGGCCCACTGTCTTACACGGTGGGCCCCGGATCCGCGATATGGGATGAATCACCACTCACTCGCGGAACAATCTTGCGGGGCTCGATGCGCTGGTCGCGGCCGATCTGGGGGCGCGCGCGAGCCGGCCGTCGCCCCCCGACGCGACCCGATCAAGTTTCCAACGCGAGTCCGGCCCGTTAGCCTCCCCTTAGTTAGGTAAGGGTTACCTTATTAGTTGGAGGCCACGTTGGAGGGGTTCGCGTCCCCGCATCTGTTCTCCGGGTCCACGCTCGACGCGTACACGTCGGGTGTGTGGCACGCGTCGGCGCTGCTGGCCGACCGGGTGAAGACAGTGCGGCAGCCGTACTCCGGTGCATCGGTCACCGATCTTCAGGCCCAGGTCGACGCCGTTGACCTGGACCGCCCGCTCGGTGACACCGGCGCCGCGTTGCACGAGGTCGCCCGGCTCTATCTGGACAACGCCATCTGGTTCCACGAGCCGACGTACGTGGCGCACCTGAACTGCCCCGTGGCCATCCCGGCCCTCAGCGCCGAGGTCCTGATCTCCGCGGTCAACTCCTCGGTCGACACCTGGGACCAGAGCGCGACCGGCACCCTGATCGAGCGCCGGCTGATCGACTGGACGGCCGGCCGGATCGGGTTCGGCCCGGGCGCCGACGGTATCTTCACCAGCGGCGGCACCCAGTCGAACCTCCAGGCGCTGCTGCTCGCCCGCGAGGAGACCCTGGCGCACCGGGACATGCCGCGCGAGGCCGCGCTCCCGCTCCTGCGGATCTTCGCGACCACCGAGAGCCACTTCAGCGTCGGCAAGTCGGCCGGGATCCTCGGCCTCGCCAAGGACGCCGTGGTCGCTGTCGCGACCGACGGCGACGGGCGGATGGATCCGGGTGCGCTGGCGGCGGCTCTTCTCGACGTACGGCGGGACGGCGCCATCCCGATGGCCGTGGTGGCGACCGCCGGCACCACCGATCTCGGCCGCATCGACCCGGTCGCCGCGATCGCCCCGATCTGCGGGGACGCCGGCGTCTGGCTGCACGTCGACGCCGCGTACGGATGTGGTCTTCTGGTCTCGGCCCGCCGCCGGCATCTCCTCGACGGCATCGAGAACGCCGACTCGGTCACCGTCGACTTCCACAAGAGCTTCTTCCAGCCGGTGAGCTCCAGCGCCATCGTGGTGCGCCGGGGCGAGACCATGCGCCGGATCGCGGTGCACGCCGACTACCTGAACCCGCGCACCGCGACCGTGCCGAACCAGGTCGACAAGAGCCTCCAGACGACCCGCCGGTTCGACGCGCTCAAGCTGTGGATGACGCTGCGCACGATCGGCTCGGAGCAGATCGGCGACATGTTCGACACCGTGGTCGACCGAGCACACCAGGCCTGGGAGCACCTGCTCGCCGACCCGGACTTCGACGTGCTCACCGAGCCGTCGCTGTCCACGCTCCTCTTCCGGTACCGGCCGCGGGGCATGGGCGTCGAGCAGTGCGACGAGCTGATGCCGCGGCTGCGCCAGGAGCTGTTCCGGGACGGCCAGGCGATCGTCGCGGGCACCACGGTGGGCGGCCACTACTGGCTGAAGTTCACCCTGCTCAACCCGAACACCACGATGGGCAACCTGAAAGACGTGCTGGACCTGATCCGCGGGATCGGGCACCGGCTCTCCGCAGAACCCACGACGACCGCGGCGGTGATGGCCTGATGCGTACCCATGACTTCGTGGCGATCGGCGTCGGGCCGTTCAACCTCGGCCTCGCCGCGCTGACCGCCGACCTGCCCGATGTGGACGGCGTCTTCCTGGAGCAGCGGTCCGCGTTCGACTGGCACCCGGGGCTCATGCTCGAGGGCGTCACGATCCAGGTGCCGTTCATGGCCGACCTCGTCACGATGGCCGACCCGACGTCGCGGTTCAGCTTCCTCAACTACCTGAAGCAGGTGGGCCGGCTCTACCCGTTCTACATCCGGGAGAACTGGTTCCCGCTGCGCGCCGAGTACAACGAGTACTGCAAGTGGGTGGCGAAGCAGCTGCCGTCGATCCACTGGGACACCCGGGTGGAGACCGTCACCCACGACGGCGAGGCGTACCTCGTGCACGCCGCGACGGGGGAGACCTTCCGGGCGCGCAAGCTGGTGCTCGGCATCGGCACGGCGCCGCGCGTCCCGGCCGCCGTCGACCAGGGCCCGTACGTGCACAGCGCCGACTACCTGCCGAACAGGGAGAAGCTCCAGCGGCTCGACTCGATCACCGTGGTCGGCAGCGGGCAGAGCGCGGCCGAGATCTACCTCGACCTGCTCTCCGAGATCGAGACGCACGGCTACCACCTGAGCTGGATCACCCGGTCGCCGCGGTACTTCCCGATGGAGTACACGAAGCTGACCCTGGAGATGACCTCGCCCGAGTACATCCGCTACCACCAGGCGCTGCCCATGGAGGTGCGCGACCGGCTCGCCCGCGAACAGCGCAACCTCTACAAGGGGATCAGCGCCGACCTGGTCGACACCATCTACGACACGCTCTACGCCAAGAGCCTGCACGGGCCGGTGCCGACCACGCTGCTCACCGGCACCGCCGTCGAGGGGGTGATCTGGGACGAGGCGGACCAGCGCTACACCCTGGCGCTGCACCACGCCGAGCAGGGCCGGTCGTTCACCGCGAAGACCCAGGGCCTGCTGCTCGCCACCGGGTACGCGCCGCGCGTCCCGTCCTTCCTCGACCCGGTCCGCGACCGCATCCGCTGGGACGCAAGGGGCCGCTTCGACGTGGCCGTCGACTACGCGGTCGACGTCACCGGCGGCGAGGTGTTCGTGCAGAACGCCGAGGAGCACACGCACAGCGTCAACGCGCCCGACCTCGGCATGGGCCCGTACCGGAACTCGGTGATCCTCAAGGGCATCACCGGCCGGGAGATCTACAAGATCGAGGACTCGATCGCCTTCCAGCAGTTCGGCGCCCCCACGGCCGACATCCCCCGTCAATTGGTGACGTCATGAACCTCGTACCCCTGGATCTTGATCGTGATCTTGATCTGCTGCACTCCTGGGTGACCCATCCGCGCTCGCACTACTGGGGCCTGCAGGGCGCCGACCGGGCGCGGGTGCGCGACGAGTACCAGAAGATCGCCGACAATCCGCACCACCACGCGTGGCTCGGCCTCGACGACGACGGCACCCCGCTCTTCCTGGCCGAGACCTACGAGCCGGCGCACAGCGAGCTGGCCTCGGTCTACGACGTGCGGCCCGGTGACCTCGGCATGCACGTGCTGGTGGCGCCCCCTGCCTCGTCCTCCTCCTCGAAGCGTTCCGGGCTCACGTCGGCGGTGTTCCGCGCGGTGATGGACTTCTGTTTCGCCGACTCGAGGATCGACCGGGTCGTCGTCGAGCCGGACGTGCGCAACGAGGCGATCGCCCGGAAGAACGCCGAGGCCGGGTTCGTCGAGGAGCGGCACGTCCAGCTGCACGACAAGGTGGCGCGGCTGAGCTTCTGCACGCGGGTCGCCTACGAGATGAGCGTCCCGCACCTGAACCCCTCGACGATCGAGCTGGCCCATCGCCGGCTGATCGCGAAGGCGCTGGGGGAGTTCGCCCATGAGCGCTTGATCGCGCCGGTGTTTCTGGGCGGAGATCGCTTCTCGTTCAGCGCTTGGACATTTCGGGCGAAACGGCTCCCGATGGAGCACTGGATCGTGGACCCCTCGTCCCTTGAAGGGCCGCTCGACGCGCTCGACTTCATCTCCGGGCTGCGCGAGACGCTCGGCATCCCGCAGCAACTGCTCGGGACGTACCTCGAGGAGATCTCGGCGACGCTGGCCGGCACCGCCTGGAAGCTGACCCACCGCCGGGAGACCGCGTCCGATCTGGTTCACGCGGACTTCCAGACGATCGAGGCCGCCATGACCGAGGGGCACCCCGGTTTCGTGGCGAACAACGGGCGGATCGGTTTCGGTCTGAAGGATCACTCGTCGTTCGCCCCGGAGGCCGGCGCGCCGGTGCGCCTCCGGTGGGTCGCCGTCCTGAAGAGCGACAGCATCTTCGTCCTCTCCTCGCCGGAGCGGGAGTTCTACGAGGCCGAGCTCGGGACCGAGCTTCTGGAGCGTTTCGAGAGGCGGCTGTCCTCCCTGGGCCTCGACCCGGCGGAATACCGGTATCTCCCCGTGCACCCCTGGCAGTGGGAGCACAAGCTCACCGTCACCTTCGCGCCGGAGATCGCCCGCCGCGCGATCGTCCCGCTCGACGAGAGCACCGACCGCTACCGGGCACAGCAGTCGATCCGGACGTTCTTCAACGCGGACCGGCCGGACCGGCACTACGTGAAGACCGCGATCGCGGTGCAGAACATGGGCTTCCTGCGCGGCCTGTCGCCGAAGTACATGCAGGCCACGCCGCCGATCAACGAGTGGGTCGCGGACGTCGTGAACAACGACGAGGAGCTGCGCGCCTGCCGCTTCGAGGTGCTGCGGGAGCTGGCGGCGATCGGGTACACCGGGGACGCCTACCACCGGGTCGGTACGCCGAGCGTGTACACGAAGATGCTGGCGGCGCTGTGGCGGGAGAGTCCGGTTCCGCGGCTCGCGGAGAACGAGCGCCTCGCCACCATGGCGAGCCTCGTGCACCGCGACCGCGACGGGAACGCCCTGGTCACCGCGCTGATCCGGGAGTCCGGTGTGAGCCCGTCCGCGTGGCTGGCCACGTACTTCCGCGCCTACCTGCGCCCGATCGTGCACTGCCTGCTCCAGCACGACCTCGCGTTCATGCCGCACGGCGAGAACCTGATCCTGGTGCTGGAGAACCACGTGCCGACCCGGGTGTTCATGAAGGACATCGGCGAGGAGGTGGCCGTCATGAACGACCGGCCGCTGCCCGGCGAGGTCGAGCGGATCCGCATGATCACCACGGTCGAGCTGAAGGAGCTGGCGCTCTTCACCGACGTCTTCGACGGCTTCCTGCGGCACCTCGCCGGCATCCTCGACGCCGACGGCGTGCTGCCCTGGTCCGAGTTCTGGCAGCTCGCCGGGGACTGCGTCGAGGAGCACGCGAAGGACCACCCGGCGATCGCCGGGCGGCTCGACCTCTTCCGGCCGTCCTTCGCGCACTCCTGCCTGAACCGGCTCCAGCTGCGCAACACGCTGCAGATGGTGGACCTGACCGACCAGGAGAGCTCGCTCATCTACGCCGGTGAGCTGGAGAACCCGATCTCTCGATGAATCTCTATCGCGACGACTACGGCATCCCGCACGTGCGGGCCGGCTCGGTTCTCGAACTGGCCTACCTGCAGGGGCGGGTGACCGCTTCCGATCGCGGGCGCCAATTGGAGGTGGAACGCCTTCGGTCGGAGGGCCGGCTCGCCTCGGTCGCCGGTCCCGACGAGCTGGAGTGGGACGTCTTCGCCCGGCGGGCGCGTCTCGACGACACCGCGCGCCGGTGTTTCGCCGCGCTCTCCTCCGAGACGCGCGCTTTCTTGGAAGCCTATGCCGACGGGGTCCGCGCCGGTGGCATCGAGTGGAACGACTGGTCGTCCCTCGGCGTCTTCCAGGTGCAGCACATCCTCTTCGGGACATTCCCCAACAAGATGTGGCGGGCGCACGTCGAGCGCACCCTCGGTCCCGCGGCCGTGGAATGGTTTGCGATCGAGGGCCCGGGCGGCTCCGGCAGCAACGCCTGGGCGGTCCCCGGTGAGATCGCCGGCGACCCGCACCGCCTCCTCGAACTCCCCGGGGTCTACCAGCAGATCCGTCTGGCCTGCCCGGAGTTCGACGTGGCCGGCCTGACCTTCCCCGGCGTCCCGGGCGTGCAGCATTTCGGGCACGCCGGCCCGGTCGCCTGGGCGATCACCAACGCGATGGCCGACTACCAGGACCTCTACCTCGAGGAGCTGCGCGCGACCGAGGCGGGGGTCGAGGCCCGGGGCGCGACCGGCTGGGAGCCGGTGGTCGTTCATGAAGAGACCATTCTTGTACGGGGGGAGCACCCGGTCTCCCTCTCCTGCATGGAGACCGCCCGCGGCCCGGTCATCCAGGGCGGGCCCGTCGCTCCCGGGCCTGCCGTACCGGCGCTGAGCCTCCGCACGCCGGCCCGGGTGTCCGCGGACCTCGGCTTCGACTGCCTGCTGCCGCTGCTGCGGGCGTCCACGGTGGACGAGGTGGCGGACGCGTTCGCCGGCTGGGTCGAGCCGGTGAACAGCGTGCTCATCGCCGACGACTCCGGCCGGATCGTGCAGCAGGCCGCCGGCCGGGTGCCGGTCCGCGACGACCGCAACCGGTGGGTGCCGGTGCCCGCCTGGGAGGAGCGTTTCGCCTGGCGGGAGGGGTGGGCGCCGATGCACCGCGCGGACGTCTCCGCGGACCGCGCAGGCTCCTGCTCCGCCGTGAATGCGAACGATCGGCGGCCCGACACGGAGCGGCACGGCATCGACTTCGCCCCGCCCGCGCGGGCCCGGCGCATCCGTACCCTGCTCGACGCCGGTGTCCCGCACGCGCTGATCCACATGGACACGTCGATGGCCGCGGACTCCGTGGAAGCGGGCCGGCACGAGGCCTGGCGCTCGGCGGTGGCCCGCGCCCTGTGGGAACGGCCGGAGTTGAAGCCGCTCTTCGAGGACTCCGGATACGACGCGATCTTCGCGCCGTGGACCGACCCGCGCGGCCGGATCGGGCACGCCCTCGACGGCGTACTCGAAGGTCTTGGTCTTGATCCTTTTGATCTGGCTGATCCGGGCGCCATCGAATCGGGGTCGTGGGGCTCGCGGCACCTGCTCCTCCCGATCCGGCTGCCCGGCCTCGACGCGGCGATCCCGGCAGTGGAGCTGTCCGGCTCGCGGGACTGCGTGCTGAACACGTCGAGCGTCACCGGCGTCAGCGACCTGTGCGTGCGGGGCCCGGTGGCCCGCTACATCTGGGACGTCGCGGACCGGCAGAAGAGCCGCTGGGTGGTGCCGTTCGGCGCGGTCGACGACCCGTCGTCGCCGCACTTCCTCGATCAGCTGCCGCTCTGGTCGTCCGGCTCGCTGGTCCCGCTCGTGACCGATTGGGATCGCTTGACTCCTGCACCTCTCGCTCCCGTCCCTTCCGTCGCTCCCGTCCCTTCCGTCGCTCCCTTCCGTCGCTCCGGAGGCATCGTGATCGTCTTTTCCGAGAAGCTGCCCGGCCTGGGCGAGCTCATCATGATCCCGCTCAACCCGTCGGCGCACGCCACGCTCGTGCACGGCTGGGTGACGAAGGAGCGCAATCGGTACTGGGGCATGCTCGGCCACACCGTCGAACAGGTCGAGGAGATCTACGCCTTCGTCGACGGCCTGGACAGCCACCACGCGTACCTGCTCCTGCTGGACGACGCCCCGATCGGGATCTTCCAGACGTACGAGCCGGAGAACGACCCGGTGAGCGACTGCTACGACGTCCAGCCCGGCGACTTCGGCCTGCACCTGCTGCTCGACGCCGGCGACCGCGTCCTCCCGCACGTGACCAGCGCCGTCTTCCCGGCCCTGCTGCGCCACCTCTTCGCCGACCCGGCCCACCGGCGCATCATCGCCGAACCCGACGTCCGCAACGAGCGGATGATCGCCCGCCTGCAGCGCGAGGGCTTCGAGTTGGGCCCGCAGATCACGCTGCCGAACAAGAAGGCCCAGCTGACCTTCCTGCCCCGAGCCGCGTTCCCGGTCGCCTAGCGGATCCCGTACCCGCGACATAATCGTCAGTACCGCCACCACGCACGCCACTCCTCCCCAATCTTGAACGCCCAACCACCGATCCCGGTGGCCGCCAGTCCAAGATCGGCCCAACCCGCGCGACGAAGCGTCAGTCGTCCGTGATCTTGGACGCTTCGCCGCCGATGTAGGTGGTGGCCCGTCCAAGATCGGCTCGGTGCGTGTGGTGTGGCGACGTTTTGCCGGTCGTCCGCGATCTTGGACGCTTCGCCGCCGATGTAGGTGGTGGCCCGTTCAAGATCGGCTCGGTGCGTGTGGTGTGGCGACGTTTTGCCGGTCGTCCGCGATCTTGGACGCTTTGCCGCCGATGTGGGTGGTGGCCC